>SFJM01000016.1 GCA_004555915.1 Clostridiales bacterium | reverse complement strand
ACAAACAGGTGCTATGCACCCAGCCGGGAGCATAGCGCCGTTTGTTGTCAGCAGCCCGTTTCACGGTCTGCGTGTAGTTCCTTGTAAACTGACCTAACACCTTGATTCAATCAGTTCGTTTAAATCCATCGTCGGGAAATGAACCTCTATTTTTCTTTCACTTATAAGTCGAATCAATATTTCCTGATACAATTCCATAAAATCACCTCAAATATATTTTAACCTGAAACAGGTTAAAATGGAAGCCTCGATTTTGTCTCTGTGTAAGCTAAACAGAGGTGATGCAGTATGTACCCAAGAATCCGTGACCTGCGGCAGGATAAAGATTTAACCCAGACACAGGTAGCACAGCTATTAAATATGTCACAGACGGGATATTCCAAATATGAAACCGGTGAGAACGATATTCCTACTGCTGTCCTGATTGCACTGGCAGATTTTTATCATACTTCTGTGGATTATCTATTGGGCAGAACAGACAATCCAATTCCCTATGACTCCCACTGAGCATGGTCTGTTAACAGATCATGCTTTTTTTGCGCAAAAACAGGCAGATGCTCCCACACCTGCCTGTAATATGTTATGTTTTGACCTTATCCAGAATCCACTGTACACACCGCTGCGTGGCCTGTCCGTCCTCACAGAAGCCCATCTTCTGATAAAAGGCATCCCAATCCTTCTGATACGCTGCATCATCAAAATCCAGAATATGCTGTACCATTTCCGCATTGGACTTTGCCAGCGGGAATGGGGTTTCATCAATCGGAAAATAAAAATTCCGGTCGGTTTTATAGGCATCAATATCTGTGGCAAACTGGAAACAGGGCCGGCGGGTCAGGGCGAAATCAAACATCAGTGAGGAATAATCCGTAATGACGGCATCACAGGCGGACAACAGCAGCTGCATGTCATCAAACGCGGTGGCGTCAAAGGTCACCTGATTGTCAAACTTCAAATCCTTTGCCAGCTGCATCACACCCGGATGCAGCCGTACCAGCATAATCCATTTCCCGCCAAACCGCTGCTCACAGGCATGGCATGCTGCATGATAATCCAGATTATATGCATCCAGTGAATGATCCGCACGGAAGGTAGGTGCATACATGATATACCGGCAGTCCTCCGGCAGATGTAAGGCTTTGGCAATGGTTTTTCTGGCATCCGCAGATGGATGTACCAACAAATCATTGCGCGGTGAACCATATTCCAGCACCGGGCCATGATACCAGAAGGATTCCTGGTAAATCTTTGTCATAAAGGTACTGTTGGAAATAATCGCGTCAATCTGGGCAGAATCCCGTTTGGCATATTCCGCATAAGCCGCGTTTTCCGGCGTGTTCAGCTTGTCTGCCACATCCCGTTCAATGCGTTTCAGCGCAAAGCCATGCCAGGTCTGCATATAATACTGTCCTTTTTTCTTATTCCGTGCGCCCTTGCGGCAATTATCCACCCATACCTTTGCGGTGGACATTTCCCGAATGGCAGCCGGTGTATCATACTGTACCACACGGACACCTTCCGGCACACCTGCATGGGCGGTATCCTTTGCCAGCCAGACAATATCCAGCTGTTCCGGACGCTTTGCCAGCTCATCCACAATTGCCTTGGGATTGTCCGATGCACCACGTCCATAAAAGCTCGTGAATACCACTTTATTCTTCTGAACCGGCAGGGCACGATACAGCAGCCATGCCAGTCCCTTTTGTATTTTCTTTACGGCAGACATGATTTACTGTGCCTCCTTATCTGTATGCAGTCGATCCCGATGCCGCCAGATGACAGCAATGCGGAACAGCAGAATCACAATCTCTGTAACCGATACCAGCGCCCCCAGCGTAACCATGTTCATATGTCCGGTGAAATACAGCACCAGCAAATTCACCACATGCAGGGCGGAACCAAATACCACAGAATAATTCGCGTATTTTGACAGCCCCATGGCACTGAGCGTGGGGAACCCGAGAATATAGCTGGGCAGAATGACAATGACGACCGGCAGCATGACACGCAGCACCGGTGCGGCATCTCCATAGCCCGCACCAAAGACCAGCTCACACAGCGGACGTGCGAAAATACATACCACTGCACAGCCACCCACAATAATCGGCATAAAAATCTTCAGAATTTTCCAGACCAGCTTAAAATCCTTATTCTTGGTCATATAGGGATACATACTGTCAGAAACCGGAGACAAACCGCTTTTCGCGGTGGTAATCAGCTTGTCTGCCAGCGTATAATAACCGACTGTACCGGAGCCGGACGGAAGCAGGCTGAGAATGACCGTATTGCTGGCCGTATAAATGGAGGTGGCAATACGGGAATAGAAAAAGGTACTGGAACGGCGGAAGCTGGACCAGATTTCCTTTGGCGTACATTTGATAAATGTAATATGCAGCCTGCGGTATAAATGCCAGTATACACACAGAAGCGCTACGGTATAGCCAATAATATTCAAAATCGGGATCAGACAATACTGCTCCGGTTTTTTGAGCAAGACAACAATCATCACGGTAAAAAAGGCTTTGATTGCTACCGTACGGACGGTAATGGCTTCCATCTGCTCCAGACCACGATACAGGTAATCCGGCATCAGGGAATTAACAGCCGTGGCAATGAGGAACAGCATATAAAACGTTGTATCTTCCTTCCATGCGGGTAAAACCCGGCACAGGATGGCAAGTACAATAATAGAACCCGCTGTCAGGAACAGCTTATTCACGGTAACCGCCGTCAGGATTTTGGATACCCGCGTTCGATTGTCCCGATGACGGGAAACCTCCTCTGTCGCGCTGAGAATAAAGCCAAAATCAATGACCAGCTGGAAATAAACCATGATGGCCGTTGCAACACCAAGCTTACCATAATACGTGACACCCAGCACACGGGTCTCATAGGGTACCACAATAAAGCTGAGCAGATAGGTGGAAAACTGCATGATATACAGCATGATGGTATTTTTCAACAAAACGCCCTTTTTCGAACTGAGCGCATTTCGATTGAATTTCAAAACAGTAAAATCCTCCCCTGATGTTATTTTCCCAGTTTATCCTTTGCCAGAAACAGCATGCGCAGTGTCCGGTACCGTTTTTTCAGCAGCAGACGGAATGCCAGCTTTTTGGATTTCGGCAGTTTCGCCAGATACCGGTTGGTTTCAAAATGCGGAAAATGCCGGTACAGATACTGGTTAAATTCCTGCAGCAGCGGATGCTTCGGGTCAGTCATCAGCACACGGACAGATGCCGCGAGGAATACATGGTCAATCGCCAGACGGCACAGCTGCTCCCGATACCGTTCAAACAGGCCATTCTGCTTATACCAGCCCAGCAGGTCATCAAACGCATCAATAATTTCATGATTGCGTGCCACATTTTTATTGCGTGTGATGGAATTTTCCCGGACAACATAATAATAATACGGCCGATGGATTGCGGCTACGCTGCCCGCCTTGGCAAACAGCTTGGTGGTGGTTCGGATATCCTCATACCACACCCGGCCCGGATACCGGATGCCGGTTTCCATAAACAGCATTCTTTTATAGATCCGTGTCCATGCATTGGGAAGTGCCAGCAGCAGCTCCGGCAGGCTCTCCAGTGTAAACACCTGATCCTCCGGCAACGGGTCAATGCATACCGCCGAGGTATCACCATTGTTATCCACACGGAATCCAAAGGTAATGATATCCGCATGGGTTTCCTCAATTTTTTCCGACAGCTCCTGCAGCATGGTTTCCGCAATATAGTCATCACTGTCAATAAAGACCAGATACTCCCCTTTGGCCTGTTCCAGTCCCACATTTCTGGCATCACCCAGCCCGCCATTGGGCTTGTGAATCACACGGATGTGATCCGGCTTCCGCTGTGCCAATGTATCACACAGCGCACCACTGCCATCTGTCGAGCCATCATCCACAAGGATCATCTCGTAGTCATCGCAATTCTGTGCCAGCACAGATTCCACACATTTTTCCAGATAGTCCTTTACATTATATACAGGGATCACGATACTGAATTTCATTTTGCTGCTCCTTGTTTCTCGATATGGGGTTATTATAATCCCTTTACCCGGTGTATGCAAGGGAAAATGCATGTGTCTGCCGGCTGCAACCGTTGGTTGCGCACAAATCAACCGCAGATGGTAGCCATGCAACCATGATTTCTGGTATGATAGAGACAGGAAAGAGAGGTGCTGCTGTATGACGATTTCTGACAGAATCCGCGAACTGCGCCGAAAACGCGGCATATCCCAGGAGGAGCTTGCCGAACAGATCGGCATATCCCGTCAGGCGGTGTCCAAATGGGAAAGCGGGCAGAGTATGCCCGATTTGGATAAAGTTATTTTGCTCAGCGAATATTTTGAGGTCACGACGGATTACCTGTTAAAGGGCATCCAGCCGACAATGCCGCAGGCGCAAAAAACTCCGGCTAACGCCTCTGTGTTTGCCATTGCCGGAACAACCTTCAATGCCATTGGACTTGCCACCTCCTGCGGCGTATGGTATGACGAGCAAGATGCCATGGCACTTGTCATCGGTCTGATTTTTATGGCAATGGGCTGCATGATTTTCGGCATTGGCATGGTCTGTTCTGCCGAGCACACCAGACAGAAGGCAAAAGACATGTTCTGGAAAATCAACATCTGGATTTTGTCATTCCTGCCGCTGTCCATGGTTTACAACATCCTGACGGGAGGACTTCCCGCACCATATCCTTTACGAGTCGGGCCATTCTTCTTATTCCAGATTTTCTTCTGGCTGATTTACCTTGCCATCTGCCTGCTGACAGAGCTGTACTTGTGGCGAAACAGCCGCCAAACAGACGAATAGCGCACAAAAAGGAGACATCCGCGGATGTCTCCTTTGCTTTTGTCGTGAGGGAGAAGTTCAATGCCTGCGTCGCTCCCTCTGATCTCAGCCAATCAATTCAACGAGACCACAAACCCAGAGGCTCCCTCAGAAGAGGGAGCTGGCGAGACCGATGCAAATCGGGCGAGACTGAGGGAGTTATGTCCCACTCACAAGTCTGTACAGAGATACAATTGATACAGAAGCGTTACACGTTAACTCCCTCCGTCTTCGACGCTCTGCGTCGAATCCACCTCCCTCCAAGAGGGAGGCTTTTGGCTTTTTTCGTTACAGTAACCTGCTGCCATGAATCCTTCGTTTTTGGGGGGCAACAGCCGGACCTTTCGTCCGGCTGTTCGCCGCTCGCGGGAGCGAGCCACTGAGGTTTTCTTTTGCCTACTTTTCTTTTCCTCAAAAAGAAAAGTAGGGGGGGTTAGAACAGGTTACGAACACGATCCCAGAAGGTTTCCTCCGGTTCTTCCTGCTTGGTTTCGGTTTCTTCCTCTTCCTGTACAGCTTCCGCTGTACGCATCACGAACTTGGTACTGGTCTCGGTCACAGAGTCCGGCGTACCGGAATAGCACCCTGCTTCCTTCGCATAATCCTGCTGCTTTTCCAGCAGCTTGGACGCGGTACGCAGATTGGTCAGGGTTGCATTGTCCGTAATCTGGCTGATGCCTTCCTCATTGTACTTCACAATGCCATCATGTAATTCTCCTGAGCCATCTGCCAGCTGGGTGCCTGCTTCGTCAAACTGCTTGATTGCAGACAATACCTGTGTGCTTGCAGACTGCAATGCCTTCATGCCGTCAGACAGGTCTCCGGCACCATCCTTCAGGGAACCGGCACCGTCATTCAACTGGCTGATACCGGAAGTCAGTTCCGGTACCTTGCCATTCAGCACCTGCATGCCACCGGACAGGGTCTGCGCACCGGATGCCAGTGTACCGGTACCATCTGCCAGCGCTGCTGCGCCGCCATACAGGGTCTTCGTACCGGATGCCAGCTGGGCTGCACCGGAGGCCGCAGAGCTGACACCCTGCGTATAGGCAGCAATGCCATTGTTCAGCGAAACCGCACCTTCCTCCAGCTTGGTGGTAGCTCCGCCCAGCTGCTGTACCAGCGACTGGATGCCGCCATCAATCTGCTGATAACCAGAGGCTGCTTCATGCATACCACTGTTCAGTCGGGAAAGCCCGGACTGCAGGTCAGACATGCTCTGGGACAGCTCCGAAAGCTCAGACTGCATTGCCGAAGCACCGGATGCAATTTTGCCGGCGCCTTCCGCCAGCTGTGCACAGGAGGATGCCATACCATCTACGGTCTGCCGGTTGGTTTCAAACTTGGTCAGAATATCTGAACCGCCTTCTATCTCCATCAGTGCTGCCTTTTCGCTGTCGGTCAGCGAAACACCGGACTTATTTGCCAGCGTATGCAAGGAAGACTCCAGTGTCTGTGCACCGGATGCGATGGAATCCAATGCCGCACTGGCACTGCTGATATCCGCACCCTGCAGCGATTCCATCACGGAATCCATGCCTGCTGCCAGCGTTTTCAGGCTGGACTGCATTTCTGCCGAGCCGTCTATCAGCTTGGCCGCATCTCCATCTTCCCCCAATGCCTCCCCCAGCTGGTTGAGTCCATCTACCAGCTGCTGTGCACCGCCGGACAGATCCTTGCCATTGCCATTCAGAGTATCCAGACCACTGGACAGGCTGGCTGCGCCATCTTTCACATCAGACGCACCGGATTTCAACTCATTTGCACCGGAATCCACGGTTTTCGCACCATCTGCCACCGAATTGGCACCGTCTGCCAGCTGTCCGGCACCATCTGCCAGCTCAGTTGTGCCCAGAGACAGCGTGCGCATACCGGATGCCAGCTGCGCTGCGCCATTGTTCAGCAGGCCGGCACCGGATGTGGCATCAATGATGCCGTCATGGAACGCCACATAACTGGAGGACAGCTCGCCCAGCTTTTCATCCAGTAATGCACAGCCCTCTGCCAGCTCATCTGCGCCGTCAATCAGCTGCTGTGTGGCATCCTTCAGCTCATCCAGATCACCAAAGGCATCCTCCACATCCGTCCCCTCCAGATCCAGATCATTCAAATCACCGGCACAGGCAAAATACAGGGTGGGCATTTCCCCCTCTGTCATATCACAGGAAATCGTCACCTCATCCAGCATCAGGTCAGTCAGATCGGAAAACGCCTCTCCCAGCAGATCCCCATAGGTATCCTTCATGCCCGGCATGGTGACAAAGCCTACCACCTGTGTACTGCTGTCGGTTTCCACCTTGCCATGCTCCGCTTTCACATTGGTAAAGTTATCGGTGGACAGCGTGGTGCCCACTGCCGTGAAATACGGGCGGCAGATGGTATATGCCTTGCCATCTACCATGACCCGTTTGGTCTCA
This sequence comes from Clostridiales bacterium, assembly GCA_004555915.1. Classification (GTDB taxonomy): domain Bacteria; phylum Bacillota; class Clostridia; order Oscillospirales; family Butyricicoccaceae; genus Butyricicoccus_A. The sequence continues at coordinate 46,860 of SFJM01000016.1, read as the reverse complement.
TTGTTTTTCAGGGAAATCTTCACCACCAGATGTCCGCTGGCACCCTCCAGCGCTGCGGCATCCACCTGTTTCCCATCCAGTGTATAGGTAATCGAAGCCTCCACCGGCATTTTTGCGTCTGTCGTGCCCTGATAATATACATCATTGCCATTGACGTTCCATGTCAGCGCATTGCCGTTGCGCTGCGGCATCTCCTCGCCCTTCAGGTTGACAATATCCTGCAGGTTGCTGACATCTGCAAACTGCTGCAAGCCTTCATCCGCATGCAGCCAGTCACTGACGGTCTGATGCTTCACCGTGCCATCCGGCTCCAGCGTTGCATAAACGGTTTCATTTTTGATTGACGCTGCCATTGCCGGTGTCCATGCACCGCAGGCAAGCAGGGCACCCATAATGCCCGCTGTGACTCGATATGATTGTTTCAATTTAAACACGCTCCTCTACATGTTCCAGCCAGTGATAGGTTGTTTTTTCAATCAGCGGGGTGAACAGAATCAGCATGGCGGGCAATACCAGCAGGATAACCAGCATGGAAATAATTGCGCCGCGGCTGATGAGCAGGCACAATCCGCGGATCAGGTCAATTCTTGACAGGAAGCTCAGTCCCACGGTTGCCGCAAAAAAGGACAGACCGCTGGTAATAATACTCGGTGCACAGGTCTCAATGGCAGTGGCTGCCGCTTCCTTGGGCGCCAGCCCATGATTGCGTTCCTCCCGGAACCGGGTTGTCATCAGGATGGCGTAATCCACCGTTGCACCCAGCTGGATGGTACCCAGTACAATGCTTGCAATAAACGGGATGGTACTGCCTGTGAAATACGGGATGCCCATGTTCACCATAATCGCCCCCTCAATTGCCAGTACCAGCAAAGCCGGAATGGATACCGACCGGAAGGTAATCAGGATAATCAGGAATACCGCCGCAATCGAAACAAAGGAAGTGATATGGAAATCCCGGTCAGAAGTGACAATCAAATCCCTGGTCATGGCACCTTCACCGGTGAGCAGTCCATCCGGGTCATACCGTTTGATGATATCGTTGAGGACTTCCACCTGCCCGTTCATTTCATCCGTGCCCGGCTTATATTCCGTGGTAATCATCACCATCCGATGGTCCCCCGCATGGAACAGGCTGCTGATATTTTCCGGAATGGCCTCCTGCGGAATGCCTGCGCCGATGAACTTTTCATAGCAAAGGGAGGTTTTGACACCGTCCACCCGGTCAAATTCCTGTGCCATAGACTTCATTTGGTTGCTGTCCAGCTCATCACTGACCACCACAAAATGATAGCTCGGCATACCGAAATCATCACTCAGCCGGTTGGTACCCGCAATACCGGTCATGTCCTGGGGCAGGCTGTCGGTCAGCGTATAGTACACATTGGTCATGCCCTGCGCGCGGAAAAATACCACAGCCACAAGCACAAAGGCTGCCAGAATGGATTTGGGATGCCCGGTGACAAATTTTGCCACACCGCTCATATGCGGAATCAGCACCGGATGCCGGCTTTTTTCAATCCATGGGTCAAAATACATAATCAGCGCCGGCAGGATAATCAAGGTACTCAGCACGCCTAAAGCCACGCCCTTTGCCATAACAATGCCGATATCCGCCCCCAATGCCAGTGTCATGGTACACATGGCAAGGAATCCGGCAATGGTGGTCAGCGAAGAGGATAAAATGGACGTACTGGTTTTACAAATGGCGGCAACCATAGCATCCTCATTGGATTTATCCTGTTTTTCCTCCTGATAGCGATGCAGCAGGAAAATACTGAAATCCATGGTAACACCCAGCTGCAATACGGCTGCCAGCGCCTGGGTAATATAAGAAACCTGTCCGAGGAAAATATTGCTGCCGAAATTATAGGCAACCGGGAACAGTACGCCCAGCATAAAAATCAATGGCACAGCAGTATTTTCTAAAAACAGGAACAGCACAATCAGGCTGCAAATGACCGCACAGATAATATATTTCGGCAGTTCCTGTTCCACCAGCTCTTTGGTATCCTCCAGAATGACAGACATGCCGCCCAGGAAGCAATCCTTCCGCATGGTCTGCTTGATCTGTACAATGGCATCCATGGTTTCATCCGATGCACTGGACTGGTCAAACCGGACAATCAGCATGGTAGCATCATTTTTGCCATACAGCATCTCCTGTGCCTGCTCCGGCAGAATCTCCTTCGCTACGGAAGCATCCACCGCATCATACACGCCAAATACGGTCTGTACGCCTTCAATCTCCCGTAACTCCTTCTCCATATCCTCTACATCGGAGGAATGCATGCCTTCGACGGTGAGGATGGCGGTGGAAGCGATGTTGAAATCGTTTTCCAGCAGCTGTTCGCCCTCCATGGACTCCAGATCGGACGGCAGATAGCTCAGGATGTCATAATTGATCCGTGTGCCGATGTAGCCGAAAACCGATACAATCAACAGCAGCACGGCTGTCGCCAGCACCGTTCCACGGTGTTTGACAACAAATCTTGCCATACGTTCCATCCTACTTGAACGCCCCTTTCCTTGAATTTTCCGGCGTTTTTTCGCCGTTTTTTTTGATAAAATAACTATTCGTCATTTTTGTGTACCCAGTATAGTCTAAAAATGACCATTGGTCAATATGCACTTTGACAGCTTTTGCTCCGCCAGAGAAATGACTATTGGTCATTTTCGCAAATTGTATCATATCCGTTTTCAGATTCTTGTCAAACCGTGAGATGTGGGCTATACTGAGGATAATACAATGTTGCGCGGGAGGCTCTGTCTGACAATGCATGAAACCATAGATACAAAAAAAGAGGCAAAGAAAAACAGCCTGCTGCAGGCTGCCCTTGAACTGTTTCTGGAAAAAGGCGTTTCCAAAACCAGCATCAGTGAAATTGCAGAGCGTGCCAATGTGGCAAAGGGCACCTTTTACCTGTATTTTAAGGATAAGGATGCCTTGCTGGAGCATCTGCTGTACCAATTAAGCTATGATATCATCCGGCAGGCGTATGACTACACGGAACAGCACTGTGCCGAGCAGTTTTGTGAGAACGTGATTACCTTCGCCGACTGGATTATTACCTATTTCACGGAACATACGGACATTCTGCGCCTGATCCGGCGGAATTTTTCCTGGCCCACCCTTGAGATGACCCTGACTTCCCCGGATACCAGTGACCCGCTGTGGAAGGCCATTGCCACCCGCCTGCACAACGCCTCCCTCCGCGATGTGCATAATCCTCAGGAGCTGTTCAATACCATCTATATCATTGTGGAACTGTGCGGGACGGTTTGTTATACCAGCATCATCGAACAGCGGCCGGATACCATCGACAACTTGAAACCGCTGCTGTATACCATGATTCGGAGGATATTGCAATGACCAAACCGGCTTTGATTTTTGATATGGATGGTGTCATTCTGGATTCGGAGCAGCTGGTACGCCGGAGCTGGAACCTGGCTGCACAGGATTACGGTGCAGCCAACAGTGATCCGGTCTTTCTGCTCACCGTCGGCACCACCCGCAAGCATACCTGTGACATCCTGCGGGAGCACTATGGTGCAGATTTTCCCGCGGAAGAATTCAATACTTCCCTCAGCAGGATTTATCATGAAATCGAAGCGGTGGAAGGCGTTCCGGTCAAGACCGGCGCCCGTGAGCTGCTGCAATGGGCAAAGCAAACCGGCTTCCGTGTCGGACTGGCCTCCTCTACCCGCCAGCCGATTGTGGAGCGCGAGCTGGGACGGGAAAACCTGCTGCAGTATTTTGACTTTGTGCTGGGCGGTGACCGCATTGCCCGCAGCAAACCGTTTCCGGATATTTATGAAACCGCCTGCCGTGAAATGGGGGTGCAGCCCGCCAATGCATTTGCCATTGAGGATTCCTATAATGGCATCCGTGCCGCCCATACCGCCGGCATGATGCCGGTGATGGTACCGGATCTGCTTCCGCCCACGGAGGAAATGCGGCAGCTGAGCACAGCCGTGTTTTCCGACCTGACGGAATTTCATGCTTATCTGGAAAAGACATTTTGATTGATATACCAGTGCAGGGGAATTTTTTCTGTCCGCAGGCAACAGCCGCTGACCGGAATAACAAATGTTGTGATTTTACTGCTTTATTACGTTAAAATTTAACATTTGTGCAAATCTATCTTGTTTTTCCTATTCTTATAACAGATTTTATGCTGAAACATTTCATATTTTTTCACAGAAAACAAACCATCTGCTGTCGCACCATTTCGCTCCCACAGCAGGATTTTCTGCATCTGGATACATCCGAATCCTTCATGCTCCGTTCCAAAGCGAGAGAATTTTAACCGTTTTAAAACTGGAACCGCCAGATTTTTTTGCTTTTTCCCGGCGGACATACTAAAAAATCGCTACAGTTTTCAACCAATTTTAACGCATTTTTTTGCATGTTCTCCGTATGTTTCCCAACTTTCTGAATAGATTCCTTCTTTTCCGCCGCGATAAAATATGAAAAAACATATATGTTTACTCTGATTCATTGGAATTTTTCGACATATAACGGATCTCCCTCTGTATTTCTGTCAAACTCGCAAAAATTCCGCCGTATGAAACAGATATATTTCAGTGAATTTGCATCGTGACAAACGTTACAAAAAAGACTATGATACTACTCGAAGAGAACAAGTGAACGTCACACAAGAACACTTGGTTCTCTATTATCAGGATCTCAGAATCCAGAAAGGAAGCGAATGTATATGGGCATCCTTGGCGAGTTAAACCAGATGGTTAAGGCAGGCCAGATCGATCAGCTGAATGAATACCTGAACGATGAGCTTACCCCGAACCACGACACACACAGTCACATCTCCGCACACATCGGCGTAAACAATCCTCGCACAGCTGGTGCTTACAGACGCGAAACCCACCACAACGCAGAAGTGTCTATCGCTTCTTCCCGCTAATTTAGCTTTCACCTATTTTTTCATACCTATTTTTCCTATCTCTTTTCTTTGTAAAAAGCATCCCTGTGGGTATTCTCCTGCAGGGATGCTTTTTCGTTGTGTCTATTTTTCACTTCTTCAAAAAATATTAAGATTTTTATGCTATACTTTGTAAAGATGCATTTGTATCCTATGACCATAGACAGCAAGGAGGAAACCGATGACATACCGTGTACTCGTCTGTGATGACGATCCCGCCATTGCCAGAGCAATCAGTATTTATCTTCGTTCCGCAGGCTATGAAGCCCTGGAAGCACATGACGGACTGGAGGCACTGGAGCTGTGCCGCAGCCAGACCATCCATCTGGTTATCATGGATATTATGATGCCCGGCATGGATGGCATGCGTGCCACAGAAATCCTGCGCCAGACACAGAATATCCCTGTGATTATGCTTTCCGCAAAAAGCGAGGATGTAGATAAAATCGACGGTCTGACCGTCGGGGCGGATGACTATGTGACCAAGCCGTTTAATCCGGCAGAGCTGATGGCACGGGTCAAATCCCAGCTGCGGCGTTATACCGCCCTGGGTGGTATCCAGAAGGAATCCACGGATACCGTATACCGTACCGGTGAGCTGGTGGTGGATGACAGTGCAAAAACCGTTACCGTTGACGGTGAACCGGTCAGCCTGACCCCGCGGGAATATGGCATCCTGTGTTTTCTCACCCGGCATGCCGGGCAGGTCTTTTCCATTTCCCAGATTTATGAAGCTGTATGGAATGAACCTGCCTACAATCCGGAAAATACCGTTGCTGTCCACATCCGACGTATTCGGGAGAAAATTGAAATCAACCCGAAAGAGCCAAAATATTTAAAGGTGGTGTGGGGAATTGGCTACAAAATGGAAAAACTTCACCCGAAACAGCTGGGTTAAGGCTGTTATATGGCTGCTGAGCCTGCTGATGGCAGGTGTGATGGCATGGCAGACCATGGCATTCCTTCTTTATCTGGAAGAAAATGAATCTCCAATGGCGGATATGCGTATGCTGTCCAGCGAAACCCTTCCGGAAACCTATCTTGCGGAACAGTTATTTTATCCCGCTCAGGATCTGCTGTACCAGGCTGGCTACGGCAGTGATGAAACTGCCATCCGGGAAGGAAAATTTGTGCATACCGATCAGCTGTACTACAATATCTATGATGCGTATTCCTCTGCGGTGGATTACGAGGAAGAGGGAGAATATTCCGCTTCACTGACCAACCAGCCGCTGTATCCTGCGGAGGAAGGCAGTACCAACTATCTAACCGATGAGATGATTGACACCATCATCTCCGCCCTGCGCAGGCCAGACGCAGATCCATTCTATATTGAGGCCGCTAACGCAGCAAACTTCCGCCAGTGGCTGACCCAGAACCGTGGTGTATACCAGTTTTACTGGCAGCAGCAGGTGGATGCAAAGCTGGAGGAATACCGCAATATACAGGAAACCTCCCAAATCTATAAGAAGTTTGATTATGTTGTGTACTGCAAGGACAGCAACACTGCGCTGACCAATGTATCCGAAGCAAAAGCAAAACAGCTCAAAAATAAGGATTCCCGGTATCAGATGATCTGTACCATCACAGATGATGGCGTACAGTTTCTGGACGGCTCTGCTGATTCCAAGGTTCTCGCCGACCTGAACAATGAATACACCGGGTATCTCCAGAACGATATCTCTGACGAAACGTTTCACACCGGTGACACGGCATACATTGCCCTGAAACCCTCTGTATTGCAGGCAATGCAAACAGAATGGACAGAAACCCGCAGCCAGCTGATTCAGCTGTTTGGGGTTGACTGTTCCGCCGGTTTGATTTTCCTGATCTGCCTCATCCTGCTGTGCTTTGGCGCAGGACGCAGACCGAATGACACCAAAGCATATCTTGTGGGCTTTGACCGCATCTGGACTGAGGTGCTGTACAGTGTATACTTTATCCTGTTCGGTCTGTGGTGCAGCATGTTTGTCCTGATCTGGGAGGATCGGGCATACCTGTCTGCCCCGATGCAATATGGCATCGCAATCAGCGGTACGGTGGTCTTTGCCGCTGCCTCTCTGGTGCTTCTGGTATCTCAGGTACGGCGCATCAAGGCAAAGCAGTGGCTAGATGGCTTCCTGCTCTGCCGGCTGTTTAAAAAATATGTGGTACGCTCCGTGCGCTGGCTGGTACAGCAGTTCGGCAAAACACCGCTGCGGCAGAAAATCATTCTGCTTGCCACCCTGCTGCCGCTGCTGTGCATGTTCTGGTTTACCATCCCGTTTATTATTGCCGGACTGCTGTATTTCGGCATGCGGGAGGCAGACAGCTTTGAAGCGGTCACCCATGGTGCCCATGAGATCCGTACCGGCAAAAGCGATACGCATATTGACCTGAAGCATGGCGGCAAGGAGCTGCTGGCACTGGCAGATGACCTCAACAGCATTTCCGACGGTCTGAGTGATGCGGTAGATACGGCAGTAAAATCCGAGCGGCTGAAATCCGAACTGATTTCCAATGTCTCCCATGACATCAAGACTCCGCTGACCAGCATCATCACCTATATTGACCTGCTGAAAAAATGCAACATCACGGATCCGGCGGCACAGGAATACCTGGCTGTCCTGGACCAGAAGGCCCAGCGCCTGCGCACGCTGACCACGGATTTATTTGACGCATCCAAGGCAACCAGCGGCGCCATGAAGCTGCACTGTGTCCAGACAGACATGGATGCCCTGCTCCGGCAGTCCCTGGGCGAACGGTCGGAATCCATTGAAAAAGCCGGTCTGGATATCCGTATCCTGTCCCAGGCACCGACCTATGTCTATGCGGATGGCCAGCTGCTGTGGCGCATTCTGGATAACCTGATTGCCAACTGCACCCGATATGCGCTGCCAAACAGCCGGGTATATATTACCATCGAGCCTGACGGCAGCATGGTCACGCTGACGATGAAAAACATCTCAGCGGTAGAGCTGAATATTTCAGCTGACGAGCTGATGCAGCGTTTCACCCGGGGTGACCGTTCCCGCCATACCGAAGGCAGCGGCCTTGGCTTATCCATTGCCCAGAGCCTTGCCGAACTGATGGGCGGCAGCTGCCATGTGGAAATTGATGGTGACCTGTTCAAGGCAATGGTTTCCATCCCCAAATGGGAGGACAGCAACGCAACCGAATAACCGTGCATCCCGCACGATACATGCATAATAAAAGCCGCCGCAGGCTGCTCCGAAAAAGGGCACTGCGGCGGCTTTTCTGTATGTTGATATGGTCAAAATTCTCCCTGAGAATTTCTGTAAGAAATTGAACCGTAACTCTCCTGTATCAATTGAAACTGCTGTGCAGACTTGGAACTGTGATATCACTCCCTCAGTCGCCTACGGCGACAGCTCCCTCCTCTGAGGGAGGTGGCACGGCGTTAGCCGTGACGGAAGGAGTCGCATACATCTTTGCATTTCAGACAAAGATACGATTGATACAGCTAGTTTATATAAACATCGTTTCTTCTCAATGCAAAAAGGAAGCATCTACCTTACTTCCGGTTGCCAGCACGGAGCATGCCTTTGTCAGGTCGATGTCCCCGCCCTCCACGCGGCTGACCTTACCACCTGCCTCACGGACAATCAGCGACCCTGCCGCATAATCCCATGGCTGCAAACGAAGCTCAAAATACAGCTCTGCACGCCCGGCAGCAATCGTGCACAGATCCAGCGCCGCGGAGCCTGAACGGCGGATATCCATGGAGCGGTCAAATGCTTTTCGCAGCAGGCGGAAGGAATCATCAATCAGCTCCGGATAATAGGAGGCTGAGCCGTACAACGTCAGTCCCGCCTCCAGCGGCTGGTCGGACACATGGATGGGCTTTCCATTGCAATATGCACCCTTTCCCCGCTGCGCGGTGAACATTTCATCCAGATAGGGGTTGTATACCAGTCCCAGTTCGACTTCCCCATCCTGTGTCATGGCGACAGAAATGGCACTGGCCTTGTAATCCTTGACAAAATTGGTGGTGCCGTCAATCGGGTCCACGATAAACGCCTTGCCGGACGCAATGGATTCGTGTACATCCTCTTCCTCACCGACAAAATGCGCATCCGGTACCAGCTCCAGCAGCTTTTCCCTCAAAATATCCTGTACGGCTTTATCATATTTTGTCACAAGGTTATTGCTTCTCCCCTTGGTTTCCACATCCGCCCGGGAACGGTCTGCCTGCAGCATCAGCTGTCCACAATCCCGCATCACCTGCTGAATCTGTTCGATTAACATGGTATGATACACTTCTTTCGTTTTTTCTTATCATAGCACGGGACATGCCCGCCTGTAAACCTTTCCTGCGGCGGCAGCCCGCCAGATTACGCAAGATATTTCTAGTTTCCTGCTGTTTTTTCTGCTATAATTGGATTATCTGATAAAAGAGGTGATTTGATGCAGCAGTCCGCACACTGGGAACGGCGTATTCCGATATATCTGATTGGCATGTTCCTGATGACCATCGGTGTCAATTTATCCGTGCTTTCCGGTCTGGGTGTCTCCCCGATTGATACCATTCCATATATCCTCAGCCTGATTTTGCAAAAGAGTCTTGGCCTGTGCTCAACCCTTGTCTTTTCTGTATACATCGTGCTGCAGATTCTCATTCTGCGCCGGAAATTCCAGTGGAAAAACCTGCTGCAAATTGTGGTTTCCATCATCTTCGGCTGGTTTGTCAGCGTATCCGGCGTGCTGACCGGCCTGCTGCCTGCCGATCCGGTCTATCCGGTCAAATTCCTGTATATGCTGTGCAGTATGGGCTTTCTCGGTACGGGTATTTTCCTGTATGTTGCAACCGATATCCTCTCCATGCCGGCAGATGGCGTATCTCTCGCCCTGGCAGAGGTCACCGGAAAACCCATGTCCACCTGTAAAATTTTCTTTGACTGGTCGGTTGTGGCGCTGACTGTCATTCTGTCCCTGACCCAGCTGCATAACATCAGCGGCGTGCGGGAAGGTACCTTCATTGCCGCCTTTGGTGTTGGCATGTGCATCCGGTTCTGGGAGCGGCATCTGACCGAACCGCTGCACCGGTTCCTGTTTCCGCAAAAACCATCAAATGTCTCATAGTAATATAAAAATGCTCCCTTTTCTCTGTGAAGGGAGCATCTTTCTTTACGGATTTTTCTCGTCTGCGTGTTTCTGTTCATACTGGTGCAGGGAGCCTTCCGTCATATGGGACAGGGCTGCCACACGCTCATTCACCATATCCCACATACACATGGGCAGATGGTCACGATGTCCACGATGGACGGTGACACATTCAAAGCAGTTGCCATGGTGCGGGCAGCTTTCCGGACAGGGACAGTGGTCGCCACTCTCCCGTACCTGGCGCAGAAATTCCATTTTCATCTCATAAGCTTCTTTTTTAAAACCCTGCTGGTCCAGCTCATTCTGCCGGATTGCCAGTTCATTGCCGTCAATTTTCATGCTGTTCTCTCTCCTGTCATCTGGCATGTTACATCTCTGTACTAGTTTATGATAGCATTACAGCCGTCTGCCGTCAATGGAAATCACCTGAACCCGTACCGGAATCTCCTTGCCGCTCTGTTCTACCGCCTTTTTTACCATGGCTGTCAGGCCGCCGCAGCAGGGTACCTCCATACGGGCAACGGTAATCGAACGGATGTCATTGTGCTGCAGGATCGCCGCCAGCTTGACGCTGTAATCCATATTGTCCAGCTTGGGACAGCCAATTACAGTCACATGGTCACGGATAAATTCCGCATGGAAATTGCCATAGGCATAGGCAGTGCAATCTGCGGCAATCAGCAGGTCACAGCCCTGGAAATACGGTGCGTTGGGTGCCACCAGCTTGAGCTGCACCGGCCACATGGTCAGCTGGCTGGGAACCTCGCCTGTGGCCGCTTCCGGTCTGGGCGCCATGGCATGCATGCGGGAACCCGGACATCCGGTCTGCTGCCGCTGTGCCATATGCTGCTTGACTGCCTCCGCATCATAGGGCAAGGTTTCCTTTTCGATAAAGGAAATGGCGCCGGTGGGACAGTTGGGCAGGCAGTCACCCAGCCCGTCACAATAATCCTCCCGCAGCAGGACAGCCTTGCCGTTTTCCAGCCCGATTGCCCCCTCATGGCACGCATGGACACACAGTCCGCAGCCGTTGCATTTTTCCTGATCTATGGTAATAATTCTTCGTTTCATTTGGTTTTCCTCCTGTCTGCCAATATTTTGCTGTTGCAGTGATTCGTTACATGTATTATACTGCAATCAGTCACTTGATTCCGTTGGTTTTACAACGAACTGTTTTGATTTTTCTCGGAATTGACTGAAAGGAGTATCCTATGGAGGAGACAACTGCCATATTACGCAGCTGCTGGCTGTTTCAGGGCTTAACTGACACAGAACTGCAGCAGGTACTTGACTGTATTCCATCACGCCGCCAGTCCTATGACAAAGGAGAAATCCTGTTTCATACCGGTGATGCGTTTCCGCAGGCAGGTATTGTCCTGCGCGGCGGACTGCATATCTTCCGGGAGGATTTCTGGGGCAACCAGATGATCCTGTCCGACTGCTGTCCGGGAGATGTATTCGGTGAGGTATTTGCCTGCCTGCCCGACTGCACAGCGGATGTTTCCGCCCGTGCCGTGGCGGCGTCCGAGATTTTATATCTGGATGTCCCGCACCTGCTTACGGTATGTCCCAATGCCTGTCCATTTCATTCCCGGCTGATTCGTAATTTTATCACCGTGCTGGCACAGAAAAACCGCACGCTCAACCGGAAAATCCATCACCTGACCCAGCGCAGCATCCGCAGCAAGCTGCTTTCCTATCTGTCCGAGCAGAGTGCACTGTTGGGGAAAACCACCTTTTCCATCCCCTATAACCGGCAGCAGCTGGCGGATTACCTGTCTGTTGACCGCAGTGCCCTGTCCACCGAACTGGGACGGCTGCAGAAGGAAGGTATCCTGTCGTTTCATAAAAATGTGTTCACGCTGACCCAGGGAGAATAACATATATACCGATGAAAAAAGCCGGAATCTTACGATTCCGGCTTGAGTTGTTTTTATGCGACCTTTGAGATCATGGTTGCGGTTTCCGCACGGGTCGCGGTGCCCTGCGGATTCAGCTTGTTCTTATTATCGCCATTCATAACGCCGCTTGCAACAGCCCAGTTGATTGCTTCATATGCATAATCAGAAATCTTATCTGCATCTATAAATCTTGCATCCAGATCCACTGTGGTTGCTGCGGGGCTACCTTTGTACTTATACAGAATCAAAGCCAGATCCTGACGGCTGATCGGCTTACCTACACCAAAGGTTCCATCCGGATAGCCGGAAACCAGTCCCTCTCGTGCTGCCCACATGACCGCAACGGTATACCACTCACCCGACGGCACATCCGAGAATGTCGGCTGATGGTTGCCAGACATATTATACAGAATCTGTGCAAACTGCTCACGGGTTACCTTGCTGTTCGGCGCAAAGGTAACACAACTGGTTCCCGCCATGTAATTGTTGTCATATACATTCTGAACATAGGATCTGCCCCAGAAATTGCTCGCCACATCATAATACGGCAGAACACTGGAATTCGAAATGACGGTCAGCTCCGGATATGTGAACCAAGTATAAAAATTAGCATCATCCAGTACATGTCCGCTGGTGTTGTTGACAGTCGTGCAGAAATAATTCTTTGTTCCCGAGGAATCATTCCAGGTGACATCCATACCGGTCCAGTAATTGCCATACCGCAGGTTGTTCCACATATGCCATCCGCTGTCGCTGACCACATTGGTGGACTGGATGCCTACCTTGCTGCACAGCAGCTGGAATGCTCTGGAATAACCCTCACAAACCGGTCCTGCGACACTGCTGTTGGAGCTGCTCAGGATTGCACCTACTGAGGACCACGGTGCACCGGAAATGTTTTCTGCATAATCATCCACAGAACCACTCACCGCTTCATCGTTATACTCGTTGTTTGCACACAGCCATGCATCAAAATACTTGATTTTGTCATATGCACGGGTGTATTTGCTTGCGCCCTTGACGATCTCAGCTACCTTGTTATCCAGCTGGGTTTTCAGGCTCTTACGTGCGCTCAGAGAGGTAAAGCCCGCACGGAACAGCGGAACCAAATAAATCGTCAGCTGGGAGCCATCTCTGATCCATCCCATGGAGGAATAGCCATTGGAATAGAACATTTCCGGACAATCCATATCCAGGCTGCGGTATACAACCCAGCCGCAGTCCATCGCCAGTTCTCTTACCTGGCTGTCAGAATAGTTAGATGGAATGGTCAGCGTTACGCCAAGATTTTTCAGGCTGGTTCTATTGTTATTAAATACTGCACTGCTGGTGCCCTTCAGGATATCTGCCTTGTATCTGTCATACATCGTCTTCATGGCAGGTCCAACCTTTACCTTTGTGCTGCTGCCGCTTGCCTGATACCGCAGATTGTACAGCTGTGCACCATAGCTGGAGAAAGACGATGCAGGTGAAGTTGTGGTCATGCCACCATTCTCATCGGTGAGCGCCTCTTCTTCACTGTAATTCTTACTGTAGGTAAATTCTTCTCCCTGAGCACTTGCAACAATCTTTTCATGTTCGGCCTGGGAAAGGAGTTCCGGTTCATATACATCGCCATCATCTGCAGAGGCGACGGTCAGGGTCCCGCTCTGGCACGGTGCTTCCGCATACAGGCTGCTGATTGCCGATTCGGTGTTTTCCGGCACAGACTGCTCTGATTCTGTCGCAAAGGCAGCCGGAATGCAGCTGCACGCCAGTACCATCGCCAGTACATACGCTGCCAATCGTTTCTTCATACGATCCCTCTTTTCTTATTTTGGTTCTAACATTGTAACATATAACCAGAAAATTGTCCATCATTTCCTGCCATTTGTTTGATTTTACAACGTAAACTTCCCATTAAAAAAGAGCACATTGCAGCTTATGCAACGTGCTCCTGCTATCCTGTCGGTTGTATCAGAGAATCTCGTATTTTTCACTCATCAGTGTGACCAGTACAGCTTTCTGGGCATGCAGGCGGTTTTCCGCTTCCTCAAAAATCTCATCCGCATGTTCCTCCAGTACCTCCGCACTGATTTCTTCCCCGCGGTATGCCGGCATACAGTGCTGTACCATAACGCCTTCCCTGCAGCATGCCAGCAGGTCATGATCCACGGTAAAGCCCGCAAAATCATGCCGGCGCTTCTCCGCTTCATCCTCCTGGCCCATGCCGGTCCATGCATCGGTAATCAGCACATCCACACCCTCCGCCGCTCTGCGGGGATCATGGGAAATGTCAAACTTCGCGCCATCTGCCTTCATCTGTTCTGCAAATGCCAGTACATCCGGATGGGGCTCATAGCCCTCCGGTGTTGCCACGGATACCTCCATGCCTGCCTTCAGGCAGCCCACAATGAGGGAATTGCACATATTGAAGCCATCACCCACAAAGCCCATCTTAATGCCTTCCAGCTGTGCGAAATGCTCACGGATGGTCATCAGGTCCGCCAGCACCTGGCAGGGATGGGCAAAATTGGTCAGGCCGTTGATAACCGGAATCGAACCATAGCCCGCCAGTGTTTCCGCTTCCTTCTGGTCATAGGTCCGAATGACAATGCCATCCAGATAACGGGACAGCGCACGTGCCGTATCCTGAATCGGTTCACCACGGCCAATCTGCAGGTCACGGTTCGTCAGGAACATGGCCTGCCCGCCCAGCTGGTACATACCTGCTTCAAAGGAAACACGGGTACGGGTGGACGGTTTCTGGAAAATCATGCCAAGACTTTTGCCCTCCAGAATGCGGTGGGCGATATGATGCTGTTTTTCATATTTAAGCTGATCGGCCAGATCCAGGATGGATACAATGTCATCCTTCGAGCAGTCGAGCAGCTTGAGAAGATGTTTCATCTGCTTTTTTACTCCTACTATATGGTATCAGAGCGACTGCTCTGTATCTTGTTTCTCTTACTTGCAGAATACGCTCTGCATCACAGCCAGCGCTTCATCTATCTCCGCATAGGAAATTGACAGCGGCGGCAGCAGGCGGATGACATTGGTACCGGCTGTCAGCACAAGTACGCCCTTGTCCATGATTTCCGCTACCAGTGCGGCACGCTGCTCCGGGTCAACCACAATGCCGACCATCAGGCCCATGCCGCGCACGTCCTGGATTTTGCCGGAATCCATTGCCAGCAGCTTCTGCTTAAAATATTCGCCCTTTTCATTGACCGACTGTAAAAATTCTGGTTTGGTTACCTCGGACAGTACCGCATTCGCTGCCGCACAGATCATCGGGGTGCCGCCAAACGTCGTCGCATGGGTGCCCGGGCCGAGAACGGTCTCACAGGTCTTGGATGCCATGACCGCACCAATCGGCACGCCGCCGCCAAGACCCTTTGCCATGGATACCACATCCGGCTGGATGCCATACTGCTGGAAGCAGAACAGGGAGCCGGTTCTGCCGATGCCGGTCTGTACCTCGTCAATCAGCAGCAGCAGGTCATGCTCACGGCAATATGCCTCTACTTCCTTCACAAATGCCGGATCCAGCGGCATGACACCGCCTTCGCCCTGAATCAGCTCCATCATGATCGCACAGGTGTGCTCATTGACCGCAGCCTTCACCGATTCCATATCATTTGCCTTTGCATAGGCAAAGCCCTCGGTGAACGGGAAGAAATACTGATGGAATTTATCCTGACCGGTTGCCTTCAGCGTGGTCACGGTACGTCCATGGAAGGAATTGTACAGTGTGACAATTTCCGCACGGCCTTCGCCGTACTTGTCATAGGAATACTTGCGTGCCAGCTTAATCATGCCCTCATTGGATTCCGCACCGGAATTGGAAAAGAACACCTTGCCCATGCCGGTCTGCTCCACGAGAGTCTTTGCTACCTGTACCATGGGTTCCGTGGTGAACAGGTTGGACACATGCATCAGCTTATGTGCCTGCTCCGTGATGGCATCAATGATTTTCTGATTGTTATAACCCAGGCAGCATACGCCGATACCGCTGGTCAGGTCGATGTAACGCTTGCCTTCCACATCCCACAGCTGTGCGCCATCGCCATGATCCAGCGCAATGGCAAAACGGCCATAGGTATTCATTACATACTGGTTTTCCTGCTCCTTGAGCTCGTTATATGTCATGATTGTTTTTCCCCTTTTATCAATAGAACATCGTACCGACACCCTGATTGCTGAACAGCTCGATCAGAATCGAATGCTCCACGCGTCCATCCTGAATATTTGCCTGATGCACGCCCTCACGCACGGCTTCCACGCAGCAGTCCACCTTCGGGATCATACCGCCGGCAATAACGCCGTCCTTAATCAGCTTCGGCACAGCGGAAACCTTCAGCTCCGGCAGCAGAGTGTTCTCATCATTGCGATCCAGCAGCAGGCCGCGCACATCGGTCAGCAGAATCAGCTTTTCCGCCTGCAGGGCAACTGCCAGCTTTGCGGCTGCCAGGTCCGCATTGATATTATAATTGGTATCATCATCAATACCCAGTGCAACCGTGGATACCACCGGGATATAGCCATGCTCCAGCATGTCAACCACCGGCTCCGGATTGACCTTGACAATTTCACCCACATAGCCATAATCCGTGCCATCCGGGTCCTTCTTGCGTACTGCCTGGAACAGGCCGCCATCCATGCCGCTCAGGCCGATGCCCACGCCGCCGGCATTGCCCAGCAGGGATACCAGATCCTTGTTGACCTTGCCGCACAGGATCATCTGGACAATATCCATGGTTTCCCGGTCGGTATACCGCAGGCCCTTGACAAATTCGGATTTTTTGCCGATTTTCTTGAGCATTGCGCTGATTTCCGGACCGCCGCCGTGTACTACAACCACATGGACACCCACAAGGCTCAGCAGCACGATGTCATGAATGACGGCATCCTTCAGGGTTTCATTAATCATGGCATTGCCGCCGTATTTTACCACGACAGTTTTGCCATAGTATTTCTGAATGTGCGGCAGGGCTTCAATCAGCACCTGCGCACGGTTCAGCATCATTTCTTCCGATACTTCAGACATGTTTTCCCTCCGGTTACGTGCGGTAATCACCGTTGATCCTGACGTAATCATAGGTCAGGTCACAGCCATAGGCCGTTGCTTCCGCATCGCCCTCCTGAATGTCTACATCAATGGAAACTTCCTTCTCCAGAAGGATTTTCTTAGCCAGATCTTCATCGAAATCCAGTGCACGGCCATTCTGACAAACCGTAATGGAGCCAGCCGCGCTGGAGAAACCGATGGTCACATATTCCGGACGGAACGGCGCCTTGGAATAGCCCATCGCACACAGGATACGTCCCCAGTTTGCATCTGCACCGAACATGGCAGCCTTTACCAGACTGGACGCAATGACCGCCTTTGCCAGGCGCTCTGCATATTCCTCTGCACGGGAGTTCTTGACGGTGCAGCAGATCAGCTTGCTTGCGCCTTCGCCGTCAGCAGCCATCTTCTTTGCCAGTGTCAGGGCAACCTCATACAGTGCGTCATAAAAGACATGGTAATCCTCATTCTTCCAGTCAATCAGCTCATTGCCTGCCATACCGTTTGCCA
The DNA here is from genome assembly GCA_004555915.1 of Clostridiales bacterium. Classification (GTDB taxonomy): domain Bacteria; phylum Bacillota; class Clostridia; order Oscillospirales; family Butyricicoccaceae; genus Butyricicoccus_A. Next base: position 29,356 of record SFJM01000016.1, on the reverse strand, counting down.
TGATAACACAGGTGTCATTGGTGGAGGTGTCACCGTCTACCGAAATGCGGTTAAAGGTATGTGCCACAGCATCCTGCAGGGCCGTGCGCAGGATGGACGGGTCAACCGCACAGTCGGTGGTGATAAAGCACAGCATGGTGCCCATATTCGGATGGATCATGCCGGAGCCCTTGGCAATGCCGCCGATATGGCAGGTCTTGCCGCCGCAGGTGAATTCCAGCGCCACGGTCTTTTCCACCAGATCGGTGGTCAAGATGGCATTGTTTGCGGCAGCAGAACCATCGGTGGACAGCTTCGCTGCCAGCGCATCCATATGCGCTTCAATGGTTTCGATGTTAATCCGCTGGCCGATGACACCGGTAGAACCTACCAGCACCAGATTTTCCTCAATTCCCACAGCCTTTGCAGCAGCGGCAGCCATACGGCGTGCGTTGTCCATGCCGCTGGGCGCGCAGGCATTGGCGTTGCCGGAATTGGCAACAATCGCCTGTGCGATGCCATTTTCCAGATGCTCCATGCAGACATACAGCGGAGCAGCCTTGACACGGTTGTTGGTAAAGGTAGCTGCGGTTGCGCATGCTACGTCACTGACGATCAGCGCCAGATCATTTTTTTCCTTCGGGCTGTTTGCCTTGACACCGCAGTGGATGCCGGCTGCACGGAAGCCCTTTGCGGCACAAACGCCGCCTTCTATTTTTTTCATAAATGTTCCTCTTTTCATAAGGCTCCCTCCAAGAGGGATACTTGTTGCCAATGCGTACCATCCAGAGGCTCCCTCAGAGGAGGGTCGCGTGCTGCTGGATGCAGCCGAGCGAAGCGAGAGCGAGGCCCCGTCCTAACGTAACAACGCCGCAGGCGACTGAGGGAGTAATTTCCCACTTGCCGGTTCGCACCAACGTTAAGGTTGATACATCAGATTTACCCTTCCACTCCCTCCGTCACGGCTTTCGCCGTGCCACCTCCCTCCAAGAGGGAGGCTTTTGGTGCGTACCGTTCACTGTTTTCCAAAGAGAGGGGTATTTTCTCACTTCGTCAGTCCGGTGGTCTCCTCAAAGCCCAGCATCAGGTTCATATTCTGGACTGCGGCACCGGATGCACCCTTTCCAAGGTTATCAAACAGTGCGGTGACAATGGTCTGTTCCTCATGTCCGCAGACAATCAGCTCCAGGCTGTCATGTCCTGCCAGTGTATTGGCATAAATCACCGGCTCTTCCCCGCCGAACGGGGCAACCCGTACCAGCTGCTGTCCTGCGTAATATTCCGCCAGCTTTGCATGGATGTCCTGCGCGGTGGGCTGGCCCGGCAGCAGCTTGTTGTGCAGCATAATCGTGGATGCCATACCCTTATAGAAATCGCCCAGAATCGGCACGAATACCGGTGCCGCCTTCAGGCCGCACACATGGGTCATTTCCGGCAGGTGCTTGTGCTTCAGCGTGGTGCCGTAAATACGATGGGAATCATGCCGCGGGTCGCGGTTTTCATCCTCGTATTCCGCAATCAGCTTTTTGCCGCCGCCGGAATAACCGGTCAGGGACGAGCAGGTCAGCGGGTAATCTGCCGGAACCACACCCAGCTTTACCAGCGGATAGACCGAGGAAATAAAGCCGGAGGCATGGCAGCCCGGGTTTGCCACCCGCTTGGATACCTTGATTGCCGCCCGATGGGCTTCGGACAGCTCCGGGAAACCATAATCCCATGCGGGATTGGTGCGGTGCGCGGTGGATGCGTCGATAAACCGGGTGCGGTCATTCCCGCACAGCGCAACCGCTTCCCTTGCTGCCGCATCCGGCAGGCACAGGAACACAATATCCGCTGCGTTGATGAACTTTTTCCGTTCCTCTGTATCCTTGCGCTTGTCCTCATCAATGAGAATCAGGTCAATATCATCACGGGAGCCAAGGCGTTCAAAAATCTGCAGACCCGTGGTTCCCTCTTTGCCGTCAATGTAAACAACAGGTTTCATCTGTATCCTCCTGTCCTTACGTGCGCAGGCCGGCACGCATTTCTGCCAGCTGCTCTTCCGCGTCAGCAAGGAAGGTTTCAATCTTACCAATCTGACGGGTGACTTCCTTCGGCGCCGGGCCGCCGATGACGGAACGTCCCTCCACACAGGTCTTCAGGTCGAGTGCATCGTATACATCCGGGCCGAAATCGTTGGAAATCGACTTGAAATCCTTGAGCGTCATGGTTTCCAGTGTTTCATCCGAACGGATACAGGTGTTTACCAGTCTGCCGACGATCATGTAAGCATCACGGAACGGTACGCCCTTCTTAACCAGATAATCCGCACAGTCGGTTGCATTGATGAAGCCGCGGCTTGCTGCCTTGCGCATGTTCTTCTTGCGCAGGGTCATGGTGCGGAACATGGGTGCAAATACCTCCAGACACTGCTTGACAGTGTCAATGGCATCAAATACGCACTCCTTGTCCTCCTGCATATCCTTGTTATATGCCAGCGGCAGTGCCTTCATGGTGGTCAGCAGGGTCATCAGGTCGCCATAGACACGGCCGGTCTTACCACGGATCAGCTCACATACGTCCGGGTTCTTCTTCTGGGGCATGATAGAGGAGCCGGTGGAATACGCGTCATCCAACTCGGCAAAGCGCCATTCCCAGGAGCACCAGGAGATGACTTCCTCCGACAGACGGGACAGGTGCATCATCATCATGGACAGGCAGCTCATCAGCTCAATGCAGTAGTCACGGTCGGATACGCCGTCCAGCGAGTTCTCGGTGACACGGGCAAAGCCCAGCTGGTCACACACAAACTGGCGGTCAATCGGATAGGTGGTGGAAGCCAGCGCGCCGGAGCCCAGCGGCATTTCATCCATGCGCTCGTAGCAGTCTTCCAGACGGGAAATATCACGGCGCAGCATCTGCGCGTATGCCATCATGTAATGGCCGAAGGTTGTCGGCTGTGCACGCTGCAGATGGGTATAGCCCGGCATGACGGTGTCAAGGTTTTCCTTTGCCTTGGCAACCAGCTCCTTTTCAAAGGCAATCGCCAGCTCCATGATTTCACAGATTTCCTTCTTGACATACAGACGCATATCCAGCGCAACCTGGTCATTTCTGGAACGGGCGGTATGCAGGCGCTTGCCGGTGGCGCCGATCCGGTTGGTCAGCGCAACCTCCACATTCATGTGAATATCTTCGTATTCAATATCGAATATATCCAGCTCGCCATTGTCAACTTCTTCCAGGATTTCTTTCAGTGCCGCAACAATCTTCTCGGATTCATGGGGCTCGATGATGCCCTGCCTGCCCAGCATGGTGGCATGTGCGATAGAACCGGTGATATCCTCACGGTACAGCCGTCCATCGAACTGAATGGAAGAGTTAAAGTCATTTACAACGTCGTTTGTTTCCTTCTGAAAACGTCCAGCCCAAAGCTTCATGGTGGATTTTCTCCTTTTACATGCTCCGGTCGATACCGGTATTTCGTAATATCCGCCGCAAATTGTACTGCGGGGAATGTTCTTGTAAAACGCGCAATGGGCGGACAGCCCGTCCGCCCGATTGCAGCAATCGTTTCCGATGTATGTATTTTACTCTACGGTCGGGAATGCAAGACCCTGTGCCTTCTGCAGGGCAGCGTCATTCATGGCACGGACCTTCAGCGGCAGGCCGTACAGGTTGATGAAGCCCTCGGAGTCTGCATGGTTGTATGCCTCATCCGCATCAAAGGTAGCCATTGCTTCGGAATGCAGGCTGTACGGGGAGGTAACGGATGCCGGGATGATGTTGCCCTTGTACAGCTTCAGCTTGACATCGCCGGTAACGGTCTTCTGGGTTTCATCCACAAAGGCACTCATTGCCTTGCGCAGCGGGGTGTACCACTGGCCATTGTATACCAGCTCGCCGAACTTCATTGCCAGCTGCGCCTTGTAATGTGCGGTCTCTCTGTCGAGGGTGATTTCCTCCAGCTTCTTGTGTGCTGCATACATGATGGCACCGCCCGGGGTCTCATATACGCCGCGGCTCTTCATGCCAACCAGACGGTTTTCCACTACGTCCAGCAGGCCGACACCGTTTGCGCCGCCCAGCTCATTGAGCTTGGTCAGCAGGGCAACGGAATCCATTTCCACACCGTCAACAGAGGTCGGAACGCCCTGCTCGAAGTGGATGGTGACATAGGTCGGCTTGTCCGGCGCTGCTTCCGGGGAAACGCCCATTTCCAGAATCTCATCATACTTCGGCTCGTTTGCCGGATCCTCCAGATCCAGGCCCTCATGGGACAGATGCCAGATGTTCTTATCCTTGGAGTAATTGGTCTCACGGTTGATCTTCAGCGGGATATGATGTGCTTCTGCGTAATCAATTTCCTTGTCACGGCTGTCCAGCTCCCAGAAACGCCACGGAGCCAGAACCTGCATCTCCGGTGCGAATGCCTTGATCGCCAGCTCAAAACGTACCTGGTCATTGCCCTTGCCGGTGCAGCCATGTACGATGGTATCGCAGCCCTCTGCCTTTGCGATCTTAACCAGTTCCTTTGCGATGATCGGACGTGCGAAGGAGGTACCCAGCAGGTAGCCTTCGTAATCCGCGCCGGCCTTCATGGTCGGGATGATGTAATCATCCACAAACTCCTTGGTCAGGTCCATGACATACAGCTTGGAAGCGCCGGTAGCCAGAGCCTTTTCCTCCAGGCCGTCCAGTTCGCCAGCCTGGCCCACATTGCCGGAGATCGCGATAACCTCACAGCCGTAGTTTTCCTTCAGCCACGGAATAAGTACGGATGTATCCAGACCGCCGGAATATGCGAGGGCAGCCTTCTTAATGGTGATATCCTTGGTAGCAGTAGACATTTTATATATTCCTCCATGAAATAGGCGATTTGTTTTGTGCAAAGCGTAAAAACCGCGTTTTTACCGTTCCAACCGCCCTGTTTTTGTCATGACCATATTATAGCCCCGATATAGCCGGAATGCAAGAAAAACTTTTAAATATTTTGCGAAATGTATATTTATGCATCCAATCTATTACTTTTTCGCACCGGTTTTCCCCTCCCTTTCATTTTATTTCCGAAAATGTTTCATTTATGGGCAAAAAATGCGGGAAATTCACAGTTTTTTAACTTCTTGCCCTTGCAAATCATGGTATTTTATTCTATGATTAGCTTAATACGCAGAGTGATAATTTATAAATGCAGTATCATGCAGACACCCTCTGTGCTGTCCGCAGCTGCCACGGAATGGAGGTTATTTTCATGAAACAGTTCCTCTGTGTTATCCTGTCTGCTGTCCTGCTTACCGGCCTGCTGACCGGCTGCGGAAACAAAAAAACCGATTCGGATACCGATACCGCCGCCGATACCGCGGGGGCATTAACCATACAGGAGGATGACACCTTGAACCTGAACATGCTGTTCTCCCTGATGAGCACGCCGGACCATGGTGTCACCGAGCTGCTGGGCGAGGGCAATGACCGGAAATATAATGCAGACGGTGTCCTGACCCAGCGGAAATATGACGGCATTGCCTACGGCCAGAAGGTGGTGTTTACCGTTTCCTATAATGACTATGGGGATGTTTCCTCCATTGATGTGGATTTTGAAGACAATGTGACACAGGAGCAGCTCAGCGATATGGTGACCGAACTGCTGGGCCGCCAGCCCAAGGAGGACGGCAAGTGGCATTCGGATACCGCTACCGTCAGCATTGTGAAAAAAGACGGCCGCCCGGGCATCCTGCTCGAACAGTTCGAGGTGGAATCCGCAGAAGACCCGAACCAGTACTGAGTTCTTCCGTTTCCAACTAAGACATGCATTTCCATGCATGTCTTTTTCTTTTCCATCTTTCATTGGAAAACATGACAAAATCCCGTTTTCTTTTTACAAAAATCCAATACTTTTGCACAAAAAACACTGGAATCTTCCCGCAAGACATGCTATACTATTATATGCATTGCAGGGGGAGATGCTTCTCCACTGCGCAAATGTATATGATTCGATCAATTATATGGAAAAAGGTGGAATTTAATATGGCAATGGAACTGAAAATGACCGGTCTGACTTCTTTTGTAAAGGAAGAAGAGATCACCAACATGAACCCGCTGATTGATACCTGCAACAAGATGCTGCTGGAGAAGACCGGTCCGGGCAATGATTTCCTCGGCTGGGTCAACCTGCCGCTGGAATATGACAAGGAAGAATTCGCACGCATTCAGGCTGCTGCAAAGAAAATCCAGAAGCAGTCGGATGTACTGGTTGTCATCGGTATCGGCGGTTCTTATCTGGGCGCACGCGCTGCCATCGAGTTCGTCCGCGGACAGATGTACAATGCAGTCCGTGAGGAAGGCATTCCGGAGGTTTACTTCGCAGGCAACAACATCAGCTCCGCACAGATCAATGATATCATCAAGGTCATCGGCGACCGTGACTTCTCCGTCAATGTCATTTCCAAGTCCGGCAAGACCACAGAACCGGCTATCGCATTCCGTATCTTCAAGGCTCTGGCGGAAAAGAAGTACGGCAAGGAAGGCGCAAAGGATCGCATCTATGCCACCACCGACAAGGCACGCGGTGCCCTGAAGGAGCTGGCTACCGCAGAAGGCTATGAAACCTTCGTTGTTCCGGATGACGTAGGCGGCCGTTTCTCTGTTATGTCTGCCGTTGGCCTGCTGCCCATCGCTGCTGCCGGCATCGACATCGACGAGCTGATGAAGGGCTACGCAGAAGCACGCGAAGCATTCACCGACGGTACCACCGCAGACAATGCATGCTTCCGTTACGCTGCTCTGCGCAACATCCTGTACCGCAAGGGCAAGGTTACCGAAATTCTGGTTAACTATGACCCGTCTCTGGTTATGTTCGGCGAATGGTACAAGCAGCTGTACGCTGAATCCGAAGGCAAGGACCTGAAGGGCATCTTCCCGGTATCCGCAGCCTTTTCCACTGACCTGCATTCCATCGGCCAGTTCATCCAGGACGGTACCCGCAACCTGTTTGAGACCGTTGTATGGGTCAAGGAGCAGCGTTCCGATATCGTTCTGGAAAGCGCTGACAACGATCTGGACGGCCTGAACTATCTGGCTGGACAGACCATGCAGTTTGTCAACTCCAAGGCATACGCAGGCACCCTGCTGGCACATGTGGACGGCGGCTGCCCGAACATCCTGATTGAAATTGACAGAACTGACGCATACCACTTCGGCTATCTGGCATACTTCTTCGAGAAGGCATGCGGCCTGAGCGGCTACCTGCTGGGTGTTAACCCGTTCAACCAGCCGGGCGTTGAGAGCTACAAGAAGAACATGTTCGCTCTGCTGGGCAAGCCGGGATTTGAAGAAGAAAAGAAGATTCTGGAAGCAAGAATCAACGGCTGATCCTCCAAAATCTGATACAGCAGCAGCCCGCCAAATGGCGGGCTGCTTTTTTGTGCCTGTGTTTCCAACAGACCGGTATCCCTGTCCAGCTGGATATCAAATAAGTTCCAGCTCTATGTCATAACGCGGATCCCGGCAAAACACAGGGGGGAGCATATGGGTCACAGGAAAATCGGCTGGTATTGCCTGCCCTCCACGGCTGCCTTTGCAGTCTCCGGTATATTCTCCATCACAGCCACCAGGGAACGGGGCTTGGTATGGGGTGCATCCTGCCGCATGGAGACAAAATAATAGTGCTTGCGGTTGAGCAGCGCCGCAATATTCGGTGCGGAGGCTCCCAGCGCGTCATTGCTGGATACTGCCAGCACCACCGGGCGTTCCACCCGCAGCTGAGATTTTACCGCCAGCGATACCGGCGTATCACTCAGCCCATGTGCCAGCCGTGCCAGCGTGGTGCCGGTACATGGGGCGATAATCAGCACATCCAGCATTTGCTTCGGCCCGATGGGTTCTACCTCCTGCAGGGTGTGCAGTGGCTTCCGCCCGCAGATATGCGCAATATGGTCCAGCGTATCCTGTGCCTTGCCAAACCGTGTATCCTGTGTGAAAACCGGTTCGGATACAATGGGCACCAGCGTCCAGCCATCCTGCGCCATGCGTTCCATGACAGCCAGTACCCGTTCAATCGTACAAAATGATCCGCACAGGGCGAATCCTGCCGTTAAGCTCATAACATGCCCTCCTCCTCCAGCATGTGGCAGACGGTGGCATAAATTGCCTGTGCCGCACTGACGGGCGCCACCTTTCCCGGCAGGCTGAGTGCATGCATCACCCGGCACAGCTCTCTGGCATCCTCTGCCACGCCGCCTTTGCCGGAAGCCAGATCCACAATCAGAGTATCCTTTGTACAATCGGACACAACCTTCCGTGTCAGGATGGTATCCGGCACGGTATTGTAGATTAATGGGAACTGATGCAGCTGTCCTGCCAGCTTCCGTGTATCCAGCCAGGTATATCCAGCCCCTTCAATGCGGGCAAAATCCTCATATTTTCGTGCGGACAATGTGACCTCTGCCCCCAGCCCCCGCAGCCGGGGCGCCAGTGCGGAGCCAATCCGTCCTGCCCCGATAACGAGCACCGGCAGGCTATGGATGGTCACCGGCAGCTCCTCCATGGCAATCTGGATGGCACCTTCCGCAGTGGGAATTGCATTGCGCAGGGCAAGCTCCTCCCGCTGCAAATAATCCATAACCGTAATGCCCCGCCGTGCTGCCATCTGATGTACCATGTTGGGTACGGAGCCGCCATAGACCGTTTTCCCTGCGGGAATCGCATCCAGCAGATCCGTGAGCCGATAGGGTGCATTGGCCAGCGGTGCATTCAGCCTGCCCCGTGTTCCCATCACCGGCATGGGCAGCAGGATCACATCCACTTCGGCAAACAACGCCCGATAATCACTGCAGGACGGAAGCGCTGTCTCATGCCGCTCCAGCCCCACAGTCTGTACCCGGTTTCCGTCTGCTGCCAGCATTTCCCCAAGATAGACCTGCCGCACGTCACCGCCTGCCAGTGCAAAGGTCAGCGTGTGTCTCATTGCCCTCCCTCCTTTATGGCTTCATTGTATGCCGGAGCCGGAAAACTGACACTGGGATACCGAAAAAAAAGATCCCGACAGGAGCATGGACTCCCATCAGGATCATTTGGTTTACCGGTATTATAACAGGCTCATCTGGCCTTTATCCTCATCCTTCAGCAATGCGCCGATGGATGGAATGGAATGGGATACATAACGCTTCGGCTGGGTAAAGGACAGCTCCATGGCATAGCATGCATGGGTAACCGTATGGGTGCCCCGCAGCACCATGGCCTGCACACCTACCGTGGTTCGGGTGGATTTTGCCGGAATAATGGCGGTATTGATGGTCAGTGCCCGTCCATTGGTGGCAAAAATCGTAATATCACAGTCATGGATCACATGGAAGAATGCCTTTGCCGGAGAGCGGTCGGAATAGGCGCCGGTCAGGCGGCGGCGGTTGGTTTTGGTGGCAAAGCTGGACAGCTCAAACCGGGCTGCTTTGCCATTTTCAAACAGCACCACCATGCTGCCGGTATAATCTCCGGGCAGCAGCATGAATACCACATGCTCATCCTCATCCATGGACAGCTTGGCAGGCAGGTAATCGCCCAGAGTACTTGCCTTGGTATCGTCAAAGTCATACAGATGCGCTTTATATGCCTGCTGTTTGTCTGTCAGGAACAGGATTTCCTGCTTGTTGGAGGAATCCAGCGTCTGCATCAGGCTGTCGCCTTCCTTGAATTTCTGGTCAGAAGCGCCGCGCAGGGACTGAGCTGTAATCTTCTTAAAATAACCCTCCCGGGACAGGAACAGATGTACCGGATAATCCTCAATATGGTCCTCTTCCTCAAACTGTTCCACCTGATCTGCATCCAGAATATCGGATTTTCGTGGGGACGGATATTTTTTAATAATATTTTCCAGCTCACGGATAATCAGCCGGCGTACCTTGGCATCACTCTTGAGAATGCCTTCCAGACGGGCAATTTCATTTTCCAGTCCTTCGGTTTCCTCAATGCGCTTGAGGATATATTCCTTGTTGATATGGCGCAGCTTGATTTCCGCAATGTATTCCGCCTGAGGCTGGTCAATGCCAAAGCCTTCCATCAGGTTCGGCACCACCTCCGCATCCTTTTCGGTATGGCGGATGATATGGATGGCCTTGTCAATATCCAGCAGGATGGTTTTCAGGCCCAGCAGCAGATGCAGCTTTTCCTTCTTCTTTGCCAGATCAAAGCGGATGGTACGGCGCTTGCATTCGGTACGCCACTTGACCCATTCCTCTAAAATGCTGCGGACACCAAGCACCTTCGGCATGCCATGGATGAGTACGTTGAAATTGCAGGAACAGCTGTCCATCAGCGGCGTCAGCTGCATCAGGCGATCCATCAGCTTGTCCGGATCGGTGCCCCGTTTCAGGTCAATGGCAATTTTCAGACCGGACAGATCACTCTCATCACGGATATCGGAAATTTCCCGCACCTTGCCGCTTTTGACCAGATCGGCAATTTTATCAATAATGGCTTCAATGGTAGTGGTATACGGAATCTGTACCACTTCAATCAGGTTTTCCTTTTTCACATACCGCCATTTGGAGCGGATTTTAAAGGAGCCCCGGCCGGTATCATAAATTTTCTGCATCTGGGCACGGTCGAGAATAATCTCACCGCCGGTGGGGAAATCCGGTGCCGGCAGGGTTGCCATGAGGTCACAGTTGTTGTCCTCAATATAGGCAATGGTTGTACGGCAGACCTCTTCCAGATTAAAACCGCAGAAGCTGCTTGCCATACCTACGGCAATGCCGGTGTTGGCGGATACCAGAATATTCGGGAAGGTGGTAGGCAGCAGGGTGGGTTCTTTGAGCTCGCCGTCATAATTATCCACGAAATCCACTGCATCGGTATCAATGTCACGGAACAGCTCGGCACAGATTTTATCCAGCTTGGCTTCGGTATAACGTGACGCGGCATAGGCCATATCACGGGAATATACCTTGCCGAAGTTGCCCTTGGAATCCACAAACGGGGTCAGCAGGGCTTCATTGCCTCTGGTCAGGCGCACCATGGTTTCATAAATGGCACTGTCACCATGGGGATTCAATTTCATGGTCTGACCGACAATATTGGCTGATTTGGTACGGGTCTGACCCATCAGACCCATTTTATACATGGTATACAGAAGCTTTCGATGGGAAGGCTTAAAGCCATCCAGCTCCGGAATGGCACGCGATACAATGACGCTCATTGCATAGGGCATGTAGTTCTCCCGCAGCGTCTGTGTAATGCGCTGGGAAGAAGGCTCCAGCGGATGGTATTCCTTTTTCTGCTCCTGTTTGTTCTTTTTCTTTGGCATGTAGGAAATCGACCTTTCCTTGTAGTAATACGTTCCTGTGAAACGAATACACAGCACCTGCGGCTCCCTCAGAAGAGGGTTGCGTGCTGCTGAATGCAGCCGAGCGAAGCGAGAGCGAGGCCCCGTCCCAACTGAACAACAGCGAAGCTGACTGAGGGAGTTGCATTCGTTTTTCTTTTTTCATCGGAGTTGCAATTGATACAATAGAGTAAAGTCTTCTATCCCTTCAGAAATCTGTAACAGGATATATCAATTGTCAATCTGAGAGAATTGTTTGATTTCGTCAACTCCCTCCGTCATCGCCTGCGGCGATGCCACCTCCCTCCTCTGAGGGAGGCTTTGTGCTACATCTTTTATGAAATATCCGCAAACTCCAGATACTGCCAGCCGTTCTCGGCAATATATTCCTTTCGGCCGGACAGGTTTTCACCCAGCAGCAGGTCAAACATTTCTCCTGTGGCTGTGATATCCTCCGGAATCACACGGATCAGCCGGCGGCTTTCCGGATTCATGGTGGTTTCCCACATCATATCCGCTTCATTTTCGCCCAGTCCCTTGGAGCGCTGGATGGTATATTTCTTGCCCTCCAGCTGTTTGAGCAGCGCGGCCTTTTCACTTTCATCAAAGGCAAAATAGGATTTCCCCTTGCATTCAATTTCATACAATGGGGATTCCGCAATATACACATAGCCTTCGTCAATCAGCGTTGGCGTCAGCCGGTACAGCATGGTGAGAATCAAGGTACGAATCTGGAAACCATCCACATCCGCATCGGTACAGATGATGACCTTGTTCCAGCGCAGATTGTCCAGCGAGAAGGTGGAAAGCTCCTTATTGGACTTGGACTGTACTTCCACACCGCAGCCCAATACCTTGAGCAGGTCGGTAATGATATCGCTCTTGAAAATCTTATCATAATCCGCCTTCAGGCAGTTAAGGATTTTGCCGCGGATCGGCATAATCGCCTGAAATTCCGAATCCCGTCCCTGCTTACAGGAACCCAGCGCGGAATCACCCTCCACGATATATAATTCCCGTCTGGAAACATCTCTGGTACGGCAATCCACAAATTTCTGCACCCGGTTTGCCAGATCCAGATTGCCGGACAGCTTCTTTTTGATGTTCAAACGTGCTTTTTCCGCCTGTTCACGGGAACGCTTGTTAATTAAAATCTGGTCCGCAATCTTATCCGCTTCCGCCTTGTTTTCAATAAAATAAATTTCCAGGCCGGAACGCAGGAACTCTGTCATTGCTTCCTGAATAAATTTATTGGTAATCGCTTTCTTGGTCTGGTTCTCATAGGAGGTGTAGGTGGAAAAACAGTTGGTGACCAGAATCAGGCTGTCCGACACATCCTGAAAGGAAATGCGCCCTTCATTCTTGTTATATTTATTGTTCTGCTTGAGGTATGCATCAATGGCATACACAAAGGCAGAGCGTACCGCTTTATCCGGTGCGCCGCCATATTCCAGCCAGGAGGAATTGTGATAATATTCCAGCCGGGAAATACTGGAGGAAAAACAGAAGGCACAGTTGAGCAGCACCTTGTATTCCGGCTTATCCGAACGGTCCTTACCTCTGCGCTCACTGCTGAGGGACTGGATGGAGGTCAGGTTTTTCTCCTCCGCAATTTCCGCCACATAATCCGTAATGCCATTGTCATAACAGAATTCGGTTTCCACCATGCCTTCCGGTGTTTCATTGCGGAAAATAAATTTCAGATGTGGATTGACCACCGCCTGCCGTTTGAGGGTATCCAGATAATAATATTCCGGAATGGCGATATCGGTAAATACCTCTAAATCCGGCTTCCATCGGATAATGGTGCCGGTATCCTTTTTATTGTACTTCTTCTTATGGAAACCGGATTTGGTACCGGTCTGATTTTCACCCTTTTCAAAATGCAGGGTATATTCCATACCGTCACGGCGAACGGTAACATCCATATATTCCGAGGAATACTGTGTGGCACAGGTGCCAAGGCCATTCAGACCCAGGGAGAATTCATAGTTCTCACCATCCATGGTTTTATATTTGCCGCCGGCATACAGCTCACAGAACACCAGCTCCCAGTTATACCGTTCCTCATTGGGATTATAATCCACCGGGATACCGCGTCCATGGTCCTCCACCTCAATGGAATGGTCCGCAAAACGGGTGACAACAATTTCATTGCCAAACCCTTCACGTGCTTCATCAATGGAATTGGAAAGGATTTCAAACACTGCATGCTGGCAGCCATCCAGTCCATCCGAACCAAAAATAACGCCCGGACGCTTGCGGACACGGTCCGCACCCTTGAGTGCCGCGATGCTTTCATTGCCGTATTGATTCGCTTTTTTCATCTATTCATACTCCAAATCATACATTTCAATCATGTGAAAGTCATTTTTGCCTGAATACTCGGTATTATAGCGCAAATCCCTGCGCTCGTCAAATCTGAAGCGTGTCGAATCCGCAAGATATACCGGATACAAAGTCAGATACATTGCCGATTGAGATAACATCTGAAACGGCTTCTGTCAAAAAGCCTCCCTCAGAGGAGGGAGGTGGCTTTGTTGCAAAGCAACGAAGCCGGAGGGAGTTGAAACGTAAATCTGCCGTATCAATCGTATCTCTATCCGAATTGGAAAAGCAGATGTTACTCCCTCAGTCACGGCAAATCCGTGACAGCTCCCTCCTCTGAGGGAGCCTTTGGTCTTACCATACCGTCAGTCTGATTATCTGAGATATTCTGAACCAAAAAAATTCTGACCCCGGCTGTCCGGGATCAGAATATATGCTCACTTATGTTTCTGGGCGCGCTTGCGCTTGGCAGCCTCCTGCTGCTTTTTATACTTCTGGATTTCATATTTTTCGCGGAATCGTTCCATCTTTTTCTGCCAGAAGAAATTGGCAATGATATACGCCACCAGCATGACAAATGCCAGTACCAAGGTGACAATCTCATAGGTGTTGCCCCACGAAGCATAGCCGGGAATCAGCCGCTGGAACAGGGTGGGGGTCAGCAGTGTGACAAGCCATACCACAACCGTTATCGCCAGCACAACGCGCTGTAATTGATAAAGCGCCGGATACACCTGCCTGCATTCGTCTGTAATGCGCCGCTCATCGCTGACCCAGATGCCATCCGCTTCTCTTTTTTTCTTACTCATAAAATCTTTCTCTCTTCCTGTTTGAAACTGCGGAGGGAATTGGTGCGGTACAGTACCGCCTTCCTCCTTCTGAACAAATTCAGTATACCATATCTGTCCAAAAAAGAACACCCACAGCGGGGTGTTCTTTACGTTCTGTTCATAAAAGATTATTCCAGAATCAGCTCTTCCGGTTCGTCCGCTTCATCCTCGCCATCCTCATCGCCATTTCCAAATACCGTATCGGTATTGTTGCTGCAGATCCGGATGTCTATGCCCTGCTTGATCGGGGCAACAAAAAATCCAATGATAACACCGAGGCACAGCCATGCCATGGCACGGAAAAATTTTTCTGTCTTGCTCATGTTCCTCATCCTCCTGTTCCGGATATCAGGCCTCACCGCCTGCTACTATGATAAGTATAGCACATTTCCATGCCGGACGCAAAAGAAACCCGGCAGAAAAAAGGAATACGGCTCCCCATCTGAACAGGAAACCGTATTCCCGCATCCGCGGCACATGATTCAGGCTTACAGAGTCCGGATCGGGTTATTCTTTCATAAATCTCTCCAATGCCGTCCGGATGCCTGCGCACAGGCTGTTGTTTCCCTCAGGTCCACCGGCCTGTACACAGTGGATTTTCTGCTCCAATTCCAGTATGTCCGCCGCCGGTGAAAATATGTGTGCAGACAGCAAAAAACACTGGAACAGTTTCCCATTCCAGTGTTTGTTTGAGCAAGTCATTAATACTTTCTTCTCTTTGCGCGAGCCGCCTCGGACTTCTTACGGCGCTTTACGCTTGGGCTCTCATAATGCTCACGCTTGCGAAGCTCGGAAAGCACACCCGCCTTTGCGCAGGATCTCTTAAATCTTCTCAGTGCGCTGTCGAGAGACTCGTTTTCCTTTACGCGGATTTCCGACATTGTTTTCCCTCCCTCCGCGCGTTGCCAATAAACGCTGATGCACCGGCAAAATGCCGTGAATATATTATATCGCCTTAGCAGGGGACTGTCAAGCAATAGTTTTGGATTTATTCCAAAAACCTTGCCGCAAATCCTTACTTGACAACGAGATTGATGATTTTATTCGGCACAACGATGGATTTAACCACATTTTTGCCCGCAATGGCATTCTGCACCTTGGAATCTGCCATGGCAATTTCCAGCGCTTCCTCCTTCGGGCAGTCCATCGGCAGGGTTACCTTGCCCTTGACCTTGCCGTTTACCTGTACGGCAATCTGGATGGATGCCTCAACCGTTTTCTTTTCATCGAATTCCGGCCAGGTATGCAGGCTCAGCAGATCGGTTTCACCCAGCATCTGCCACAGCTCCTCGGTGACATGGGGTGCAAACGGGTTGAGCAGGGTCAGCAGGGTCTTGTATTCCGCACGGTTGACACCCTTGTCCGCCAGCTGGTTGAGCAGGGTCATCATCTGTGCAATTGCGGTGTTCATCTTCAGGCCTTCGATGTCCTCAGTGACCTTCTGGATGGTGCGATGCATGGCAACCTCATTTTCCTTGCTGTAGGTGTCACCCGGCTGTACCTTGTCAAACAGCTGCCATACACGCTCGATAAACCGGCGGCAGCCCTTGATTGCCTTCTGGGACCATGCAGCGGACTTCTCAAAGTCGCCGATAAACATCTCATACAGACGCATGGTATCTGCGCCGTATTCATCAATGGTATCGTCCGGGTTGACCACATTGCCCAGAGACTTGGACATCTTGACAACCGGATGGTCTGCCATCTCACCGAACTTTTCTCTCAGGTACTGCTTGGCACCCTTTTCATCGCCATACTGGGCGATCAGATCCTTCTTGGTCTTTTCGTCCTGATTTTCAAAGCTGTGCGGATTCAGGCCCAGGATCATGCCATGGCTGGTACGCTTCTGATACGGCTCCTTGTAGGGCACCACGCCGATATCATACAGGAACTTATGCCAGAAACGGGAATACAGCAGATGCAGCGTGGTGTGCTCCATGCCGCCGTTATACCAGTCAACCGGTCCCCAGTATTCCAAAGCTTCCTTGGAAGCCAGTGCGTCATTGTTATGCGGGTCCATATAGCGCAGGAAGTACCAGGAGGAACCAGCCCACTGGGGCATGGTATCGGTCTCGCGCTTTGCCGGACCGCCGCAGCACGGACAGGTGGTGTTTACCCAGTCAGTCATCGGTGCCAGCGGGGATTCGCCGTCATCTGTCGGCTCATAGGAATCTACATTCGGCAGCTCCAGCGGCAGCTCGGATTCCGGAATCGGTACCCAGCCGCACTTTTCACACTTGACCAGCGGAATCGGCTCGCCCCAATAGCGCTGACGGGAGAATACCCAGTCACGCAGCTTGTAGTTTACCTTTGCATGGCCTACGCCCTTTTCGGTCAGGAATTCGGTGATTGCCACCTTTGCTTCTTCTACGGTCTTACCGTCCAGGAAGCCGGAATTGACCATAACGCCGGTTGCGCAGTCGGTAAAGGCAGCTTCCTGTACGTTGCCGCCCTTGACAACCTCAATAATCGGCAGACCGAACTTCTTGGCAAAATCCCAGTCACGGTCGTCATGTGCCGGTACTGCCATGATGGCACCGGTACCGTAGCTCATCAGAACGTAATCGGAAACGAAAATCGGGATTTCCCTGCCGTTTACCGGGTTAATGGCACGGACACCGTCCAGCTGTACGCCGGTCTTGTCCTTTACCAGCTCGGTACGCTCAAAGTCGGATTTACGTGCCGCCTCGTCACGGTACGCACGGATTGCGTCAATGTTGTTCAGCTTGTCCGCCCACTTTTCCACCATCGGATGCTCCGGGGAAATAACCATATAGGTTGCGCCGAACAGGGTATCCGGACGGGTGGTATAAACCGTCAGCACATCGCCCTCGGTGGTGGTGAAATCAACCTCCGCACCGGTGGAACGGCCGATCCAGTTGCGCTGCTGGGTCTTGACGCGGTCAATGTAATCCACATCATCCAGATCGTCAATCAGACGCTGTGCATAGTCAGTGATCTTCAGCATCCACTGGCTCTTGTTCTTGCGGATGACCTCGCTGCCGCAGCGTTCACATACGCCGTTGACAACCTCTTCGTTTGCCAGTACACACTTACAGCTGGTGCACCAGTTTACCGCCATTTCCTTCTTATAAGCCAGGCCCTTCTTGAACAGCTGCAGGAAGATCCACTGGGTCCACTTGTAATAGCTCGGGTCAGTGGTATTGATCTCACGGCTCCAGTCAAAGGACAGGCCCAGCGCCTGCAGCTGGCTCTTAAAGCGTGCCACATTCTGCTTGGTAACCTCTGCCGGATGCACATGGTTCTTGATGGCAAAGTTTTCGGTAGGCAGACCGAAGGCATCCCAGCCCATCGGATACAGGACGTTGTAGCCCTGCATGCGGCGCTTTCTGGCAACGATATCCAGCGCGGTATAGGAACGCGGATGGCCTACGTGCAGGCCTGCACCGGAGGGATACGGGAATTCTACCAGCGCATAAAACTTCGGCTTGGTATAATCGGTGGTTGCGGCAAAGGCCTGCTTGTCCTCCCAGGTCTTCTGCCATTTTGCTTCAATGGATTTAAAATTGTATTTTTCCAATTTCAATGGCTCCCATCTGTGTGAAATATATACGAAAAATCTAAGATTTTACAGTTCCTCAGTCGGAATTGCCGTTGCATCCTTCCACAGCTTTTCCAGGCTGTAGAACTCACGGGCAGTTTCCAGAAATACATGCACCAGTGCAAAGCCGTAATCAATCAGGATCCAGCTTGCGGAGTCATGCCCCTCCACATGGTGCGGTACCACATTGTAATCGGTCTTGAGGCGGAATTCCACTTCATCTGCCAGTGTCTTGACCTGTGTGGTGCTGTTTGCCGTGCAGATGACAAAATATTCCGCGATAGAGGTCAGGTCACCCACCTTGAGCACCTGGATATCCTCGCCCCGTTTGCTGTCCAAAGCCTGTACCATGGCTTTGACATACGCTCTTGTATCATTATTTGGCATGTTCAAAACGCCTCCTTATATCCGCCCGCTGCCGGGCCGGATGCTTCGTAGTTAATCATCATCATAATAAACGACATCGTCGTCATCTTCGGAGTTTCCCGATTCCTCATCGGCATCCTCCTCGGTGTCATCGTCGCTGTCCGACGTATCCGACTTTTTATAGCCCGCATACCGGACGGCCCGTTCATTGCGCCAGCTTTCGCTGTAAATGCCATAGGTATCCGGTGTGACAATGCTGAAATCCTCTTCGGTCAGTGACCGGATGTAAGGATTGAAGGTTTCGTTGATCTGGTCAATCACCATATCCTCATCCAGAATATAGAACCAGATGTTGTCGCCGAAGTTGACCATAGCGCAATCGCCAATCAGCGTCTGCATGCTGATATCCTCCTGCATGTCCATCTTCATGCCCTGCATGCCGAGCCACAGGATCTGTGATGTCGTCAGGTCGGTATCCACATTGTTGGATACGGCGGATGCAATCGCCGGGATTTTGAGCACATTGGTGGGCGACAGCACGGCGCTGCCCACGGTAACCAGGAAATCCTGCAGCTTGGTCACACGGCCGATATCGCCGTCATCATAGCCGGTGCCGTCATCATTGTGCCGCCAGCGCAGGTACTCTACGACTTCCTCGCCGTCCAGATGCTGGTAGCCTTTTTTAAATTCAATGGAAAGATCCTGGGATGCATCATGATAGGACATATCAAAGGGGACATCATAATCCACACCGCCAATGACATCCACAATCTCTGCGATGCCGTCAAAATTCGCTATCACGTATTTATCCGGACGGAAGCCGATGACCGTGCTCACTTCATCCAGCATTTCATCCACACCGGAAGCATAGGCCGCATTGATCTTGCGTCCCGCACCGGTACGTTCACAGTCCACCAATGTGTCACGGGGAATATTGATGAGATCCGCCCGGTGGTTTTCGGTATCAAATACCAGCACCATCATGGAATCCGTGCGTATTTCATCCTCATCCGTGGCACCGATAAACAGCGTAAACACACCGTCCCGCCGGCCGGCCCCATTGACAACAATCGCAGAGCCCTGGTCCATATCCTCCGGGTCCGGCAGATTATGGCCGACCAGTGAACCGGAAGCATTCACCCAGTAGCAAAATGCAAAATACCCCACCACGCATACTGCCGCAATGACAATCAGGATATTCAATATCCGGCGCGGCAGCCTGTTTCTCTTCTTTTTCATTCATCCATCGTCCCATCACATGCCCATCTGTATTTTTTCTTTTTACATATTGTTCATCAGCCAGTTTCTTGCCAGAACGGTATCCACATGA
The DNA here is from genome assembly GCA_004555915.1 of Clostridiales bacterium. Taxonomy (GTDB): domain Bacteria; phylum Bacillota; class Clostridia; order Oscillospirales; family Butyricicoccaceae; genus Butyricicoccus_A. The sequence goes on along the minus strand of SFJM01000016.1, from coordinate 9,668 downwards.
ATCAGCTTGCCGCGATGCACCAGATCACGCAGCGAAGCATCCAGTCCATACAGCATAGCCTTGTCCAGATTGCGTGCCGCCAGCTTCCGTGCGGTTTTCACACCGTCAAAGCTGCGGTTTTCCTCTATGTAATCCGCCATATAAACGATTTTATCCAGCAGCGTCATATTGGCACAGCCAGTGGTATGATATTCAATCGCATGGGTCACATCTGCCGGTGCGTGATACACATCCGCCGCAATGGCAGCGGCAGTTTTTCCATGCAGCATTTTCCATTCTGTTTTTTCGACATCATTGGGTATTATACCGTATTTTTTGCACAAGTTCAACTGCTCTTCCTGAGAAAAGTTCTTCGTAATATCATGCAGCAGCATGGCAAAAGCACATTTCTCCTCATCAGCACCGTATTTCCGTGCAAGCTCCCGTGCCGCCTTTTCGCAGCCCAGGGTATGCTTCAGCCGGTATCCGGACAGGCGGGAAAGGATATCTCGTCTCATTTCATCATCGTAAAGCATGGTTATCCTCCGTTCTGTTATGTGCAGGCATGCTGCACATGGTTTCCCCAAATCCATTAAAAATATAAATTCTGCCGTTCAATATAGGCAAAAATCTCTGCCGGCACCATTTCCCGGCACCGCTGACGGTCAGCACGCACCTCTGTCGAGGATACCGGCAGGGCAGGACAGTCCACAATTGCCACCCGTGCCTGCCATTTGTCCTTCAGCCATGCAGCCTTGCGTGCAATGGCAGTGCGGTCCGCTTCATCCCGTGCAATGACAGCCAGTGTCGCCAGTGCACAGATCACCTCCGGCTCCCGCCATTGGTCCAGTGTCAGCAGCATGTCAGTTCCCATGATAAAATACAGCTCACTGCCCGGATGCTCTGCCGTCAGGCGGCGCAGGGTTTCCGCGGTATAGCTCCGTCCGCCCCGCCGAAGCTCCATATCCGAAGCCTCCGCGCCCGGAATCAGTTTTGCCATCCGGCGGGTCATTTCCAGCCGCTGTTCCCCGCTGGCCGAGCCCTTTGGCAGGGTCTTATGAGGCGGCACATTGTCCGGAATCAGCAGCAGACGGTCGAACCGCAATGTCTGTGCGGCCTGCTGCGCGGCATGCACATGTCCGTTGTGGGGCGGGTTAAAGGTGCCGCCCATAATGCCAATTCTCATACGTTCGGGTTGATATGCCGGTTGTCCGGTTCCCGTGCCACACGGAAAATGACCGCCTTGGTGCCGATGCACTGTACCGGCTCCGCGTCCAGCGCCTCACACAGGATGCCCTGGGCTTCCCTCGGTGTCATCATCGCGGTCTCCAGAATTTTAATTTTAATCAGCTCATGCTTTTCCAGTACCTCCTCGGTCTGTGCCAGCACCGCATCCGTGATGCCTTCCTTGCCGATCAGTACGGTATCATTGAGTGTATTTGCCATGGCACGCAGGCGTGCCCGCTGTTTGCTTGTCAGCATGGTCATTCTCCTTCCTGTAACAGTGTCCGCAGTGCACTTCCCAGCGCCGTAAATGCCCGTGCACGATGGGAAATGGAATTTTTCACATCTGATGCCAGCTCACCAAAGGTGCAGCCATATTCCGGCACGCAGAAAATCGGGTCATAGCCAAAGCCGCCGTCGCCATGCTCCTCACCCAGAATGGTGCCGCGGCACTGCCCCCGCACCGCCAGCTCTTTGCCGTCCGGGAACACGCAGGCCGCCACACAGACAAACTGCGCGCCCCGCTGGTCTTCCGGTACCGACAGCAGCTTTTCCAGCAGCAGCTGGTTGCGGTCATGGGCATCTGCCTCCGGTCCTGCCCAGCGTGCGGAATGGATGCCCGGGAAGCCGTCCAGTGCATCCACGGTCAGACCGGAATCATCCGCCACCGCCGGCAATCCGGTTGCCTTGCACACAGCCCGCGCCTTGATCTTTGCGTTTTCCTCAAAGGATGTACCGTTTTCCTCGATTTCCGGAAAATCCGCCGGAATCGGTTCAATCTCAATGCCGAATGGCGCGAGAATCTCCTGTACTTCCTGTATTTTTCCCTTATTGTGTGAAGCGAATACGAATTTCATCCGATCTCACCCGTAATCTTTCTCTGTTCCCGGCAAAGCTTTGCCGTGCCGCGGCGCGCCAGCGACATCAGCTTGTTCAGCTCTTCCTTGCTGAACGGCCTGCCTTCACCGGTGCCCTGAATTTCGACAAATTCACCCTTTTCCGTCATGACAAAGTTTGCGTCCACAATGGCATGGGAATCTTCCTCATACGCAAGGTCAAGAATCGGTTCATCATTCCAGATACCGGCGGAAACCGCTGCCACCTGTCCGGTCAGCGGAATCTTTTTGAGCACGCCCTGATCCACCAGCTTTTTGCATGCCAGCCACAGCGCCACATAGCCGCCGGTGATGGAAGCGCAGCGTGTGCCGCCATCTGCCTGAATGACATCACAGTCAATGATAATCTGCCGTTCTCCCAGCGCTTCCATATCGGTGACCGCACGCAGGGCACGGCCGATCAGGCGCTGGATTTCCGCGCTTCTGCCATTCAGCTTGAGCTTGGAAATATCCCGCCGGTTGCGGGTATTGGTGGCTCTGGGCAGCATGCTGTATTCCGCTGTCACCCAGCCCCGTCCGGTACCCCGTACATGGGGCGGTACATCCTCTTCCACCGTTGCATTGCAGATTACCTTGGTATTGCCCACGGAAATCAGGACGGAGCCCTCCGCATGCATGGTGAAATCGGTTACTATCTTCATTTTGCGCAGTTCATCGTTGCGCCGTAAATCCGGTCTTGCCATTGGTTTTATTCCTCTCCTTCCATCGGCAGCAGAGCCTGTACAAATGCCTGCTTTTCAAACGGCATCAGGTCATCAATGCCTTCACCTACGCCGACATATTTGACCGGTACACCCAGTCCGGCAGAAATTGCCACCACAATGCCGCCCTTTGCCGTACCATCCAGCTTGGTCAGCACGATGCCGGTGAGCTTTGCCGCCTTGTTAAACTGTTCTGCCTGGGATACCGCATTCTGTCCGGTGGTGGCATCCAGTACCAGCAGGGTTTCCCGGCTGGAATCCGGCAGCTCGCGGGTAATGACACGGTCAATTTTATTCAGCTCATTCATCAGGTTCGCCTTGTTGTGCAGGCGGCCTGCCGTATCCACAATAATGATATCACAGCCACGTGCCTTTGCGGCGGCAATGGAATCGAATACCACCGCAGCCGGGTCTGCGCCTTCCCCATGGCGGACGATATCCGCGCCGGAGCGCTCCGCCCAGATGGTCAGCTGGTCTGCTGCCGCCGCACGGAAGGTATCCGCCGCTGCCAGCATGACACGCTTGCCCTGTGCCACATAGGAAGCTGCCAGCTTGCCGATGGTGGTTGTCTTGCCTACGCCGTTGACACCGATGACCAGAATGACTGCCGGCTCTTTGGAAACATCCAATCCGGTATCCTCCTGCATCATGCCGCTGAGGATGTCACACAGTGCGTACCGCAGCTCTTCCCTGGTATTGATGCGCTGGTGCTTGGCACAGTCACGCAGCTCCTCCACCGCGTTGGATGCGGTTACCGCACCCAGGTCAGCCAGAATCATGGCTTCCTCCAGCTCTTCCAGCAAATCGTCATCCACCTTGACAAAGGCAGCCATTACGTCACCGATGGACTCGCTGACCGCATCGGTGGTTTTTTTCAGTCCTTGTTTGATCTTATCAAAAAATCCCATAATAGAATCCCTCCTTATGTCAACTCCATGTTCATTTCCCGTTCCACATCCGCAATATTCAGCATCAACAGCTTGGAAACGCCACGCTCCTGCATGGTCACGCCATACAGCATGTCCGCTTCCTCCATGGTGCCGCGGCGGTGGGTAATGACAATGAACTGGGTTTTATCTGACAGCCGCTGCAGATACTGGGCAAACCGGGTGACATTTACATCATCCAGCGCGGCTTCAATCTCGTCCAGCACGCAGAATGGCGTGGGACGTACCTTTAAAATCGCGAAATACAGCGCAATGGCAACAAACGCCTTTTCGCCGCCGGAAAGCAGCGACAGGTTTTTGAGCGACTTGCCCGGCGGGGTGACCCGGATTTCAATGCCGCAGCCCAGAATATCCTGTTCATCCTCCAGCACCAGCTCCGCGCTGCCGCCCCCGAAAATCTCCCGGAAGGTTTCGCCGAAATACTGGTTGAGCTGGGCAAAGGATGCGGCAAATACCTGCTTCATCTGCTCGGTCAGCTGTCCGATAATGCCCCGCAGCTCGGTTTCCGCCTGCTCCAGATCATTTTTCTGTTCGGTCAGGAAGGCCAGCCGCTGGCTCAGCTCGGTATATTCCTCAATAGCTGCCAGATTCACCGGGCCCAGTGCCCTGATGGACTTCCGCAGGCCGGAGGCCTGTTTTTCCTCCTCCTGCCGGTCGGTTACCGGCTGCGCCAGATTGCGTGCCGCCGTGGGGGTCAGCTCATAGCTTTCCCACATTTTGTCCAGAATCTGCTGTTCCTCACTGTGCACCCGCTGCGCGGCAGCTTCCGCCTCCGCATGTTTGCGTTCCAGCACAATGATATCATTGCCAATGCTTCTCGCTTTTTTCTCCGCTTCGGTTTTATTTTTCTCCAGCCGCAGACGGTTTTGTCCGCACTCCTGCAGCTGTGCCCGGAGCTGTCCGGTGCGCAGGCCGCTTTTTTCACTTGCCTGCTCCAGCTGGCGGCGCTCCTCCTCTGCCTGCCGGATTGCCGCTTCATATTCCGCAATCCGTCGGCGGTGGTCCTCTGCCGTCTGACGGGTAGTGTCCGCCATCTGCTGCAAATCTGCCAGCGCCTGCCCCACGGTTTCCCGTTCGGTCTGTGCCTGCGCCAGCCCGGTACGCAGCTGTGCGGCTGCTTCTGTCAATTCCGTCAGTTTCCGGGCAAGCTCCTGTGCCTGTCCGGCTGCCTGATTCAGCCTGCGCATGGCATTCTGCCGTTCCCGGCCCAGCTCTGCCGCCTGCTGCTCCAGCTTTGCGGTCTTTCGGCGCAGCTCCTGCTTCTGCTGTTCGGCACTGGTCTGCTCCGCGCGGAACTGCTCCTCCGCCTGCCGGACACTGTCCAGCAGAATGCGGTGCTGCTGCAGCTGGGCGGATACTGCCGCCAGCTTCTGCCGCTGCTGTACCAATTCGTCTGCCGCCTGTTCCGCCGCTTCATTGGCTTTTCCAAACTGCTCCGCCAGCTGCCTGCCATGGTCTTCCAGCTCCTGCAGCTGTTTTTCCTGTGTTTTTTCGGTTTCCTGCTGCTGTGCCAGCTGGTTGGCACGGGACAGGATACCGGAGGACCGGTTTGCCGAGCCGCCGGTCATGGAGCCGCCTGCATGGATCACCTGTCCATCCAGCGTCACAATGCGGAACCGGTTGTAATACTGCCGTGCCATGGCCAGTGCACTGTCCATATCCGCCGCCACCGCCGTGCGGCCCAGGGCGTTATCCACAATGTCCCGGTAATCCGCTTCACATTCCACCAGGTCGGCGGCGATGCCGCAAAAGCCTGCCTGATGCTCCAGCCCGCTTTCCCGCAGGGACTGGGGACGGATGGTATCCATGGGCAGGAAGGTGGCTCTGCCGCTGTCCCGCCGTTTGAGCAGCTGGATGGCTTTTTTACCGTCCTCCGCACATTCCACAATGATATTGGAGGCAGCAGCTCCCAGCGCCGTTTCAATCGCCGTCACATACCGGTCAGAAACCTGAATCAGTGAGGACAACGGCCCGCGGACACCTTTGAGTGCACCGGAGGATGCCTGGTTCATGACCAGCTTGACGGCACGGGAAAAGCCTTCATATTCCCGCTGCAGCTCGGTCAGCATGCGGATGCGATTACGGCTGTCGGTCAGTGCTGCGGTGAGCTTCTGATGCTGCTCCCGTGCTTCTGCCAGCTTTTGCCCGGCCTCCCGTGCCTTTTGCTGGCAGGCTGCCTGTTCCCGTTCCGCCTGTGCAATGTGTTTGCGCAGGGCATCCAGCTCCTGCTGCATCTCCTGCTGGGCCGCTTCTTCCTGTTCGGTGCGTGCCTGTGCCGAGCGCACATCGTCACCAACGTTTTTTCCCCTGCCCTCCAGCGCTTCCAGCTGCATCTGTACGCCGCGCTGGTCCGCCTGCACGGCAAACATGGTTTCACTGATGGCATCCGCCTGCTGCCGCAGTTCCTCTGCCTGCTGCTGCCCGCCATCCATCCGGGCAGTTAACTGCCCGATTTCCTTCTGCCTGTTTTCCCAGGCAGCAGTCTGCTGCTGAATTTCCTGTTCCAGCGCATGCAGACGGTCTTTGCGTGCCTGCAGCTGCTGCTCCAGCGCACCCGCCTGCTCCTTCTGGGCTTCCAGCTGCCCCTTTGCCAGCCCGATGTTTTCTGCCGCATTCCGACGGGTTTCCTCCAGCACCGCCATGCGCCGGGACAGGGTACTGGATTCCTCCTCGGTACGGGTCAGCTCTGCCTGCAGCTGTTCCGCCTGCATATCCGACTGGCGCATGTCCTCTGCCAGACGCTCCGCGCAGGCATATTGCTCCTGCTGCTGGCTGCGGACGGTTTCCAGCTGCTTTTGTGCCTCCAGACGGTCCCGGTCGCTTTGTTCCTTCAGGTCCTTCATGCCGTCCAGCGTATCCATCCACAGGGACACCTCATGCACCCGCAGCTGATCCCGCAGCTCCAGATACTGCTTCGCGTTTTGCGCCTGCCGCTCCAGCGGCCCGGAACGGGCATCCAGCTCATTCCAGATATCCCGGATGCGCACCAGATTGTCGGCGGTCTGATCCAGCTTGCGTTCCGCCTCATCCTTCCGGGCGCGGAACCGTGTGACACCGGCGGCCTCCTCAAAAACCTCCCGGCGGTCGGTACTCTTGGTAGCGAGAATTTCATCAATACGGCCCTGTCCGATGATGGAATAGCCATCATGACCCAGACCGGTATCCATAAACACTTCCCGGATATCCCGCAGACGTACCCGCTTGCGGTTGAGGTAATATTCACTTTCACCGGAACGGAAATATTTCCGTGTCACCATCACTTCCGTGGCATCCACAGGGAACTGTCCGGCGGAATTATCCAGAATCAGCGTGACACGTGCCGCCCCCATGGGACTGCGTTTTGCTGTACCGCCAAACACAACATCCTCCATCTTGGCACCGCGCAGGCTTTTGGTGGACTGCTCGCCCAGTACCCAGCGGATGGCATCCGAAATATTCGATTTTCCGCTTCCGTTGGGGCCTACAATCGCCGTCATGCCGTCAGAAAAACGGATGAGCGTCCGGTCGGGGAAGGATTTAAAGCCCTGTAATTCCAGTGATTTTAAATACACGCAATTGCTCCTTGCTGATCGGCGTTACCGGCGATACTGCCGCCTGCCGATACGAATTCTATGATACAGGATACCATGTTTTTGGCTTTGTTGCAATCAATCCAGCCAGAAAATGCACGAAATGTGATAAAGTAACCAGATGCGCCAGGATATCCCATCTGTTTTTCCGGCAAATATACCCGGATTGTGTGAAAAGGAAAAAACACCGGCAGGATTATGGCTCCCGCCGGTGCTGTATGGGTTTGATTGTAATGCTTCGTTCGGGAAATTCCTCCCGCAGCCGCAGGAGATTGCGCCGCTTATGCCCGATTGCCCGGGACAGCTCCCGTGCCGGCACAAAAATGGTGGTGTCGCCGCCGGTTGCCAGCTGCTGCTTCAGCTTTCGGTACCACAGCTCACTATACGCCAGCTCTCCCATGGCGGGATGGTAGGCACCGGCGGCAACCGTGCTGCCCAGCTCCTCTGTGGGATTGAGTCCCACCCGGATCACCGGAATCTGTTCCCGCGCAAAGACCTCCAGCATATCCGCACACCAGACCGCCGCGGTTTCCACCTCCAGCGGATGATAGCTGCCGGCCTGCCACAGGTTATACAATTCCGTATCCGGCAGTACCGCTACCGGATATATGCGCACACCATCGGGATGCAGTGCGGCAACACGCTCCGCTGTCCGGCGTACCGTTTCCCGGGTATCCCCCGGCAGCCCTGCCATGGTTTGCAGGATGAGGGAAATCCCTGCCTGCTGAATCTGCTCTGCTGCCCGGACGGTATCCGCGGCGGTATGCCCGCGCTTTGCCTGCCGCAGTACATCCTCCTCCATGGACTGTGCTCCCAGCTCAATGACGGTCACGCCATGGGCTTTCAGCCGGGTCAGGCAATCCGGCGAAATGGCATCCGGCCGGGTGGACAGCCGTACCGAGGACAGCAGGCCCTCTGCCTGATACCGGTCGGTCACCGCCAGCAGCGCTTCCTGCTCCTCCACCGGAATCGCCGTAAAGCTGCCGCCGTAAAACGCCGCCTGGGGACGGCTGCCTTGTGGCAATACGGAAAGTGCTTCCCGGAGGATTTCCTTCGCCCATTCCGGTGTCATGCGCTCTGCCTGTCCGGCAATGGCGCGCTGGTTGCAGAACACACACCGGCAGGGGCAGCCCGCATGGGGGACAAACACCGGCACAATGGATGCCATGGTTATTCCACCTCGCCCATCAGCTCCAGTGCTGCCTTGGCTGCCATCTGTTCCGCTTCCTTCTTGCTGTGTCCGGTGCCCTCCGCAAAGATATTGCGGTTGAGCAGCACCTGTACGGTAAACCGCTTGTCATGATCCGGGCCGCTTTCCCCGCTCAGGCGATAGCACAGGGTTTCCTGCCGGTTTTTCTGTACAATTTCCTGCAATGCGGTTTTGTAATCCCGGAACGCGCCGCCCTGCTCGGCAAGATCCACCTTTGCCTCCAAAAAGGACAGGATAAAGGCTCTTGCCGGTTCCAGGCCGCCATCCAGATAAATCGCGCCGATGAGTGCTTCCACCGAATCCGCCAGAATGGACGGACGCTTGCGTCCGCCGCCGTTTTCCTCGCCCTTGCCCAGCAGCAGCAGACGGTCCAATCCGAGTTCCTTGGCGACCTCATACAGGGTTTTCTCGCATACCACTGCGGCACGCATTTTGGTCAGCTGGCCCTCCGGTACATTGGGATACCGATGAAAGACATAATCCGCCGATACAAGTCCCAGTATGGAATCGCCAAGAAACTCCAGACGTTCATTGTTCTGAATATGCTGGTCCCGGTGTTCATTCGCATAAGAGGAATGGGTCATGGCGGTGGTCAGCAGTCCGGTATCCTGAAACTGATAGATCAGTTCATCTTTTTCCATGTTTTCGCTCCTTTCTGTGAAAGATGCCGGTCAGAATCATACGCTCCTGACCGGCACTTGTGTTTTTCAATCGTCTTCTCCGATACGGCGAACCAGGTCACCGATGGTTTTCAGTCCTGCAGCCTCAGACTCATCAATTTCACCCACGTCAAAGGCCTCCTCGATGCTCATCATCAGCTCTACCAGATCCAGGGAATCTGCTCCCAGATCCTCCACAAAGGCTGTATCCATATTCAGCGAATCGGTGGATACACCAAACTGGTCGGAAAGAATCTGACATACTTTCTCAAATACCACACGCTCACCTCCTTATCCGTTCTGATAAAACGCTGTACGCTATTTCAATAATATGCGACACACGCATTGGTGTCAATAGGAAAATCCGGATTACAGTGCCATATACTGTAGGTGTTACAATGATGCGTGACAAAAAGTAAAAATAAAAAGCGAATATAGAGCGAACCTGTGATAAGGTTAAGTTGTCGAGACAAAACCGAAGGG
>SFJM01000104.1 GCA_004555915.1 Clostridiales bacterium | reverse complement strand
ATCGTGGGTCAGCACATCGAAGATAATCATGTGCCGGGTGTCCTCGGCAAACCGCTCCAAATCCATGTACTCATGGCCGTGGTAGTTCTGCGCCCCGGCCTTGAGCCGCATTTCCTCCATCAGCTGGCCCACGGTCTTACGCTCAGGCATGGCGCGCACCTCCTTTCCCGCGTCCCTGGCCTTTCACAGTCAGGATACCGTCCAGGGTGGTAGCGGTGATCCGCAGGCGCTCAGCGGTGGCGATGTCATTCTTCACGGTCTCGTCGATGCCGTGGCCGCAGACCACCAGCACATGGGACCGGCGCAGATAGTCTCGCGCCATATCCAGCCCGTCCTTGTGTTCCTGGGGAATCTCGTCCTTGAGGAAGGTGGACAAGAACAGAACCGGGCAGATGGGCGAATACCCGGCGTCGTACACCTGGCGGCAGTAGGTGGCAGCGTTCTCGGCGTTCTCATACTGGTTGTTGCTCCAGGGAGCCGTAATGTAGGCAAGAGGTCGTTTCATGGCAAAATCCTTTCTCCCGGTATTGCCGGGCAACAGAAAAGCGGCTGTTTACCAGCCGCCTGTGTTCATATCGTGATTGACTTGTACGGTGTAGTGATTGCTGATCGTGGTGGGCGCGTTGAACAGCACTGCAAGCAAATACTGTTTCATATTGCGGACCTCCGTGGTGTTTTTCTGCATACCGTCCATGACAAATCGGATATGCTCGCTATCCAGCTTCAAGAACCGGGAGCGCACGACTTCATGGGGAAAGTCGCTGCCAGCGATCCGAGTGGTTTTACGTTTGGCACAAACGGTCTCCACCATCAGCTCCACAATCTCGTCCAGGTCCTCACGGTAGGTCGAAAACTCTCTGCACAGATAGTCATACTCGATGTTCTCCAGAATCAATTCCCGATAATTTTCTATCTCTGAGACAGACATCGCATCCCTTCCTTTCCGTTCCGGCAGCTGTGCTGCCGCTGTTTCCCGGAAGGGAATGGAATCGGTACTTGCTCCATGAGTATTTTGTTTTTGAGTATTTGGTTTCTCTATATTTAATTCTGCGGGCTTTTCCGTATCCGGTTTATCCAGATACGGGTTTTCCGTATCTGGTGAATCCGTATCTGGTACAGCCGTATCCGGCCTTGGCGTTTCTGGCTGCCTGGGCTGGGGTTTCTCATAAATCACATACTCGGTGTCGCTGATCCGGCCTTGTTGGTCCCGCAGCTGGTTCCGCACGATGTAACCGGCGGTTTCCAACTCCCGCAGCGCACTGCCGATGGCATCAACGCCCTCCTTGCAGATTTTCGCAAGTCCACGGGTAGTATAGTTCCAGTCATCAGGCAGGGATAACATCATGGAAAGAAGCCCCTTTGCCTTGAGGGATAGTTCGTGGTTCCGCAGGTGATGATTGCTCATCACGGTATAATCTTTGGTCCGTTCAATGCGAAAAACGGCCATTGACTTCACTCCTTTCTAATTTCAGGGCATGAAAAAAGCCACAATCTTTCGTGAAAAAGACTGTGGCTTTCAGCTGTTTTTGTTGTTCTGCCAGGGCCGGTAGGGACGCTTGTGCTTCGGCGGATGACTGAACATCGGTTCATGCTCCGAAAACGGGAGGGTCTGCAAAACCCGGTCAATGTCGGTGGATTCCATGTCATATTGGGACTGGCAGTTTTCCCGGATAGCATCCTTGATGCTCTGGACAGTACACATATTCATTCCTTTCCTTTCGTAGTGATGATGGGTTTACGGGTGGCGGCGGCGCTTGTCCGGTTTGAAGTCGAGAACATGGCCCTCGATCACACGGGCATACCGCTTGATTTTGATTTCCCGGCGCTTCTGGCTGTGAAGAGCGGCCTGATACCCGTCCTCCGTGAGAAACAGCCGCATTTCATCTCCGGGGCTGCCGTAGGAACAGGGACGCAGGACGGAAAACTCGATCATCCAGCGGGTGTTGTCCTGAAAACGCTCTACGGCGAGAATGTTGTGTCCTTTCAGCTCACGGGCTGAAATATCCCTCATAGGCAGCTCCTTTCATCGTTCCTGGTCTCTCTGGCGCTTCTTCTGCCACCCCTCCAGCAGCTTGATTATGGTCTCCTGCATCCGCTGGGGTGTGTAGCTCTTGGGAAAATACTTCCGCAGGATGTCGGCAGAAAGGGTCACTTTGTCGAGATCGCTTTTCTTTTCCTCGCCCATGATGACGCGCATCATATCGAGGGTCAAATGCCCCTCCTGACTGTATTTCTTGAGCCGCTGGGCCTGGGAAAGAGAGGGGGTAGCCTGTTCGCTGTCCATCGCGTCCAGCAAGTCCCGCTGTTCCTCTTTTTTGAGGAAAGACAGCTCGTAGGCCGGATTGAGCGCGATTTTCTTTTCATCCACCATATCCAGCAGTTCAGGGATCAGCTCCGTCAGGCGAATATAGCGTTGAATTTGATTTCGGCTCTGACCAACTTGCTCGGCCAAAATATCCCGCGACTTCTTTCCATCTGACTTGTGCCCAACTTGGGCACAAGTTAAATCGGACCGTTCCCCCTGGTGCTTCATGGCCTCCAGCTTCATCTTGTAAGCAAAGGCCCTCTCGCTGGGAAGCAGGCTTTCCCTCTGCAAGTTGCTGTCCACCATGATGATGGTGGCGGCATCATCGTCCAGGTC
>SFJM01000103.1 GCA_004555915.1 Clostridiales bacterium | reverse complement strand
CTCCTCCGTCCCCGCTCACGTTGAGATGATGGGCTTCTTAGGGATGGGCAACAACCCCATGGTCGGCGCCACCGTCTCCGTGGCTGTGGCCGTGGAAGAGGCTCTGAAGGGCTGATATCCAAACTGCATTTTTACAGGACTCCCGGCATTTCACCGGGAGTCCTGCGTCTATCTCTTAAGTGGAGGACAGGTTCATGATTTTCCAAGACAAATTTCACCTGACCCCGGAGCAGAGCATGTTTCTGGCCAAAAAGAAGTGGGATGAAAACGTATACTGCGGCATGAAAATGGAAAACAGAGCGGTTACCTTTCCCCAGACCAGAACCATTTTAAATGGGGTCAATGTTCCCGGGGTTCGCCTGGATGATATCCAGGCAATTCTGAATATGCGGGACGCCTGGAAATACCTCCTTTCCACCGTGGCAGAGCCGGTGACCCTGGGCTACCTGTGCAAGCTGAACGAATATATTGCCAGAAATGAGGCGCTGGAGTGGGGCCGCCTGCGCACCGGCTCTGTGGGAATCTCCGGCACCGATTACCTGCCCCCGGTGCCGGACCGGGAGAGAACGGAGCGGGAACTGGGGGAAATTCTGTCTGCAGAGGCAACCGCTACGGAAAAAGCACTGAATGTCTTTGCCTGGGGCACCAGAGGACAGTTTTTCTGGGACGGCAACAAACGCACCAGCATGACCCTGGCCAATAAAATTCTGCTCTCCGCCGGAGCCGGTATCCTGACCGTCACAGACAGGCACATGGAGCGCTTCAACGAGCTGCTTCTGGATTCCTACAACACCGGCGAAAGCGGCGGCCTGAAGACCTTCCTCTACGAAAATGCAATTCAGGGTATCTATCTCTGAATGAAACCCTTCAGCAACCTCAATTCCATTCTGCGGAAAACCTGGAATAATGCGCAGTCGTTCCCTACGGGATGAAACCGGCTGTTTGCGTGTTTCCATCTGTGCCATACAGAGGGCTGTAAGGTACTGTGCGTGAAAAAGGAGCCCCCTTGCCGGTTGGTGCTCCTGTGAAAATGGAATTGGTATACAAAATGGCGAGGCCCGCATCCCTCTGGTGCGGGCCTCGCCATTTCATGCAGCCGCTCCGGCGGGGATTTTGTCCCATTTCCGGAAAGAAAGTAAACGCTCAACCACATGTACCTTGACGGAATAAATTTCGGGGCTCCGGATGGAGCCCCGACTATCGTATTCAGATCTTTTTCCTGCATTCCTCCGGGAGGTTTTTCGACCAGGGAAGCAGGTCTTCCAGGAAGTCCAGGCTGGTGGCCTCCATGTGCTTTGGGATCTCTGTCAGCAGATGCTTCAGATATTCGTAGATCTTCAGCTTATTCGCCTTGGCCGTTTCCACCAGGCTGTAGATAACAGCACTGGACTGCGCGCCGTGGATGGTGTCAATGATGTGCCAGTTGGCCCGCCCAATGGTAAAGGGACGGATCGCACGCTCTGTTGCCGAATTATCAATGGGAACTTCTCCATCCTCCAGGAACACTTTCAGATATTTCTCCTGGTTCAGGCTGTATTTCAGGCCATCTTTGGTCTTTTCACTCAGAATCGTGGCTGGATCCTGCTCATGAACCCATGCAAAGTAAGCCTCCACAAGAGGAGCTACCTCTTTCTGGCGGCGCGTTTTCCGTTCTTCCGCACTGACATTCTTCAGTGCTTCCTCAGCTTTGTATATTGCTGCAATCTGTACCAGCGCTTTATGGGCAACGGTTTCACCAGCCAGCTCTTTGGCATCTCCCTTCAATGCTTTCAGTGCGTCGGTGTAATCTCTCCGGGCATGGGCCCAACAGAACGAGGAACGGATATTCTCATCGTTCTTATCCAGAGACTTATACCCACTGAACGCGTCCGACACCAGCGTGCCAGAGAAGCCCTGCAGAAACTTCTGGATGTTGCTCTTACTCCGGGTCTTTCCGTACTGGTACAGAATCACAGGCTTTTCCCCGGACAGCTCAGATGTACGGTACACAAACATATAGGACTTATTTGCGCCCTCCCGGCCATCCTTTGTCACCTGGCAGGTGGTTTCATCCGCCTGGATCACCCTCTGCCTGCACAGGTGCTCCCGCAGCTTGTCATACACCAGGCTCAGATACCGCTCCGAGCAGCGGATGACCCAGTTGGCCATGGTAGCCCGGCCCAGGATCATATCGCTCTGCTCGAAATCCTGGGCGATCCGGTACAGGGGGATGGCGTTGGTATACTTGGCATTCATAATGGCGGCAACCAGGGAAGGGGTGGCAATACTGTTTCGCAGCAGATCCACCGGACGGCCGGCACGGACGATCTTGTCATCGTTCTTCTTAGCGGCGTATACAGCAACATGATGCTCCACCACTTCTTTCACAGCGGGCTGGTATTCCACTCTGCTGTACACCTCATCCGGCAGCCGTTTCCAGCCATTCTCCCCGTAGATATCAGTCAGCTGCTCCTTGGTCAGCTCATGCTTTTCGATGCGGACGGGCAGTCTGCTGAGATCTTCCTTGCGCTGACCCTTCTGCTTCTTTCTGCGGACTACCACCTGCTCAATGGCAGGCTCGGCGATGGCCTCTGCCGCAGCGGCTTCCGTGCCGGGCATTCATAATGGCGATCTTTTCGTTCAGCGTATAGATCTCTTGCTGCAGCTGGAGCTTTTCCTGCTGAAGCTGCTGCTGCAATTGCTGCATCTGAAGCACCATGGCGGCCAGATCCGCTTTGCTCAGGCTATTCAGTTCAGAAGAAGAAAGCTGTTTCATGGTGCCCCTCCGGTAACTTTTTCTACCAGAATTATACCACAAAACAGCTTTCTTTTCCACTATTTTCTTGCAGTTTCTGCAATTTTTACAGCATATTTTTAGGCTTCGCTTTACGGATGCTGGGCATGATGGTCTGCCCGGACATAAGCCATTCAAACTGCTCCTGCGTCATCTCCATGACCTCCTGTTTTGACCTGGGCCATTGATACCGGCCATCCAGAAGCCGCTTGTAGAGCAGCAGGAAACCATCCCCCTCCCAGATGAGGCACTTGATCTTGTCGGGCTTTCTGCCGCAGAACATGAACAGGACATTCTTCTGAAATGGATCGACCCCGAGCTGACGGCGGATGACAGCACTCAGGCCGTCGATACCCTGGCGCAGATCAGTATAGCCGCAGGCGATATAGATCCGGTCGAAGCCGGTAGCGTTATTCAGCATGGAGCATTACCCGCAGCACATGATCCAGAACCTCACAGTCTGCGTCCGCAATCTCCAGCGTGCCGGCCTGGGTTGTCAGCCGGAGCTGTGCCCGAAATTCTGTTTCCTTTGGAGCAAGCGGAATCTCCGCCAACTGCACCGGCTGAGCCTGCTGCAATGCCTCGCAGGCAGCCTGGCGAAGCTTCCGCAAACGGTAATAGTACGCATGCTCCGTGATACCGCGCTCCGCACACCAGTTCTTTACGGTCAGTCCGCTCTCCTTACATTCACGGAGCATCCCTCTCCATTCCTGCAACTGATATTCACGCTTTACCTCGCTTACTCGCACTGGAATCCCCCCACTTGAATTTCTTGAAAAACTGTAATTCAAGTTTTTCTAGCAACGTCTATTGTCGCACAACTTGAGAAGAAAAG
>SFJM01000102.1 GCA_004555915.1 Clostridiales bacterium | reverse complement strand
GTCTGTGCCGAGGCTTGCCCGGTGGGTCATCTGGCCTTTCAACAGGAGCGTATATTCCTGTTTCCAAGCGGAAAACTCCACGGACATAGTAAAGCCCCGATAGCTGCCGATCTGCACCGGTTCGGAGCCTTTGACCTCCTTACAGGCGTCTAGCAAGGCTGCACCGGCGTTTTCTTTGTCAGTCAGCACATCGCCCCGGATCTCCATTCCAGCAAAGCCATCCTCCGGGTGAGGATGGGCGGCCAGGGTCTCCAGATCCGCTTCAAAGCCTTTAATAAACCCCTTGTTAGTTTCGATTTCCTGGGGGAAGTATTTGAGCAACTGATCCTCCAGGCGGTACTGCTTGCTCTGATGGTCAGCTTTCATCAGCTTCAGACGCGCAACCTCCACATCCAAATCCATGCGCTCCTTGATACGGGGGTCTCCGGCGCACAGGGCCTTGATCTCGGCAAAGGACAGCGCCGTTTCGTCCACATCATCGCAGGAGCGGACCGGGCTTTTGCTGGTCATGATTTGCGAAATGAATTTCTGTTTGTTCTCCACCGTCTGCCACAGGTAGGCATCGAAAGTTCCCTCGGTAACATAGCGGTACACATGGACCAGCGGATTCTGGTTGCCCTGGCGCTCGATACGGCCCTTGCGCTGGGCAAGGTCTCCCGGACGCCACGGACAATCCAGGTCATGGAGCGCCACAAGCCGGTCCTGCACATTGGTGCCAGCGCCCATTTTGGAGGTGCTGCCCAGCAGGACGCGCACCTGCCCAGTGCGAACCTTGGAAAACAGTTCTTTCTTCTGCACCTCGGTCTTGGCTTCGTGGATAAAAGCAATCTGCTCGGCGGGCATTCCCTGGGCGATGAGCTTCTGGCGGATGTCCTCATAGATGGTAAAGGCAGGCTCAGGCTCATCCAACGGCACAGCCTGTTCCAGCGCATGAAGTGTGGGATTATCCAGCTGTTTGGCTGCCTTTTTGGAGGGGGCTGCCTGGGGCGTGGAAATGTCGCAGAATACCAGCTGGGTCAGCTTGTCAGCCTCGCCGTCCCGCCAGATCTGCATGATATTACCCACACACTGATTGACCTTGGTGCCGGGTTCATCCGGCAGCAGCTGGTTGATGATACGCTGGTCCAGACCCAGCTTGCGGCCATCGCCGGTAATCTTGAGCATATTGTCCTCTGAGGGGTCAACGCTGCCGCTGTGTACCCTGGAGGCGCGCTCGGAGAGAACCTGCACCATCTCTTTTTGGTGTTCAGTAGGCTGGGCCACGATGTTGTGGTATTCCACCTCCGGGGTGGGCAAGTTCAGCTGATCGGCGGTTTTGATGTCGGCAACTTCACGGAACAAGTTCATCAGCTCCGGGAGGTTGAAAAACTTGCTGAATCTCGTTCTTGCCCGGTAGCCGGTGCCTTCCGGTGCCAGCTCCAGCGCCGTGACGGTTTCTCCGAAGCGGCTGGCCCAGCAGTCGAAGTGGGTCATGTTCAGCTCTTGCAGGCGGTCATACTGGAGATACCGCTGCATGGTGTAAAGTTCGGTCATGCTGTTCGATACGGGGGTGCCAGTGGCGAAAATCACACCACGGTTTCCGGTCAGTTCATCCATATAGCGACACTTTGCAAACATATCGCTGGACTTTTGGGCATCGCTTGTGGAGAGACCTGCCACATTCCGCATCTTGGTGTATAAAAACAGGTTTTTATAGTTATGCGCCTCATCGACGAACAGGCGGTCCACACCCAACTGCTCGAATGTTACCACATCGTCCTTGCGGCTCTCGGCCTGCAATTTCTCCAGCCGGGCTTCCAGGGACTTCTTGGTGCGTTCCAACTGCTTGACCGTGAAACGCTCACCGCCGCTGTACTTCACCTCGGCAATGCCCTCGGTGATCTCGTCGATCTGCTCCTGAAGGAGCCGTTCCTGACGCTCTCGGCTGATGGGGATTTTCTCAAACTGGCTGTGTCCCATGATGATGGCGTCATAATCGCCGGTGGCAATGCGGGCGCAGAACTTCTTGCGGTTGTGGGTCTCAAAGTCCTTTTTGGTGGTGACAAGAATGTTGGCGGAAGGATAGAGCCGCAGAAACTCCGACGCCCATTGTTCGGTCAGATGGTTCGGCACCACAAAGAGGGATTTCTGACACAAGCCCAGGCGCTTACTCTCCATGGCGGCAGCCACCATTTCAAAGGTTTTGCCAGCGCCTACCTCGTGTGCCAGCAGCGTATTGCCGCCGTACAGCACATGAGCGATAGCGTTTTTCTGGTGTTCCCGCAAGGTGATGGCCGGGTTCATACCACCGAAAGTAATGTGTCCGCCGTCGTATTCACGGGGACGGGTGGAGTTCATTTCCTCATTGTACTGGCGGACCAGAGCTTGGCGGCGGTCCGGGTCTTTCCAAATCCAGTCTTTGAAAGCGTCCCGGATCGCTTGCTGCTTTTGGGCGGCCAGGGTGGTCTCTTTGGCATTCAACACCCGGCGCTCTTTGCCGTCTGCATCCTCTATGGTGTCGTAGATACGGACATCCCGCAGGTTCAGGCTGTCCTCCAGAATCTTGTAGGCATTGGCACGGCTGGTTCCGTAGGTGGTATAGGCTGCCACATTGTTCTGGCTTACAGAGCTTTTGCCGGTGATCTGCCACTCAGCGGTGAAAGAAGAATAG
>SFJM01000040.1 GCA_004555915.1 Clostridiales bacterium | reverse complement strand
GTGACCAGCGCCGCCGCCAAGAAGGGCGTGCTGAAAATGGCGGAGTATCCAACGGAATACCTAAAGATAAGACATATTTATAAATTTATTATGTAACATGACAGTGAAATTATGTTTTCAAAAGATATCACCATACCGTATAATAAAAGGAACAGAGATAAGGTTGGTGTACGATAATGAAGCTGGGATTACAGGAAAAGATTATAGGCAGCATCCTTCTGGTATCCATGGTGGTATCCATTGTCCTGTCCATCGTATTTTACAACAATTCGGTAGAGGTCATAGAAAACAATTACGTGTCTTCTGTCACAGATAACCTGACGGTTTGTGCCGGTATGTTTGATGATGTCATGAAGGATACCTATTATACGGCAGTCAACGCGGCGTCAGATCCGGATATACAGCACATGGTGCGGGAATATGACAGTGAAGTGCGGGCGCAGCTGCTGGAACAGCTGGACAGCTATCGCAGCGGCTATATTGAATCGGTATATTGCTATCTGCCGGAAAAACGGGTGATTTTAAAGGCAACACCTTCCGAAACCGTGGAACAGGAATGCAGTGAAACCGATATGCAGTGGCTGGAGGATGTGGCAAGGGGACAGGAAAATCCATTATCACCCAAATACCATACCGATCAGACCGAGCTGTTGAAAAAGCAGAGCTTTACCTATACCAAACCCATTTATGACGAAGCAGGAGAGTCGGTTGGCTATATCATGGCCAATGCGGATGAACGGGATATTTTTTTCGGCTGCTTGCAGGGATATGGCAATTTCAGTGACGGCAGAAGCTATATTGCCACGCCAGACGGAAGGGTTGCCTCCAGCACCAATTTAAAATCCCTGGGAGAGCAGGCGCCGGAAGCAGAAGGGGATGTGCTGATCACGACGGTAACGGCACCGCTGAGCCGATATACACTGGTCACGGTATCTGACCGCAGCGTGATTACCGGACATATTGTGGAAACACGGAATCAAATCTTTGCACTGGCATTGCTGTTTAACCTGATGGCCTGTATCCCAATCCTGATCCTTGTCCGGCGGATGATGCGTCCGGTGAAAAATCTGGAGGAAGTGATGGTGCAGGTAGGACAGGGTGATCTGGCTGTACGTGCCCAGATTTATTCCGAGGATGAGATTGGCAGGCTGTCGCAGGGCTTTAATGATATGATCCAGCAGGTTGAGGATCTGATTGATGAGCTGGTCACGCAAAAGCTGCTGAAAAAAGAGGCGGAAATTGAAGCGTTAAAATACCAGATTACGCCGCATTTCATGTATAATACGTTGAATTCCATCAAATATGCCGCGATTTTGCAGAATTCTGCGGAAATTGCGGAGCAATTGGAGGCATTCATTGAGCTGCTGCAGCTGAGTGCCAGTGACCGGGGCGCGTTTATTACCGTCCGGCAGGAAATCCATATGGTACGCAATTATGTCAAACTGCAGATGTTCCGGTATGCAAACAGCTTTACGGTGCAGTTTGATGTCTGTCCGGATATTGAGGGCTGTTATATTCCTGGCCTGCTGATCCAGCCGCTGGTGGAAAACGCCATTTTGCATGGCATTGACCTCAAACGTTCGGATGGTCTGATTACCGTACGGGTACTGCGGGATGAAAATGAACTGGCAATCAAGGTAGAGGATAATGGACGCGGCATGACGGCGGAGGAGCTGACCCGTCTGATGAATGGGGAACGAAAGAGCAAATTCAGCGGCATCGGCGTACACAATGTACGGGAACGGCTGCAGCTGTATTACGGGAAACTGGGAAAACTGGCATTTTATTCCCGGGAGAACCATGGTACCAGCGCCGTGATTACCATGCCGATTTCCTATGACGCGGAGGAGTATACGATTTGAAGCGAAGTGCGATAACATGGCTTGCCCTGCTGCTGGCTGTCCTGCTGGCGGGCTGCAGCGGAGGAACTGAAACAGTAGAAAAACCAACCATCTGTGTGGTACTCAAGGCAATGGATTCCGTGCACTGGATGTCTGTACAGGACGGGCTGGAGCAGGCGGCACAGGATTATAATGTTTCGGTGAATATTCTCTGGCCATCGGATGAAAATGATGTGGATGCACAGAATACCATCCTGCGCGATGTGATTGCATCCCGGCCGGATGCCATTGCGGTATCGCCCTGTGATTCCGAGCAGGTGGATGTGCTGGAGCAGGCAGAGGACCGTATTCCTTGCTTTTATATTGACACCCGGTCGGAGCAATTTGATTTTCCCTATATCGGTGCGGACAATAAAAATATCGGCAGGCTGGCAGCAAGGGCCCTGGCACAGGAAGTGCAGACTGGCCAGATTGCTGTGATTATGGGAAACAGCAGGCAGAGCACCCATGCAGAGCGGCTGCAGGGCTTTACAGAGGAGCTGAAGCAGTATCCGGCGCTGGAACTGTGTGCGGTCAGGGAATCGGAAACCAGCAGCTATCTGGAAAGTATGAAATGTATGGAGGAAATCCTGCGGGAGTATCCGGAGGTGAAAGGTGTATTTTGCACCAGTGCCCTGATGGTTCTGGGGGCAATGGAGGAACAGGATAAGGCGGGAGCAGATGTCCGGCTGGTCGGCGTGGACATGCAGAGCGATGCCATGTCCGGCGTGGAAGACGGACGCATTCTGGCCCTGGTAGGACAAAACGGGTATGAAATCGGCTATCAGACCATCCGGACGATGGTACGATACCTGAACGGCGAGGACATTGAACACGATGTCCACGTGGAAACACCACTCATTACACAGGATAACGCGGCGGAATATCTGGAAAAATATTTGACGGAAAGAGGAGAAGGCAATGATTAAGGTACTTTTAGCTGATGATGATTTTCTGGTCAGAACCTTCCTGTCCCGTATTACTGATTGGGAAAAGCATGGATATACGCTGGTAGGCGCGGCACAGGACGGGGAGGAAGCCCTGCGGATGGCGAAGGAATATGAGCCGGATATCATCATCACAGACATCAGTATGCCGGTGATGGATGGCATTGAGCTGATTCGCCGGCTGAAAGCGGAGGGGAATGCGGCAGTTACCATTGTACTGAGCTGCCATGATGACTTTGATTACGTGAAGGAAGCCATGAAGCTGGGAGCAAATGAATATGTGCTCAAAAACCTGCTGACGGAAGATAAGCTTCTGGCGCTGCTGGAGGACGTCAGGCAGTCGATTGCTTCTACCCATAAAAGCGGTCTGCAATTTGACGCCCCGGAGCAGGAACGGGAGTATTATATGGGATTGCTGCAGGGCGGGGAACGCCGCCCCGCAGATGCCTTTTTTACCAACGTGGTACTGTCAGTACATATTATCAATTATGATACCCATGTGGCAGTGATGCCCATGGAACAGCAGAAACGGTTCCATTCATCGTTTGCACAGATTTGCCGGGAGGCATGCCAGAATACGCCGGCAGTACGATGTGTGCATGTCCGTCAGGGAGATTATGCACTGCTGTTAGACCTGACGGATATTTCCAGCCTGTATGAGCGCAGGCAGAAAATCCAGCAGTATGCATCTGCCGCCGTACGGTATGCGGAACGGTATCTGGCGGTTTCCATCTGCATCGGAACCAGCCGGGCGGAAAGCATACAGCATACCGAGGCAGTCTGCTGGCAGGAAGCCAATGATGCGCTGAATGAACGGTTTTATACACGGCAGGCGGTATTTTACGGCTGGCAGCTGGAGCCCTGCGGCAGGGAGATCCCACAGACGGCACGGACCTTCTGTGAGCAGATCCCCGTCTATATTGACCGGAAGGATGGCGGAACAATCCGCCGGATGTGGGAGGAGATTCTGGAGGAATTCCGTTCACAGCATACCGAAGCCAGGCTGGTGCAGGAATGGCTGCGGCAGACCGACCGGCAGGCGGGTATTTCCCAGCGCATGGTTCCGGACCGTCTGGAGGAATTCCGGGGCATGGAGGCTGCGTATGTGACCTTCCGGGAGGAAATGCTGCCCCAACCAGACACGTACAGCTGTGCGGTCAGCCAGACCATCCGGTATCTGCAGGAGCAGCACACCGGAGATGCGTCTCTGGTGCTGGCAGCGGAACAGGTACATTTGAATCCGGCATACCTGAGTCATATTTTCAGCAAGGAGACCGGCATCACCTTTTCGGAATACCTGTTGTCCTGCCGGCTGAATACGGCAAAAGATCTGCTGGTGCGGACCAATGACCGGGTAAAGGATGTGGCTGTACAGAGCGGTTTCAATGATTATAGGAATTTTTGTAAAACCTTTAAAAAAGCAGTGGGGCTTACGCCCCAGAACTATCGCCGGCAGTGCCGGTGACCAAACAGACAGGAAGCTGGACAGCTCAGCCTCCTGTCTTTCTTTTTCTAAAATACAGACACCTTTCAAAAGAATCCCCTCTAAAAGCATGGCGGATACACCGCAAAATCCAAAGACAGGACACGAAACGGTATTTATTGTGAATCTTTTTGTAACAGTGAACAGAAAATCCCAAAACGATTGCCACCAAATCCAAAGGAACGGACGTTTTTTCCTCCCGGTTCCGGTATTACAATAGCATCAGCAAAAGGGAAAACCGAGACATCATAAGAAAGAGAGGAAATCACAATGAAACTGAAACGAACGATGTCAATGGTAATGGCCGGCATCATGGCAGCAGGCATGCTGGCAGGCTGCGGAAGCAATAGCTCTTCCGGTGGCGGTTCCGCTGCATCCGACAGCTCCGCTCAGAAGGAAATGACCTTTGTCATTGCAAACCGTGACGAGTTCATGTCCAAGGTGGAGCAGGCCATGACAGCTGAGGGTGAAAAACTTGGCTATAAGATTGTCACACAGGATGCACAGCTGGATACCGCAAAGCAGATGCAGTATGTGGAAACCTGTGCCAATGCCGGTCAGGAGGCAGTTGCCGTACTGCTGGTAGATACTGAGGCAGCACAGTCCATCATGGATTCCGCAGGCGATATGAAGGTTGCCTTTGTCAACCGCCAGCCGGCAGACCTGCATGTACTGGATGCGGAAAATGCCTGCTATGTTGGCTCGGATGAGTTCACCTCCGGTTATTTCCAGGGCGAATATCTGGCAAAGTATTTCAAGGACAAGGGCAAGACCGATATCAAGTACCTGATGCTGCAGGGCACGCTGGGACAGGTAGCAACCACGCAGCGTTCCGAAGGCGCACTGCAGGCACTGAAGGATAACGGCATCAATGCAACCGAAGGCAGCGCACCGCTGGCAGCTGATTTTGACCGCCCGACGGCACAGGAAATGATTCAGCCGCTGCTGACTACCACGGAGTATGACTGCATTATCGCTAACAATGACGCAATGGCTCTGGGCGCGGTAGAGGCATGCCGTGAGGCTGGCGTAGACATCAACTTCCCGATCGTCGGTATTGACTGTACCGCAGACGGCGCACAGGCGCTGATTGACGGCAATCTGGCAATGACCGTATTCCAGGATCCGGTGGGACAGGGCCGCGGCGCAATCCTTGCCTGCATGAATATGCTCAATGGCGATCCAATCAACAAGGGCATGGAAAAGTACGCGCTGGATGACTCCGGCGAGTCCTACAGTGATTCCATCTGCTGGGTACCGTTTGAGCCGGTAACTGTGGATAACGTGGCAGATTACATGTAATTTCCATAAAATTCGTACACTTATTGTATCAACCAAAGCGATAATCTGAGTTTTATTCTTTCATTCTTTTTCTGATATTCCAATCAATCTGACGCAGCTGTGTGGTATGGGAGCCGAATCAGCTGCGGTGCGGCAAAGACCTCTGTCGGTATGGCAGAGGTCTTTTTTTACCGGAAAACAGGAGATGCTGCTCCCATAGCATAAAATCCAAAATAAAAACACCTTTCCAAAGTGTGCGGCTGGCGTAACGGAAAAATGGTGAATGAATCCAAAATCATAACACATTGCGGTTTCCTTTTGACAGATTGCCGGAATAAAAAACAGAAAACAAAGCAAAAAAATGCACGGAATCTAAAAAAACAGACATTTTTACAGGAGAGAAATCGCTGTACAATAGCGTCAGCAAAAGCGTAAGAGCTTGGCAGAAACATATTACATGATTGAAAAAGGAGAGGTTACCATGAAAGTAGGCATTATCGGTGCAGGCCGCATCGGCAAGGTACATGCAAAGAACATTTCTATGTTCGTTCCTGAAATGGAAATCAAGACCATTGCTGATCCGTTTGCAAATGACGCAACCAGAGAGTTCGCAGCACAGTGCCGCATTCCCAATGTGAGCACAGATCCGGCAGATATTTTAAATGACCCGGAAATTGAGGCAGTTCTCATCTGCTCCTCCACCGACACTCATTCCAAATTTATTATCGAGGCTGCAAAGGCAAAGAAGAACATCTTCTGCGAGAAGCCGATTGATTATGATCTGAACAAGGTACACGAAGCAATTAATGCAGCAAAGGAAGCTGGCGTCAAGCTGCAGATCGGTTTCTGCCGTCGCTTTGACCACAACCATCGCGCTGTTTATGACATGGTTCAGCAGGGCAAGGTTGGCAAGGTAAACCTAATTAAAGTGTCCTCCCGTGACCCGGAGCCGCCACCGGTATCCTATGTCAAGGTTTCCGGCGGTATCTTCTATGATATGATGATCCATGACTTTGATATGGTTCGTTTCCTGGCAGGTTCCGAGGTAACTGAAGTCAGCGCATATGGTTCTGTTCTGGTTGACCCGGGCATCGGCGAAGCAGGCGACGTAGACACCGCAGTGGTTACCCTGAAGTTCGAGAACGGCGCAATCGGCGTTATCGACAACTCCCGTAAGGCAGTTTATGGCTATGACCAGAGAGTAGAAGTATTCGGCTCCGAGGGCTGTGCACAGGATGAAAACGATATCCCCAACACCGCAGTTCTGTCCACCGCAGATGGCACCACCTATGGCACCGCTTACAAGGTTATGTGGGATCGTTACACCGGTGCATTTGTTGCAGAAATGAAGGCATTTGCTGATGCAGTCATCAACGATACCGAAACCCCGGTTACCGGTGAGGATGGCCTGTATCCGGTACTGATGGCAGCAGCTGCAACCAAGTCTCTCAAGGAAGGCCGTCCGGTTAAAATTTCGGAGGTAGAATAATATGGCACTGAGAAAATGCGCTTGTATTGATACATTATATACCGAGCTGCCGTGGCTGGAGCGCTTCCAGGCAGCAAAGGATGATGGCTTTGAAGCGGTAGAGTTCTGGGACTGGCGCATCCGTGATCTGGATGCAACCCGTGAAGCGGCAGAAAAGGCAGGCATTGCCATCTCCGGCTTCAACGGCGATGCAGATTATTCCCTGGTAGACCCGACCCATAAGGAAAAGTACCTCGACTACCTCAAGCAGTCGATTGCAGCAGCCAAGAAGGTTGGCGCTTCCAGCGTTACCATCCATTCCAATGCACTGGGTGACGGCGGCATTGTTGTGGACCACTATGACAATCTGTCGGATACCGTCAAGCTGTGCTCCATGTATGACATGCTGCTGGAGTGCACAAAGCTGGCAGAAGCAGAGGAAATCAATCTGAATCTGGAAGCTCTGAACATCACCACCGATCATGTGGGCAACTTCCTTGCTACCACCCAGATGGGTGCGGAAATCTGCCGCCTGATCAATTCTCCCCGTCTGAAGCTGCTGTATGATGTATATCATATGCAGATCAATGAGGGCTGCATCTGTGATACCATTACCAATTATGGCGATCAGTTCGGCCATATCCATGTAGCAGATGCACCGGGACGGCATGAGCCGGGTACCGGTGAGATCAACTACACCAAGGTGATCCGTCATCTGGAGGCCTGCGGCTATACCGGCCGGGTAGGCTATGAGCTGTTCCCGGAGACCGATACCAAGACTGCAGTGGCAGCAATCATGCAGCACTGCTGAACAGGAACAATAACACAGGGAAGCCTGCAAATAAAAAGTCAAGACCAAAGTGATCTTGACAGAAGAAAAATTTACAGGCGGGAGATAGGCAGAAAGGCACGACAAAAAGGCCACCGCGAATACGCTGGCCTGCAATGTCAGGATATACGGTTGTCAGTCAGCCCGGTTCAGGCCGGTGGAATCCATGTCCACAGGCGGCAGATCATCCAGCGTGGCGAGATAGTCCCGCACCTTTCCGTAGTAGCGTCGCAAAAATTTGTTAGCTCCGGCCGTCATATAAACATAGAACGGCTTCCCCTCGGCTCGCTTACGGTCCAGGAAGTGGTACACCGGCTCCTCGGGCGGTGAGCATCTGAGATAAATACTCATGATGTTGAAAAGCGTCTTGCGAAGGTACGGTGAGCCACGTTTCGAAGAGCGGTTGCTGCGCACGTTCTTTTCGCCGGACTGGTTCGGCATCGGGTCAACACCGGCAAATGCCACAAGCGACTTCTTCTGCTCAAAACGGCGTACGTCGCCAATCTCTGCCATCAGCTGCGGCCCCAAGGACTCGCCCACGCCGTACATTTCCATGACAACGGGATATTCCGGCAGCATGGAAGCCAGGCGATTCATCTCAGCGCGGTAGGTCTCCACAGAGCGGGAAATACTGGTGAGCTGGTTGGCAGCCTCCTGCACCAGCAGCTTTGTGGTTTCGGACGCAGAGACCAACACTACGGCAGACTTGGCAAGGACGTAGACTTCTTCGGCATTACGCTGCTTGAAGATGTAGCCATGCCGCTTGCACCATTTCCGGTAACGCTCAGAAAAAGCGTTCAGACTGTGCTTGCGAACACAGTCCACATGCCAGAAGGTGTAGGTGAAATCTACCCACTTCTGCGTGCCGTCCTTACGTACCGGGCTGTCAAAGCATTTGCGGATGCCGGGGAAGGACTGTTCCTGCAGGGCAATCAGGTTGTTGGCTGTTGCGGTTTTCTGCTTGCTGGCCAGCTGGAACTGGCGGTTCAGCGTTTTCAGGTCATAACGAATCGTATCCATGGGAGTATAATCCCGCAGATCTGCCCAGTTGTCAAGGGCATAGCGGGCGATTTTCATGGCGTCCGCCTTGTCGGTCTTGACTCTGCGAAGAGAATTGCCGCCGTACTCCCGGATGAGCAGCGGATTGACCGCACTGACGTACAGGCCGGCTTCGTGCAGCACATTGGCCACCGGCTCGTAGTAGCGGCCGGTGTGCTCCATGACTACCCGCGTCTCTCCGTCAAGCGCCTTGAGCTGCTGGGCAAGATCGGCCAGAGCCTCAGTGCTGTGACTGACGTCAAACGGGAGCTTTACAACCTCTCCGAACGGCCGAAGGACGGCGACGGTGCTCTTTCTGCTGGAAACATCAATACCTGCTGCGTTCATGTTCAAACTCCTGTCGATAAAATTTGCAATGGACGATGCCATCTTACCCATTGCCGATTCCATCTGTTTGATGACGCGAACGCTCAGGTTCTACCTGCACAAATCGAATACTGCGAATGTGAGGATGGCTGACTGACTTTCCTACGGGCGTGAAAGCCCTTGGAGGCGCAAGACAGACCATTACACTCCCATTCTAACAGTTTAGGCAACGAGATGTCCCATGCCTATGGCTGGCTGCCATAAATCAAGGGGCAAATCTATAGTAACAGGAGGCGCCGGGAAACCGTTTTTTTCCGGCCTTCCGCTCTGTAAACAGGATTAAAATAGATAGAGGGTAAGAATATGGCACTTACATTGATTACATTTGTGGCATTCACGGTGCTGGTTGCAGTCATTTCCTACGTCAAGACAAAGGGGGATGACCAGACCACCGCGGATGGCTATTTTCTCGCAGGGCGCGGTCTGCCGGGCTTTGTTATTGCAGGATCCCTGCTGCTGACCAACCTTTCCGCAGAGCAGCTGGTTGGCACCAATGGCCAGACCTGGGCAGTGGGCATGAGCCCGATGGCATTTGAGGTTCTGGCAGCTACGGCACTGATTGTGCTGGCACTGTGGGCAGCACCGCGTTATCTAAAAAGTGGTATTACCACCATTCCGGAGCTGATCGGTCTGCGGTTTGACCGTTCCACCAAGCTGTGGTTCTGCATCGCATACATTATTCTGTATCTGGTAGTACAGATTCCGGTTATTCTGTACTCCGGTTCTCTGGTATTTGAAAATATCTTTAACCTGTCCGGTCTGCTGGGCATTACCAAGTTCCAGTCCATCTGTGTTCTTTGTGTTGCTATCAGCGTGGTAGGTTCTATTTATGCGATTTTCGGCGGCCTGAAGGCGGTTGCTGTATCGGATACCGTAAACGGCGTCGGCCTGCTGATTGGCGGTCTGATGATCCCGTTCTTTGCACTGAATGTACTGGGCCATGCAGCTGGCAGCGGAAGCTCGGTTGCAATTATTGATGGCTGGAAGTATCTGGTGGCTAACCATGCAGATAAGCTGAACTCCATCGGTTCTCTCACTGCGGAAGCTCCGGAGGTTCCGTGGCCGACGGTATTTACCGGTCTGGTATTCCTGGGTCTGCAGTCCTGGTGCACCCATCAGTCGTTTATCCAGCGCGTTCTGGCTGCGGAAAACCTGAAGGAAGCACAGAAGGGTGCACTGTACTGTGCCTTTTTGAAGATTGCCGGCTTTATGTTCCTGGCACTGCCGGGTGTTATTGCCTATGCACTGTTTGAGCTGCAGGGCGATCAGGTAACCATGATGGATGATGCCTATCCGCATCTGGTGACACAGGTTATCCCGGCTCCGCTGATGGGCTTCTTTGCGGCGGTTATGTTCGGCGCAATCCTGTCTTCCTTTAACTCCGTTCTGAACTCGGTTAACACCATGTTCACCATGGATATTTATCATGAGTATATCAATCCTCAGGCTTCGGGTGATAAGCTGGTATCTGTGGGCAAGAAAATCGGCATTGTCTTTGCCGTTGCAACCACCATTGTCGGCCCGATGGTATATTTCTTCCCGGCTGGCCTGAAGACCTTCCTGGATTCCTTTGTTATGCTGATTGGCCTGCCGGTTCTGTCCGCAGTATTTGGCGGCTTCTTCTTCAAGTATCTGCCTAAGTATGCGGCAAAGCTGATTATGGTATTCCATATCGTGGTATATGGCCTGTTCATGATTATTGGTCCGGCTTATCCGGGCGGCACAGGCACCATGCATTACCTGTATGCAGTTGCTGTTCTGTGGCCGATTGAACTGCTGATTATGGCATTCCTGAACAGCAGAAACAAGAAGCAGCATCCGGAGATGCAGGCATGGGAGCAGGTGGATGTGAAGGCAGTAGACCTGACCCCGTGGAAGTACCGCAAGGTTGTAGCAATCATTGTTATGATTTGCGTTGTTGCGGTCTACATTTTCTTCTCCCCGCTGGGAATCGGCGCATAAAATTCGCTTATCTCCTTTTCGGGTGCCCAGCCATGACCAATCTCAACCATGGGCACCCGACTTTCTCCATATTATTGATACCTTTACAGAAAAAGTTCGATAAAGCATAGTCAGGACCACCAGCATAGCCGGTGGTCCTGACTTCTGTATGCCATTCATTCCTCTGGTATATTGCATCGGAACCGAATGGAGATATCCGTAATCTGCACCCGTTCCTCCGGCAGATGGTGGTTGGACAGAAAATCATACAGCACATGGATGGGACGGGTGCCCTGTGTTTCCACATCCTGTCCAATGACAAAATCCACAACCCCTTCCCGGATCAGCTGTAAATTCGTGGGCGTAATATCATGCATGATAACATGGATTTTTCCTGCCATGCCGCTGTTGCGCAATGCGTCTGCAACACCGCGCCGTCCCACTGAAGCGATATAAATGCCGGTAAGATCCGGGTCGGACTGGATGGCACGGGTGATAATGCGTTCGGCGAGCTGGCTGTCCAGAAAGCAGCATTCCGGCTGTAGAATTTTCAATTCCGGATAGCTGACCTGTATTTCTTCCAAAAATCCCGTAAGCCTCTGGCTGTCTGCATAATGTCCGCTTTGCTGCCCCAGTATGGGCAGAATATGCCCTTTTCCGCCAGTCACCAGGCCCATCAGAGCTGCCGCGGAGCGTCCGGAAGCAAGATTATCCGGTCCGATATAGGCAATCCGGTTTGCGTCACTGATATCAGTATTCAGAGTGACAACCGGGATGCCTTTTTTCTCCGACAGCTCATTGATTTTATCCCGGATCTGGGAATTGGCCAGCGGCATAAGCGCCAGCCCGTCAATCTGTTCAATTTCCACCAGTTCATCAATCAGGGCAAGCTGGTGCTGGATATCCACCCCATCCATGGTCCGAAGGATGATTTGTACCGGCAGCAGATCCTTGTCCGGCAGGTTTTCAAATAATGCGGCAAGATTCCGTACAAAGCCGGAGCTGCCGGAATGCAGTACCACACCTATTTTCCACGTTTTCAGCATGGCAGGCATAAGCCGTGCGGAAATATATCCCATCTCCCGCGCTTTTTCCTGTATGCGGGCAGCCACCTCCGGCCGGATGCCGGGCTTGTTGTGCAGGGCACGGTCAACTGTGCCGCGGGATACCCCGCAGGCCTCTGCAATTTGCTGCATCGTTACCATTGTATCACAACTCCTTTGCTCTAATCATACCATACAGATTGCCATTTGAACAGATGTGACAAATGCACGAAATTCCACCTGTCTTGTACCCGATGCACGAAAAAATCCACCATTTTTTGTGTATATTTTCTATATATTCCACCAATTCCTTGGATGAATTCACGAGAATATGCACGTGCAAATGATAGTGGTCTAAACCTATTGAAACAAATGCACGAACGTGGTAAGGTTAAGACACGGTAAGGAAAACAGCAAATGCAAGTCAGCACAGCTGCCGTTCCGGCTTTGTTCTGTTGTGGGGTTCGGACGGCAATATCTTTCCCATCACCGTGCCTTTCCTGACAGCAGCATGTTCGTATCCCAAGCCGAACGTGCTGAGGGGAAAGGTAAGCACATCGCGGCTATCCACATGCAACTATATTATTAACAACTATATTGTTAAGGAGTGTATTACTATGAGAATCGGATTTAATGAAGCAAATGACCGTTTCTGCGCAGGCCATACCGTCATGCAGGATCTGGAGCTGTGTGAAAAGTACGGCTTTGACTGCATCGACATTCAGTCTGAGTGTCTGAACCGTGATCTGGACAACGGTGTTGTGACTCTGGAAGAACTGGGCGAGTGGTTTGCTACCCATCACCTGAGCATGCTGTCCTACAACGCACTGTGCTTCTTCAACATGAAGCAGACAGAAGAGGAAAAGGCTGCTGTTATGGCTGAGCTGGACGAAATCATTCGCCGCTGCAACATTCTGGGCTGTAAGATGATCGTTGTTGTACCGTCTCAGGATATGAAGGAGCGTGGACTGCAGCCGACCCGTAAGGAAATCCGTGAGGATGCCGTTGCTGTCCTGAAGGAAATGGTGAAGAAGGTTGAGCCATATGGCATCAAGCTGTCTCTGGAATTCTGCGGCGCACCGGATATGACCATCAACCGTTTTGAGGATGCCTATGCCATTGTGCAGGAGGTTGATTCCCCGCTGGTTGGTGTTACCCTTGACCAGTATCACTTCTATGCAATGGGCTCTGGCTGGGAGACTCTGGAGAAGGCTGACGGCAAGAAGATTTTTGTATGGCATCTGAATGGTACCGAGGATATGCCGTGCGGTTCCTACTACAACAACGATGAGAAGCGTCTGTGGCCGGATGCGGAAGGCGATTGCCTGCCCCATGCACGCTATGCAGAGACTCTGAAGAAGATTGGCTTTGACGGCGACTGCTGCACCATCGAAATCTTCCGTCCGGAATACTATGAAATGTCTCAGGAAGAAAATGTAAAGAAGTCTGCTGAGGTTACCAAGGCACACGTAGCAAAGTACTGCAAGTAAGCAAGATATTCCATATCATCTGACATAACAGGTCAGAAAAATTCTTGCCGCGCAGGGCAGGGCAGAGGATTATGTAGAGCTGCTTCCGAATGCGGAATACGATGAATCCATGAAGGCACCTATAAGGCAGGAGCCAACGCTATTTTCCCCCAGCGTTGGCTCCTGTTTGATTGTCAATATTGTATCATCAATTCAGGTATGCTATACTATGTTCAGTATTCGCATATCTTTACTTTTTTATGCGCACTTCCGATGCACAAAGAGTATCTGCATATTGATTATGAGCGTAGCGCGGACAGTATTGAATAAACAATATATTGTGATGATTGAGGATAAGGAAATGGAACTGACACATTTAGATGAACATGGTGCAGCCAGAATGGTGGATGTTGGCGCGAAGGAAGTAACACAGCGTATTGCCATCGCACAGGCTGTTATTACGATGAAACCGGAAACGACGCAGGTCAGGTTGGTAAGTACGTTAAGATGTACCCATAAGACCGGGATTGAAATGGAAGCGCTGACTGCTGCATCTGTTGCAGCGTTAACGATTTATGATATGTGCAAGGCAGTGGATCGTGCCATGCGGATTGATGATGTTTTGTTGCTTCACAAAGATGGTGGAAAGTCCGGAACGTATCAGTATCAGCGAAAAAATGAAGAAAATGCAGACGAACACCGCATCAATTAGAATATGACGAAGCAGCAAAAAGTTTTCGCGGCAAATATAAAAGCATCCATAAGATTCTGAACCAAAAAAATAATCCGTAGTTCGCCACAAATGATTTTGGCCGGGCTGCGGATTATTTTTTCAATTTGAATTTTGAAAC
>SFJM01000015.1 GCA_004555915.1 Clostridiales bacterium | reverse complement strand
CCCTTCGGTTTTGTCTCGACAACTTAACCTTATCACAGGTTCGCTCTATATTCGCTTTTTATTTTTACTTTTTGTCACGCATCATTGTAACACCTACAGCGTAACGTACAAAAATACGAATATAAACTTGATATAATTGGGCAAAAATGATATAATAAGTCCTGCGATAAAAAAGCGCTGGAAAAAGCGGAATAGGGGCTTATTCCTTCGGTGCACAGAAGGAGGGAGCCACTGAACCGCGTGCTTTCTGAGCAAGCTGTTCTGCAGTTCTCGGCGGCGTGTGTGCACGCTTTAGGATATCTTCATCCCGGCGGCATGCTTCCAGCCTGTAAATGCGGAAGCCTTCACTGGAGAATTTTTCTTCATACTCCGTCATGATGTTGTCCAGATCGCTGTTATGCAGATCCAGGCAGATGTTCTGGATCAGCCAGCCATAGCCGCACATTTCTTCCAGGGTGAACTCGAAGAGATGCTGGTTGTCGGTTTTGAAATGCACCTGTCCGTTTTTGGAGAGGATGCAGTCATACAGCGCCAGGAAATTGGAGTGGGTCAGACGGCGTTTGCGCTGGCGGTTTGGCGGCCAGGGATCGGAAAAGTTCAGATAGATACGGTCAACCTCGCCATCGGCAAAGATTTCGGTCAGTCCGGCAGCATCAAAATCCAAAAACTGCAGGTTTGGCAGCTCAAGGGCCATTGCCTTTTCGGTGGCCATGACCAGAGCACCCTGTTCCCGTTCAATGGCAACATAGTTGATGTCCGGATTCCGGCGGGCGGTTTCCACGATAAAACGGCCTTTGCCGCAGCCGATTTCCAGATGCAGCGGATTGCTGTTTTTGAACAGGGCACGCCAGTTACCCTTGTGATTTTCCGGGTCTGCAACCAGTACCGGCGCACAGTTTGCCAGACGGGAATCCAGATTCTTTTTCTTACGCATGCGCATGGGGATACTTCTCCTCCGTAGTATAAATTAATATTCATGAAAATTCACGGTATTTCTGTCAATGATATTGATTATAACGGAAATACCGCGTAAATGCAATTCGTTTGCAAAATAAATAAACAGGATAAGGTGTTACGATGTTTGAACGATCCAGCGGCGTAGTGCTGCACATTTCATCCCTGCCATCGCCATACGGCATTGGCACCATGGGCAAGGATGCCTACGATTTTGTTGATTTTCTGCGTGACGGCGGCCAGACCTACTGGCAGGTACTGCCCCTTGGCCAGACCGGCTTTGGTGACAGTCCGTACCAGTGCTTCTCGGCAGCGGCAGGCAATCCATATTTTATTGATCTTGACACGCTGGCAGACATGGGGCTGCTGACCGGGGAGGACCTGAAGGATGCGGATGTGGGAGAAAATCCGGATCGTGTGGATTATAATAAGGTGGCAGAGACCCGGTTTACGGTCCTGCGCCGTGCGTTTGACCGTGCGGACATGAAGCTGCTGGGCAAAATGGCGGCATTCCGCTGGGATAACCGGGACTGGGTGGAAGATTATGCCATGTTCATGTCCCTGAAGAACTATTTCGATCATAAGGCTCTGTGGGACTGGGATGATGAAGCAATCAAGCAGCGCGATCCGGAGGCAATGCGGAAGTATGCCTTTGAGCTGAAGCAGGAAATTGATTTTTATGTCTTCATGCAGTACCTGTTCTTTGAGCAGTGGGAAAAGCTGCGTGCCTATGCCAACCGGCAGGGCATCCAGATTATCGGTGATATTCCGATTTATGTTTCCCCGGACAGCTGTGATGTCTGGGCACATCCGGAAATGTTCCAGGTAGACCGGGAGCTCAAGCCCCATGGTGTGGCAGGTGTTCCGCCGGATTATTATTCCGCAACCGGACAGCTGTGGGGCAATCCGACCTATAACTGGAAGGTCATTGAGGCAGATGGCTACAAGTGGTGGATCTGGCGTGTCCGCCGCAATCTGGCCCTGTTTGACGTGACCAGAATTGACCATTTCCGCGGCTTTCAGGCATACTGGGAGATTCCGGAAGGGGAAGAAACTGCGATCAACGGCAAATGGAAGAAGGGCCCGCGTATGAAGCTGTTTAAGGCGATCAAGGCAGCCCTTGGCGATGTGCCGATTATTGCGGAGGATCTGGGCGACATTGATGACGATGTACGCAAGTTCCTCAAAAAGACCGGTTATCCCGGCATGCGTGTGATGATTTTCGGTATGCGTGCGGATGAAAACAATGACCATATTCCGTTCAACTGGCCGAAAAACTGTGTAGGTTATACCTCCACCCATGATTCGGAAACCGTGGTGGAACAGTTTAACGATAAGTGCAGCGATGCGGACCGTGATGTGATGAAGGAATATCTGCGGGTTTCCGATAACGAACCGCTGGGCTGGAGTGCCATCCGGACTGCCTTTGCAGCACCGTGCACGATTGCCATGACTACCATGCAGGATCTGCTGTCTCTTGGCGCGGATGCACGTATGAATATTCCGTCCACATTGG
Organism: Clostridiales bacterium; assembly: GCA_004555915.1. Lineage (GTDB taxonomy): Bacteria > Bacillota > Clostridia > Oscillospirales > Butyricicoccaceae > Butyricicoccus_A. Next base: position 56,757 of record SFJM01000015.1, on the reverse strand, counting down.
GTGGAAACTGGAGCTGGCGTGTGCGCCGTGAGGCAATCAATAAGGATGTATCCGGCTTCCTGCGCAAGGCTACCTATGGCGGCAAGCGCCTCAATCCGCGGACCAGATAAATACATGGTTCCCCTGAGGGGGGACATGAATGTCAATGTTTGAAAGAAGGCTTTCTGTTTGAAACATGCAGTTATTTTTGATCTGGATGGCACGCTGCTGGACACGCTGGAGGATTTACGCAGTGCGGTAAATGCAGCGCTCAGCCTGCGCGGGCTGCCGCCGCGCTCTACGCAGGAGGTTCGGCAGTTTGTCGGCAATGGCATCCGCAATCTGATGCGTCGTGCTTTACCTGCCGGAACAGAGGAGGCGGAAATTGATGCTGCGCTGTCTGATTTCAAGCAGTATTATGCGGCACATATCCATGACAGCACGGTACCATATGATGGCATACCGGAACTGCTGACCAGCCTGCGCAGACGCGGGATACGGGTTGGCGTACTGTCCAATAAAATTGACTCCGCTTCCCAGCAGCTGATCCGGCATTTCTTTCCGGGGAAAATCGATGTTGTCTTTGGCGAGCATGCGGGTATTCCGCGCAAGCCGGACCCGACCTCCTGTAAACTGGTCATGGAACAGCTGGGTGTAAAACCGGAGGAGGTTTTATATGTGGGAGATTCCGGTGTGGATATGCAGACGGCGAGAAATGCCGGACTGACTGCGGCTGGTGTCACATGGGGATTCCGTGACCGGGAGGAGCTGATTCAGAACGGAGCGGAGTATCTGGTAGATGTACCGGCACAGATTCTGGACATTCTGGACAGGTGAAACAAATTGCTTATATCTGCCGGCACGGCTTCAGGAGTGGGGAAGCTGTGCCGGCGTTTCTTTGGTAAAAAAGTTTTTTAAAAAAATATAAAAATAGTGTTGACAAATGACGGTAATATGCGTATAATAAATATCGTCGTCAGGACAAAGACAACGAAATGCGGATGTAGCTCATCTGGTAGAGCGCCACCTTGCCAAGGTGGAGGTAGCGAGTTCGAGCCTCGTCATCCGCTCCAAGTAAGCAGTCGAGAGAATCGGCTGCTTTTTTTATTTTTTCAGCAAAGGTGCGTATCGAACTCGATGCCTCCACCGCTATTATAATCCGGAGGTTAGGCGAGCGGAAAAACAGTGCATACAGAGCTTATGGGAAGAGAAACTGCCGCTCAGTAAGCGGCAGCCGGGCAACATGGTACAGACGAACCGTGGGAGAAGTCGGGGAAGGACTGTTTTGGAGCCGCCTATGCAGTGCAAGCGAGTTCGAGCCTCGTCATCCGCTCCAGGTAAGCAGTCGAGAGAATCGGCTGCTTTTTCTTTTGTACGAAGATTTTAATTGACGCAGTAACTCCCTCCGTCATTTGCTGACGCAAATGCCACCTCCCTCCAAGAGGGAGGCTTTTTGTCTGAACCGTTTCTTCACCATCTTAACCGGTAAAATGGACGGTATGATGCAAAGGCTCCCTCAGAGGAGGGAGCTGTCACCGGAGGTGACTGAGGGAGTAGCAGCTATTTTTCTTTTTTGTACAGCGGTTTCAATTGATACGGCAGATTTGCGGTTCAACATCCAGTGGTTGTGTTTTGTATATCAATCGTATCATGGCAAAGTACAAAAAAGTTGAGCCGGACAAGCGGCTGCCTGTCCGGCTCAGGAGAGTCTGCGGTAGAAAGGGGGTAGAAAGATAGGTATAAAAAACAAAAAGAAAGTACGATTCAAACTGCACTGATATGTGCAGGAAAACGGTTTGGGAAAGGAAAAACAATACAGTCAGAACTGCTTGCCTTTATAATGCTGTTATTATACGGAAAAAATATGAAGATTTTTTCCTGTTCACGTAAATAGTTTATGAAAGAAGTGTAAACAAACTGTGACATATGATCGGTGTACAGAATTTGACCTCTTTGAAAAATAGCATTTGTGTTTGGCACAGTGTAGTGGTACAATAATAGAATTAGAAAATATGTATCAGTGGAGGTCATCATGGATCAGAAAGAAAGAGCATTACAGGCCCACCGCGACTGGCAGGGCAAAATCGAAGTCATTTCCCGCTGCAAGGTAGAGGATGCAGATGCATTGTCTATTGCCTATACACCAGGCGTCGCACAGCCGTGCCTGAAGATTAAGGACGATGTGGATCTGAGCTATGTGTACACCCGTCGGCATAATCTGGTGGCAGTGATTACCGATGGTTCTGCTGTACTGGGTCTGGGGGATATCGGCCCGGAGGCAGGTATGCCGGTTATGGAAGGCAAATGTGCCCTGTTTAAGGAATTTGGTGATGTGGATGCATTCCCGCTCTGTGTCCGTACCAAGGATGTGGATGAATTTGTCAATACCGTTGCTCTGCTTGCAGGCTCCTTTGGCGGTATCAATCTGGAGGATATTTCTGCTCCGCGCTGCTTTGAAATTGAACGCAAGCTGAAGGAACGCTGTGATATCCCGGTATTCCATGATGACCAGCATGGTACTGCCATCTGCTGTGCAGCTGCCATGATTAATGCCTGCCGTCTGACCGGCCGTAAGCTGTCGGAAATCAAGATGGTTGTCAATGGTGCCGGCGCGGCTGCTATTGCTGTCACCAAGCTGCTGGTCAGCATGGGCCTGAAAAATGTCATTATGTGCGACAAGTTCGGCGCACTGTATGAAGGCTGTGAGCAGATGAATTCCGAACAGGCTTATATGGCTACCATCACCAACCCGGAAAACAGACAGGGTACACTGGCAGATGTTCTGCCGGGTGCGGATATTTTCTTTGGCATGTCTGCACCGAATGTGCTGACAGCAGACATGGTTCGCACCATGGCAAAGGATCCGATGGTATTTGCTATGGCAAACCCGGTTCCGGAAATCATGCCGGAGGAAGCAAAGCGCGGCGGCGCGGCAGTTGTTGGTACCGGCCGTTCGGATTATCCGAACCAGATCAACAATGTGCTGGCATTCCCGGGCGTATTCCGTGGTGCGCTGGATGTCCGTGCCTCCGATATCAATGAGGAAATGAAGATTGCGGCTGCCTATGCGCTGGCAAATCTGATTTCGGATGAGGAGCTGAACGCGGAGAATATTATGCCGAAGCCGTTTGACCCGCGGGTACGTGATGCGGTTGCGACTGCGGTTGCAGAGGCTGCACGCAAGAGCGGTGTTGCTAGAATCTGATTTTAGCTGAATTTAGGATAAAAGAAGCGTGTCGGTATCGTTCCGGCACGCTTTTTGCTGTCATCCAATTGTTTCCATCCTGTTGCTGTTGATTTTGTTTGTAACATGATATAATAAAATCAGTTCAAACAGGGAGGCGGAGAGAATGAAGAAAAAAGTGATTGCAATTGTGATTGTAATAGCGGCAGTCTGTATTGGAGCTGTATATCTGCTCTCTACAGATGAATCTTTGGAGGAGCAGAATACATATGCCGCCAAGCCGGTTATGTATCTGTACCCAAAGGAGGGAACAGAGGTCAAGGTAAAACTGGATTATGATGGACAGCTCACCTGTACCTATCCCGCCTATGATAACGGCTGGCAGGTAACGGCACAGCCGGATGGCACGCTGGTGGCTGCGAATGGGAAAACCTATTCCTACCTGTTCTGGGAAGGTAAAAGCGATACCGATTATGACATGAGCAGGGGATTTGTGGTAAAGGGAACCGATACAGCGGACTTTTTGCAGACCACACTCAGCCAGCTGGGACTGGAACCCAGGGAATACAATGAGTTCATTGTGTACTGGCTGCCGAAAATGCAGGACAACCTGTATAACCTGATTACCTTCCAGACGGATGCCTATATCAACAGCGCCAAGCTGGACATCACACCGGAGCCGGACAGCGTTCTGCGGGTGTTTATGGCGTATCAGGCACTGGAGAAGCCGATCGAGGTGGAAGCGCCGGAGCTGCCACAGGTAGAGCGCACAGGCTTTACGGTTGTGGAATGGGGCGGCACAGAGGTCAGATAAAACCAAACAGCAGCGATTGGAACCTCTCCTCTCGCTGCTGTTTTTTGTCCCCGAAATGCTATCCCGCATAACGGATGCGGGGCATCCCCAATTGCCGTATCATTTCTATCATTATGACAGAATGAATACTGTCTAATGTTTACATTATATAATGTGAAAATCTATATGTCAATGAGCGAATTCCTTTACTATCTAATGGAAACATTAGATATCAGGAGGGATTTTTGTATGATACGGCTGAATGTACTGGAGCTGTTACAGCAGCGTGGACATACCAAATACTGGCTTTATAAACAGCTGGGAATGAGCTATCAGAATTTTAATAAAATGGTAAATAATCAGACAGCATCCATCCGGTATGAGAATATTGAAGCGATTTGCCAGCTGCTGGAATGTACGCCGAATGAGCTGTTTCGGTTTGAAGAAGAGGAACCTGACAGAAATCAAATAAAAAAGCAGTGAGAGGAGAAGATTCCTTTCACTGCTTGATTTTGCCAGGGGTGTTATAACAGCGGGGCAAACAGGGATAACAGAGAAGCACCGATGGATTTGATCCATGGATAGCTGTCAAGCCATTGTTTGTCGATTTCCTGGGATTTGCCGATGGTTTCCAAAATATCATCACGGACTTTATCTACCACAGAGGAACGGTAAAATACCGTGCCGCATTCAAAATGCAGATAAAAGCTGCGGAAATCCATATTAATGGTACCCACAACCGCAATGTCATGGTCTGCTACAATCATTTTTTCATGCAGGAAGCCGGGAGTGTATTCATAAATCCGTACACCGGCTTCAATCAGCTGGCGATAATAGGAACGTGTCACGGCATAAACGGTTTTCTTATCCGGAATACCGGGGGTGACAATACGAACATCAATGCCGGACTGGGCAGCTGTACACAGAGCGGTAATCATTTCATTATCCAGTGTCAGATAAGGCGTGGTGATATACACACTTCGGGTTGCACTGGAAATAATATTCATAAATACGATTTCACTGACATTGAAATTGTCCAGTGGGGAATCCGCAAAGGCCTGTACATAGCCATCACTGGGTGCCAGCACGGTTGGAGCATAGTGGGAAATATCATAGGTCTCAGAGCCGACAGAAAAGTCCCACAGCTGTAAAAACAGAGCGGTCAGGTTGACAACTCCACTGCCGGTCAGCTTGACGGCGCTGTCCTTCCAGTGTCCAAAGCGTTCCTTTTTATTGATATATTCGTCTGCCAGATTGATACCGCCGGTATATCCTACATTGCCATCAATGACGCAAATTTTCCGGTGGTCGCGGTAATTCAGATAGGTGTTGAGCATAGGCAGGAATCGGTTGAAGCGGACAACCTGAATGCCCATGGCTTTCAGCTTTTTATGATAACCCATGGGAAGGGTGGACATACATCCCACATCATCATACATGACCCGGACTTCCACGCCGGCAGCAGCCTTTTCCTTCAGGATTTCCAGAATGGAATCCCACATGATACCGGGCTCAATGATGAAATACTCCATAAAGATAAAGCGTTCCGCTTTTTGCAGCTCCAGCAGCATGGATTGGAACATATATTCTCCCAGAGGGAAAAATTCTGAAGCAGTATTTTTCCAGGCCGGCATATCTGCAATATTTTGCAGGTATTCACAGTTGCGCCGGAATCGTGGCAGACTGGTACACAGGCTGCGGGTATCCGAAGCACAAAACTGCTCAAAGCGGTCTACATGAAGCGGCTTGAGTTTCACCAGCCGTGCACGGTTAAACGGAGTGTTGCCCCAGAACAGGTAAAATAACGTGCCAAAGGGGGCAAATGCGAAAATAATGATAATCCATGGGATTTTATACGCAGGATTATCCGGCTTGCGGATCAGCCAGATGATAACCAGTATGCTGATAATTTGTAATGCCTGATAGATATGGAGCATACGTCCCTGCAGCTCTGACAGGATAAACAACAGGACGGCAAACTGCAGCAGAACCAGAAAGGCACTGATGGTCAGGCGGTTGAACAGGAAGCTGAACAGGGATTTTCTCACGCGGCGTCGGGCTTCCTGTGCGATTTCTGTTTTTTTCATCCGGAACCTCCTTTCCAGAGCGGAAATTCATTGTCTATCCCATGATACCCATTTGTGCCGGAAAAGTCAATGAAGGGAGAAGCGCGGGGAAAATGGTCGGAACAGGGATTTGCAGCGTGAAAACTTTTTTCCTGCAAAATTGTTGTTAAAAATAGGGGGATTGATAGGAAATAATGTTACAGTGTGGGTTAAAAACGGCATGATTATACTCAAAAAGTAGTAAATTTATGGTTTTGCAGGAAAATGTGCAAAAATGATAATACGGGCATAATTGACTGCATAATCGGTGGTTTTGCAGGATATTCCGTCTTTTTTTATGAAAATGAGGGAATAGTAATCAAAAATAAGAAGGAATAAACTCGAAAAAATAGTGATTTAGAAAAAAATTATGAATTTTGCAATTTTTGTATTTTCAAATTGCCAAACTTGTGGTATCATTATTAACCGAAGATGTGATTAAACCATAATGTATGGAGGAAAATCTAAAATGGCTATTACTAACACCTATCTGCAGGGTGTCTATGACACCGTTGTAAAGCGCAATGCTGGTGAGCCGGAATTCCAGCAGGCAGTCTACGAAGTTCTGGAGTCCCTCCAGCCGGTAGCTGAGCGTCGTCCGGACCTGGTAGAGGCAGGCGTGTTCGAGCGCATCGTTGAGCCGGAACGCGGCATCCAGTTCCGTGTCGCTTGGGTTGATGACAACGGCAAGGTTCAGGTTAACCGTGGTTTCCGTTACCAGTTCAACTCTGCAATCGGACCGTACAAGGGCGGTATCCGTCTGCATCCGTCCGTATGCGCTTCCATCATCAAGTTCCTGGGCTTCGAGCAGATCTTCAAGAACAGCCTGACCGGCCTGCCGATCGGCGGCGGCAAGGGTGGTTCTGACTTCGACCCGAAGGGCAAGTCTGACGCTGAAGTCATGCGTTTCTGCCAGGCATTTATGACTGAGCTGTGCCGCCATATCGGTGCTGACACCGACGTACCGGCTGGCGATATCGGCACTGGCGCACGTGAAATCGGCTATATGTTCGGCCAGTACAAGCGTATCCGCAACGAGTACGTTGGCGTTCTGACCGGCAAGGGCCTGCAGTGGGGTGGTTCCCTGGCTCGTACCGAAGCTACCGGTTACGGCCTGTGCTACCTGGTTGACGCTATGCTGAAGGATCATGGTACTTCCTTCGAGGGCAAGACCGTTGTTATCTCCGGTTCCGGCAACGTAGCAATCTACGCTACCCAGAAGGCAACTGCTCTGGGCGCAAAGGTTATCGCTCTGTCTGACTCCAACGGTTACATCGTTGACGAGAACGGCATCAACCTGGATGTTGTCAAGGAAATCAAGGAAGTTCGCCGCGGCCGTATCAAGGAGTATGTTGAGGCAGTTCCGTCTGCGAAGTACTTCGAAGGCAAGGGCATCTGGACTGTAAAGTGCGACATCGCTCTGCCGTGCGCTACCCAGAACGAAATCAACGAGGATGACGCAAAGGCACTGGTTGCTAACGGCGTTATGGCAGTTGGCGAAGGCGCTAACATGCCGTCCACTCCGGAAGCTGTTGCTGTATTCCAGAGCAACAACGTTCTGTTCGCTCCGGCTAAGGCTGCAAATGCAGGCGGCGTAGCTACCTCTGCTCTGGAAATGAGCCAGAACTCCCAGCGTCTGTCCTGGACCTTCGAAGAGGTTGACAACAAGCTGCATCAGATCATGGTTAACATTTACCATAACATTGCTGCTGCTGCCAAGGAATACGGCTGCGAGGGCAACCTGGTTGCAGGTGCAAACATCGCTGGCTTCCTGAAGGTTGCTGAGGCAATGAAGGCACAGGGTGTAATGTAATCATTCTCATAATAGCCTTTAAAACCATACCAGCTATATAAGCAAAATCCCCGTTTCCGCTCGGATTCGGGGATTTTTTTACGGAATATTTTATCCTTCCAGCCATTGCGAAAGTATGTCATTCCACGTATAATAGAATTAATCATCGAAACCTGACGGTTCAAGGAGGATATATCACATGAAATTCACGTTTGCACATAACAACTTCAATGTAAAAAATCTGGAGGAATCCATCGCATTTTATCAGGAAGCACTGGGCCTGACCGAGACACGCCGCATTCAGCCGGAAAGCGGTGATTTTATCATTGCATTCCTGGGTGACGGCACGACGCCGCACCTGCTGGAACTGACCTGGCTGAAGGAGCATCCCCAGGCATATAATCTGGGTGAAAATGAATTCCATCTGGCATTGCGGGTGGATGATTTTGAGGCAGCACATGCAAAGCATCAGGAAATGGGCTGTATCTGCTTTGAAAACCCGGCAATGGGCATCTATTTTATCAATGACCCGGATAATTACTGGATTGAAATTATTCCGGCAGACTGACGCGGAGGGAGTAATATTATGGGATATGTTATTGTCACGGATTCCGTACCCGATCTGGAGGAAGCGTTCCTGCTCCAGAACGGCATCTGTACGGTACCGCTCCGATTCACGGTTGACGGCTGGGATACCGCGGAGGATGATTTCGGCAGAACTGTATCCTTTTCAGACTTTTATCAGCAGCTGCGGGCTGGCAGAATCATCACCACCGCTCCTGCGGATCAGACAGCGTTTACCAGTGTTTTTGAGGGGATTTTAAAATCCAGGCGGGATGTTGTTTATTTTGGACTTTCCTCCCGGCTGAGTGAGCAGTATCAGACCGCCTGCATGGCGGCCAAAGAGCTGCAGGAACGATATGACAATGAAATTTATTGTGTGGATACCCTTGCGGTTTCCGGCGGACAGGCGCTGCTGGTGCGTGAAGCGGTCAAACGGAAAGCGGAAGGCATGACAGCGGAACAGCTGGCGGAATGGGCAGAAGCCTACCGCAGCCGGATTGCCCAGTATGTTCTGGTGGATGACCCGAAGTATTTGCAGCGCAATGGAGACATAGAGCAGCAGCATTCCCGGTTTGGGTCCCGGGGAAGCATGTGCCAGCTGCTGCGTATCGAAGCAGGCGGGCTGGTACCGGGCAAAAAGATACGTGGACGTAAAAAAACACTGGAACTGCTGGAACGCCAGCTGGCAGCGCAGCTTCCTGAGGGAGGTGCGGTATATATCAGCCATGGGGATTGCCGGGAGGATGCGGAGGAGCTGGCAAAGTACCTGCTCAGGCATGCCGGCGTGAGTCATGCGGAATTAATTGTGCTCAATCAGGTCATCGGCGCACATGCAGGCCCGGATGCCATCGGCGTATGCTTCTGCAGGGAAGCAGCAGATATGGAAACAGAGGAAATCCAATCACATGACTGAGCTTATTGCAACGGAGAGAATCAAGTATGAACGTATATGATTTTGACCAGACGATTTACCATGGTGACAGTACCGTGGACTTCTATTTCTACTGCCTGCGGCACAGGCCGCTCATGGTATACAGCTGGCCCGGAACCGCAGTTGCCTTTGCCCTGTATCAGGCAAAGGTCATTGATAAGACACGGTTTAAACAGCAGATGTATCATTTCCTGCGTGCAGTAGGCGATACAGACAGGCTGGTGCAGGATTTCTGGCGCAGCCATCTGAAAAATATCAAGTCATGGTATCTGGAAAAGACCCGACGGGAAGATGATGTCATCATTTCCGCTTCGCCGGAATTTTTATTGAAGCCGGCCTGTGAGCAGCTTGGCATCAAGTACCTGATGGCCTCCCGTGTGGACCCGCATACCGGTATCTATACCGGCGTCAACTGCTGGGGAGAAGAAAAGGTGCGCCGGTTTTATGAGAAATTCGGCAAGGTGCCGATTGAAACCTTTTATTCCGATTCCCTGTCAGATACGCCACTGGCACGGCTGGCGGATACCGCATGGATTGTCCGTGGGGATGTGCTCATTCCATGGGAGGAATGGGAGAAGAAAAAGAAGAACTAAAGGGGTTCCACCGTTTCAAACAGAACCGACATAAAAAGTATTATGCATGATGTATATCCGCTCCCTCTGTCCGGTGTTTGGACAGAGGGATTTTTTTAACCTGTGCAGCAGGGCTTGACAGATGCGGTAATATTTGCTATTTTATAAATTAGCATTGGCTAATAATTTGGAGAAGCCTTTCTTTTTTTACAGAAAAAGTTAGCGTAAACTAATAACACTTTGGGTATACTGCCGTTAGAACGGATACCGTCACAGGGAGGGAATCAAATGAATCAAACACTGGAATCCATGTTGGTTGAATCCTGCGCACCGACACTTGCCGGGATCAAGCCGGCCAATCTGTTCCGTTGTACGGAAACGCCGGAGCTGTTTCCTGCCATGTTTGCATGGAACCGGAAGCTTCGGCCCGGCGGGCTGCAGATCCGGGTGCTGAAACGGTGTCGGAGGACGGGAAGCTGCCTGATTTATGTCTGCCGCCGGGCATGGGTACAGCAGGTGCTGGCACAGCAGGCAGTACAGGATTTCCTGTCCGGACAGGGGTATGATATGGCGCAGGGGATGGAGCATGTCCTGTGCCAGCTGTCGCGCAGACTGTGTGTCCGGTCAGATTTTCCCCATGAAATCGGGATTTTCCTGGGATATCCGCTGCGGGATGTCATTGGTTTTATACAGAACCAGGGACAGAATTATACCTGCTGTGGACATTGGAAATGCTATGGAGATGCGGAAGAGGCACAGAAAATTTTTGATTCATACAGGAGCTGCACCGCGTGCTATAAAAGGATGTTTGAAACGGGGATTCCGCTGCTTGAGCTGATTGCAGCAGCCTGAAACGGCAGCCTCCTGCTGTCGGGTGTATCGGGAGGCTGGCCTACATATTGCGCGTGAGATCTGTATGTTGCGAAAAATTTCCAATTTATATCAAAAAAACCGAACATTCATACGGAAAAACGGGAAAATTTTCAGATAGAGCGAAAATTTTTCAAAGAATCTGGTTACAGGGCGTTTACAAAATGGGAAAAATTTGTTAACATGAAATCATTCAGTGAAATGCATACCATTGGTTGAGATAGAGAGAAAAAAGGTGAGAGGAGCATTTGAATGATAACAGTGAAGCGGTTCGGCGCAATAGCATTAACAGTATCCTGCATTGCCGGGATGCTGCCGACAGCAGCTTTGGCTGCGGACATTGCGCCGGAGACAGTACAGACCATTACAGGCTTTGAACAGGCAGGCCAGGAAATTGGCGCCGTTACCTTTACGCTGGGTCAGGCGGAAGAGGAACTGACTGCCCAGATGCCGCAGACCGTGACAGCGGCACTGGCTGACGGTACTGTGGCGGACATTCCGGTTACATGGGTTAACCGCAGTGATTACAGCACGACGGATGATTTCTATTATGAGTATATCCCCCAGTGGGACAGCAATACATATGTGCTGGCTGACAGTGTGGCAGAGCTGCCGTATGTTCTGGCACAGCGCAGTGAGCAGGCAGGCAGTACGGACGGCGAGGTTCGCGCGCAGCAGTCCGCGTCAAATGCAAACGCGGATACCATCTTTGAATTTTTTATCAAGAATATGGGCTACAATGCGGCAGCAGCCAGTGGCGTGCTTGCCAACATCAAGGCAGAATCCAATTTCAATCCCAACTGCTATGGCGACAACAATACCAGTTATGGTATCTGCCAGTGGCATAACGAGAGATTTACTGCACTGAAAAACTGGTGCGATGAGAATGGCTACAGCTGGACATCTCTGACCGGACAGCTCAATTACCTGAAAAAGGAGCTGTCTGCCAACGACAGCGATTATCTGTGGAACGGTAAGACCATCAACAACAAGATGAAGTCCTTTGCAAATTCCGCTGACGGTGCATATGATGCAGGCTATTACTGGTGCTATTATTATGAAGTACCGGCCAGTAAGGACAGTGTTGCGAAATCCCGCGGCAATCAGGCGAAAAATACCTACTGGCCGGAATACGGCGATAAGACAATATCGGATAATTCCTCTGTCAGCTCCATCTTTACTGATGTCAGCTCCAGCGCATGGTATAAAAACTCTGTGCAGTATGTCTATGACAATGGCCTGATGGTAGGTACCAGCAGCAATAAGTTTTCTCCGAACAGCAGCCTGACCCGTGCGCAGGTGGCACAGATTCTGTACAACCGTGCAGGCAAGCCGGCGGTCAGCGGAACGATTCCGTTTAAGGATGTCAGCAAGAGCGCCTGGTATTATAATGCAGTCTGCTGGGCATATAACAAGGGTTATGTATCCGGCTATTCTTCCCAGAAATTCGGTCCGGAAAATAATGTCACCCATGAGCAGACAGTGGTTATCATGCACAATTATGACGGCAAGCCTACCTCCGGCAAGGCGGTAAGCTTCTCTGATGCGTCCAGCATTTCCTCCTGGGCAGTCAATGCCGTCAAGTGGGCAAATTACAAGGGCATGCTGGGATATGTTTCCCTGGAAAAAACCAGCTATTTCTATCCGCAGAAGGCATGTACCCGTGCGGAAATGGCATATATTCTGATGGAATATTTTATCTGATCCCCTAAAATGCAGATGGACAGCACCGTTTCAGTGACGGTGCTGTTTTTTTGCCCCGGCAGCATTTTAAAATTTGCATTTTTAAGGGTTTATGCTATAATGGATGCAGCCACGACGCAAGTCGTGAGATTTTGTAAGAAAATCCTTTGCAGCAGCAAAACGCTGGGGAAATTTCAGCATATACCTCTGAATCATGCATGGTATATGCGATCATAGCAGAGACAAGAAACCGAACGATCCAAAGCGAGGGAAGTACATGAATATTTGGCATGATTTACAGCCGGAACTGATGCGCAGGGAAGAATACACGGTTTTTACGGCGAACAGCATGGGCAGTACGGCGGTGCTGTCCTTTGACGGCGCGACAGGCCTGTTGTGCCTGGATCACCTGAGTGATTCCAATATTGGCGCACCCAACAATACCGGTTTTCTGCCGCGCACCTGTACGCCGGAGGGACTGCCGGTGGAAACCGTGCTGCTGTGCAGCCAGCCGCTGCCGGCCATGACACTGGTGCGCTGCCGCCCGGTGGGGCTGATTCTGGTGCATCTGGACGATGGCGGGGAACGGAGGCTGCTGCTGTCCACGGCATGTGCGGATGAGTTCTGGAGCGCCTGCCTGACGGTGGATGAAATTCCGTCGGCAAACCGTAAGGCACTGGTGCGGTATCTGCGGTATGACCAGCAGGTCATCGGACAGCCGGCCGCCTCGGTGGAATTCCAGGGTCTGGAACAGGCGGAACGGTATTTTGACCGCTGCCAGCAGGATTACCTGCTGCGGTACTGCGGCGTGCGGCCGCAGACGGACGCTCCGGTGGGATAACCGGGCAAACACGGCAAAAACGGGGAGATGGCAAAACCAGTCTCTCCGTTTTTTATCCCTCAGCTGCCGAAATCCTCCAGAAAGCTGGCGAGATCCTCCTCGGAATACAGGGGAAATCCCTGTTTCATCAGCTGCTGGTCATATTCCCGCAGGGAGGACAGGTGGATATCGGTTACTTCCGCGGCGGTGTCCGAGCCATACGGGTAAATGCACAGGACGCCATTTTCTGCCCGGACAAGGTACAGCGGCTGGGGTTCTGCCTGCTCCTCGGCGGAAATGGGATCGGAAACCGGGACGGAATCTGAGCGGAAGGAAATCTGCTGGTATATCAGAAAGGAAAACATCGTGATACAGCACAGCGATAATACAGCAACAGTACGGTTCATGGTTTTGTATGCCTCCTATCAGAAATAAAGTGTGTATACGGTGAACTTCAGGCAGGGAAACGTGGAAAAATGCCCAAAATCCACCGCTTATTTCTTACATTTTCTCCGAATTTATGAAGAATATACCACGGATTCCAACTAGGTATGGATTTTTGGACAAAATGTGGTATAATATCAGTGAATATGGAATCATTTTACCGCAGGACAGCAGGAGGTAACAGGCTTGGCCAGAAAAAGCAGGAAAAAAAGCAGAGCCGGAAAAGTCGGATTTGCCATACTAACGCTGTTTCTCATCGGGCTGACAACGGCGACAATATGTCTCGGTGCATTTGTTGTGTACCTGAATGTGGTGATTATGCCGGAGGCTGATTTGGATGTCAGCAGCCTTTCGATGAAATTCAACAGCGTCATTTATTACAACGATGACAGCGGCAATGAGCAGGTTCTGCAGAAGCTTGCCAGCGAGGAAAACCGCGAATGGGTTGATATGGATGACATACCGGACGATTTAGCGGATGCGTTTGTTGCGATTGAGGACAAACGCTTTTATGAGCACAAGGGCGTGGACTGGAAACGTACCGTCGGTGCGGCGCTGAACTGGATCCTCCCCAGCGGCAGCAGCTATGGCGGCTCGACCATCACCCAGCAGCTGGTCAAAAACATGACAGATGATGATGATTATTCCGTCAAGCGCAAGGTGACGGAGATCATGCGCGCGCTGACGCTGGAGAAGAAGGTTGACAGCAAGGAGACCATCCTTGAACTGTATATGAACATCATTTATTTCGGCAAGAATGCATATGGCGTGCAGACGGCGGCAAAGACCTACTTCAACAAGCCGGTCAGTGAGCTGGATCTGGCGGAATGTGCGCTGGTTGCCGGCCTGACCCAGAACCCGGCGGCTTATAATCCGTTTAAATATCCGGATGATGCAAAGGAACGCCAGGAGGCGGTTCTTTCCGAAATGTATGCCCAGGGTTATATTTCCAAGAGCGAATATGACGCGGCAGTAACGGAACAGCTGGCGTATGAGGAAAATACATCCGGTGAAAAGAAAAACCGTGCGTATTCCTACTTTACGGACATGGTTATTTCCGATGTTGTCAGGGATCTGCAGGAAGAACTGGGATATTCGGAAACCTATGCGCGTACGGTAGTGAACAGCGGCGGCCTGTCCATCTATTCCACCGTAGACATGGATGTACAGGAAACCATGGAATCGGTATATGAGGACAGCAGCAATTTCCCGAGCATTTCGGAAAACGGCATGCGTCCGGAATCCGCCATGATGGTACTGGACCCGACCAACGGACAGATCCGCGGCGTTGTGGGCGGACGCGGTGAGAAAACCGAGAGCCTTGTGCTCAACCGTGCCACCCAGTCCAAACGATCTCCAGGTTCCTCCATCAAGCCGTTGAGCGTTTATGCCCCGGCCATTGACCAGAAACTGATTACCCCGTATTCCGTGGTAACCGATATGCCGGTATTCAATCTGGATGGCTCCGCATGGCCGCGCAATGAAAACCGGCGCTATGACGGACAGACAACCATTATGCAGGGCGTTGCGGATTCCACCAACACCGTTGCCGTGCAGGTGCTCAAGATGCTGACACCTCAGGCGGCATACAATTTCATGACGGAAAAGCTGGGCTTTACCACCTTGTCCGGCAACGATGATGTGAATTATGCGCCGATGGCGCTGGGTGCACTGACCGAAGGCGCTACCGTCCGAGAGATGACACAGGCGTATACCGCGCTGGCAAACTATGGAAACTATTCCGAAGCGATCAGCTATACAAAGGTTGTGGATGCCAATGGCGAGACCATCCTCTCCAATGAGGACAATACGCCGCAGCAGGTATTTGAGCACCCGGAATCCACACCGTATTATATCAATGACCTGCTGACCAATGCGGTGGAAGAAGGCACCGGCAAACGGGCGCGGATTTACGGCATTGATGTGGCAGGCAAGACCGGTACCACGACGGACAACAAGGACCGCTGGTTTGCGGGTTATACCCCGTATTATGTGGGTGTCTGCTGGTTTGGCTACGATGAACGGTATGGCCTGCCGGATCTGTCACCCAACCCGGCTGTGGAAGCATGGTCAGCTGTCATGGATGAGCTGCATGAGGATAAACCGGACAAACGCTTTGAGGAGCCGGAGGAAGGTACCTTTGTGGAGGAGGAATACTGTCTGGACAGTGGCCTCGCACCGGTACGGGCGTGCACCGGCGATGTGCGCGGCAGCCGGATTGAGACCGGCATGTTCTATGTGGATGATGTGCCGGAGGATGACTGCAACCTGCACAAATGGCGGTACAGCAGTGCGTCCATGCTGGATCTGACCCGTCTGTTCCCGCTGTATGTGGAGGTAACCGACGAGTATTACTGCTATAAGGGCGACAATGACCCGATCGGCGAGGGTGACCGTGTCACCAGCCCGAGAGGTCATTATACACCGCCGAAGCCGAAGCCGAAGCCAAAGCCGCAGCCGACACAGCCGGATGAAAATGATGATGACACTACGGATGATGATACCACGCCGGATACTCCGACAACCCCGGATACCCCGACGACACCGGACACAACGGAGCCGGAGAATACAGAGGTTGGCGTGATGTTCAACCGGATTTATGCGTGGTGGCAGACGGCGATTGCCGGATAAAAAAACAATCACAGCAAGGGATGCTGCCGTACATAACCGGCAGCATCTTTTGTGGTTTTCACAGGAAACGGAAGGAGATACCTTTATGCAGAAACTGGCAGAATCCCTGAAGCAGGGAAAGCTGCGTGTGCTCGTCAGCATTGCCTGGATGCTGGCTTCTTTTATGGGGATTGAGGTCTTTATGCGCCATTATGTGTGCAATGAGCTGATATTTCCATGGATTTTTTCGGCCATCTGGACGGTACTGCTGACAGCCCTGGTCTGGCTGTTCCCGCGCTGGCTGGGAAGGATTGTCTATGGCCTGGTGTATTTTGTCTTTGTGGTCTATGCTGTGGCACAGTCCGGCTATTATCTGATTTTCAATAAGATGATGTGGCTGACCGATCTGGCATATGCCGGTGATGGCGCGGAATTTGCGTCTTCGATTTTCGGTTTCCTGACCAAAGGCTTTTACATCTCCATTGTCCTGATGCTGGCCATCGGCATTGGCGGTATTGTGCTGCTGCCGAAGGGCAAACGCCGGTGGTATCATCGGACCATTTGTCTGGTGGTCTGCCTGCTCTGCTGTGTGGCATTGTATTTCCTGCCTGCAAAGGTGTTTGAAATCGGTGATAAGGACCTGTGGGGCGCACAGGAGGAATGGCGGCGTTCCTCCTCGCTGGAGGGTACTTATGAAACCATGTATGATGCCCGCAAGGTATATCGCATCTGTGGTGTGTACCAGGTACTGGAACGGGATGTTTATAAGCATGTCATGTATAAGCACCTGCCGGCATATCAGGCGGAGCTGGCACGGAATACGGAGGAAATCAACGAATATTTTGACGAGTACCATCCGGAGAAAACCGAAAATGACATGACCGGTGTGCTTGAGGGCAAAAATGTTATCCTCATCCTGCTGGAAAGCATGGACGACTGGATGATTGACGAGCAAACCACGCCGAATATCTGTGCCCTGATGGAGGATGGCCTGAACTTTACCAATATGTATACTCCGGGCTATGGCGGCGTGCGCACATTCAATACGGAATTCTGTGTCAATACAGGCGTATTCCTGCCCACTGATGGCAATCTGGCGTTCTCGTACTGCACCAATGATTTTAGCGAAAGCATGCCGAACCTGTTCCGTGACGCGGGATATTCGGCGGAATCCTTCCATTACAATGCTGCCATGTTCTACAACCGCAATGTCATGCATCCCGCTATGGGCTATGAGCAGCATGTGAGCTTTTATAATGAGTATGTACAGGATTATGATGTCCTGCTCAATGAGAATTACATGTTTGAAAATGAGGCGCTGTGTTCCCGGTTCTTTGGCGGGGACAATCCAGATCAGCCGTTCTTTACGTTTTACATCACCCGTTCGGCACATATGCCCTATACCTATGACGATGTGCTGAGCGCCTATGCGCTGGAAAAATACCCGGAATACAGGGGAATGACCGGCCATGAGGAAGTGGACTGTCTCAAGGCAAAGGCAAAGCTGGTGGATGATATGTTCGGTGAGCTGATGCAGCAGCTGGAGGCAAACGGGCAGCTGGAAAATACCGCGATTATCGCGTTTACCGACCACTACACCTACGGCATGACGGATAAGGAAAGGCTGTGGGAGGAATCCGGCATTGACAATGAGCTGCTGGTGGAAAAAACACCGTTCTTTATCTGGGCAGACGGCCTGGAGCCGCAGGTTGTGGACAAGACCGTCAACACCTCGGACATCCTGCCTACCGTGCTCAATCTGTTCGGCATGGAAACCGATGCGTCCTACCTGGGCAATGATATTTTTGACGAAGCCTATCCAGGTTATGTGATTTTCTCCAGCGGTGACTGGCTGACGAAGGAAGTGCTGTACCGCGACGGCAGCATTGTCAAGGAAATGTATGACGGTGCTTCTGCCGATGTGGACACGGATGCCATGAATGCGCTGGCGGAGAAATATGTCAATGTGAGCAATCTGCTGCTGAAATGTAATTACTATGCAGAGGAGGAGAAAAAAGATTCCGACTGATATAAAATAATTTGATTGCATTGCTGTGCATAATATAGTATAATATTTTTGTATTGGAAAACGATGTTCCGCACGGCTGCGCTAGCTGGGACGGCAGCGGTGTCCTGCACCTGCAATCCGCTATAGCAGGAGTGAATTCCGGCCCGCGGGCGGTGCGTGTATTGTTTGACCTTTGCCGGAGGGCGATGAAGATTCGGTCCTTCGCAACAGTGGACTGTGAACCATGTCAGGCGGGGAACCGAGCAGCATTAAGCAGAACCCATTGTGTGCCGCAGGAATGCCGAGTCTGAGCAGGACGGCACGGGTACCAGGTATGACGCCCCGTTCAACGGCCGGTGCGCGGTCGTGCGGAGCATCGTTTCCAATATACAGTCGCAAGGAAACGGGCAATTTCGATTGCCCGTTTTTCAGATTCTGTACCGCTGCACAGAGCGTGGCAGCGGACAGAAATGTTTTTTTGTTTGGGAGGGACAGGCATGTATCAGGCTTTGTACCGCAAATGGCGGCCGAACCGGTTTGCGGATGTTGTGGGGCAGCGGCATATTACCGATACGCTGCGTGCACAGCTGGAAAGCGGACGTTTGTCCCATGCGTATCTGTTCACCGGAACACGGGGTACCGGCAAGACAACCTGCGCCAAAATCCTGGCACGGGCGGTCAACTGTACCAATCTGCAGGGCGGTGATCCCTGCGGGGAATGCCCGGCATGCCGGGGCATTCTGGATGGCAGTGTGCTGGACGTGGTGGAAATCGACGCGGCATCCAACAATGGCGTGGACAACATCCGTGATATCCGGGATGAGGTGCGGTATACGCCGGCCAGCGTGAAAAAACGCGTGTACATCATCGACGAGGTGCACATGCTGTCTCAGGGTGCCTTCAATGCGCTGCTCAAGACACTGGAGGAACCGCCGGAGCATGTGCTGTTTATTCTGGCAACCACGGAAATCAACAAGGTTCCCGCTACCATCCTGTCCCGCTGCCAGCGGTTTGACTTCCGCCGCATTGCCCCCCATGACATTGCGCAGCGGCTGCTGGAAATCGCGGAAGAGGAACGGATTCCGCTGACCGATGGCGGCGCACGTATGATTGCCCGTCTGGCAGACGGTGCCCTGCGTGATGCGCTGTCCATTCTGGACCGTGCCGCGGCGGGCAGCAGCGGGCCGATTGATGAGGAGCTTGTGGCATCCGGTGTAGGCATTCTGGCGGGCGATACCGCTGTGGAGCTGATGCGGCATATTTTACAGGGCGATCTGACCGCGGCAATCGCGCAGCTGGGAGAGAGCTATACGGCGGGACGGGAGCTGGGTGCCGTCCTGGACCAGCTGCTGGGCCTGATCCGCGACATGCTGCTGGTGCACACCAGCAAGGGCGATGTTTCCGCCCTGCTGTCGCCGGCATATTCTCCGCAGACGGTTGCACAGCTGTGTGAACAGGTCCCCGCCTCCCGGCTGCTGGCCTATACCGGCATCCTGCAGGAGGCGCTGATCCGCATGCCACGGGCGGCAAACCGGCGGATTGAAGCGGAGCTGTGCATGGTTCGGCTGTGCCGTCTGCAGGCGGAGGATTATGACACCCTCAGCGGCCGTATGGATGCGCTGGAGGAAAAGCTGGCCCATGGTGTGGTTCCGGCAGCGGCTCCCGCACCTGCGTCGCAGCAGGATGACGACGGATTTCCCTCCGATCAGGACGCGCCGCCGCCGGATGATGGGGATATGCCGCCCTTTGACGCGGCGCCGCAGAAAAAACCGGAGCCGGCACAGCCGAAACGGCTGGAATGCAGCCCGCAGTGGAATGACATCACGCTTGCGGCCAAAAAGCTGCTGCCCATGAGCACCTTTGCCCAGCTGACGTTTGCCAAGGGTATCCTGCACGGCAAGGATTTGTATGTGGTCTGTGAGGACCCGTTTACCTATGAGCTGTGCAATGAAACAAAAGTGAAGGACGCATTGTCCAGGGCAGTGCAGCAGGTGACAGGGCAGGCGTACCGTGTCAAGGTAATGGAAGAAAGCAGCGTCGGAACGCTTTCCACGAAAGCAAATCCCGTGGATGATATCATCCGCAGGGCCGGCGAACTGGATATCACATTAGAGATTAACGATTAACAGGAGGAATAGTACAATGGCTAGAAAGTTTGGCGGATATGGCAGAGGCGGTGCCGGCATGGGTGGCATGGGCGGCATGAACATGAATGCCATGATTAAAAAGGCACAGAAAATGCAGGAGGAAATGGTCAAGGCACAGGAGGAGCTGGGCAACAAGGAATATACCGCAACCTCCGGCGGCGGCGCGGTAACCGCTGTTGTCAAGGGCTCCAACCAGCTGCTCAGCCTGAAGCTGAATCCGGAGGTTGTAGACCCGGACGATATCGAAATGCTGGAGGATCTGATTGTCACCGCAGTCAATCAGGCACTGAAACAGGCGGATGAGGAGAGCGCATCCATTATGCGTCAGGCAACCGGCGGCGGAATGCCGGGACTGTTTTAATTGTCCATGAAATATTTTGCACCATCGGTGGAAACGCTGATTGACGAATTTGCCAAGCTGCCGGGTATCGGCCGTAAAACGGCACAGCGTCTGGCGTTCCATGTGTTAAATCTGCCGAAGGAGGATGCGGACCGGCTGGCACAGGCGATTACCGCTGCCAAGCAGACCATTCACCTGTGTCCGAAATGCCAGAACCTGACGGATGAGGAACTTTGCCCTATCTGTGCGGATGACACCCGGGATCCGTCTACGATCTGCGTCGTGGCTGACCCGAAGGATGTACTGGCATTTGAGAAAACAAGGGAATACCGGGGGCTGTACCATGTGCTGCACGGTACCATTTCACCGCTGAACCATGTAGGACCGGATGACCTGCACATCCGGGAGCTGCTGCATCGTGTGGCAGAGGAGGATGTGGAGGAAATCATTCTGGCAACCAATCCGGATACGGAGGGTGAAGCCACTGCCATGTATCTGGCACGTCTGCTCAAGCCGTTCAACATCCGTGTCACCCGTCTGGCTTACGGCATTCCGGTGGGCGGACAGCTGGAATACATTGATGAGGTGACGCTGATGCGTGCCCTGAACGGCAGACAGAATATCCGGTAACCATGCAGGGAGGGGAAACAAGATGAAATGTCCCAATTGCGGTCAGACACTGAAGCCGGAGGCGGTATTCTGTCCAGAATGCGGTACAAAGGCAAAGCAGAAGACCTGTCCGCACTGTGGTGCGGCAATGCGTGACGCAGCTGTATTCTGTCCCATGTGCGGGCAGCCGGCAGCGGAGCAGGATACCATACAGGAGGTTCGGGATACACAGCCGTTTCCTGCACAGCCGGAGCCGCCGGCGGGAAAGGGGAATGGCATTCGGATTGCCCTGATCTGTTGTGTGGCAGCGGTTCTGATTGTGGGGATCGTTTCCGCGACTTTCCTGAAGGTCAGCAGCCAGAACAAAGAAGCGGCACTGGCACAGCAGGATACCACGTCTGTGGGACAGACGGAAATACCGCAGACTTCCACCGATACAGAAACTGTGGAAACCGGTGAACCGAAGGTTGAAACACCTGTCACCACATCGGAGACAGAGATCAATGTGTCAAATGACCGGCATGCTATTCTGCGTGCGGAATATCAGGCCCGGATTGACGGACTTTGGACAGAAATGGATGCTATTGACCAGAAGGCACGCAATCAGGCGGATTTGAGTCAGCTGTCTTATGACAATTACCAGCACTGGGATTCCCTGCTCAATGAGATTTATCAGGATATCAAATCGGAGCTTTCCAACAGTGCTTTTGAGGCATTGAAGGAGTCGGAAACTGTCTGGATTGCACAGCGGGATGCCACGGCAGATGAGCGGGCTGCGGACTGGGTAGGTGGTACCGGATATACGGCAGTATACTACGGTGCACTGTCTGACAGCACCGGCAAACGCTGCCAGTGGCTGGTCGACCAGTATCTGAATTAACCATACATGCAGCAGATGGATTTCCACAGAGAGATTTGTCTGCTGCTGTTTTTGCGATTTTGTACCATTAGATGGCGCAATTGTGAAAGCTTTCGCCGGAATCGCCATGCTATAATGGAACCACAGAAAAAAACAGCGGTTTTCAGGGAAGCAGGGGCGAAACGACCCCATGTTCCCGGATACAGGCTGACAGGAGGGATTCTATGGAACGACAGTCCGCATTAAAATCCATGAGCAGGAAGCATCAATACCTGATGCAGGATATTTTTATTGCCTATCTGGCAATGGGTGTCTATTTGACATTGATTGGTTCTGTTTTGCCTGCCATCAAGGCGGAGTATCAGATCAGCTATCAGGTGGGCGGATGGATGATGTCGGCCCAGCAGATCGGCTATCTGGTGGCGGGCATTGCAGCCAGCCTGATTGCCGGCAAAATTGGTGTGAAGGTAACGTATCTGTCCTTCGGCGTGCTGGCGTTTATCGGCCTTGCCCTGATGATGGTAACCGGCAATCCTGTGGTATTGCTGTTTGCCATGCTGCTGACCGGCCTGTGTAAGGGCTGCACGGCAAATTTCGGCAACCAGATCACCAGCACCCTGTCCAACAACGACAGCAGTTTGCTGAACCTGTCACAGGCCTTTTTTGCCATTGGCACCTGCCTCGCGCCCATCATTACCATGCTGTGCGGCGCTTCCTGGCGGACGGCATTTGCCATCACCATTGCCATGGGTGTCATTACCTTCCTGCATGGGCTGCGGACGGAGATCGGTCCGGAGGCCTTTCATCAGGAGTCCAATAACGGGAAACCTGATTTGCGCTTTTTCAAAAAAGGCATTTTCTGGATCTGCTGCCTGCTGCTGATGTGCTATCTTGCCTTTGAAGCATCGGTTATGGGCTGGCTGGTAACATTTTTTGTGGATTCCGGCGCAGCAACCGAGACAACGGCACAGCTGCTGGCAACTGCATTGTGGGTTGCGGTATTGATTGGACGGTTTGCCAGTGCATGGTTTGCCACACGGTTCCGTCCGGAGCATATGATAGTGGTGATGACCATTGGCGTTGCCGCCTGCTTCAGCATCATGATGTTCAGCCATACCCTTGTGCCCATGGCGACAGCCACATTCGGTCTGGGCCTGTTTATGGCAGGCATGTATGGTACCACCCTGGGCGGCAGTGACAATCTGATCGGACAGTATCCCATGTGCATGGGCATGTTTATTGTCATTCCGGGCATTGGTTCCGCCATCACACAGAGTGCGATTGGCACACTGGCAGATCAGGCGGGCATCCGCGGCGGCATGTATTTCCTGTATATACTGCTTGCCATCCTGATTTTGTCCACCATCCTGTTTCTGCGATATCATAGCAAAAAGAATCGGGCATAAAGAGAAAGGGCACGCTGCGGCGTGCCCTTTCTCATGTGTCGCTGTGAAAGGCCTTCATGACAGCCAGTACAGCGTCCTTTTGTTCCGGTGTCAGGGTAACCCAGTTGTCAAACAGTTCCCGAAGCTGCGGCGTGAGCTCGGTCATTTCGCCTTCCGCGAAAAACTGTGACAGGGTGATGCCGAAACCGGAACAGATTGCTTCCAGTGTGGGAATTGAAGGAATGCTGTTTCGGCGGAAAATATTCGCAATGGTGGATTCTGAAAGCCTGCATTCCTTTGCCAGCCGGTATTCCGACCATCCCCGTTCCTCCAGCAGCATATGTAGTTTTTTCAAAGTACTGATATCGCATCGCCATCCTTTGAAATCATTTTACCGTTCAAAAGAATGGTTGAATACCGTTGACTTGTAATGGATATACCGTTATATTAAACGGTAGCAGACAATTTTATTGAGTGGGAGTGAGCACGGTGCGGATTGAACGGTTTTATTATATAGAAGCAAAAAGAGAGCAGGAAAAACGTCAGAGGAAACGGGCACGCAGGTACAGGACAGAGAAAATCATGCCGGAGGAGCTGGACGATGAGCAGGCAGTGGACGCCGCGCTGTCAATGCTGTTCCCGGAACGGTATGCGGTGTATACCATGATTGACCCGAAAAAACGGGTCCGATTCTGGCGGCTGGCGGATGTGGCCATGGACCTGGCGGAGGAAATCGGTGCGAACCTGCTGATTGAAACCGAAAGCTTTGCCGGATGTATTGTGCTGGCCGGGGAGGAGCTGGGCGGACAGGGTGACCAGAAACTGATTTTCAGTACCCTTGGGGCAGCCGCGGATGAAATCCATATCCGAACCACGGAGGATCATGGCACCGGCAGCCCGCTGGATCTGGATGGGCTGGTGCAGCTGGAATTCTGGTTTGATTTGTGTGAATCGGTTGAAACAGAGGAATAGAAAAAGATAACGCCGGAAGAAAGCTCCCGGCGTTATCTTTTTTATATATGGAGGTCGCGAATAAGCAGTATTACTCAATCAGGATTTTTCTGGCTTCCGGAATCACCTGTTGTGCTTTCGGCAGGGACAGCTCCAGAACGCCATCCTGATAGGCTGCGGTAATGGCATTTTCATCAATGCCGGTCACATCAAAGCTGCGGCGGAAGGAGCCATAACGGCGTTCACGGCGGATATACGAGCCGTTGTCATCCTTCTGGTCGTTGTTTTCCGTATGCTCCGCGGAGATGGTCAGGATACCGTCCTTCAGGTCAAGGCTGATATCCTCCTTGCTGAAGCCCGGAAGCTCTGCTTCCAGCACATATTTGTCGCCGGTGTCACGGATATCCGTGCGGAAAGCCGGCAGATCAACGCTGCTGTTCTGGAAGAAGCTGCGTTCAAATTTATCAAAAGCATCAAACAAATTGCGATCACGATACTCAAATGGAACCATACCAAACATAATCAATCGTCCTTTCTATCATCAAAATAAACGGAATGGAACAGTATAAGAAATATTAGCACTTTGATAATCTGAGTGCTAACGGGTCATAAAACAATTCTGCTGCATCGGAATGCCTTCTTTCTGTGGTACAGCCTGTTTTGCTGTACTTCTTTTGTTTGACTATAGTATATACGGGGATTATGAATAAAATTCGCAAAAAATGTGAATGATTTGTGAATTTAGCACTCTTTGATAAAGAGTGCTAAAACGTAGCGAAACGGCATCACAGCTGGTTCCGTTCGCCGCGCAGGGCCTCCAGATAGTTCCTGCGGTACTGGATGGGCGTGGTGCCGACAATTTTGCGGAACAGGGAATTGAAATAGTTGGTGTTGTCATAGCCCACCAGCGTGGCAATATGGGTGGCGGAATAATCGGTGGAAATCAACAGGGTCTGGGCAAGGCCGATGCGCCTGCGGATGGCGTACTGGATGGGGGAATAGCCGGTGGCATCCTTGAAGGTATGGGCGAGATAGGGAACGCTGCAGTTCAGTGCAGCGGCAATTTCCTCCAGACGGATGGGTTCGGTGTAATGGGCATCAATATATGCCTTGATCTGCTCGGTGAGCCGGGAAGCCGGACTGGAGACCGGTTCCGCCAGCTGGGTCACCGGCATCTGTGCCGCCATCATCAGCAGGGAAATCCCCAGCGTCTGGGCTGTGAGCTGGTCAGCGGGAGAACCTGCGCTGCAGGTCAGAATCTGTTCCGCAAGATTGCACAGGAAAGGGAACATGCTCTGGGAGGCACGGACATGGGGGCTGTCCTGGGGGATGAAATGGTTCACCGGAAGGCCGCGGAAATGGATGTTGGAGAAGCCGAAGCAGTAGGTGCCGATTTCCACATCCGTGCTGGAAACCACCTCATGCAGCTCGCCGCAGTTGTAATAGATCAGATCACCTTCCTGGATGACATAGGACAGCTGGTTGACGTGATAGACGCCAAAGCCACGATAACACAGCAGCAGCTCACACATGGAATCATGCCCATGCATGGGGCGGTCATGCCGTTTCCTGCCGTAATCCTGCCGGTTGGCATTGACCAGCACAGGAAGCTGGCCGGTTTCAAATACGGTATGGGTAAGTGTGGGAATGTCCATCATGGGAACAGACTCCTTTCTGCCGTGTCCACAACAAGATAGTGTAGTGTCCAAAAAATACAGGGAAAATTTGTGCATAATGACGCTGGAAATGGGTTTGAAACAAAACCAGATAATGAAGGTAAAAAAGCCGGAAATATTTATAATAAAATCATAACACAGGTACAGACAACCGTCAAAGAAAACCTGCTGCCGGAATTTTGGGCAGAAGAAGGATGGAAAAGAAAACAAGATTGTGATGTATTGCTGCATGTGGAAAGGAGCATAACCTATGAGCATGAATATTTGCGGCGCACCCAGCTGCTGGGGTGTGGATGATCCAAAAAACCCGTACCTCCCGCCATGGACCCGGGTTCTGTCTGAGGCAAGTCAGGCGGGCTACCGTGCCATTGAGCTGGGACCCTGGGGATATATTCCGAATGATGTGGACACCGTTGCCGCGGAGCTGGAGAAGAATGGTCTGGGCATTGTGGTGGGCACCATCTTCCATGACCTGGTCACACCGGAAAACCAGTCCAGTGTCCTGAAGGCAGTAGATGATATCTGCAAGCTGATTACTGACCCGAAAATGCCCAAGCTGCCGGTACATGCGGGACAGAAGTGGCCCACACCGTACCTGACTGTGATGGACTGGGGCCATGATGAGCGCGACTTCAATGCAGGCCATTCCGACCGGGCGCCGCGCATGAATGACGCGGAATGGGCAGCATTTGTCAAAAATGTCCGTGCCGTATGTGACCGTGCCAACAGCTGGGGCGTCCGTCCGGTGATTCATCCCCATGCGGGCACCTATATCGAATTCGCCGATGAAATTGAGCGCATCACCAATGACATCCCCTATGAGGTCTGCGGCCTGTGTCTGGATACCGGCCATCTGTACTACTCCGGCATGGACCCGGTGGAGTACCTGAAAAAGTACCAGGACAAGCTGGATTATGTGCACTTCAAGGATGTGGACCAGAAGGTTTATGAAGAGGTTCTGGGCGAGAAAATCCGTTTCTTTGACGGCTGCGGCAAGGGTGCCATGTGCCCCATCGGCACCGGCGCACTGGATTATCCGGCAATCAAGGCTGCGCTGGAGGAAATCGGCTACAGTGGCTATATCACCATCGAACAGGAGCGTGACCCGCGCAATTCCGACACCTCCCTGCGTGATGTCAAGCGCAGTGTGGATTACCTGAAGTCGGTTGGCTACCAGATCTGAGGATCCGGGCATTTGAGCGCGTTTGCGTTATTTTAGAGCGTATAGTAGAGATTTTGGAGAACATTTTAGCTGACAGGAGGAAATACTTATGATTAACGGTTCCAAGGTACTGGATCATCCGATTCGCTGGGCAATGGTTGGCGGCGGCAAGGGCAGCCAGATCGGTTACATCCATCGTTCCGCTGCACTGCGGGACAACAATTTCCAGCTGGTAGCAGGTGCGTTTGATATCAACCCGGAGCGCGGCATGGAATTTGCTGCGGAGCTGGGTGTTGCACCGGACCGCTGCTATCCGGATTACCAGACCATGTTTGAGAAGGAATCCCAGCGTGAGGACGGCATTGAAGCCGTTTCCATCGCTACCCCGAACAGCCTGCACTACACCGTCTGCAAGGCTGCTCTGGAAGCCGGCCTGCATGTTGTCTGCGAAAAGCCGTTGTGCTTCACCACCGAGGAAGCAGAGGAACTGGTAGCGCTGGCAAAGGAAAAGAATCGCGTTGTGGGCGTAACCTATGGCTACTCCGGCCATCAGATGATCCAGCAGGCCCGCCAGATGATTAAGAATGGCGATCTGGGCGACATCCGTGTCATCAACATGTCCTTTGCCTTCGGTGGCTACAACTATAAGATTGAGGAAACCAACCCGGCTGCAAAGTGGCGCTTTGACCCCACCAAGGCAGGCCCGTCCTTTGCGATGGCTGACGTTGGCACCCATCCGCTGTACATCATCGAGGCAATGATCCCGGATATGAAGATTGACCAGGTTCTGTGCTCCAGAGATGCCTTTGTAGAAGGCCGCCAGCTGGAGGACAATGCCTTCACCCTGATGCGTCTGAATGCTTCTGAGCATGTACAGGAGGGCGCAAAGGTTTACTGCTGGTCTTCCTCCATCAACTGCGGTGCACGCCATGGCCATGTGATCCGTGTGGTTGGCTCGAAGGCTTCCATTGAGTGGGATGATGAGCGTCCAAACCAGATGACCTATGAAATCGAAGGGGAACCGGTACGCACACTGGAGCGTGGCGCCGGTTACCTGTATCCGGAAGCTCGCGTAGAGGACCGCATCGGCGGCGGCCATGCAGAGGGCCTGTTCGAAGCTTGGGCAAATCTGTACCGCAGATTTGCTGTGGCAATGGATGCGGCAAACAAGGGTGAGAAGGAATACGGCGACTTCTGGTATCCGAATGTGGAATCCGGCCTGGCTGGTGTCAAGTGGATTGAAAAATGTGTGGAATCCGCAAATAACGGCGAGGTTTGGGTAAAATACTGATTGCCTGTTTCAGGACACAGCGTCTTCCCGTTGTGCACATACAATAAAACAAAACCCGTCAGTGTATACTGGCGGGTTTTGCTTTGGCATAAAAAGCTCCCCATCGGAATGCTCCGATGGGGATTGGACTGTTGGCTAAATTTCACGTGCGCCGTCAATCTGTCCGCGGATATTTTCCATCCAGCGGTCAAGGATAGCACTCAGCTCCGCGCAGTTTTTCAGCTGGCGGGAGATTTCATCATAATCCTTGTTGGTTTCCAGGGATTTTTTATACCGGAGCTTGTGTTCCAGGCTGGCCCAGAAATCCATGGCGATGGTACGGAACTGTACCTCTACTTTCATCCGACGGGTTTCATTCTGCAGGAAAATCGGAACCTCGATAATCAGGTGCAGGCTGCGGTAGCCATTGGGCTTGGGATTGCGGATATAATCCTTGCGTTCAATCAGTGTCACATCATCCTGCCGGAGCAGTGCTTCCGCCAGGAAGTAAATGTCCTCCGGGAAGGAGCAGATGACACGGACACCGGCAATATCAAATAAATTGTTTTCGATGGATTCAAGTGTCAGCGGGAGATCCCTGCGCTGCAGCTTGCCAAAAATGCTTTCCGGGCTTTTGAGGCGGGTTTTGATGGATTCAATCGGGTTGCTTTCCCGGTGAAGTGACATCTGGACATCCAGAACACGGAATTTTGTTTCCACTTCCATGATCGCGCACCGGTAATAGGTCATCAGATGGCGAAACGGTTCAGCGGATGGGGAAGGATTGGACTGGAATGGGATCAGCTGTGCCGTCCAGTCCGGTTGTTTCTTTGACATAATTCTTTCATTCTTTCTGTGCGAAATCCAGAGGATTTTATCGGTCTTTGTTCTTTTTTATTATATCCTGTGGCTGGAATCCAGTCAACAGACAAGCTATGAAGGAATTGTAACAAGAATGTGAATTCAGCCCAGGAAGCCCAGATGCTCCAGCAGGATCTTGCAGCCCATAAGGATCAGCACGATACCGCCCACCAGCTCTGCACGGGATTTATACCGCATGCCGAAGGCATGGCCGATTTTGATGCCGATGGCGGACAGGATAAAGGTGGTACAGCCGATAAACGTGACAGCGGGCAGGATGGATACTTCCAGAAAGGCGAAGGTAACGCCCACCGCCAATGCGTCAATGCTGGTTGCCACTGCCAGTGGAAGCATGGTGGCAGCGGAAAAGGAATCATTCAGCTCCTCCGCATCCCCGCGGGATTCCTTCACCATATTGGCACCGATGAGTACCAGCAGCACAAAGGCAATCCAGTGGTCAATGCTGACAATATACTGCTGGAACTGGCTGCCAAGCAGGTAGCCGATCAGCGGCATCAGCAGCTGGAAGCCGCCGAAATACAGGCCGGCAAGACAGGCATGACGGAGCCTGAGCTGGCGCACGGATAATCCCTTGCAGATGGAAACGGCAAAGGCATCCATGGACAGTCCGACCGCGAGAATAAACAGATCAAGAACATTCATAAAAACAATCACTCCTTGCAGTGTGCAGCACAGGAAGAGGCCTTCTCTGCCGCAAATAGAGAAAGAAAAAAGACGAACCCCTATCTGTGGCAATACAGATAAGTCTCGTCATTTCAAACAAAGCCAGGAATTTTCATCCAGTGTGTTGACTTGGTTACGTCGTGCGCTGACTACTCCCTTATATTCAATATACCATAACATGGATTACAATATGTGTCAAGCGAAAAAAATAATGTGACAAATGTGTTGCAAAAGACAACTTTCGTCAACTTCAACGATTTATCCGGTTAAATTTGTACCATCTGGCGGAGCAGTTTTTTTGTAAAATCATTGCGGATTCACAGATTTAATGGTATACTATAGATAGTGTAGAATCTATAACACATTTGGTCCTGTGATTGCCTCCCGGACCTGAGAGGCAAAAACAGATGCGCAGAATCAAACGATGTATAAGAGCAATGTTCGGGCTGCCGCAGGCAGAATTGGTTATCGGTTGTCTCAGACGTATCCGGTATATGCAATGGTTGGTGGATATACGGAGTTTCGGAAAACGTATGTCTTGATAACATGATCCGTGATTTGGTGAAAGAGATAAACTATGAACTATAGAAAGAACAAATTGGAACGCCTGACAAGGGTTGCGCATTTGTATTATGAAGAAGACAAAACACAGGGGGAAATTGCCACACTGATGAATATTTCCCGTCCTCTGGTCAGCCGCATTCTGCAGGAGGCGCGGGATGTGGGTATCGTGGAAATCCGCGTGCACCGGCCAGCCTGTGACCGGGAAACCCTGCAGGAACGCCTGTGCCAGCAGTTTGGGCTGCAGGAGGCTGTGCTGTTTTCCGATGAAGAATCCAGCGCAAGAATAGACCATGATATCGCAAAGCGAATGCTGGAATTTATCGAAGAACGGCAGCCGGAATATCTGGGCATTGGATGGGGGTCCATTATCGGTACGGCAACAAAGCTGCTGGATCGTGTCCCGCCCCATGCCACATCCATCCGGTCCGTCTGCCCGCTGCTGGGCAACAGCAATGTTTCTTCCCGTCAATACCATTCGGATGAAAATGTGCGCATTATTGCAGAGTGCTATGGCGCACAGCCGGTTTTCCTGCATGCGCCGATTTTTTACCCGGATGAGGAAGAACGCAACCTGCTGTATGCTACCCGCCATTATCAGGCTGTGAGCCGCCAGTGGGACAAGCTGGATATGGCGCTGGTAGGTGTCCATGACACAACGATTGAGCGTGATGTGGGTTATCCTATGGAGCGTAACAGCCGCACGGTTGG
The DNA here is from genome assembly GCA_004555915.1 of Clostridiales bacterium. Taxonomy (GTDB): domain Bacteria; phylum Bacillota; class Clostridia; order Oscillospirales; family Butyricicoccaceae; genus Butyricicoccus_A. Next base: position 25,186 of record SFJM01000015.1, on the reverse strand, counting down.
CCATCTGGCCGGCAATTCCTATGACCGGAACGGCAGCATTGTGGCACCCGAGCGCAATTGTATCGTCCATATCCCGGTAGAGAATCTGACACACTGCCGATGCGTCGTGGGACTGTGTGCTGCGGATGTCAGTCCGATGGCATTGATCGGTGCACTTCGGACCGGAATCCTGACCCATATCTTCCTCCGTGAATCTTTGGCAGAAACCCTTCTGGAAGAATAACCCAACCGGATACGATGACGCTCTTTCCCGCGAAAACGGGAGAGGGCGTTTTTTTCTTTATGTATATGGAATGGATGCCTTTGTCAGGAATTTTTGTATAAGATGCTGTACTTTCCTGCTGCGATTTTGTAGGCCGGCAGGGGGAAGCCATACTGTTATGGAGAAAAATGGTTAAGTTGTGGTTGTAAGGTGCAGAACATTTGAACTTTATTGGGACGAAAATCTGCTGAAATTGTGGAAATATTCGTTCGAGGACGTGTAAAAAGTACGCAAATAGAAAACCGCACCGGTTGACAAAAACTGCATCACATGGTAAACTTATTTACAAGTGAGACAAAACTTTTCCGCGGCATTCGGAACGAGCAGAATGCCTGCTGTGCTGATAACTTGGTTCGTAAAAAAACAGGTTGTCAGCTTTTTTTGTAAGAGAGAGTTTTGGTTCAAGATGAATCTTTTTCTTCCGAAAGGAAGGGAAAAATCTGTTTCAGGAAAGGATAAGAATTATGCTTTATTCCGCAGAAGTGGAAAACATGTGTCCGGTAGCTAAGGGCGCATACCATGGTCCGGCTCCGATCCCGCAGGAGGGCAAGTGGACTCAGGCAATGGAAATCAAGGACATCAGCGGTCTGACCCATGGCATCGGCTGGTGTGCTCCGGAACAGGGTGCCTGCAAGCTGACCCTGAATGTAAAGGAAGGCATCATTGAGGAAGCTCTGGTTGAGACCATCGGCTGCTCCGGTATGACCCATTCCGCAGCAATGGCATCTGAAATCCTGCCGGGTAAGACCCTGCTGGAAGCTCTGAATACTGACCTGGTATGCGATGCAATCAATGTTGCAATGCGTGAGCTGTTCCTGCAGATCGTATATGGCCGTACCCAGACCGCATTTTCCGAAAATGGTCTGCCGATCGGCGCAGGCCTGGAGGATCTGGGCAAGGGCCTGAGAAGCCAGGTTGGTACCATGTATGGCACCAAGGCTAAGGGCACCCGTTACCTGGAAATGGCAGAAGGCTATGTAACCCGTCTGGCTCTGGATAAGGATAACCTCGTTATCGGCTATGAGTTCGTACATCTTGGAAAGATGATGGAGCAGATCCGCAAGGGTGTGGAGCCGGCTGAGGCTATGAAGAAGAACACCAACACCTATGGCCGCTTTGCTGAGGGTGTTAAGTTTATCGACCCGCGTGCAGAGTAAGGAGGACTGGCATCATGGCTTTATTTGAAAGTTACGAGAGAAGAATTGACAAGATCAATGGTGTCCTCGCTGAGTATGGCATTTCCAGTGTTGAGGAATGTGCTGAAATCTGCAAGGCAAAGGGCATTGACCCGGCTGCTACCGTTCGTTCCGTACAGCCGATCGCATTTGAGAACGCTTGCTGGGCTTACACTGTAGGCGCTGCAATCGCAATCAAGAAGGAAGTAAAGTCCGCTCCGGAAGCTGCTGAGGCAATCGGCATCGGCCTGCAGGCATTCTGCATCCCGGGTTCTGTAGCAGATGACCGTAAGGTTGGTATCGGCCATGGTAACCTGGCAGCTATGCTGCTGCGTGAGGAGACCAAGTGCTTTGCATTCCTGGCAGGCCACGAGTCCTTCGCAGCTGCTGAAGGTGCAATCGGCCTGGCTCGTTCCGCAAACAAGGCTCGTAAGGAACCGCTGCGCGTTATCCTGAACGGCCTGGGCAAGGATGCTGCTCAGATTATTTCCCGTATCAACGGCTTTACTTATGTTCAGACCAAGTTCGATTACTTCACCGGTGAGCTGAACATCGTGAAGGAAATCGCTTACTCCGATGGCGAGCGTTCCAAGGTTCGCTGCTTCGGTGCAGATGATGTCCGTGAAGGCGTTGCCATCATGCATCATGAGGGTGTAGACGTATCCATCACCGGTAACTCTACCAACCCGACCCGTTTCCAGCATCCGGTAGCAGGCACCTATAAGAAGGAATGCCAGCTGACTGGTAAGAAGTACTTCTCTGTTGCATCCGGCGGCGGTACTGGCCGTACCCTGCATCCGGATAACATGGCTGCTGGTCCGGCTTCCTATGGCATGACCGATACCATGGGCCGTATGCATTCCGATGCGCAGTTCGCAGGTTCTTCCTCTGTACCGGCTCACGTAGAAATGATGGGCTTCCTGGGCATGGGCAATAACCCGATGGTTGGCGCTTCCGTTGCTGTTGCAGTTGACGTAAACGCTGCTCTGAACGGCTGATTCGTTTTTTAGAAAAATAAATTGTCTCCCTTATGTCACCCGAAGTTTTTGGCGGGTGACAGGGGAGGCTTTTTTTATTTACAGGTCATACCATTGAGGATAAAAGTTCGGACTGGGCAGCTGTTGTGGGGACGCCATCCTGCCAGCCAACTCCCACATCTGGGAACAGTCCAGAAACAGCATAGATGTTCCCTGGGGAGCCGTGAGTTTCACGCCTTCAAAATGGCTGGAAATGTAATTGCAGGCGAAGACAGCGTTTTTTGTAATGACGCTGTTTTCATAGCCAATGTGGCGTCGCTACAGTCCGGTGACACCGTTGCGTGTCTGGTGCCGGTTGATAAGGGCACAGCAATAATCCAGGGATGGAATAAAATATCTATAGAGAGAATGTCAGTTGACAAGCCTGTAGTGATGCGTTATAATCAGTATCAAAGAAGTGACTACTTTAGAACTCGTATTCTTTTAAGAGTGCGGGTTTTCTTTTTTATATCAGGATTTGGGACACGGGTTACGTTGTCCATACCGTGGCAAGTGTGCCGAAGCCAAAGAGACAGCGCTCACTGTCACAGAAAAAGCAGAGCCGTTTATTGCTGCCGGAACAATGGCGGCAGAACATAGAACAAAATAGAAGAGGAGAACAACAACCATGGCAAACTATGTGGAAATGTGGAAGGATTTAGGCATGGATTTGGAAACCCATGACGCACTCTGTCAGGTGCTGCCGACAGCCTTTGGCGATGTGTATCTGTCACAGGAGAATCGCCCGGAATCCATGGATTTCTGGGATATGGTCGTAGCGGATATTCATGGCATTCGTCCGGCAGAGCTGATTGAGGCACAGAAGAACGGACAGAAGGTATTTGGTACATTCTGTATATATGTTCCGGATGAAATTGTGATTGCGGCAAATGGCATTGTAACCGGTCTTTGCGGCGGCTCCCAGTTCTGGGTATCCGGCGGCGAAAAGGTACTTCCCAAGAGCACCTGTCCGCTGATTAAGGCATCTGTAGGTGCACGGCTGGATCGTACCTGCCCGTTCTTCCGTATTGCGGATATGTATGTGGGTGAGACCACCTGTGATGGCAAGAAGAAAGCATGGGAAATTCTGGGCAGGGATGTTCCGATGCACATCATGGACATTCCGCAGATGAAGCGGGAAAAGGACATCCGGAAGTGGGCGGAAGAGATTACGGATTTTGCTGCTGTCGTGGAAGTGTTTACCGGCAATGAGATCGAACCGGAAAAGCTGAAGGAAGCCATTCACATTGTCAACGAGAAAAGAAAAGCACTTGCACGTGTATTTGAAGCAAGAAAAGCAAAGAATATCCCGATCAGCGGCAAGGATGCACTGCTGATGATGCAGATTGCGTTCTTTGATGATCCGGTTCGCTGTGCACAGATGACAAACAGACTGGCAGATGAACTGGAACAGCGCATTCAGGATGGCGCATCGGTATTCCCGGCAGGTACCAAGAGAATTATGGTAACCGGTACCCCTATGGCAATTCCGAACTGGAAGCTGCATCATATCATTGAGACCAGCGGCGCTGCGGTTGTCTGTGAGGAAACCTGTACCGGAACCCGGTATTTTGAGCGTCTGGTTGACGAGAGCAGGGAAACGCTGGAGGAACAGTATCAGGCACTTGCGGAGCGGTATATGGGAATCAACTGCGCATGCTTCACGCCGAATACCGGAAGAATTGAGGATATTCTCCGTCTGGCAAAGGAATACAATGTGGATGGTGTCATTGATGTCAACCTGAAGTTCTGCTGCCTGTATGATACAGAGGGCTATACCGTAGAGGCGGCACTGAAGGAAGCAGGCATTCCGGTTCTTGGCATCGAAACCGATTATGACGATGCGGACGCAGAGCAACTGAGAACAAGAATCGAAGCATTTGTAGAAATGCTGGGATAAACCTGTTCTCATACCAGTATCGTGCATTGGCCTGTCAGCAATGGCAGGTCAATTGTATGTTTCGGAGGAAGATATGGCAGACAGCAAAGAGAAGATGTATTATTATATTCTGTTTGATAATTATACACAGGGCATGGCACTGCAGGGCTACTTAAGAGAAGCAAAAATTCCATCCCGCATTTCTCCGGCACCCAGATGTATTCAGGGAGAACTGGGCTGTGGTATGTCCATCCTGTTCCAGCCGGAGGACCTGGAGCGGGTGGAAGCGTGTATTGCACAGCATCAGGCGGAATACCATGATATTGTGCTTTTGGAGAACCAGATCAATCCGAGAAGAAACCGTTTTTGCTGAACAGGAGGTGAGAGAAATACATTATATTGGAATAGATATCGGTTCCACCTGTGCAAAGGTTGCTGTTATCAATGAAAAAAATGAGCTGGTCTGGCAGGCTGTAAAGCCAACAGGATGGAGCAGTGTGGAAATTGCGGAGGAGCTCAGGCTGCTGCTGAAAGAACAGGGAATAGATGTGGAAACAGAACCTTGTGTTGCGACCGGTTATGGACGGGTTTCTGTGCCATATGCGGATAAAACGATAACAGAGATCACCTGTCATGCGCGAGGAGCGGCATGGATTCATCAGGAGCAGGATATAGCGGTCATTGACATTGGCGGACAGGATACCAAGATCATTGTATTGGAAGACGGACGGGTTGAGAACTTTATGATGAATGATAAGTGTTCCGCCGGTACGGGCAGATTTTTGGAAATCATGGCAAATTCCCTTGCGTTGAGACCCAATGAGCTGTGTGAGCTTGCGGAGAAGGGAAGCGGTGTGTCCATCAGTTCCATGTGCACGGTCTTTGCGGAATCAGAGGTTATCAGCCTGATTGGAAAAGGCGAAGCAAAGGAAAACATCGCATATGGCATTGTAGAGTCGATTACAGATAAAGTCGTCGGTCAATGCAGGAAAATAGATCTGAATGGTAAAACGATCTGCCTGACGGGAGGCCTGTGTGAGTGTGAATATATTCGCAAGTCTCTGGAAAAGAAATTGAGAATGCCGGTGCTGACCAGCCCGCTCAATCGTTATGCCGGAGCGATCGGGGCAGCGCTGAGCGTCAGAAAGAGTGGAACTTAACCGGTTTTAGGTTATGTTCCGGAATGAGGGGGTTCAGCGTACCCGGTTTTCTCTAAAGATACAGGCTGACAGATGGTTTTCATTCCGTCCGTTTTCGGGCAGTTCAGACCTGGATTGCCGTGCCTCCCTCTTCCATCCTTTCGATGGAGGGGGGATTTTTTGCCTGTGGAAACAGGGAATGGAAGGTATTGGGACGGACCACTCCATACTTTTTTTATCGGGATGAACGAGCATAGTTATATTGTGGTTAAATTTGAGATAAAAGTACGATACTTTAAGAATACATGTGTTTAAAGTTTGTAAGAAAATTGTTTTAATCTAAAAATGAGTGTAGCATATATCAGTAACATTGGATATAATAAGGACAGAACTGAGAATAAATGAATGTGAACTAAAACATGAGGTGATGTCTATGAGAAAAACAAAAATCATTTGTACCATGGGACCGTCTACGGATCGGATTGAGGTACTGCGCGAGGTAGCACGTAATGGTATGGATGTTGCACGCTTTAACTTCTCTCACGGAACGCACGAAGAGCATAAGGCACGGATGGATCGGCTGAAGGTAGTACGCCAGGAGCTGGGACTGCCGATTGCCATTCTTCTGGATACCAAGGGACCGGAAATCCGTACCGGTGATATGGAGAATGGAAAAATTTATCTGAAAAAAGGACAGCTGCTGCGGTTGACCCCGCGGGTATGCCTTGGCACCCCGGAGAAAATTTCCATTACCTATCCGGAGTTGTATCAGGATGTACAGGCAGGAACCAGCATTCTGATTGATGACGGTCTGATTGAAATGCGTGTGGAACAGACCCAGGAACAGGATGTGCTGTGCCGTGTCCTCAATGACGGTGTGGTGTCCAATCATAAGGGCATCAATGTACCGGATGTACATCTGTCCATCCCGTATCTGAGTGAAAAGGATAAATCGGATATTCTTTTTGGCATTGAGCAGGGTGTTGATTTTATTGCGGCATCCTTTGTACGTGAAGCGGATGATGTTCAGCAGCTGCGTCAGCTTCTGGATGAAAACGGCGGCGAGAATATTGATATCATTGCCAAGATTGAAAACCAGCAGGGCGTGGAAAACATTGACAGCATCATTGCGCTTGCTGATGGTGTTATGATTGCCCGTGGTGATATGGGCGTGGAAATTCCGGCGGAGGATGTACCGTCCATCCAGAAGCTGCTGATTAAAAAGGTGGTCAAGGCTGGCAAGCAGGTTATCACCGCAACCCAGATGCTGGATTCCATGATGAAGAACCCACGTCCGACCCGGGCGGAAGTAACTGACGTAGCCAATGCGATTTATGACGGCACCGGTGCCATCATGCTGTCCGGCGAGACAGCAGCTGGCATGTACCCGGTAGAAGCTGTTTCGATGATGGCACGTATTGCAGCACGTACCGAGCAGGACATTGATTACCGCAAGCGGTTCCTGGCCCGTGAACGGAAAGCAACCCCGGATATCACCGATGCAATCTGCCATTCTACCTGTATGACAGCACATGACCTGGATGCACGTGCCATTGTAAGCGTCACCAAGTCCGGCCGTTCCGCACGGATGGTATCCCGCTATCGTCCGGCATGTGATATCATCGGCTGCACCACATCGAAAACCGTATATCATCAGCTCAATCTGGTATGGGGCGTAGCGCCGGTTCTGGTAGAGGAAAAGGATCGTGTTCTGGATCTGTTTGGTTATGCACTGGATCAGAGCAAGGGATGCGGACTGCTGAAGGATGGCGACATTGCAGTCATTACCTCTGGCGTACCGCTGGGCGTTTCCGGTACAACCAATATGATTAAGGTACAGGTTGTAGGCAGCAACAGTTAAGTTCTTGTGCTTCACCCTATGATTGACAACAGCACCCGGCAGTAACTGCCGGGTGCTTTTTGGTGCATTTATGGTCATCCTGGGAGAGATACGCTGAAACTGACAGAATTTCCGTTTTTTGATGTATTAATCTTTACATTTTACCAAATTTAGGAGTATACTTTCATGGTATTTTATGCTAAAATAACAATGACAACAGGGAACATGCGTTTTTAGGTTTCTATGGGCCGGAAGGGGCAACTGTTTTTGTTGTCGATGAGAGATGTGGTAAAGTTGATACAAAACTTTTTTGGAGATGGAGGAAGTTTCATGAAAAAATGGGTATACGAATTCCATGAGGGCAATGCGGACATGCGTCCCCTGCTGGGAGGCAAAGGCGCAAATCTGGCAGAGATGACCAATCTGGGCCTGCCGATCCCGAACGGCTTTACGGTAACCACCGAGGCATGTACGGATTATTATAAGCAGGGCAAGCAGATTTCTCAGGAGATTCAGGATCAGATTTTTGCGGCACTGGCGGTTCTGGAGGAGCAGCGCGGCAAGAAGTTTGGCGATGAGTCCGACCCGCTGCTGGTATCCGTTCGTTCCGGCGCACGTGCATCCATGCCGGGCATGATGGACACCATTCTGAACCTTGGCCTGAATGATGTTTCTGTCGAAGGCTTTGCGCAGAAAACCGGCAATCCGCGGTTTGCCTACGATTCGTACCGCCGTTTTATCCAGATGTTCTCGGACGTAGTCATGGAAATGAGCAAGAAGTTCTTTGAAGGCATTCTGGACGAAATCAAGGAAGCCAAGGGCGCAAAATATGATACCGACCTGACCGCAGAGGACCTCAAGGAGGTTATCGCGCGGTATAAGGCGATTTATAAGGAAAAAATGGGCGAGGAGTTCCCACAGGACCCGAAGGTGCAGCTGATGGAGGCTGTGAAAGCGGTATTCCGTTCCTGGGATAACCCCCGTGCCATTGTATACCGCCGCATGAACGACATTCCGGGCGACTGGGGCACTGCAGTTAACGTGCAGTCCATGGTATTCGGCAACATGGGCGATACCTCCGGTACCGGCGTAGCATTTACCCGTAACCCGTCCACCGGCGAAAAGGGTATTTTTGGCGAGTACCTGATTAACGCACAGGGCGAAGACGTTGTAGCCGGCATCCGTACCCCGCAGCCGATCACCAAGCTGGCAGAGGATCTGCCGGAGTGTTATGCACAGTTTATGGACATTGCCAACCGTCTGGAAGACCATTATCGCGACATGCAGGATATGGAATTCACCATCCAGGAGGGCAACCTGTTCTTCCTGCAGACAAGAAACGGCAAGCGTACCGCAGCAGCAGCTATGAAGGTTGCCTGCGATCTGGTGGATGAAGGCAGAATTACACCGGAAGAAGCAGTTCTGCGCATTGAGGCAAAGAGCCTGGACCAGCTGCTGCATCCGACCTTTGACGCGGAAGCGCTGAAGAGCGGCGAGGTAATCGGCGAAGCGCTGCCGGCATCTCCGGGCGCTGCGGCTGGTAAGATTTACTTTACAGCAGAGGACGCGAAGAATGCCCATGAGCAGAAGGGCGAAAAGGTCATTCTGGTACGTCTGGAAACCTCTCCGGAGGACATTGAAGGCATGCATGCGGCAGAAGGCATCCTGACCGTTCGCGGCGGCATGACCTCCCATGCAGCTGTTGTAGCCCGCGGCATGGGTACCTGCTGTGTATCCGGCTGCGGTGACATCCAGATTGATGAGGATGCAAAGGAATTCACCCTGGGCGGCTATACCTTCCGTGAAGGCGATGAAATTTCTCTTGACGGTACCACCGGCAAGATTTATAAGGGCATGATCCCGACAGTAGAAGCATCGGTAGGCGGCGACTTCGGCCGTATCATGGCATGGGCAGACAGCTTCCGCAAGCTGACCGTCCGCACCAACGCGGATACCCCGGAGGATACGGCAAATGGTGTCCGCCTGGGTGCAGAAGGCATTGGCCTGTGCCGTACCGAGCACATGTTCTTTGACCCGGAGCGTATTCCGAAGATCCGTAAGATGATTCTGTCGGATACCGTGGAGCAGCGTGAGGCTGCACTGGCAGAAATCCTGCCGTTCCAGAAGGCTGACTTCAAGGGAATGTATGAGGCACTGGAAGGCCGTCCGATGACCGTGCGCTATCTGGACCCGCCGCTGCATGAGTTCGTTCCGACGGATCCGGCAGACATTGCAGCACTGGCGCAGGATATGGGCATGACACCGGAAGAAGTGCAGCAGAAGTGTGACGAGCTGCACGAATTCAACCCGATGATGGGTCATCGCGGCTGCCGTCTGGCTGTCACCTATCCGGAAATTGCCCGGATGCAGACCCGTGCCGTCATGGAAGCTGCCATTGAAGTGGCACAGGAAAAGGGCTATGACATTGTACCGGAAATCATGATCCCGCTGGTTGGCGATAAGAAGGAACTGAAGTTTGTCAAGGATGTTGTGGTAGAGACCGCAGAGCAGGTCAAGAAGGAAAAGGGCTCCGACATGGCATATCATATCGGCACCATGATTGAAATCCCGCGTGCTGCCCTGATGGCAGAAGAGATTGCGGAAGAAGCAGAATTCTTCTCCTTCGGCACCAATGACCTGACCCAGATGACCTTCGGCTTCTCCCGTGACGATGCAGGCAAGTTCCTGTCCTCGTACTATGAGTCCAAGATTTACGAATCCGATCCGTTTGCACGTCTGGACCAGAACGGTGTTGGCCAGCTGGTTCAGCTGGCAGCAGCAAAGGGCCGTGCAACCCGTCCGGATATCAAGCTGGGTATCTGCGGCGAACATGGCGGCGATCCGTCCTCGGTGGAATTCTGTCATAAGGTTGGCCTGAATTATGTCTCCTGCTCGCCGTTCCGTGTACCGATTGCACGTCTGGCAGCAGCACAGGCTGCACTGCAGGATTGAGTTCTGACAGTCTGTAACAGATAACAGATAAAAGAAACCGCATCGTTTGTAGCAACGGTGCGGTTTTTCTGTGGGCAAATTTTAGTTCGAATGATTCAGGCCGTGCTGAATACGATAGGAGAAGGAGGACGGATGTCTGCGTCCCCAGACGGTATAAATGACAATAGACAGGATGTTGAACACGGTCATGATGACAAACATATGGCGATAGCCGAACGCAGTAATCAGGGAGCCTGCGATGCCGCCGCCCACACCAATGCCGATGTCATAGGCGCACAGGAAGGTAGAGTTTGCACTGCCCCGGCGTTCCGGCGGGGCGATTGCCACTGCCATGGACTGCAGCGCAGGCTCCAGGCCGCCAAAACCAAAGCCTGCCAGCACAGCGGAAAACAGATAGGTCACCAGGTTGGGGAACAGGCCCATCAACAGGAAGGCAAGCAGCATGGCAAGGTTACAGGAATAGGCAAACACGCTTTCTCCATGCCGGTCGGTGACCTTGCCGGCAGAAAGACGGGTAACCAGCAGCGCCACTGCCATAATCGCAAAGAAAATACCGCCGGAGGGCAGGTTTTGCTCTGCTGCAAATTTGGCAGTAAAGTTTTCCAGTGCGCCATAGGTCAGCATAAATACCAGTGCGGTACAAGAAGCGGGAAGGGCATCCGGATCCAGCAGGCCTTTGACCGTAAACGGCTTGTGTTCTGTCTGAATCACCGGTGTTTTCAGCATCAGGAATAATACCAGTGCAAGGGCAATGGAAATTGCCGCGAAAAGAAACAGGGTGGTAAAGCCCATGGAATCCATCAGGGCGAGGCCAAGGGCCGGTGCACAGGCAGTGGCCAGGGCGGTAGCCAGACCGAACATGCCCATACCCTCTGCGAAACGCTGTTTCGGAATGATATCGGTTGCAATGGTAGAGGTGGAGGTGTTGGAAAAGGCAAGAGATGCACCGTGGAGCATACGGCAGACAAATGCCAAAAGCATGGTTGCCAGTACCAGGTAACCAATCGGCATCAGGCACATGCCGCATAAGCCGATAATAAGAATAGATTTCCGTTTGCCATTGTCCAGCATCCAGCCGATCACCGGACGGCAAAGGACGGCAACAATGGAGAACAGCGCGGCAGCAAAACCGGCAATACGTTCCGAACCGCCAAGGTATTCAATGTAAAAGGGAAAGGTGGACAGAATCATCAGATGGTTCATAAAAACCAGGAAATTGATGAGCAGAATCAGGACAAAGTCCTTTGTCCACAGTCTGACAGATGTTTCACGCATAACAAATATGAAACCTCCTTAAATGAAATCATGCGATTGACCGGACAGAACCGTATGAAGCTTCCCTGAATGAAATCATACGATGGTCCGGACATAAAAAATACGAGTAGCTCTGACCAACCGGAATTACGCCAGTAGAGCTACTCGTTGTGTATATGATTATAGCATGAAATTCTTGGAAAGAAAAGCAGAATTTTTCACCAAAGAAAAGCGCAGGAAGTACGGAAGATACCGACAAAAAGCGCAGAACAAAGGCTGATTCTCAGAAGGAAGAATCAATAAGCCTGCCAGCAGGTTCCTGGCCGAAAAGGGTTTTTACCAGCACGCCGTCACGGATGAGCAGGACATGTACATGGGTATATTCCAAAATACAGTTCTGGATGACATGGGCTGTACCGCGGGATGTGCCATCCCACAGAGCAAGGACAAAATCACTGTAACGGATAATAGACAGATTGCGCTGTAACGGTGCGGTTTTGTGATACCGGTCGTAATTCGGACGAAACAGTTTCAGCGGCAGATGATTGCGGCGTGCATATTCCTCTGCCAGTTCATCCGCCCCCTTTGCGCCGCCGGATACAATTTCACTGGTACCTTTTGGCATAAATTGTTCCAAAACTGGATAGGCATCCATGGTAATGGACCGGGAACCAATAATTGCCACACGCATAAAAAATCCTCCCCCATATGACGATCTGATATAGCTATGATAACTATACCAGATAATGTCCTATGGTTCAATAGCATAAACATTTCCGCGGCAGGATATGCAGCAGTAATACAGACAGTCTCTGCATGCACATCCAGACAAACGCATGCATGTGTTTGTCCTGACGCGGTCAAGCTAATGTGGGAAGGAGAGGATGTGATGAAAAAACTGGAAAAAAAGCTTAGCTGCCTGTTGCTGGTCTGTGTGGTGCTGGCCGGAGCGGCGCAGGCAGCGCAGGTTGTCCCACTGGGCATACCGGTGGGCGTGCGGATGACGGCGGAAGGTGTGGTGGTTTCCTCGCTGTCGGATGTGGACAGTGCAGCCGGTGACATTTGTCCGGGAGAACAGGCGGGACTGGAAGCCGGTGACATTTTACAGACTGCCAATGGCACAAAACTGTCCTCCAGTGAGCAGCTGGCGGAAATCATCCAGAGCAGCGAAGGCAGGCCGATCAGGCTTACCGGCTGCCGGGATGAAACCCATATCGAGACAACGGTGCAGCCGGTAAAAAGCAATGCATCGGGAACGTATCAGATCGGGCTGCTGATCCGGGACAGCATGGCGGGTATCGGCACACTGACCTTTGCAGAGCCGGAAACCGGTGTCTTTGGTGCGCTGGGGCATCCGGTCAGTGATGTGGACAGCGGTGCGCGGCTGCCGCTGGAATCCGGTTCGATTGTTCCGGCAACAGTAATCGGTGTGGTTGCGGGTGAATCCGGTACGCCGGGCGAGCTGATTGGCACCTATGAATTTACCCGGGAGCTGGGTGAGCTGGATGACAACACTGCCAGCGGTATTTTTGGCACGCTGACAGACCATACGCTGTATGAAAATGCGCAGGTCGTGGAAACGGCAAACGCGGCGGAAATCCACACGGGCGCGGCGGAAATCCTGACCTGTGTTTCCGGTTCCGAGCCCAAACGGTATGCCATTTCCATTGACAAAATCACGCCGGATGCAGAGGATGGCAGAGGCCTGTCCATCCGCATTACGGATGAAACCCTGCTGGAACAGACCGGCGGCATTGTACCGGGAATGAGCGGTTCCCCGATTTTGCAGGACGGCAAGCTGGTAGGAGCTGTGACTCATACGCTGGTCAACAATCCGGGGAAGGGCTATGGCATTCTGATTGAAACGATGCTGGAAGAAATCCAGTCGTAAACCGTATTTGGCGGTCAGCTTCGGCTGGCCGTCATTTTTTCTTCGCCGTTTCCATGGGAAATCTGGAAGGTGAAGGATAGAAAATCGAATGACTTTTTTAGATTTGTTTCCAAGAAAATTGACAAAATGCCTGTTTTATGATACGAAAAAATGTCGGAGCTGTCGAACGATTATTATGAAGAAATGAGTAAAATTGATTGTCTTATCTGCGAAAATATGGTAATCTAAAGCTGTCGGAAACACGGCAAATTTTTACGGATATGCTGGAAGGCAGGGAATGACATCATGGAGAATAGAATTCGTGTGCTGATTGCTGACGAAGACAAGGAATTCCGCAGGGTTCTGAGTGAAACGCTGAGTGCAGGCAATCAGATCGAGATAGCAGGTTCCTTTGGAGATGGCAAAGGGCTGGTACAAAAGATACTGGACTGTGCACCGGATGTGCTGCTGATTGATCTGATGCTGCCGGGAGCAGACGGACTGACCGTTTTACATGGCCTGAACGATGCTGCACCGGCAAAAATGCCAGTCATCTTTGTGGTGAGCAGCTTTGCATCACAGGAAACCACAGCGGAATGCAATGCGTTGGGCGTCAGCTTCTATCTGCGCAAGCCGGTGGATTTGCAGGCTCTGGCGCAGCGGATCACCCGCTATGGCGGTCAGCGCAGCTTTACCCGGACACCGGCGGTACGCATGCCGGATGAGGATCTGGAAATTGAAATGCGGGTTACCAATATCATCCATCAGATCGGTGTACCGGCACATATCAAGGGTTACCAGTATTTGCGGGAAGCTATCATTATGACGATTCATGACATGGAAGCAATCAATGCGATTACCAAGATATTATATCCCACAGTAGCAAAAAAATTCAAAACGACATCCTCCCGCGTGGAGCGTGCCATCCGCCATGCCATTGAGGTTGCATGGGATCGCGGGGATGTGGATACGCTGCAGGAATATTTTGGTTTTACCGTCAGTGGAGCCAAGGGCAAGCCGACCAATTCGGAATTTATTTCCATGGTGGCTGACCGACTTCGTCTGGAACTGAAAATCAGCTGATCTCTTTCTTTTTCCCTTTGCCGCGGAGCACGTGCGCGGCTGAGGGATTTTTTGTTTTTTCGCAAAAAAACCGCCCTCCCGAAAGGAAAGGGCAGTTGAGCCTGTTATAGATTTATTTGGCATAATAGTCAGATTCCAGAATCAGGTTGCTGGTTTCAATGTACCGCTGTGCCAGCTCATTCATGGCATTCACGTCCACATCCGCTTCAGCGCCGTTAGAAAAGGTATGGGTGATACTGCCGTTTTCATAGACCACCTCGTCGGTAATCCAGCTGCCGTCACTGAAAATCGCATAGCCGGCATAATCCGGATTGAACACATCCTGCCCGATGTAACGGTAATCGGTTTCCATGCCGAACAGGTTGAGCAGGGTAGGCAGGATATCAGAGGTATTGCAGGTTTTCTCCACCGTAACCGGCTGTGCCATGTCTGCTGACCAGATAAAGCAGGGGGTTTTTTCCACCATCAGCTCCACCGGCACATCGGACAGCTCCAGCATGCGCTCCTGATCCTTCATGGAATAGGAATAATGGTCAGTCACACCGACAATTACCGTGTTCTCCAGTAAATCCGCCTGTTCCAGTTCATCCAGCAGCAGGGCAAAAAAGTCATCCAGCAGGTTGATTTTTGCATAGTAATAGCCAACCTCCTCGCAGGCATCCGCGCCTTTATACTGGGGATATTTTTCCATGGCATACCGGCTGACGGAATCCTGGCTGGAATAGGGCATATGGGCATTGCGGGAAATGACAAAGTTGCAAAAGGGCTGTTCGCACAGCAGCTGCTTCCGCAGCTCATCATTGGTCAGCACAAAGGTATCCTCGTTCAGGACCTGGGAAAACATGTTGCTGTTCTCGGTATAATCCGCATAACAGATATAGTTTTCATAGCCCATTGCCGGGTCCATGATGCCACGGCTGTAGAAGGTGGGGGAATTGTAGTGGAAGGCATTGGCGGAATAACCGGCTTTGCGGAACAGGTTCGGCAGGCTTTCCGAAAAGGCATTGCCGCAGTAGCTAAAGGTCAGGTTGCCGTCCGTGGGGGAGAAAACACCGGTATTCATGGTAAATTCCGTGTTGAATGTGCGGACACTGCCGTACAGGGGGGTATACATATTGGTAAAATAGATGCCTTCCCGCATCATTTTTGTGATAGTGGGGGCATCGGTTTCGTTGATAGCCCAGTCATCTGCGCTTTCCATCAGCACAAGAATGACATTTTTGCCTGCGAATCTGCCGGTCATGGCATTGGGCGCCGCTTCAGACTGGTAATCGTCAAAAAAGGCTTCGATGCTGGCCAGTTGTGCGGTTTCCTCCGCCTGATTTCCCGGAAGAAGGGGCTGGATGAGATGGATGGCAATATCCCGTCCGACGGTCTGGTACAGGCCGCACAGGGAATAGACCTTTTTGGCATCATACATCAGCGTATAGGCGCGGCGCAGGGATTTCCCGGCATAATAATCCGTCCCAAGGCCCCGGCTGTTGTTGTCCTCCGAGCAGGAGAGGTCCAGCAGATAAGGCAGCAGGGAAACCGCTGTGATGACACAGCAGGCAACAGCCAGAAACTTCATCCTGCTGCAGGAGGTTTTGGGATACAGCCGGCAGGCAACAATGCCCCACAGCAGCAGCAGGACGGACATCGCCACAAAGCCGGGGGACAGGAAGGAGAATACCGAACCGGCAAATTCCGCACCATCCCGCAGGTAAAGCAGGTCTTTGAGCCACAGAAATTTGCCAAAAATCTGGAAATATCCGGTCTGGAGAATGGCATAGGTAACCGCACCATAGTACAACAGAACAAAGACAATCCGGGCCGCCAGCCGGGGCAGCACAAACAGGATGCCGGAAAAGATCCCGGCCCATACGGCGGAAAATGCCAGTGCATACCAGCCGGTTACATCGGTAAATGCATAAACCAGTATATCGGCGAGGAAAAAGGACAGCCATGGAATCAATAGCGCAGCGGCAGGCTGCCGAATCCGGCGGAGAAATGAGCGAAACAACAGAACATCCCTTCCATAACATAAGATTTGCTTCAACGGTTTTATTATAGCAAGCGGACAAAATGGCGTCAATTTGGAACACAAAATCAACACAGAGGAAAATACCATCAAAAAAATGCGGCTATGGCAGGGAAAAACGGCAGAATGACAGCATATATGACTGGTAAACTGCCGGTGCCACGTGATATAATATACTATTAGCAAAAAGAACATGAGGAGGGCGAAGCATGAAGCTGATGGCAATTGACGGCAACAGCATGCTCAACCGTGCCTTTTATGGCATCCGGCTGCTGACCAACCATGAGGGCCTGTGCACCAATGCGGTGTATGGCTTTGTTACGACGATGCTCCGGTTACAGGAGGAGTATCAGCCGGATCGGATTGTGGTGTGCTTTGACGTAAAGGAAAAGACCTTCCGCCATAAGGCATATGAAGCATATAAGGGAACCAGAAAAGGCATGCCGGAGGAACTGGCGCAGCAGCTGCCGTTGATTCGGGAGGTACTGACCGCCATGGGCATTCCCTATCTGGAAAAGCCGGGCTATGAGGCAGACGACCTGCTGGGCACCCTGAGCCGGGAGGCCAATGACCGGGGAGATACCTGCCTGATTGTCACAGGCGATAAGGATTCCCTGCAGCTCATCGGCGGAGGAACCTCCGTCCTGCTGGCTGTGACCCGCAGAGGACAGACTACCACAACGGAATATACCACCGAAGTATTCCGGGAACAGTACGGCTTTGACCCGATTCATATGATTGACCTCAAGGCGCTGATGGGGGATACCTCGGACAACATTCCGGGCGTATCCGGCATCGGTGAAAAAACTGCCATGGGACTGATTCAGAAATTCGGCTCGGTACAGGCGGTATATGACAACATTGATGACCCGTTTATCAAGAAAGGGCAGCGGAAAAAGCTGCTGGAGGATCGGGAAGGCGCGGAGCAGGGACTGTTCCTCGTAACCATTGTGCGGGATGTGCCGCTGGAAACCGGCATTGCCGATTTGCCGTCCATGCAGATGGACGAGCCGGCACTGTACAACCTGTTCACGCGGCTGGAATTTAAAAATCTGATTACCCGTCTCGGCCTGCAGCCGCCGGAGGAGGTGGCGGAAGCCGCACCGGAAAAGGAAATCACCTGCAAAGAGGTGGATGCGGATGCCCTGTTTGCCGCGCTGGAAGGGAAGAAACAGATTGTCCTGACGGCGCCCCATTCCCTGTCCGCCCTGTGCCTGCTCACGGAGGGCACGGCATATGTGCTGCGGGCAGATCAGGCCGGCACTGAAGCATGGCGGGACATGCTCCAAAAGCTGTTTTCCGGCGATTATCCGCTGACCGTGCATGACGGCAAGCCCTATCTGCTGGCGTTACTGGAGGAAGGCATCGAACCGGCGGATTTTGCCTTTGATACCGCATTGGGCGCCTATCTGCTGGACCCGGCGGAATCCGGCTACAGCCTGGACAAGGCTGCCATGTCTTATCTGCATCGTGAGCTGCCGCCGGCTTCGGATTATGAGGCGGAGGATGCTTTCTCCCCGCTGGGTGGTTCGGAGACTGCACAGCAGACCCTGTGCGCCCATGCGGCGGCTGTGGAACAGCTGGCGGAACAGATCATGCCGAAAATCGAAGCGGAGGGTATGCATGACCTGTATTACAACATTGAGCTGCCGCTGGAAATCATTCTGGCAAGCATGCAGCATGACGGGATACAGGCCAATGCGGATGCCCTGCGTTCGTTTGGCGACAAGCTGACCACTCGGATTGACGAACTGACCGCAGGCATTTATGAACAGGCAGGACGGGAATTTAACATCAATTCCACCAAAATGCTGGGACAGATTCTGTTTGAAGAGCTGGAGCTGCCGGTCATCAAAAAGACCAAGACCGGATACTCCACCAACATTGATGTACTGGAAGCGTTAAAGGGCTATCATCCCATGGTAGGCATGGTGATTGAATACCGCCAGCTGACCAAGCTGCGTTCCACCTATGTGGATGGCATGCTCAAGGCCATCGGCGGGGACGGACGCATCCATTCCACCTTCCAGCAGATGGTGACGGCAACCGGACGGTTAAGCTCCACCGACCCGAATTTACAGAATATTCCGGTGCGTACCGAGCTGGGCAGTGAGCTGCGGCATATGTTTATGGCAAAGCCGGGCTGTGTGCTGGTGGATGCGGATTATTCCCAGATTGAGCTGCGGGTTCTGGCGGATATCGCGGACGACCAGGCGATGATTGAAGCCTTCCAGTCCGGTGTGGACATCCATGCGGTAACAGCATCCCAGGTATTCCGCGTGCCGCTGGAGGAGGTGACACCTCAGATGCGCCGTTCCTCCAAGGCGGTCAATTTCGGCATTGTTTACGGTATTTCCGGCTTCTCGCTGGCCAATGACATCGGTGTGACCGTGAAGCAGGCAAGCCAGTATATCAACAATTATCTGGAGGTCTATCATGGTGTGCGGGATTACATGGAGCGCATCAAGGAGCAGGCCAAAGAGGACGGCTATGTCAGCACGGTATTTGGCCGCAAACGATGGCTGCCGGAATTGAAATCCAAAAACAACAACATCCGCAAGCTGGGTGAACGCATGGCGCTCAATACCCCGATTCAGGGCACGGCGGCGGATATCATCAAAATTGCCATGGTACGGGTATACCGCCGCCTGAAGGCGGAGCACATGCGCAGCCGGTTGATTTTACAGGTGCATGACGAACTGATTCTGGAGACACCGGAGGAGGAAATCGAGCTGGCAAAGCGGGTGCTCAAGGAAGAAATGGAAGCGGCCTGTGCATTAAAGGCACCGCTGACCGTGGAAGCGGCCTGCGGACAGGACTGGTATGCGGCGAAGGGATAAGACATGATTGTGTATGTTGATTACAACGATGTGTGCCGTGCGCCGCTGGCAGCTGCCATCCATGCACGTGTGTACGGGGAACCCGCATATAGTGCCGGTGTGTACGCCGATGAAGGGGCGGCGGTGTGTGATGCGGTCCGTCCGCAGCTGCTGGATGGACACCGCTCCCGCAGGCTGTCTCAGGCCATGCTGGAGAAAGCGGATGCGGTCTGGTGCGTGACAGCCGCCATTGCACGGCATCTGGCGGAGGAACACCCGGCCCATGCGGGAAAAATCCATGCCATGGAGGATATACCGGACCCGTCCGGCATGGGGAAGCAGGCGTATGAACAATGTGCGGATGCCATCCGCAGGCAACTGGAGGAACGGCGATGAAGGAAATCCGGATTGTCCCCTTTGCGGCGCAGCATGTTGCTGCCGTGGCAGAACTGGAACGGGCATGCTTTGCTGATCCATGGACGGAGGATGGCCTGCGGGAGGAGCTGGACAATGATTGTGCCCGGTTCCTGACCGCCATGGATGAAACCGGTACTGTGGCGGGCTACATCGGCTGTCACAGGGTACTGGATGAAGGATATATTGCCAATGTGGCGGTTTCCCCGGACTTTCGCAGACAGGGCATCGGACAAAAGCTGGTGCAGGCATTGCTGGCACAGTCCACAGACCTGTCCTTTGTCACGCTGGAGGTACGGGTTTCCAATGACCCGGCGATCCGATTGTATACCGGCTGTGGATTCCAGCCGGTGGGTACCCGGAAAAAGTTTTACAGCCATCCCACAGAGGATGCGCTGCTGATGACCTGGTTCCGGGAGGAGGATGGGGCGTCATGACAGAGGGCATGACAGCGCTGCTGATCTGGGAGGCCTGTGCGGTGCTGTTTGCGGGCATCGGCATATCCTGCTTTCTGGCAAAAAAACCGGTGGGATTCTTTGCCAATGCGGAGCCGCCCCAAATCCGGGATGTGAAAGCCTATAACCGTGCGGTGGGCAGGCTGTGGCTGGTTTTTGCCGTGGTATTTGCTCTGCTGGGCATCCCGGTGCTGTGGCCGGATTCCCCGCTGGTGCTGCTGGGCATCATTGGCCTGATGTGGGCAATCATTGTGGTGATTATCGTGTATCTGCGCATTGAGCAGAAATATAAAAAATAGATCAGGGAAAGAACAATATGAAGATTTTAGCAATCGAGTCGTCCTGTGATGAAACTGCGGCAGCAGTAATTGAGGACGGCAGGAAAATCTGTTCCAATATCATCAACTCGCAGGCAGAGGAGCATGCGCTGTATGGCGGCGTGGTGCCGGAAATCGCCAGCCGTGGGCATATTGAAGCCATCAGCGGCGTGGCCCGCGCGGCAGTGCGGGAAGCCGGCATGGAATTCGCGGAGATTGGCATGGTCGCTGCACAAGCCTTTTATTCCGGTGCACCATATCCGGGGACATATTGCGGCAAACCTGCTGGCGTTCCCGGAGCTGGAACCGCCGTTTCTGTGCCTGTCCGCCTCCGGCGGCTCCTCCATGCTGGTACTGGTACGGGATTATACCGACATGGAAATTTTAGGCGGAACACGGGATGATGCGGCGGGAGAAGCCTTTGACAAGGTAGCCCGTGTGCTGGGTGTGGGATATCCCGGCGGCCCGAAAATTGACAAACTGGCACAGGGCGGTGATGACCGGGCCTATGTCCTGCCCCATTCCCATGTAAACGGCGCCCCACTGGATTTCTCCTTTTCCGGACTGAAAACCGCCGTCATCAATCTGGCGCACAATGCGGAGCAGAAGGGGGAGCCGATAGACAAGCGCAATCTGGCGGCATCTTTCCAGCGGGCAGTCAGTGAGACACTGGTACCCCGGTTTAAGCTGGCGGCGGAGCAGACCGGCGTGCGGACGCTGGTGGCGGCAGGTGGTGTTGCGGCAAACTCCCGGCTGCGTGCGGATCTGGAGCAGATGGGAAGGGAACTGGGCGTTCCTGTATATATGCCGCCGCTGAGCCTGTGCGGAGATAATGCGGCCATGATCGGTGCGCAGGCGTACTATGAATATCTTGCAGGAAATACAGGAACCATTTGGCAAAATGCCTTTGCGACGGCAGAAATTTCCGAAAAAATCTGTCAAAAGAACGGAATTGCAAAAAAACATGGCAAACGGTAGAAAAGTTGTCAAAAATGATGTATGATAAAAGTGGTTTTTGAAAAAATTGTCCGCAAATCCACGGTCTGGCGTAAAATGGGTACTGTGGGAACCGGGAAGCCCTACTTTTGGAGCAGAAAGGAAATTTTGCAGGATTTTTCAGCCGGCAATTCACAATTTGCGACAGCAGGCATGCCGGGACTGCGGCAGCCGCTGGAAGAGCATAGACAGGAGGAAATGATCCGTCATGGAAAAAATCAAAATGACAACACCGCTGGTGGAGATGGATGGCGATGAGATGACCCGTGTCATCTGGCAGATGATTAAGGATGAGCTGATTTGCCCGTTTGTTGATCTGAAGTCGGAATATTATGACCTGGGTCTGGAATACCGCAACAAGACCAATGACCAGGTAACCGTGGATTCCGCCGAGGCAACCAAGAAGTATGGCGTTGCAGTCAAGTGTGCGACCATCACTCCGAATGCGGCACGCATGACCGAATACAACCTGAAGGAAATGTGGAAGAGCCCGAACGGTACCATCCGTGCGATTCTGGACGGCACCGTATTCCGTGCGCCGATTCTGGTCAAGGGTGTTGAGCCGTATGTCAAGAACTGGGTTAAGCCCATCACCATTGCCCGTCATGCCTATGGTGACGTATATAAGGGCTCTGAAATGAAGATTCCGGGACCGGGCAAGGTAGAGCTGGTTTATACCGCAGCAGATGGTACGGAAACCCGTGAACTGGTACATGATTTCAAAAGCGCAGGCATTGTACAGGGTATGCATAACCTGACCCCGTCCATTGAGAGCTTTGCAAGAAGCTGCTTCAATTTTGCGATTGATACCAAGCAGGATCTGTGGTTTGCCACCAAGGATACCATTTCCAAGAAGTATGACCACACCTTCAAGGATATTTTCCAGGAAATCTATGACAACGAATACAAGGCAAAGTTTGAGGAGCTGGGTCTGGAATATTTCTACACCCTGATTGACGATGCGGTAGCACGTGTCATCCGCTCCAATGGCGGCTACATCTGGGCCTGCAAGAACTATGACGGCGATGTCATGAGTGATATGCTGGCAACCGCTTACGGCTCCCTGTCCATGATGACCTCTGTTCTGGTATCTCCGAAGGGCGTATATGAATATGAGGCAGCACATGGCACCGTACAGCGCCATTATTACAAGCATCTGAATGGCGAGGAAACCTCTACCAATTCCATCGCAACCATTTTTGCATGGACCGGCGCACTGCGCAAGCGCGGCGAGCTGGACCAGCTGCCGGAGCTGTCTGCGTTTGCAGATAAGCTGGAAAAGGCTTGCATTGACACTGTGGAATCTGGTAAGATGACAAAGGACCTTGCGCTCATCACCACCCTGAAGGATGTCACTCCGCTGAATACGGAAGGCTTTATCAAGGCGGTTCGTGAGACGCTGGAGGCATCTCTGTAACAAGAATCAGATCAGGAGGAATATCAGTGGCAAACGCAAAGAACGTATCCAAAGCAGTTGTCAGCCGCCTGCCGCGTTATTATCGCACGCTGCGTGAGCTGTCAGACCAGGGAACCGGACGCATTTCGTCCAAGGAGCTGGCAGCACAGATGGATTTGACTGCATCCCAGATCCGGCAGGATTTGAGCTGCTTCGGCGGCTTTGGCCAGCAGGGGTATGGCTACAGTGTGGATAAACTGATTGTTGAGCTGGAACGGATTCTGGGCGTTGCAGGCAGCCAGCGCGCCATTCTGCTTGGCGTAGGCAATCTGGGCCGAGCCCTGCTGCGCAACTTTGATTTCTCCTATTGCGGTGTCCGTCCGATTGCGGCCTTTGACACGGCGCCGTCTGTCATCGGCAGTGATTTCCGGGGCATACAGGTACATTCCCTCCATGAGCTGGAGGAATACTGTGAACGGGAACGGCCGGATATTGCCGTACTCTGTGTACCGGCGGATAAGGCACAGATGGTGGCAGACCGTCTGGTTCGGACCGGCATCCGCGGCATCTGGAATTTCTCCAATGTATCCCTGAAGGAGGATGAGCTGGGCATTCCGGTACAGGATGTGCATTTTTCCGATTCGCTGATGACGCTGTGTTATCGGATGAAGGATACCGATCCCTTTGAAATTGGTGAATAAAACAATCAGGCCGAATTGTCTGGCTGATAACCCTCTCTTTCGCGGAGAGGGTTATTTTTTTATGAAAAGCTGCACCAGCTGCCTGTCCAACCGATACAATAGAAATGAACTTTAACAACAGGAGGAATTTGTTATGTGCAACAATTCTTGGAACAATGGCTTTGATTGCTGGTGGATCATTATCCTGATTCTCATTTTCTGCTGCTGTGGTGGCGGTTCCTTTGGTGGCTGTGGCTGCATCGGCGGCTGCAATGGCGGCGGCAACAATTCCTGTGACTGCTGCTGAAACTGTTAAATTTTGTTGAATCCTGATGCATTTCATTGCATCTGATGGCGGGATGTGCTAGAATAAAAAAAACTGAACGCAAGAGAGTGAAGCTTTTATGGCAAAAAACAGAGTGAAATTATCAGAAGATAAGCCATACCACAGATGGCGCCGGATCGGCTTTTATTGCCTGTACGCAGCGATTGCACTGGTTGTTGCATGCTTTGTCCTTGGTCAGATTTACGGCACGGAAAGTGCGGTGTGCCTGTATACCGGCTATGCAGCCATTGTACTGGTCATCTGGTTCTATCTGATCAACTTTTTCAAATGGCGCTGCCCGCAGTGTCATAAGACATTGCCGCTGCTGGGTCCGGTTGTCTCGTGCAGAATCTGCAAGAGATCCTTTATGGATAATAAAGGCCATCAGGTCTGGTAACAGAGGATTTTGCGGTACAGCATCTTGCTGTACCGCTTTTTCTTTCCCGCCGGGAGAAACGTTTTACTTGACTTTTTCACTGGATTTGTGATAAAAATAAAAGTACCGTGTAGCACATAAAAGGATTATGGTTGACGCAAAGCGTGTAATATCCCAATGGGGTATTATGCGCTTTTCTTTTTTGCAAAGCGGAATTTATTTTCATGAGGTGCATACTTATGCCAAAAACAAAGGGTCAGGGAATCATTTTCGGAATCATCATGTCATATGCCATGGCATACGGCATGGAGGTTTACAACGTTGCGATAAAAATGGGAGTCAACCTGTCCGCAGGCGGCTTCAGCAACATGACCAACATCATTTTCTGGGAAGCATTCAAGGAAGCGTTATATATGGGCGTATTTGTTTTCCTGTTTTCCAATCTGTGGGGAAACCGCATGGGCGCGGCTTTTATGCAGCGGCATTGCAATCCGGAAACCGACAATCCGTATTTCTGCCAGCTGATGCGCCAGGCGGGAACGGTTGCCATTATGTGCCCCACCATGAGCCTGGTGGCTTCTATCCTGTTTAACGTCATTCTTGCCGGAGCAAGCCCGCTGCAGCTGCCGGCAATCTGGGTGGGGACATTTTTAAAGAATTTCCCCATGGCATTTTTCTGGAATATGTTTGCGGCGGCGCCGTTTACGCGCTGGCTGTTCGGCAAGCTGTTCCCTGCGAAATCAGCCGTATCATCGTGAAGATTGAGGCAGAAAAAAGCCGCAGAGCAATTGCTCCGCGGCTTTAATCGTTACTGGATAGTTAACTGTTGTAGTGGATGGTGGCGTTTGTTAGATACGTATTTCCGTTGCCGATGGTAATCGCAGCCCACTGCGCCTCACTGCCACGGTAATAGACATC
>SFJM01000101.1 GCA_004555915.1 Clostridiales bacterium | reverse complement strand
CGTGACCAGCTCCAACAGGGTGGTGTCGTCGATGGTAAAGTTCCAAATGAATCCTTCCTTTTCGGCGGGAAGGCGGATGGTCAGAATGCCTGCTTCCTGATCAATTTCATACCAGGTGTCGGGCGCAGGTTCTTCCGGGGAACTTCCCTCAGCGTTGCTTTCACCGGCGTTCTGTTGACTGCACCCGCCCAGCATCCCTATCACGCAGGCGAGAGACAGGAGCAGGGCAAGCACCCTTTTCACGTTATATTTTTCTTTCTGAATCATATCATGTTACCTCGATTCTATATGGCGATCCATCAGGGAATCCAGTAGCGGATGATCTGCACCACCTGCTCCTGCCGGACGGTGATGACCGTGTTATAGCAGTTGAAGGGCGTTTCGCTGGCTTGAATAGCCGATGGGACGTCCTCGTACTCATAAACCAAGCCGTCAGGCTCCTGTTCCAGGTCGGCGTGATCTTCAAAGGTGCAGTCGGCAGATAGGGGCAGGGTGATCGTTCCCAGATCATAGTAGATCGGCTGGTCATCCATTTCGTTGGTGCGGTACAGGCCGTCATCCTCGATCAGTTCCACGCCGCCGCTTTCGATGCCGCCGTTGATGATAACGGTGCCGTTATCCCGCCGGATGCTCTCAACGGTCACCGGGTTCCGACAGACCTGGATCTGGTCGCCTTCTTTCAAACTCTGAATGTCTTCCAGTTCATAGCGGTCATAGTCATAGATCTCTGCGGTCAGGGAATATCCGTCCCCGGTTTTGACAAGGTCCGCTGCCGTGAAGTCCACGGAGTAGCCGCCGTCGGCAAAGGCGTCTTCCACACTTTCCATAGGATACAGCGGCATAACGTACCCCAGCTTTTCCACAATGGTTTGGGCGGTGTCCAGCAACACCTGGGCATCGCTGCCGCCGGCAACACACCACTGTACCTCGGCCTCCGGGGCATACCAGCCCACCCAGGCCGCATCCTCGGACTTGCGCAGCTGCACGGAGACATCTTCGCCGCTCCAGTCCAGGCTCTCCGTCCAGTCAGCAAAAATGCCGGAGATGTCCTGGGGCTGCTCTGCCTTTAAGGCACGGCAGTAGTACGACCGTCCGCCCTGTTCAAAATTAACTTCGGCCATTTGCTTGTCGCTTTCCCCTGTGTCGATCAGGTAGTAGGAGGTGCCAGAGGCGCTGTCCGGCAGAGGGATGGAGTACCCCAGCTGCTGAAACTCAGCTGCGCTGGATTCGTGCATGGGGTTTGCGATCATGGCCGGCTGGTCAGTGCCCCGGTGGGTCATGGTGACGGCAGTCACCGCTACCGCAAGACAGGCGGCAATCGCCCCGGCGCCGTACAGCCAGGAACGCTTCTTTTTCATGGGCTGCTGCGCTTCCTCCAGCAGGTCATCGTCCACGGCGTTCATCCATTTCTGAAAACGAGTCTGATTCATAGTCCGATCCTTTCCTGTTCCAGTTCCGCACGCAGCCGTTCCCGTGTGCGGAACAGGGATGTCTTAACCTTTGCTTCGCTGACGCGGCATTCTTCCGCAATCTCCCGGATGCTCTCTCCGTACCAGTAGCGGCGCAAAAAGAACACGCGGGCCTCGGCGCTCTGACGGCGCAGGAAGCCGTTCAGCACCCGGCGCAGCTCTGATGCATCCAGTTCTGTGTCCGGATCACCCTGCCCGGTAACGATCCAGGGCTCCAATTCCTCAAAAGCGTCGGTGAGGGCGGTGCTGCGCTGGGCAGCAGTATTGTAGTTATAGCGATCCAATGCCAGATTCCGGGTGACGCGGGCCAGATAGGCCCGCAAAGAGCGGGGGCGTTCCGGCGGGATGGCATTCCAGACACGAAGGTAGGTGTCACTGACACACTCCTCGGTGTCCCTGGGGTCTGCCAGGAGCCGCTGGGCCACTCTGCGGCACAGCGCACCATATTTCTTCTGGGTCTGGGTAATGGCTTCCTCACACCGCTGAAAGAACAGCTGAATGATCTGCTGATCTCCCATGGTGGCTGAAAGTTGAGCTTTCTTTGTTTCGATTTGTTCCATAGTGTTTCCCCCGGTACTTGAAGCAGCTTCATCCTATTAGACGGCACCATATCCGTTTTCGTTTCAGATAAAGCTATCAAAGTAGAGTTTTCATATTCAAATCATTTTTCTTACCTGATAGCATAACACCTTTCTCAGGATGATGACCCATCATTTCGATTTTTTCGTCAAAGCGCAAAAAGGAGCAGCCACCCAAAACGCAGTAAGGGTGACTGCTCCTTTTCATCAAGGATTCTGTTCTTTGATTTCCTGAAGAAAAGCATCCAGAATCTGATTCACCAGCTGCGGCTCATCCGTGTTGGAATTATGCCCCGCATTTTTCAACCAGCGAATGGGAATCCCAGTCCGCTCATGCCACGCCTTGTTATAACGGATGCAGGAACCGGCATGGTCCTTCTCCCCGCAGATCAGCAGGGCCGGGCATTGCAGGCGATACGGCAAATCCGCTTCCATGGCCTCCGCCAGAATCCGGAACCCATGTCCTGAAATCTTGGCATAGCGTTTCTGATCTCCGTCGTAGGTCATCATCATATCATGCATCAAATTCCGGCCATATTCCGTCGTTGCTACACCCCGTGTGCCGGAACGCAGCAGCCACTTCCATGGATAGTGACGGTACACAGGCTCCATCCTCTTCAAAAGCCACAGCTCCGCCCCTGTTACAAAGCTGCGCTGCAGGGGCGCGGAATCAAGCGACACAAACCCTTTCAGCCTTTCTGGGTACA
>SFJM01000039.1 GCA_004555915.1 Clostridiales bacterium | reverse complement strand
AATAACCGCCCGACCTATCCGACACAATGGCCAAGTGTCGGATAGGAACGGCAAAATTTTTTGCACTTCTATTGCTTCTTTATCACACATAAGCAAAGAGTCAGGGTATGAAGCAGCTCATGGCTGGCGGCGGTGTCGCGCTGGTCGGCATTACCCTGATTCCTCTGCTGAGCGGCCTGTTCGGTTAAGAACAGCGGGCGGATTTATTCCGCCTGTACATACGCAATCGCTTCAATCCTCGCTGTGGATAACAGCCCCTATTATAATAGGAAGTGAATTGCTGCAAGACTATCCACCCATCAACGAAAGGCGGTGCTATTATGCAGCTTCTGACCCACATTATTTTTGTTCTGAACCTTCTCAAGACCCTTATCAACCACTTCACCTAAAGGACGGTGACTGCTGAATGGAAACCGTTCTCAAAGCCATAGCCGATTGGATAAAGGGTATCCTGACGGCTGGCATCATGTCAAACCTGTCCGGGCTGTTCGATGCCGTAAATGAGCAGGTCGGTGACATTGCGCAACAGGTCGGCACACGGCCATCGGCCTTTGAACCACGCGTTTTTGCGATGATCGAATCGCTCTCCCGGAACGTGGTTCTGCCGATTGCGGGCATTATCCTCACATTTATCGCCTGTTACGAACTGATTGAAATGATAACCCAGCATAACAACATGGCGCAGTTTGAGCCAGCACTTATTATGCGCTGGATTTTCAAGACCGCTGTTTCAGTATGGTTCATCTCCAACACGTTCGATATTGTGATGGCAGTCTTTGACCTGACGCAGAAAGTCGTGTCCGATTCCAGCGGCATTATTGCGGGCAATACTCGCGTCAATGAAATCGGCCTGTCGATGCTGGAAGCCAGTCTGATGCAAATGGATGTCGGTCCACTCTTCGGGCTTTTTTTGCAGAGCTTCTTCATCGGCATCACCATGAGAATTCTCTCAAACGTGATTTTCGTCATTGTGTACGGACGCATGATTGAGATCTACTGTATGGTGAGCCTTGCGCCGATTCCCATGGCAACATGGGGCAACCATGAACAGAGCCACATGGGACAGAACTATCTGAAATGCTTGTTTGCGCTGGGATTTCAGGGCTTTCTCATCCTCATCTGCGTGGCCATCTATGCCGTGTTGATTCAGAATGTGACGATTTCCGGCGATGCCATCAATTCGATCTGGGGCATTGTCGGCTACACCGTCCTGCTCTGTTTCAGTCTGTTCAAAACCAGCTCCGTGACGAAATCTGTTCTCGGAGCGCATTAAAGGAGGTGCTTTATTGGCTGCGTATATTTCCGTTCCTCGTGATTTGACCAAGGTCAAATCCAAAGTGGCGTTCAACCTGACCAAACGGCAACTGCTTTGTTTCGGTACAGCGGCTCTCATTGGGGTGCCACTGTTTTTTGTTCTCCGGGACTCCGGCGGCAACACTGCCGCCACCCTCGGCATGATGGCGGTGATGCTGCCAGCGTTTTTCCTTGGGATGTACGAGAAAAACGGTCAGCCCATGGAAAAGCTGCTGTCGTACTATGTGCAGTCCCGGTTTCTCTGCCCGAAGATTCGCCCCTACAAGACCAACAACTACTATGCGATTTTGATGAAGGGAGGCGCAACCTATGATTCCGTTTTGGAAAAAGACCGGTAAGCACAGTAAGCCCCAGTCTGCGCAGAAGCGCAGGCAAAATGCAAAGCCCGTTGTGCCCCGGACCGCCCAGCAGTCCATCCCCATGCAGCGGATGTTTGAGGATGGCACCTGCCGGGTGAAGCCCAACTACTACACCCGCACCATCCAGTATCAGGACATCAATTATCAGCTCGCCCAGCAGGAGGATAAGACGGCGATTTTCGAGGAATGGTGCAGTTTTCTGAACTTCTTCGATTCCAGCATCAAGTTTGAATTGTCCTTTGTGAACATGGCAACCGACAGCACCGAGTTTGAAAAGAGCATTCGCATTCCGTTTCAGAAGGACGGTTTCGATGATGTTCGCGCCGAGTATTCCCAGATGCTGCGCCAGCAGCTTGCCAAGGGCAATAATGGTCTGACCAAGACCAAATTCATCACCTTTGGTGTGGAGGGCGAAAGCATGGCACAGGTCAAGCCCCGGCTTGACCACATCCAAAACGATTTGCTCAACAACTTTCACCGACTGGGGGTGCAGGCAAAGCCCCTGAACGGTGTCCAGCGGCTGAAACTCATGCACGATATGTTCAACATGGACGGCGCATCCAAGTTTCATTTCGACTGGAAAGACCTCGTAAAAAGTGGGCTTTCGGCGAAGGATGCCATTGCGCCTACCGCCTTTGCCTTCAAGAACAGCCGCACCTTCCAGATGGGCGGCATCTTTTGCGCTGCCAGCTTTCTGAGCATCACGGCATCCGACATCAGCGACCAGCTTCTGAAAGATTTTTTGGATATGGATTCCAGCCAGATTGTCACCATGCACATTCAGAGCGTTGACCAAAACCGCGCCATTAAAACGGTCAAGCGCACGATTACTGAACTTGATAGAAGCAAGATTGAGGAGCAGAAGAAAGCCATCCGCGCCGGGTATGATATTGACATCATTCCGTCCGATTTGGCGACCTATGGCCGTGATGCCAAAGCCCTGCTGAAAGAATTGCAGAGCCAGAACGAGCGAATGTTTTTGGTGACATTCCTCGTGCTGAACACCGGGCGTACCGAACAGGAACTGGAAAACAATGTCTTTCAGGCAAGCTCCATCGCACAGAAGCACAACTGCAATCTGTGCCGCTTGGATTACCAGCAGGAACAGGGGCTTATGTCCTCTCTGCCGCTGGCCGATAATCAGATTGAGATTCAGCGCGGCCTTACTACCAGCAGTACGGCCATTTTCATTCCATTCACCACACAGGAGCTTTACCAGTCCGGCAAAGAATCTCTGTACTACGGTTTGAATGCTCTCTCCAACAATTTGATTATGGTGGACAGAAAGAAGCTGAAAAATCCGAATGGACTTATCCTCGGTACTCCCGGCTCCGGCAAAAGTTTCTCGGCAAAGCGTGAAATCGCAAATGCCTTTCTGGTGACGGATGATGATATTATCATCAACGACCCCGAAGGCGAATATTCCCCACTGGTAAACCGACTGAAAGGACAGGTCATTAAAATCAGCCCCAACAGCACCCAGTTCATCAACCCGATGGACATTAACGCCAACTATTCGGAAGAAGATAATCCGCTGTCCCTGAAAGCGGACTTTATTCTTTCTCTGTGCGAACTGGTTGTCGGCGGCAAGGAAGGTCTGCTCCCGGTGGAAAAGACGGTCATTGACCGCTGTGTGCATCTGATTTATCGGAAATATTTTGCTGACCCCTGCCCGGAGAATATGCCGATTCTGGAGGACTTGTACAACGCCCTGCTCCAGCAGGACGAGAAAGAAGCTCATCATGTTGCTACCGCTCTGGAAATCTACGTCAAGGGCAGTCTGAATCTGTTCAACCACCGCACCAACGTGAACGTCAACAACAGAATCGTCTGTTATGACATTAAAGAACTGGGCAAGCAGATGAAGAAGCTCGGTATGCTCATCGTGCAGGATCAGGTCTGGGGACGTGTCACTGCCAATCGTAGTAGCGGAAAGTCCACCCGATATTATATGGACGAGATGCACCTCCTCTTAAAAGAGGAGCAGACTGCGGCCTATTCTGTGGAGATTTGGAAGCGGTTCAGAAAATGGGGCGGAGTGCCGACTGGATTAACGCAGAACGTCAAAGACCTGCTTTCTTCGCGTGAGGTAGAGAATATTTTCGAGAACAGCGACATGATCATCATGCTGAATCAGGCCGCTGGCGACCGTCAAATCCTCGCAAAGCAGCTCAACATCTCGCCCCATCAGCTTTCCTATGTGACGCACTCCGGTGAAGGTGAAGGACTGCTTTTCTTCGGCAATGTTATTCTCCCGTTCGTGGACAGATTCCCCACCGATTTGGAACTGTATCGCATCATGACCACGAAGTTGGGTGAGGTTTCGGAGGGCAAAAAGGAATGAGCAATCCGAAGCTGAACTTCAAAGAGGAAACGTCAGCCAAAAAGACACGCTCTCCCCCGAAGAAAGCGAGGGTCGAGCAGTCCACGCCCAAAAAGAAGAAGCTGAAACTCGATGCGGACAAGGCCGCAGAAAAAAACCAGCATTTGCGATTTGGCAAGGCAGAACTGACCCCGGACGAACTGAGCCGTTTGAGCAAAGCGCAAAAGCGCGAGATGTACGCTGCCAATGCCGCCCGGACTGCGGTGCATCGGGAAATCGACCAGTATGAGGAAGATAATGTCGGTGTGCAGGCGTTGAGCGAGGGTGAAAAGGCCGCTGGAAATGTCCGCGATATTTCCAAGAGCCGCTATGCCCGGAAACTGAAAAAGAAAGCCAAGGTGCAGGGCAAGAAAAACTCCAAAACCGCAAAATCTTCTGCGCAAGAACCAACTGCATCACAAAATGCAGGAGATTCCGGCATCGGTACCCGTGAGGGTGGTTCCAATTGGCTCTCCCGATGGCGGCAGAAACATGACATTCGACAGAGCTACTATGCCGCAGCCCGGTCTGGTGGCACAGCGGCACAGACCGTTGGAAGCAAAAAAGCTGTATCCGGCGGTGCATCTGCCGCACGGTCTGGTGTAGAACAAGTAGTGGACAAGGGAAAATCTGTGGTCGGTTCGGCAGTAAACAGCCTTATGACCGCCGCAAAGAGTAACGCGCACGTTCTTGTAATCGTGGGCGTTTTTGTTTTGCTCATCCTGATGGTGATGTCTGGCTTTTCCTCCTGCGGCATCCTCTTTTCGGGCAGTACCCAAGTATCCGGGCAGACGATTTATTCTGCCGAGGACAGGGACATTCGCGGTGCAGAACAGGATTACAAGAAGCTAGAAAAGGAACTGGACAAAAAAATCAAGCGCACTCCGCAAGACCATCCGGGCTACAACGAGTATCAGTACCATCTTGACCCCATCGAACATGACCCGTGGCAGCTCACTTCCTTCTTGACTACCCTGTATGACGATTACACCCGGTCGGAAGTGCAGGGTAAGTTGCAGGAGATTTTCAAAAAGCAGTACAAGCTGACAACGTGGGTCGAGGTGCAGATTCGATACAAGACCGTATGGATCATTAGTCCTGCGGGCATCCCAGTTCCTACGCAGGTGCCGTATGAGTACAAGATTTTCCACACCAAACTGGAAAACCGTGGTCTGGAAGTTGTTATCCGGGAAGAGCTGACCGAAGATCAGTGGAAACGGTACGAGATTTTTCAGGACACACTGGGCGGTCGGCCTTACCTGTTCAACGGTGGTTTGCCGCCCGGTGGCTCGGATGGCTCCGGCGCACCCGGCATCGACTACACGGTTCCTGCGGAAGCTCTAACTGACACGGAGTTTGCCGATATCTATGAGGAAGCCAAAAAATATGTTGGCACTCCCTATGTTTGGGGTGGCTCCACCCCGGAAACAGGCTTCGACTGCTCCGGCTATGTTTGCTGGGTCTACAACCAGAACGGCTATGATGTTGGGCGCACTACTGCCAACGGATTGTGGCAGAAGAGCCAGCATATTTCTGAAGCCGAAGCAAAGCCCGGTGACTTGGTTTTCTTCAAAGGAACGTATGATACGCCGGGGATGAGCCATTGCGGAATCTATCTCGGTAATGGCATGATGGTCAGTGCCGGAGACCCCATCAAATATGCTGACATCCACTCGTCCTACTGGCAACAGTATCTTGCCGGATTCGGACGGCTTTCAAAATGATTGGAGACTAACTATTAAAAGTCAAGCCCCAAAATGAAAAAATCCGTCAACGATTCGCTGCCCCTGACAAACAGCATTCAAATGCTGAAATCAGAGCAGCGAGGGCGACGGAGAGAATAGCAAAGCAAGCCCGGCCAACCCTCGCAGAAACAGAATAGCATTTGAATGCTTCGGTTTGTCAAGGGTTCGCTGCGCCAGCTAAGTTGTTCTTGGATTTGGCTCAGGCTCTGGAGAAAATCAGGCAGCTGTAAGATATGCTTTTCCAGACTTCTGCAAAGCGTAGATCAGCCGCACGAGTTTCTTTGTGGCATGAGACAGGGCAACATTATAGTGCTTACCTTCAGCACGTTTTTTGGCAAGGTATTTGGCAAAGACAGGATTCCAATGACAAACGTACTTGGTTGCGTTGTAAAGGGCATATCGCAAATAACGTGAACCACGCTTTTCCATATGAGCGTAACAGTTTGTAAGTTTTCCTGACTGGTATGTAGATGGAGAGCAACCAGCGTAAGCAAGGATTTTGTCAGGAGATTCAAAGTTGGAAAAATCACCGATTTCAGCAAGGATCATGGCTGCTGACTGGATACCGACACCGGGAATAGAAAGAATCGGTGGATGCAATTCATCCATGATTTGCTGAATCGAATCTTCAATTTCGTCGATCTCGGAGGTGAGTTCCTTAATGAGTTTAATAGTGTGCTTCAATTCCAGAGATTTGGCAGGCATGACAGATCCAATAGACGATTTGGCTGCCTCTCGAATCTGGATGGCCTTCTCTTTTCCGTAGTGCCCCTTGGACGCTATTGAAAGAAGGTTTGTCAGCTTGGTAAGATGGGCTTCTGAAATTTGCTTTGCACCGGGATATTCGCTGAGAAGAGCATAGACCGAAACACCGTGGAGAGAGGGAACGAGCTTTTCCAATTCCGGGAACAGGATCGTGACCAGTCTGGACACTGACTGCTTCAGCTTGGCTCTTTCACGAACCTTATCGAATCGGTATCTTGTTAGTGACTTTAACTCTTCGTTGTGGTATGCTGTATCCGTGTAGGACTTGAGATCTACATCGGACAATAGCATAGTTGCAATCGTTCTTGCATCCACACGATCGGTTTTGGTTTTGCGAAGGCTGAGACTTTTTCGGTACAGGTTGGTGTGCAAAGGATTCATGACATAGACGGCCAGGTCATTGTCAAGAAGAAATCCAAGAATGTTGTAGCTGTAATGTCCGGTAGCCTCGAGTCCTACTTTTATTTTGTCTAACTTTTTGGTACAGTTTCGAATCGTTTGAAGCAGCTGCTTAAATCCATCCATGTTGTTGGGGATGGTAAAGCAGTCAGCACGAACCATTCCATCTGAATCAAGAATACAGCAGTCATGCTTATCCTTGGCAACATCAATTCCAACACAAACCATTTTGATACCTCCGGCGTATTTATTTCGATACTGTTCAGGACCACAGACTTCTTTGCTCTTGTAACCTCGTTCTAAATAAACCGTCTGGCGGTATCTAACTGATTAACATTTCAACAAAGAAGCTGTGGTTGGAGCCTCCAATAAACCGTCTTTACGGTAGGGATTTTTCACCAATCCACAGCACCCTGAAACTATTGTAGCATTCCGCTGGAGAGCGGTCTATAAATACTACTCTTTTATGATACGAGGGATTTCTTATCGCAAAATTGATCGTGACCGAAAAACCGTCCGTGGCAATGGCTTATGCCAAAGTCTTAGGTGCGCATGGGCGGCAGGATGGCTACCTTGAGGGTAGCGGCTATCTCATAAGCTGGTGTGTCGGGCATCTAGTGGAGCTTGCACCGCCCAGTGCCTACGGTGAGCGGTATGTAAAGTGGAACATTGCTGATTTACCCATCCTGCCGGAAAAATGGCAGTATCTGGTGTCTGCCAGCACTAAAAAGCAGTTTTTTGTTCTGAAAAAGCTCCTGCACCGGGCAGACGTTGAGACCGTGGTAAACAGTTGTGACGCAGGCCGCGAGGGAGAGCTAATCTTTCGGCTTGTCTACGAACAGGCAGGGTGCAGGAAGCCAGTTTCCCGTCTGTGGCTTTCCAGCATGGAGGATAATGCTATCCGTGAGGGCTTTGCAAATCTGAAACCGTCAACTGAATATGATGCACTGTATCAGGCTGCACTCTGCCGGGAACGTGCCGATTGGATGGTCGGCATCAACTGTTCCCGGCTTTTTTCCTGCCTGTATGGTCGGCCTTTGGCAGTCGGGCGTGTTATGACCCCGACACTTGCCATGACGGTGGAACGAGAAGCCGCCATTGCCGCTTTTGTGCCGGAAAAGTTCTACACGGTGGCTCTTGAGCTGACAAGCGGTTTTGTGGCATTAAGCCGCCGCATTTCTGAAAAAGCGGACGCGGAAAAGCTGCTTGCGGAGTGCAGAAAGGAGATGGTGTCCACGATCCAGAAAATCACGCGCAAGGAAAAGGTCGAAAATCCACCGCCGCTCTATGACCTCACTACGCTCCAGCGGGATGCCAACCGCTTGCTGGGCTTTACAGCACAGCAGACCTTGAACTATGCACAGAGCTTGTACGAGAAAAAGCTCATCACTTACCCGCGCACGGACAGCCGTTTTCTGACTGAGGATATGGCGGCATCGCTGCCGGGGCTGATGTCGGCTGCTGCGGGAGCCTTTGATGTGCATGAAGCTGTGCCTGTCCATGCAGAGCAAGCAATCAACAACAGCAAAGTCAGTGACCACCATGCACTGCTGCCCACGGCAAGTGTGGCACAGGCAGACTTTTCGGCTTTGCCCGCCGGAGAATTAAGCATCCTGCGGCTGATTACGGTGCGTCTGCTCTGCGCTGTTGGCGAACCTCACCGCTATGCGGAAACCACCCTGACCACCATTTGCGCCGGGAAAGAATTTTCGGCAAAAGGCAAGGTAGTTTTGGACGAGGGCTGGAAAGGCATCGAGCGCAAAATGCTGGACGATCTGCTGGACAAAAAGAAAGAGCCTGCTGCTCTGCCGGATGTGCAGGAGCAGAGCGAGTGCGGCATTGCTGGTGCTGAACTGAAAGAAGGCCAGACCTCACCGCCGAAGCATTTCACAGAAGATACGCTCCTGCACTCTATGGAAACGGCCAGCGCGGACAGTATGCCGGAGGATGCAGAACGTCAGGGCATTGGAACTCCGGCTACGCGAGCGGCTATTATCGAAAAATTAGTGGCAAAGGGCTTTCTGGAGCGCAAAGGTGACAAGAAAACCAAAGTGCTGCTGCCTACCGACAAGGGCAAAGCCCTGATTACAGTGATGCCCGAAGAAGTCCAGTCCGCTGACATGACTGCCGACTGGGAAACAAAACTGCTGCGCGTGGAGCGCGGCGAGATGGAGCCAAAGACATTTATGACTGAAATCAACGATATGATCTCCTCGCTGGTAAACACCACCGAGGCCGTGAAAGGAGCGAGTGCGCTTATGAAAAATAAAGTGATTGGTATCTGCCCGAACTGTGGCAAATCTGTTGTGGAGCGCGAAAAGGGCTATTTCTGCGAGAACCGGGAATGCCGCTTTGTACTGTGGAAAGACAACGCCTTCTTCAAGCGTCTGGGCAAACGGATGGATGCTCATGTAGCCGACAAGTTGCTGCGGGACGGCCGTGTCCGCCTGAAAGACTGCCGTAGTGCCAAGGGCAAGACCTACAATGCAACGGTTTTGCTGACCACTGAAGCCGATGGTCGCAGCAAATTCTCGCTGGAATTTGAGGGCAGTTGCTGATGGAAAAGCTAAATGAAGCGGTCTACCTCATCAACGATGAACGCTATCTGCACCTCCGAGAAAATAGCGCAGGTGTTGGCTTTGCCACTTATAATAAGGTAACGGGCGAACCGCTGGAAAGCGGGCAGATTTCCGAAAAGAATCTGCCGCCGGATGGCAGGAACATGATGGCTGCTGCTCGGAACTGGTATCTGTTTGTACTTTCGGAAGATGAGCGCAAGGTCATCCAACTTGAAAGCATAAAAATTCTCGAAAGCGTTCCCGCATCCGGCATCCACAAACGGCGTATTTGGGAGCCTGAAACGATGCCAAAAGATATTCGGCTCATCAACAGTCACTATGACGATCTCTACCGAATTCCTGATGGTGGTGTGATTCAAGTGGACTACCCGGATGGCCGCAGTTTTACGGCAAAGCTGGAACATTTGGATGATTACCACTTTGATATGGGCGGTCTGGGCAATGTGTTCCACATCTGCCAGTTTGCCGATGTTATGGGCAGGAACCACGCAGATTTCTACCCAGAAATTCAGACGCAGGATAATCAGGGTGCATGGGAGCTGGGCGGCAAGGGCTATATTGCTATCCAGTCCTGTGATGATGGCTGGGATTATACACTTTATCACAGCGACTTTTCCGTGATGGATGGCGGGCAGGTTGACGCGCCGGAGCTGACAATTCAGGAAGTCAGGGAGCAGATTCTGGAAGCACATCACATGGAAAAGGGGCGACGGCTGTTGCAGGACTATGACTTCGTCATGGACAGAGCCGCAGAAGCTGAAGAACTTGGTGCAAACAACCGCCCTTCCACGCTGGAAAAACTGGCTTCGCTGGCTGGCGCAAAAGAAAAATGCGATGTCCCGGAGTGCAGCCCCGTTGGGTGCCGGAAAGCGAGGGATGCTCATGAACTTTAATGGCGAAGAATTGATGCTGATGATGCTCTACAATTCCGGCACTCGACTGGGGTTGATGCAGGAACTGCGGCTTATGCAGTGCTATCTTCTGCCGGATGAAACGGCATTGCGGGAATTGTCCGAGGGCGTTATCGAAAAGCTGAAACTCATATCGGATGCCGATTTCGATGAAGTTGAATTTCCGCTCAACTGATTTTTGCCGCCTGTTGGCGGCGTACATATCCTCTTTTGTGGTTGCGAATTGTGTGCTATAATCAAATTACTTTCAGGGGTCCTTTTTCTTTTTTGTGCCAGACCATCAAGGAGTATGATATATGGATTTCTTTGATACGCAAATCCTTTTTTACAAATTTAACGACAATAAGAACTCACTTGATAAAGACATCGAGGACGTTATTCAGAAATGTGATATAACGGGCGGTCAAATTTCATCTGTTGTTGCGTTAGAGTTTCTGAGCGTTATGGAAAGAGACTGTAATCGCGCAAAAATATACCCTGTCAAATTGGCAATCAACCATCCGCCTTTACCTACTCACTATCGCTTCAGAAGAAAAGGATGTGAAATAGGAAAATATAGAACCGATAAGATTGTCCTCGATTTTAACAGCGAATTCGATAGCATTGTGATTTATTCAAACGAGGCCATCAGTCAACTAATAAATCGAAAAGATCTTGATGGATTGCTGTTTTTTGCAAGAAATACGTATAGCAGGAAAGATTATATAACATTTCGTAATAAAGTGCAGTTCTTAATAGATTATGATTTATCTGTGGTTCCGATAACTCAAGAAATTGTAGATGTGATGTACCGTATCTATGAAGAAATCAAAGGCGAGTACAATGTGAAAGCCAACTACAGAAATTCCTTTATGGATTTGCTGATTCTTGCCACAGCGGTCACATATAAGAGATACCTCTACACTAAAGACAAAGAGCTTCAGAAACTTGCAACACGGTATTGCAACTATGATTCTGGAATTGATGCTGCAAATGAAACGACACATATTGAATCTTCGGCTATAAAGAATAACGGACAGGACAATAAGGGGTTTGTAAATAACAAATGGCGTCTTATACGATCATAATAGTTTACTGCTAGTGACAGTCTATACGAAAAAATATTAACCCTCAAAGATGCGGTCTTGATAGCACTTGCGGATTTATGTTATACTAATAATACTTTATCGATTAAGACTTAAAACTGAAAGCGAGGACAGCCAATGGACACCATCAAGCGTTCTCCCCTTGACCGCCTGCTCTTTGCCACTTTTCTGAAAGGCCGTACATCTTCTCGTGAGATTCTGAATGAAAAAGGCGAGATTTCCCCTGAAGAAAATCAGAAAATCTTAAACGAAACCAATGAGATCATCAACGATGATTCCACCTATCCGTTCATTAGTTACCTTTCGGACTTGCTTGCAAAATCCAAGCCGTCCGATGATGTAGTCAAAAAGCTGCACGACTGCATCGACAAGGTTGCGGTGGCACTGGGACAGGACAGCACCGATGTGTTCCGCGCCCTGCTTGCAAAACTGATCGAGCAGCCGGAGGAAAATCAGACATTTGACCGTCTACTTGAGATGGCAGAAAAATTCGCCGCAAAATACGATTAAAATACCATAGATTCCATAAGCGAGTGACCTGAAAAGGCCACTCGCTTTTTTGTTTTCCACGAAACATGAAGGGAGGAACGCAATGCCAAACAAAACGCAAGAATACCTGAACCTCGCCCAGCAAACGGCAAAGGAACTGACCCGGTATTGGGAAAGCTGGACGGACTACCTGACCACCGCATCCCGGCTGTACAAGTACCCCTTTGCGGACCAGCTCATGATCTACGCCCAGCGCCCGGATGCCACCGCCTGCGCCGACTTTGACATCTGGAACAACCGGATGAACCGCTATGTGCGCCGTGGTGCCAAGGGCATTGCTCTGCTGGACGAATCCAGCGGATTTCCCCGGCTGCACTACGTTTTCGATGTGTCGGACACCGGGGTGCGCCGCAATTCCCGTGACCCGGAGGTGTGGCAGCTCGGCCCTGATCTGGTTCAGCCTGTGTCTGAAATGCTTGCCAGAGAATACGGTGTCCGGCATGAACGAATCACCCAGCAGATCGCGGACATTTGCGGCAAGCTGGTGGATTCCTATTGGGATAACAACAGCGGTGACATTCTCGACATCGTTGACGGCTCGTTCCTGATGGATTATGATGAAGCCGGACAGGAGTTCCAGTTCAAAAGTGCCGCTGCAATCAGCATCACCTATGCTGTCCTTGAACGATGCGGTTTTGAGCCGGAAGGACATTTTGACCGGGACGATTTTCAGGCCATCTTCTCCTTTTCCACTCCTGCCGCCGTGTATGCGTTGGGCACCGCAGTCAGCGAGTGCAGCCGGGATGTGCTGCGCAACATCGAAAGAACCGTAAAGACGACAATCCGCCGCCGCAATGTAGAAAGGAGCCAGTATGAATATGAACAGCAGGAACGTGACCTACTCGACCATCGGAGATTATCAGCTCCCGAACCTGACCCTGCCCCGGCAGGAGAAAACACTGGGCAAGTACGGGCGACTGCGCCGGACTTACCTGATGAAGCATCGCCCGGTGCTGTACAACTCGATGCTTCTGTCGGGAACTCTGCATCCGCACCTGTTGGAGGTGGAGCAAACCGCAGAGAGCCGGATGCGGCAGACCATGCAGGAATTGCTGAAACAGAACCCGGCTCCGAACAAGGAGCAGTATCAGATGGAGTGGGTGCAGCACATGAACAGCCTGAAAGCACAGGCCGAGGAACTGGTGATGAACGAGCTGATTTACAGCTAAGTTTCTTCGATGCACACATTCCCACCGAAGCTGAACAAATTGAATCCATCGACCAAGCGGAGAGCGAAAAATCGCCCTCCGCTTTCTCTTTGTCACAGGCTGAGATCGAAAACGCGCTGCGGAGAGGTTCTAACTTTGAAAACAGCAAACTTCGCATCTGGAAAATTTATCAGCTCCAGCCTGACCGAAAACTCCGGGCAAAAGCTCTTGCCAACGAATATGCACCGTATGGCCCCG
The DNA here is from genome assembly GCA_004555915.1 of Clostridiales bacterium. Lineage (GTDB taxonomy): Bacteria > Bacillota > Clostridia > Oscillospirales > Butyricicoccaceae > Butyricicoccus_A. Next base: position 1,820 of record SFJM01000039.1, on the reverse strand, counting down.
GCGGTTCTTCACACACTTATCTGGACGGAAGCAGTGGTTGGCTTGACCATGACAGCAAGGGTCTGACGTTTGAGCATTATCCCGACCATCAGAAAGTGCTTCTCCGCTGGGATCGGGTCGAAAAATATATTGATTTGATGATTCAGTCTAACCGCTACCTGTCGGACAAAGAAAGAAGAGCCATCGACTTTCCCCTTGAACTGAACGCCGCCAGTGCAGCCGAATACACTGCATTAAAGGCGCAGCACCCGGATACTCTGGTTGGATTTGAAGCTGGCGGCAATTTTATGTTCTATGGAGAAGATGCTGCCAAGGTCGCAAAAGTTCTCAACAGTGCTTTGTTTACGAGAGAAACAGCACTGGGCGAAGTTCAGGTCACAGGCTTTCCACCTAGCTTATGGGCAAGAAAGTCAAAAGAATTGTGGTCTGCGGGCAACGATGTTTACCTTGCCGGATTGAACGAAGATGGGACTCATCACCAGACTAAACATCTGCACAAAGAGGACTATCTGCCCATCGGCTCCATCATCAATATGGATGGCCGGAAATTTCGGATTGACGGAGTGGATTTTGATAAGGGCAAGGTTTCCTTGCAGGATATGGCACTGGCCGATATGCGGGTGCCGATTTTTCGGGAAGAACCGCTGTCTGTTGTCCGGGAATTGTACGAACAGCAAGACGAAGCTCTTGACACCGCTCCCGAAAAAGCAGTCGATTATAAGGTCGGGGATGATGTCGTTGTTGAACTGCCTACCCGAACCATCGAGGGAAAGGTCGGCTATGTTGGTGAAACCGATGTGCGCATCGACACCAGTGCGCAGGGCTATTCGTGGAGCAACGAGGTGTTGAACAAACAGCAGTTCGAGGACAGTCTGCGACGGAATGAGCCTACGTCTGATGAATCACTGGACAAGCTGCCTATTTCTGTAGAGGTCAACGGCGAATGGCAGACATTCCCGGATGCAGCCACCGCAGACGAAGCCCTGAATGCCGAACCTGTGCCGGAAGCTGCTGGAAATTTCCGCATTACGGACGATCATCTGGGCGAGGGCGGTGCAAAACAGAAATACGCCCGGAATATTGCCGCCATCCGCACCCTGTTCCAGTTGGAGCAGGAACACCGTGGAGCCACCGCCGAGGAGCAGGAAATGCTTTCGCAGTATGTTGGATGGGGTGGTCTGCCAGACGCTTTTGATGATAAAAAAGATAGCTGGGCAAAGGAGTATACCGAACTGAAAGGGCTGCTCTCCGAGGAAGAATATGTTGCCGCCCGTGCCAGCACCCTGAACGCACACTATACTTCTCCAGTGGTGATTCACTCTATTTATGATACCGTGGAGCGTATGGGATTCCGCAGCGGCAATATTTTGGAGCCGAGCATGGGCGTGGGCAACTTCTTTGGTATGCTGCCGGACACCATGCAGGACAGCCGCTTATACGGCGTGGAACTGGATAGCATCACAGGCCGCATTGCACAAAAGCTCTACCCGGAAGCCAGCATTAAAGTTGCTGGATTTGAAACCACTGACCGCCGCGATTTCTATGACCTTGCCGTGGGTAATGTTCCCTTTGGCCAATACCGGGTAAACGACAAGGCGTACAACAAACTTGGTTTCAGCATCCACAACTATTTCTTTGCCAAAGCCATCGACCAAGTGCGTCCGGGCGGCATTGTGGCCTTTGTCACTAGCCGTTACACGCTGGACAGTAAAGACAGCTCTGCCCGCAAGCACATTGCAGAACGCGCTGATTTACTGGGAGCTATCCGTTTGCCGAACAATGCGTTCAAGGCAAATGCTGGAACAGAAGTTGTCAGCGAT
>SFJM01000100.1 GCA_004555915.1 Clostridiales bacterium | reverse complement strand
GAGAGGTCGCAGAACAGAAGCTGCGTCAGCTTTTGCTCCTTACCATCCGCCCAGATTTGCAGCACGTTCCGAACACAGGTGTTCAGTTTGCTGTTGGGGTCGTCCGGCAGGATGGGGTTCATCAGGCGAACATCCAGACCAATCTTTCGGCCATCGTTGGTGACACACAGCATATTGTCCTCGGACGCATCCACCGCGCCGGAGTGGATTTTCGCAGCGCGTCTGCTCAGCTCCTGCACCATTTCTTTCTGAATCTCGGACGGTTTCGCTACCACGGTTTCAAACTTTGCATCCGGCACAGGCAGATGAAGCTGATCGCTGGTTTTAATGTCGGCAACCTCTTTGAACATCGACATCAGTTCCGGGAGGTTGAAAAACTTCGCAAATCGGGTGCGCGCACGATAGCCCGTACCCTCCGGGGCAAGTTCAATGGCGGTGGTGGTTTCACCAAAAGTAGATGCCCAGCAGTCGAAGTGTGTCAGCCCTTTTTGCTGGAGTGTGCCATATTGCAGATAGCGCATGACCGTGTACAGCTCCGACATGGAGTTGCTCACGGGCGTTCCCGTAGCAAACACCACGCCGCGCCCGCCTGTGATCTCATCCAAGTAGCGGCACTTTCCGAACATATCGCTCGATTTTTGCGCTTCACTTGTAGACAAACCAGCGACATTGCGCATTTTTGTCGTGAGGAAAAGGTTCTTGTAAAAATGGCTCTCATCCACAAAAAGCCTATCCACGCCCAACTGCTCAAAGGTGATAACATCATCCTTTCTCGCATCGGAGCGTAGCTTTTCCAGCTTGGTTTCCAGCGTTTTGCGTGTCTTTTCCATCTGCTTGATGCTGAAATTTTCGCCAGCAGTGGCTTTCAGTTCGTTGATGGCGGCAAGCGTTTCATCAATCTGCTCCTGAATAATGCGTTCTTGACGCTCATAGGACAACGGGATGCGCTCAAACTGTGAATGACCGATGATGACCGCATCGTAGTCCCCAGTCGCAATTCTAGCACAGAATTTTTTGCGGTTGGCGGTTTCAAAGTCCTTTTTTCGAGCCACCAGCAGCTTGGCATTGGGGTATAGGTGCAAAAACTCTGCCGCCCATTGCTCCGTCAGATGATTTGGCACCACAAAAAGACTTTTCTGACACAGCCCCAGCCGTTTGGCTTCCATTGCGGATGCTGCCATCTCAAACGTCTTTCCGGCTCCCACTTCGTGTGCAAGCAACGTATTACCGCCATAAAGCACATGAGCGATGGCGTTGCGCTGGTGTTCCCGGAGCGAAATTTCCGGGTTCATACCGACAAAGTGGATGTGGGAACCATCGTATTCGCGCGGTCTGTTGCTGTTGAACAGTTCGTTGTACTGCTTCACCAGTGCAATGCGCCGCTGGGGGTCTTGCCAGATCCAGTTGGCGAAAGCATCTTTGATTACCTGCTGTTTCTGCTGCGCCAGCATGGTGTCCGTTTTGTTCAGGACGCGCTTCGGTCTGCCTTCTTCATCTTCAATGGCATCATAGATGCGCACATCTTTCAAGTTGAGCGTATCTTCCAGAATCTTGTAGGCATTGGCGCGGGATGTGCCATAGGTTTCGGTGGAGGTAATGTCGCCTCTGCCCATAGCCGACTTGCCCTCAATGCGCCATTCTGCGGTATAGGGAGAATATCTCACTTTAACTGCATGACGCAGATAGTAGGGAATCTGGAAAGTTTCTGCCATAAACTTTTGGATGATCTCCGGCGCAAGCCATGTTGCACCCAGCCGCACATCAATTTCAGACGCTTCAAGGTCTTTCGGCTGCGCCTTTTCCAATGCGGTGACGTTGACTGCAAACTCCGGGTTGGTTTCAGCAGCAAGCTGTGCTATGCGCAGTTTTGCCCGGACATTGCCGGACAAGTATTCATCCGCCATTTGCCAGCCTGCTTCCGGGTCGGTGGGGTCTGCGCCGGGGTCTTTGAAGATGACGCCGGACAATTCACTGGTAATGCGCTCATAGTCACCGGGAGTACCGAGCAACTCTGCCATATAGGGCAAGTCCACCCGGCCATGTTCTCCGATGGAAACCGCCAGAGCTTCCGTGGGCGTGTCCACGTTGGTGACGGTGTGTTCCGGGCGGATGGTGCGTTTTGTGAACATTGCCGCTTTGGATTTGAGCTGACCCTGCTCATCCAGATTTTCCAGAGAACACAGCAGATAGTAAGAGGAATCCTGCTCAAATAATCTGCCGTTCTTACGGTCATTCAGCAGACCGTACTTTGCGGAAAAGGCATCGTAGGCGGTGTTCAGCTTATCCTGCGTTGCCTGAATGTCAGCATCCGGGTAGTCATTCAACTGCTGGTCGATAAGTTCGTTGACAATCTGCCGCAGCTCCACCATCCCGGTCACACGGCCTTTGGCGGTGTCGGAAAGCTCCACCTGTGTCATGACCGAATTTTCCCGGTAGTACACCTCACCGTCTACCACCGTATAGGAGAAATTCTTCACATCCGGGTCAGCCGGAAGAATGTGCTTTTCATTTTCAGCATCCGCAATATCTGGTGTTTCCACCTCAACTTCAGCGTACTGTCCCTCAATATGCTGGATTGCTTCGGCAAGCTGGTCGGCCAGCACTGCGCCCTCGATGGGGCGCACGGTGCATTCCTCACGACCATACTGGGTGCTTTCAGAAGTCAGCTCACCCAGCACCATCTCCGGGTGGTCTACAAAATACTGGTTGATGGCAAAGCCATCTTCCGTTTTGCCGAGCTGTACCCAGTCTGGCTCATGGTCGATAGGGCGGTCACGCTTTTGCAGAAAAATAATATCGCTGACAACTTCTGTTCCAGCATTTGCCTTGAACGCATTGTTCGGCAAACGGATAGCTCCCAGTAAATCAGCGCGTTCTGCAATGTGCTTGCGGGC
>SFJM01000099.1 GCA_004555915.1 Clostridiales bacterium | reverse complement strand
ATCCCATGACTTTACGGCGTCCAGCATGGCGATGAAGGCTACTTGCATGAAATCGTCTCGCTCCATGCCAGACTTTCCATCAAGTGCCCTCTCCCACCGCATAGCAAACTTGAGGGCAAGGCGGCGAACAGCTATCCATAGTTCCAACGTGCCGGTTTCTCCAGCCTGCACAGCCTTCGCAATCTCGCTGCTATCCACCACACGCACCTCCTTCGGCAAATAAAAAAGCACAGGAAACGGCCTTTCATCCATTTCCCGTGCCTTTCAGCTAACCCAATGTGGGCGGTACTTTTCAGCTTTATTTTACAACATTTTTACCGAAAACGCAAGTGCTTGACGTACTTTCTGAGATGTACAGGTGTCGGTACGGAGGGTGCCGGTCACTCCGCTTGACACTGGCGTTCGGAAGCCGCTTCCTAATGTCTGCGGCCAGCGCATCCGCGTTCTCGGTTTCGTCGGCCGCGAAGGTGATCTTGATTTTCATGCTATGGCCTCCATTATTTGATGCTTAGTGATTTCAGAAGTTGCATTAAGGCGACCTTCTCTTCGTATGTCAGCTTACTAATCAGATTCTGCGCCTGTTCCTGATTCACGGTATAAACAGCTCCTTTCAGATGAACTCTCGGCGAAGATAGGAAACAAGCCCGTCAATATCTTCCGGGGCGCTGAAACTGGACTGCTCCTGACGTGCCCATTTGATCGCTCTCTTGATTTGTCCCTGAGACCCATGATGCACATTAACCCGTCCTGATTTCGTGATGTTTCATCGGGTTTCATAAATCCTGCTTTTGTCATGCGAACCTCCTTGCATTTTTCGTTTTTTCATGTAAAATAGGAGGTGGAAATTTGGCTGTCAAAACCTTTTCCACCATGCCGCCCTGGGTGCTGCTGACGCCCAGAGCGGTTTCTTTTTTATCACAGTCGCAGCTTTCGCCGGGGTCCAGGTGAGCCCCACAGTATGCGCAGGTATTGTAATAGGCCATTACTTTGCACCTTTTTCTCTCATGCGGTCCAGCCATGCAGAAATTCCATCCAGATTATCAGGACCATAGACCAGGCAGTTTGTCCTCGATTCTCCACTAACGTCGCTTAGTATAGTTCTTCAAACATCCGCATCGTCCGAACGTCCCCGCTGAAAAAGTGGTTAATCCTGTAATCACAGCTTCGGAACGGTGTGCGGAAATAGGCATCAATCAAAACTGGGTAAGAATCCGGCTCAATGTCCGAATAGCTTGGAGCATTGGGCGGTTTGTCATAGTAGGGCATAGCCTGTATGATCCGCGCTATCTGCGCCTTACATATTGGCGGATGGTCTTCACCAATTGCCTCCCGGTAAGCGTCAAAGAAGTATTCAAACACATCCAGTACCTCTTGCAGCGTATAGGGCGTGTCCACTTCTTTGTATGCCTGAGTGCATACTCTTGTAAAAATATTGAAATCAAACATCACTTGTTATCACATCCTTTCACAAGCGGGACTGCGCTTTGCGCTGTTCCCTTCTATTCCTTATAGAACACTGGGTGTTCCCTTTTACCTTATAGGTTTGGAGTTTCCAGCTTATAGTTTATAGTTTATGGTTTATAGTTTGCTTTCCAGCGGGTTGCGACTGGAAACCCAGTGGGTTACGACTGGGTTTTTCTTGGTCTGCCGCCATTCTTGCCGTTTTTGGCGTTTCGCTCAACAATTTCACGGTACTTCTCATTGTTGCGGTCAATGTCCGCCTTCATGATGGTGAAGACCTGTGCGGAAACTCCGGTAATCTCCTCCGGCATTTCTCCGTAGAGGTAATAATTGACAGTTGCCTTGATTGCCTTTGCAGCATCCGGCTCCGGCATCAGGGAGAACATGATTGCAGCCTCTCTGTATGTCATGTAGCCAGGTGCTTCCTTTTCCTTCTGCAACTCTATCACCACCCTTCAACCCGTTCTTGTCCCTCGGCCTTTGCAAGGGCATCATCCGCCATTTGTGCCACCTTCAGGATTTCTTTTGCCCGGTGGTTCATAGAACGGGAAAACCGCCTGATCTCATCGGAACTGGACGGAAGAAAATATCCGTGCTCGTTGTCGCTGATGATGATATGTCCTGCCTTGCGTTCTCTGGCGATTTGAGCGCGAACAGAGCGTTCATCCATGTCCAGCAATGCTGCAAGATGTCTAAGAGAAACTGCGTTCTCAGGCCCATTAGAAAGCCGTTCATGCACCATTAAACAGCCTCACCTCCAAATAGTTTGTCAAGATAGCTTACCAGGTCATCACGCCGGAAGAACCAGCTCTGACCCTGCTTTGCACCTTTCAGGATGCCATCACGGGCCATCTGGGCAATGACCTCCGGGTTTCTCCTGAGAAGCAACCCAGCCTCTGCGCAATCGCACAGAACCGGCAGCTCATCGATGCTGTGAATCACCCGGCGCGGCTTGTTTGGTCTTGCAGGTCTATACATTTCTTTTCACTCCTTCCACGATGTCCACCAGAGCAAACAACCAACGGGTGAGTTGGTAGGCTCCGGCGATAGCTACCACAAAATACAGCATATCAATCGCCCTCGATTTCTGCGTGGTCTCCGCACCAGCGGATTACCATGTACTGCCCTGCCGGATTCGTGATCCTGACGGTGTCCGGCGCCACCAGTTCAGCGGATAAGATATCATCGCGGACGATTCCCTCATCCGCCAGCCACATCCCAATTTTGAACTGGGCGATGGTCTCGCATCTGAATAGCTGCATATTTACACCTCCATGATGTCTGTCACAAGGACGCCCAGGCCAGCAGCCAGCTTACCGGCAGTTTTCGGCTCGCAAGTGCCGCGCCGTACGATGGTGCTAATATTCTGCCTGGAAATGCCGCACTCACCAGCCAGGTCCTTCTTTGTCATACCTCGCTCTGCAAGAAGGGTCTCAATTCGAGTTGCGCTGATGTTCATTAATATCACCTCCAAATCTATAGTATCCGTTCTGGATACTTTCTTTTATTGTAGACATTTTGTCTACTTTTGTCAAGTACAAAAAAGAAATAAGTTGACTATGTGGATACTTTCTGCTTATAATTATTAGGGAGGGATTTTATGCCACTTAATAATGGACACTTGCGAGAATTGCGAATAAAGGCTAAGTATACGCAGCAGGAGGTTGCTGATATTTTAGGCGTTACAAAATCCACAATCAGTAAATACGAAAAAGGACTACGGGGAATAAATTCAAGCCACCTCGAAAAGCTCAGCGAGTTGTATAAAACAGAGCCTATTTTTATTTTGACAGGAAAAACAAGTAAAGAATGGCAGGATCGAATAGAAAAGGAAGATGGACAAGCGCAGGAGGAAGAACGCGCATATTGGGAATCTGTTCTACTAAGCAACGCAGTTCGAAGCCTAACCCCATTGCTTGATAAACTTAACGACGAAGGTCAGAAGAAGGCCGTTGAGCGAGTAGAAGAACTAACCGAAATACCAAAGTATCAGCTACACCATGATCCAGATGAAAAATAAAAGCCCCAGGAACAATCCTGGGCCGGGACGAGAACGGCAAGCGGCAGTATAAGAGCGTCTACGGAAAATCTCCGGCAGAACTGAAGGAGAAGGAGACCGCCGTCCGGCTCCAGCTTGGGCGTGGCCTGGATGTTCTGTCACAGCGGGATAGCTTCGACACATGGGCAGATGATTGGCTCCGCCTGAAAGAGAAGGAGGGTATCACCTGCCGCCAGATGGATAACTACCGCAGGGCCGTAAATCTGTGGAAGGATGAGCTGCAAGGCTATGAGATCGGCCAGGTACGCGCCGACGATATAGAGCGAGTATTGATAGGCCTGACGGACCAGGGCCTCTCACAGCGCACGATAAACCTGTACCGCTCCACGGTCCGCCAGATCATGCAGCGGGCCGTTGGCCGGGTTATTCCCGCAAACCCGGAAGAACAGGTACAGCTTGCAGCCGTGGGCAGAAAGGAGGAGCAGCGCCGCGCTTTGACCGACGAGGAACAGCAATGGATCTGGGACACGCCCCACCGTGCGCAGCCTGTGGCGGTCATTATGATGCTCTCCGGCCTGCGCAGGGGTGAGCTGGCCGCGCTGACCTGGAACGACGTGGACCTTAAGGCGCGGACGATCACCGTCAACAAGGTTATAGAATACGATTCAAACGGCGTCCCCAGCCTCCGCCATGTCACCAAATCCGCCGCCGGTATGCGGACCGTGGATATTCCCCAGCGGCTGGCCGACTATATGGCAGGCCTGCCGCGGGACAATCTGCTGGTGATACACAGCGCCCGGGGCGGCGTTATGACGGAATCGGCCTGGGCGAAGCTGTGGCGCTCTTATATGCGGGAGCTGAATATCAAGTACGGAGCCCGGACGCCCGCCGATCTGGAGCGCATGAAGTCCGGCAAGCCAGGGCCGAAGGTCTTTGACATGACCATTCCGCCCATTACCATGCACTGGCTCCGGCACACCTTCTGCACGCTGCTGTACCTGGCCGGGGTGGATGTGGTGCAGGCCTGCGCTCAGATGGGCCACGCCGACGTGTCCACCACCCTGCGGATTTATACCCACCTGGACGCCATCCACAAGCGGAAATCTGTGGACAAGCTGGACGCCTACCTAGAGAACAGGGCCGTGGAATCAAAGGACGGAAATCAGTAGGAGTACAAGTCAGGTGCAAGTCAAAAATGGCTGTATGCACTGGTATTAAAGGACTTTACTGTGCCTTTTAAGCAGTGGGTCCGGGGTTCGAATCCCCGCCGGGTCACCACGAAATAATCCCTGTATCGCTGTTGTTTCAGTAGATACAGGGATTTTTCATATTCAAATTGTTTTGACTTGCTTGTGGAAAAATCGGAAAAATCAGGCTGTTTTTTCGAAACGTACAAGTCAAAATGCAAGTCAGGAAATCACTGTTCCAGCATCTTATACGCAATGTCAAGCCCGCTGCCGGGGTTCTGGCTCGTTCCGAAGCGGTCAATCATATCCCGGATGGTCTTGTCGGCACTTTCGCCGCCCATCCAGCCGACAGTCCCGGAAATGCACATATCCATGATGTCCTTTGCGTTGAGCAGAACAACTTCCCACG
>SFJM01000038.1 GCA_004555915.1 Clostridiales bacterium | reverse complement strand
ATACGCTTCAATGTTGGAAGGGTCGATTTGTATCACTTCCGTAAATGCCGCCACTGCCTCGGTATAATTCAGTTCTGTCAGGTACTTCCGGCCCAGTTCAATCTTTTCGTTTGCTTTCGATGCACCTGATGCACAAGCAGTAAACAGAAACACTACCAGCAGGACTGCCACTATCAGCCGTAGCCCTGTCCTTCTTTTTTCTGTAACCATATAGATTTTACACCTCCGCTTTACTCTGCACAGAAAACAACGCCGCCGATATCACATATCCACCCATCCACAGTTTCATTCACCATTTGATACATTGTACCTTTCTGAATCGTCACGCTCTCTGCACAGGCAACATTCGCATTTTCAACTTCACTATCAGACATGACACAATTCGTTTCTATCCAGTTAAAAGTGCATGGATCTGCTCGATTCGAATATTTTCCATCCTGATATGAGTAGGACATCGTGATAGTCGTTCCTTCCGGGACATAAAAAATCACATGTCCATCATAGCCTTTTTCAACCCGCTTGGCAGACTGAAGCGGCGCAGACAAATGATAAATCGTTTTACTTTCAACTCTGTCATCTTCAGTGTCTTCTGTCTCTTGAACCGTAATGTTCTTTTCTCCGATTCCATATTTCACATGTAAGATACAATTACTCCCCATAAAGGATGTTTTTGTCTCCGTATAGGTCACCCAGTTTGTTTTTTCTTCTTCTGGCTGAGTAGGTGCTTTCTCTTGGCTGGCCGCAGCTTCTTCCGTTTCTGCCGCCTGTTCCGAACTGGAAGCTGGTTCTTCCTGTTTCGTTTCTTCCTTGGCCGACTGGCTTTCAGATTCAGAAGCAGCCTCCTGCCCCGGGGCAGATTCTTCTGTCGGTTCTTCCATCGGTTTCTCCGCAGTGCTTTCGGCGGCAGGCTCTTCCGTATCCGTCAGGCCGTTTTCGTCTTCTTCCGTCTCACCCAGCTGAGAAAGCACCTCGTCCCGTTTGGCGGCGGTGTTCTCGCCCAGCTCCAGCAGGTCGTTGTAGTCTTCCAGCGCGGCATTGTAATTTATCAGAGTCTCGCATAGAGCCGCATGGACATACAGCACCTGCACCAGCTTTGCGCTGACATCCTCCTCCGAAACGTTTTCTGCCTTTCCTGCATCACTGGCTTTCAGCAGTGCCTTTGCCAATCCGTAATCCGAAACGGCACGGGCAGGCTGTTCCATTTTTTCGTGCACCTCCGCCTGGCCGATGTAGGAAAGCGCCCGTGTGTAGGGCATATCCTCAGTTGTTCCGCTGATGAACCGATAATCAGCCAGTGCCTTGTCATACTCGCCCAAGGCCACGTAGGCTTCCGCACGGCCCATGTAGGCCTGAATATTATTCGGGTCAAGCTTGATGGCTTCAGTAAAGGATGCCACTGCCTCGGTATAGTTCAGTTCCGTTAGGTATTTCTGGCCCAGTTCGATTTTGTCCGTTGCTGTAGCCGCCTTGGATGCACAAGCAGTCAGGAGCATTGCCGCCAGCAGCACTGCTGCTACCAGATGCAGCAGCAGCGGCTTTCTTTTTTCCGCGATCATATTTTTACCTCACATCATGTTTTTGTTCAGACACCACGGAACACAAAACCGCCATCAGGGATAATGAAACTCTCCATAGTATCTTCCACCAATTCATAAAGTTTTCCCTTTTCTACAGTCATAGTGTCGCTTCTACCCCCATCATGGGCTACTCCCACATTCAATTCATACACTTCATCTTCTGACAGAAAATGTGATGGTTCCAGCCATCCCAGACTATTCCGATTCCGTGAACCGGTCATTTCGCCATCGCAAACATCAGTTTTTATACCAGAAAGGGAAACCACTGTCCCAGCTGGAACATCCCAGATGACAGCCCACTGCCCTTTCCTCTCAATTCCCTGTAGCGGCTGGGAAAGGGTATAGGTATCCGTTGCAGTGATTTTCCAAGTGTGCTGCCCCGGATCTCCGTAGTTCGCATTATTCGTCCAAATCATATTTTCCGTATGATTCAGAACGATTGTATTTCCTCCGATTTGGTAGGTCACCTTATCAATCACTGTTGTCGTTCCGCTTTGGAATTCGTTAGACCAAGGTTCCATACGCTCTGCCGTATAGGTCTGCGTCTTTTGCTCCTCCGGCTGCTCCTCTTCCTGGCTGGCCGCAGCTTCTTCCGTTTCTGCTGCCTGTTCCGAACTGGAAGCTGGTTCTTCCGGCCTCGTTTCTTCCTTGGCCGACCGGCTTTCAGATTCAGAAGCAGCCTTCTGCCCCGGGGCAGATTCTTCTGTCGGCTCTTCCGCCGGTTCCTCTGCGGTGCTTTCGGCAGCAGGTTCTTCTGTATCCGTCAGGCCGTTTTCGTCTTCTGCCGTCTCACCCAGCTGAGAAAGCACCTCGTCCCGTTTGGCGGCAGTGTTCTCGCCCAGCTCCAGCAGGTCGTTGTAGTCTTCCAAGGCGGTATTGTAATTTTTCAAAGTCTCGCAGAGAGCCGCATGGACGTACAGCACCTGCACCAGCTTTGCGCTGACATCCTCCTCCGAAACGTTTTCTGACTTTCCTGCATCACTGGCCTTCAGCAGTGCCTTTGCCAATCCGTAATCCGAAATGGCACGGGCAGGCTGTTCCATTTTTTCGTGCACCTCCGCCTGGCCGATGTAAGAAAGTGCCCGTGTGTAGGGCATATCCTCAGTCGTTCCGCTGATGAACCGATAGTCAGCCAGTGCCTTGTCATACTCACCCAAGGCCATGTAGGCTTCCGCACGGCCCATGTATGCCTGAATGTTGTCCGGGTCCAGCTTGATGGCTTCGGTAAAAGATGCCACAGCCTCCGTATAGTTCAGTTCAGTCAGATACTTCTGGCCCAGTTCAATTTTATCTGCCGCATTCACCGCCTTTGAAACGCAGGCGGTAAAAAACAGGGCCGCAAGCAGACTCACCAACAAACAGACCGCACCAGCTCTTATCGTTTTTTTCTCTGACATTTTGCTTTCCTCCTGTTTTTGCTATGTTTATTCCTCAAACATCTTCCAGCTGACACACCCGTCCAGCCAGAATTTTCCGTTTCCAGAGGTCATACGCACTTTGTTCTGGGCATCCAGATCATTAAAGTGCCACCACTCCGAGGCCAGCGGTGTCATGCCTGCATTGGTGCAGTAGCTCTGCAGCCGCCGTGCACCGTCCGTCATGGATGCCGACGCTGTGGCCCGCTTCCATGCAGTGGCGGAGTTGGAGGTCACCGGTCCGGTAAAGCAGGCCGCCGCACTGCTCAGCTCGTGCATGGCAGAGGGCATGGCATATTCCTCGCCCGTCACCTGTACAAAGGGACATCCAGCCATTTTGTGCTCCGTCTGCTCTGTGATGCGCAGCAGAGTCGTGTCCATCGCCACCCCTCGTTGATGGTTGGAAAGAGACGTTGCAATGAACCAGCCGATATTCCACGCTCCCTTATTCAGCTCCGCCATCAAATCCTTGTCGGCCCGCGCCTTGGCATATACCGCATCCTTTACCAGCATCTGCACCTCATAAGGTCGGAACGTCTCTACGATCTTCAAACAATCGCCCGCCTGCAGAGCGCTTTTCTGGGCTGCCCCGACCTTTTTTGCCATGGCATAGTTGATGGGCATCACATACTCATCCCGCCCAAGGCGTTGGTTATAGAACAGGCCGTCATACAGCTTTTGCCCCGTAATGCCCTCAATATCTTCGCCGCAGGTTTTAAAAATCGATGCTGTTGCGTTGGGGTTTTCGTATACAATGGAGGGCAGAACATCCGGCAGATTGATCATGCACAATTCATTTTGCAACCAGCCCACGGTGCCATCCAGCAGGCAGACCTGCCAATATGAACCCGATTCCTGCCGGATGTAGAACATATCTCCTGCCGCAAGTCTGCGCAGCACCGCACTGGTCTCATCCGGTTTCTCGTACAGCGGCATCACGGCTGCTCCTGCAAAGCCCGTTGATCCTTCCAGCGGCAGTTCAAAGTTCTGGGGGATTCGGATCCCCTCCTGCAGAACAGCATCGTCGTCCAGCGCCGCATTCATCAGCAGATCAGATTCAGGGGCCGGTCCGCTGCTTCCCTGCTGCGGCTGCCAGCTGACTGCCCGCTCTTCCACAGTGGGCTGCTGACACCCCGTCAGAAGCCATGCACATGCCATAGCCGAAAGGCACAGAAAATCACGTCTTGTCGTTTTCATGCATTTTCCGTCCTTTCTGCCTGCTTCTGTGCCGGAGTTTCCGTCTCTACCGGTGTCTCCTGGATGGTCTCCGGTGCTGCCGCAGGTTCCTCTGCAGGCTGCGTCTGCTGCTCTGTTGCCGGAGTGATCTGTCCATCTTCCGTTTCCGTCTGCGCAGGCTGTTCTTCCAACAGTTCTTCTTCCGGCGGTTCGCCCTCAGCATCCTCTGCAAGGTCTTCTTCCGGTGCTGCATTTCCACCCGGCTGAACGCTTCCGCTGCCGTTCAGATCGCTGCTCAGCGTGCCTTCTCGGAACATGCCCGCCTGGCTGATGCCGTTGATAAAGTAGTAGCTTTTTTCATGGGAATGGTCCCATCCCTGCTTCAGTTCACCACCTGCATCAAAGGCATAGGGCTGGCCATCGATCACACACCACCCTGTCATCTGGTTTCCGTTTCCATCCAGATAGTGCGTACCCGCATCCGTCTCGACCCATCCAGCCTGACTGATACCATCCACAAAAAAGTAATCTTTTCCTTCAAGCTGTATCCAGCCCTGTGCTGGTGCGCCGGTCTCATCGTAGTATTTTAGGATGCCCTCCACCTTTTTCCACCCATTCAGTCGGCCCTTCACCCGGCCGTCAGAATCAAGCTCCCAAGTCTTGCCATCCTCTTGATAGGTTCCGGTGCGCGGGTGTCCCGTTTCGTCAAAGCAGTACTCCACACCATCCAATGTGAGCCAGCCGGTATACAATTGTCCGGTCTCTGGCTGAAAGTAGTAGTATTTTCCGTCCACCTTGGCTTCACCCCGGGTGATTTTTCCATCCTCGCCAGCATAGCCGATATAGCCATCCTCTTCGATCCAGCCGATCTTCAAAAAATGATTGCTGCCAAAGTAGTAGAGACTATGGTTGATCTCATACAGGCCCTGCACGCGTGTGCCAGTGGCCGGCGAAACAAAATAGCGGTGCAGGTCTTCTCCCTGCCACCCCACAGCCTTGCTCCGGATCATCTTGTGGACACCGAAAACAGCCCCCGCAATCAGACACAGGCACACCAGTACCACACCGGTAGCCTTCAACGGCGTAGCCTCTCTCCTTCTTCGTGTGTTCTGCGTCACACTAAACTGATATCGCTTGATTTTTTGGCGTTTCATTCTCTTCTTTCCATATAAAGATTCAGCCCCCGTTGGAATGCCAGAGGCCGAATTTCATGTTCAATAGGCGTCCTGTACCGTCTCTTTGCCGTTTTCACGGTAAGTCGTCACCGTAAATCCATCATAATACAGCAGTCCGTCTTCACCGTCACCGATGCAGCTGGACGCATACTCCGAACTGGTCGGCTTGCCAATGGCAGCATACAGCTTGGAGACATCCTTGCCCACATACTTCAGGGCAGTTTCCAGACTGGCAGTCTCTGCCGGAGCGGCCTGCTCTGCAGGAGCCGCCTCACTGGCAGGCTTGCTTTCCACCGGCTGGGATTTCTCCGCCTTGGAAGAAGCTGCCGCTTCCGTCTTTGCGGGCTCGGATTTTGTCTTCGGTTCAGCTTTTGATTCCACCTTGGATTCTGCCGGTGCTTCCGACACGGCCTCGCTTACAACAGAGGGCGCTTCAGAAGCAGTTTCCGAAACAGCCTCGCTTTCCGATGCATCCTCTGATGCCGACTCGGACGAAACCGGATTCGACTCCACTGGGGAAGCCGATTCCGACACCGACTCCGTTACAGAAGCTGTACTTGTTTCCGCTTTTGCCCCGCAGCCAGATGCCAGAAGCATCACACCACAGAGGATTACACCCATCATCTTATAACTTGCTTTCATTTTGTTTTATCCTTCTTTCTATTCCTTTTCTTCAATCGATCAGAGAACAGCAGACCCATTCTCCATCCGACAGAAACGCAACTTTCAATTCCTGCTCTCGTAGGTTCTGCGGGAGATATGCCGTGAACGGCTGTTCGCTTTCTCCGCAGGGGGATGCCTCATAGGCCGCAGTCTCCGTCAGAATATAAACAGGCGAATCATCATCCACATTCTGCCCACTCAAACTGCCTGTCAGGCAGAAAGTATCTTCCATGCGGCTATCCTCTCGCTGCGCCTTCACGCTTGTTCTGATGTCTGCCGCCGCAACCGCTGTGCGTTCCGGCGCGGGCAGTTCCGGGGCGCGTTCCAGCAGCCAGTTCAGGTTGCGCTCGACCAGCTCCACCAGCAGCACATCAGGCTGTTCTTCCATAGCCGCTGTCAAACGGTATGGCATATTCCGAGAGAAGCAGGCACTGCCGTAGCTCTGCGCCAGAAAAGGATGCAGATTGATACCAAAAGAATCCCGGTAAACAAAAACACTGCCGTCCGCCTCAGAATTTTTTGTGTGGATCGTGATATCATCCGCTGAGTGGAATTTTTCGTCATACTGATATGTAAAATCGTATGCCGTATCCTGTTCCGTCTCGCTTCCAGCAGGGTACACCATCTCATACAGATCGCCGGTATGCGGAAGCTTTTTCCCCGTAACAAAGGGATCAAACTCCACCTCACAGCCTTTCAATTCCTCCAGCAGGGCCTGTGCCGCGAGCTGTGCCCCCCGCATGTTCCAGTGGCTGTCCAGGCGGTAATACAACTGCTCTTTGGAGTTGGACAGCACCTCAAACAGATCTATATATCGGACGTTCTGCTGTTCCATCTGCTGTTTTAGCAGTTGGGCGTTCCGTACAGAAGCTGCCGCATAACGCGCCGGCATCTGACTGCTGTACATCGAATTTTTATTCGGTGCGATCGTAAAGCAGAAATCGATGCCGTTCTGTTCACAGTACTCTTGCATCAGCCCCAGCGCATGAGCAGCCGCATAGCTCTGTCTGGCTGTAAAAAGATTTGTACCAGTATAGTCCTCAAGGGTGCTTTTATAAAACAGCCAGCTATCCTTTCCCAGCAGCACACTGTTGCTGTCAAGCGTCTTAAATGCTGCTTCCGTAAGCCAATCGTTCAGCGTGATCATCTCATGGCGAAAGCCGAAATGATCCGCAAAATAATCTGCAAAATCATTCAGGATGCCGGTATTGAAGTTTCCATCCTCTTTCCGCAGCTCCGGAAAGGAAGCAAGCTGCTCATTTCCAACTGCCTTTTCCACCTGCCAAGGTATTACGGCCACAGGCAAAATGCAAATTGTGGCAAAAGCTCCCACAAACAGGATGTAACCTAATTTTTTCACTTGCATTTTCCCACCTCAAAATTGGAAATAAATAAAAGGCACATAGGATGCAGCTGACAGATGCAGGATATCTACCAGCAGAAGCACCAGCACTGCTGCATAATTTATCACTCGAAGGCATGTACGTGCGCTTCCAGTCTGCCGCTCCGCTTTATGGCAGACCATCGGCAGAATCGGTGTGCTGCCCACAAGGCCAAGCAGCAGCGCAAACATAGTCAGAGGTGTCAGGCACTGTGCCAGCAGCAGCCCTGTCTGCGCTGAGGCAGAGATCCCGGAAAACATTGCCCTGATCATCGAGGCCGCCTGCTCTATGTTGTCTGCCCGGAAGATCACAAAGCCAATCAACACCACAAGCAGCGTGTACAAATGCTTCAGCACTGCCATCACTGGGTTCCGCCCGCCCTTGCCATGCTTTTCGATCCGAAACAGTTTTTTTACAGCATCCTCTGCGACGATAAAGAAGCCATGCCACAGACCCCAGACAATAAACGTCCAGTTGGCACCATGCCACAGACCTGTGCAGAAAAAAACGATCAGCTTGTTGCGGTAGGTCTTTGCCTTGCCCTTCCGATTGCCGCCCAAGGGGATATACAGGTATTCTCGGAACCATGTAGAAAGGGAAATGTGCCATCTGCGCCAGAATTCCTGAATGCTGGCCGAGATGTATGGATAATTAAAGTTTTCCTTGAAGTGAAACCCGAAACACAAGCCAAGTCCAATGGCCATGTCACTGTATCCGCTGAAATCAAAATAAATCTGAATCAGATAGCATACTGCAGCTAACCAAGCCGTCCGGCTGTCCAATACAGAACGTTCTGCACTATAGATCAGCGTCACAACACTGCCGCAGACATCGGCGATCAGCAGCTTCTTGCTCAAACCAATAATGAACCGGCGCAGGCCATTTGCCAGTTGTTCCAGCGTATGGCGGCGGCCCTTGATTTCATCCACCACATCTTCATAGCGAACGATGGGCCCGGCCACCAGCTGCGGAAACAGCGCAATGTACAGCAACACATCCCGAAAGCGGGTGCTTTTCAGTCGTTCGTTTCGGTATACGTCGATCACATAGCTCAAACCCTGAAATGTAAAGAACGAGATGCCCACCGGTAGAACGATAGAAGGTACCGTAATCGCCACGCCCGGCAGCTGATCCACCGTCCTCACCAGAAATGTCAGGTATTTGAAAACACCCAAAACTCCCAGATTGACCGCCACTGCAACGTAAAGTACTCCCTTCCGCCCGGAAACAAACAGGCCCGCCAGATAGTTGCAGAATACGGAAAAAAGCAGAAGCAATACATACCACAGTCCACTGAACGCATAGAACAGCAGGCTGGCCGCAATGAGCCAGAGATTTTTTGCTTCTCTTTTGGGCAGAAGATAATACTCTCCAAGCACAATGGGTAAAAACAGACACAGAAAAATTACGGAACTAAAAACCATTTACGGCCACCTCAGCGATTACGGAAACTGGTAGCTGAACACGGTTTTATTCAGCGGCATTTTATACATATTGTATTCGGCATGGCCGTATTTACCGGCACGATAACCCCATTCCAATTCCACGTCATAAATGTAGGGCGTGCCGTTCTCGTGGATCATGACCCATGCATGGTCCGAATCCTTGTGGCCCACACCGCCGGATACAACATAAGCGTCGTAACCCAGCCGCCGGGCCATATAAAGGAACTGGCCTGCAAAGCAGTAACAGTTGCCCTTTTTGTGTTCAAACATAAACAACGCACTTTCTTCTGCCCAGTCCGTAGTGCCTCTTGCCTGATGCGGACGAGCAAGATATGCGCCGTGATCTCGGACATACAAATATGCAGCACGCAGCTTCTGTGCTTTTGTCATGCCGGAATTAGTGCACTCGGTCAACGCTTGATCCACATAACTGTCCAGAACTGCGTTGCCAGAGGTATAACGGCCATCTGCGCCAAAGGTGAGATGCCCTACCGCACCGTTCGTCAGAAACGAACCGTCCCCCATAGCATAATACATGCCGCCATCGATCTCCTGAAGGCCCTCGGCATACTGGTCAATAGCATAGCCATCCCGCGAGACATGGTAAAGCTTACCATCAATGGTTGCAAAGCCAGCAGGATAGCTGTCAAAGAAACTGCCTGTCACCGACACATGACACAGCACACCATCCACTACTGCAAAGCCAGCGGGGTAGCTGTCAATGGCGCTGCCCTCTTCTGACACATGGTACACTCCGTCTTCGATCTGCACAAAACCAGACTGATAGACATCCAGCTGACTGTCTGTATAGTGGTACAGCCTGCCATCCTGTACTTCAAAGCCGTTTTTTCGAAATAGACTTCCGCCCAAGCCAAATTTGCTTTCCTCTGTATCGATCCCCAGAAATTCCATCACTGCTTTGATGCAATTTTCATCTTCTTGTACCGGCATGACCGCTGCCTGTTCCGCATGGGCTGTTGGCATCAGAAACATGGCCGATACTGCTAAAACAGAAGCCGTCACCTTGAGTTTTTTCAACATCTTTTTCATACCCCTCTATTTGATTTTATTGATACTCGTTCCAGATTTGCTCCTTCAGCTTTTTCTCCTGCCTGCGCAGTATTCGTGCCGAAAGGACTGCCGCAACAGCTGAAGCGATCATTCCAACGATTCCAACCACGAAAAAAATCTGTCCGGTGGACACACTCTCTCCCTCCTTATTTGAGCCATCCGCTTGTATAAAGCTGGTCGATCAAATTTTTCAGCACCGTCATCTGAGCATCTTCCGTGCCATTTGCCTGTGCCTGACGGTACTTCTGCACTGCAGATTCATAGCAGTCGTCCGCCAGCTGATATTCCCGTTTTTCAGCGGGTTTTGTGCCCTGCCAGTCGATCAGCAGATACGCCCGTTGCATATCAAACCGATAGTCCAGCGGATACTGTTGTGCAAGCTCGGTCAGAATATCATCAGCCTCCTGATACTGATTCAATGCCTGCAGCACCGTCGCAAGGTTCAGCTTGGTGGAAATGGTTGCGTAGCCACTTTCCACCAGCTCCCGTAATAGTTGTTCCGCTTTCTTGTAGTTCTGTTCAGCGTTCTGCTTGTCCGCAGCCGCCTGCTGCAGCTGGATATCCACCAGCATCTCTTTTTCCAGCACAGTCTGGCTTTCCGGAAGTGCCTGACAGCTGCGTTCCAGAATTCTTTCAGCGTAAGCTGTATCCTCCATGTTCAGCGCAGTGCGTGCTGCTGCCAGATATGCATGACTCAAGAGCTGCGGGTCTGTCACCTCATCAAGTACTTTCTCGTACAAGGCAAGTGCTTCCGAATTCTGCTTCTGCAGCGACTTGATCTCGGCGGCAACTAAATCGCAGTCGCCTGAAGAGGCCCCGCGCTCCTGCAGCGTTTCCAATGTGCTCTGTGCCTCTTTCATCTTGCCGTCATTTGCCAGCGCAATGGCAAAGCTGCGGTAGCTGTCCGTGCTTGCGCCCTGAGTGCTGACCGCCGTCTGCAGCTCTCGCACTGCGTTTGCGTAATCCTTCAGTTCGATGTAGCAGTTGCCCTTGATAAAGTGCATCTGTTCTACTAAGACCGAATCCATGTTTTTTTTCGTCAGATTGCCAGAAGAAACGGCGCTGTCCAACTGGTCGATCGCGCTCTGATAATCACCGGTGCGATACAGCAATGCCGCCATCTGCAAATACGCATCTGCACGTCCCGGCTGCTGCTGAATCGCGCTGTCCAACAGCTCTCTTGCCGTATCATATTCCAGATCCTGCTCCGCCTGATCTGCCTGTGCCAGATTCAGCAGATAGACATTTTCGCGCTCACTGCGCATTCGTTCCACACCGTAATAGCAGCTGTACGCACTAGCTGCAAAACAGGCTGCCAGCACCACCGCCGTAACACGCTTTCGGAACTGACATTTTTTGTAACCCAGATCTATCTGGTCGATGTTTTTGAGCGCACGCAGCATCTCCGACGCCTGTTGGAAACGTCTGGTCTGCTGCTTCTGCATGGCACGCACAATGATCATCTGCATAGAGCGGCTGATTTTAGGGCGATAATGCTCTAACGGAGTCACTTCTCCCAGTGATTTTTCCGGAGCATGTCCCGTGACCGCATAGTAAAGAGTAGCACCCACAGCATAGAGATCGGTCGCCATAGAGATTGGTCCATAGTCCTTCTGCCTGTCGGGCTGCGCCTGTGCGCCTGTGCTCTGCGGCATAGGCACTGTCTCCTCCATCGGCGGAGTCCATGCATCCATCACTACGGTTACGCCGCTCTCCTGCGCATTTTTCAGCGGCATCGTGGCAGCCCCCATGGGAACAGTCGCACTGCCTGCAGACACCCGGTTTTCCGGCATAGCCACTGTCGGCATCTGCGGTGTATGCTGCGGCCTGCTCTGGGTGAAGACCTGATACTGTTCTGGTGCGGCATAGCCATCCGTCACGCCCACAGCCGTTTTATCCCGGCGGAAGATCAACGATGTATTAAAGTCGATGAGGCAGATATCTCCGCTGTTGGTAATCATCACATTGCCCGGCTTAATATCGCAGTGGATAATAGCCGGTTTTTCGTTGTTTTCCTGATGCAGATACTGCATCACTTCACACAACTGACATGCCCAGCGGTAGCACTCTTTCTGATTGACCGGGCCGTTCTGTTCCACATACTGCTGTAGGTTTTGGCCGCTGATAAGATCCATCACGGTGTAAACGCAGCCATCGTTGCCAGATAAAACATCGTAAATTCGCGGAAGATACTGGTGCTTCAGGCTCTTCAAGATCGACGATTCATTTTCCTGATTCATGATGTGCTGATACTGCAGCTGGGTGCGCTTGATCACCACATCAATGTTCATGCCTTTTTTATGCGCAACGAACAGATCGCCCGTTCCGCCCAGCCGGTTCAGCACCCGGATATTTTCATAATCCGGGTTGGTGAAGCCCAGTACTACATTTTCACTCACAGGATCCTCCCTAATTTCTGGTTGTATTCTATCGGCGCTGCCTCGCCGGAAAGCCTCGCCCACACTTCGATCCAGTCATCCGTACCAGACGTCAGAGAGCTCAGGTCGTTCCATTTCAGTGCCAGTGCTGTGATGTTGTCCGTCTCTCCGCAGCTGCGGCAGAATCCCACCGCCGCCTGCAGCCGCTGCTGTAGCTGCTCGCGGCTGTCCGTTTCCATCAGCAGTCCATGCAGCTCTTTCCGCGTTGTGTAGTGGCACAATCCGTCGCTGCACAGCAGCACTGCGCCCTGCACCGGACGCTTTGTGCATTGAAAAACCGGCTCCATTTTGCCATAGCCAAGACACTGCAGCAGGATACTGCTGCGTCGGTCGGTAGTCAATGCTTCGGGCGAAAGCCTGCCTGCTTCCACCTCGCGCATCGCCAGCGTCTGGTCCTTGCTTAGTTGTACCAGCCCCAGACCGTCGTCCAAATAGATTCGGCTGTCACCGACCTGTACTTGATATAAAGCATCCATCGTCAATAGCAGCGCCGAGACCGTTGTGCCCAACTGAATACCCGTTTTCCCCGAATAGCTGCACAGCGCCGTATGGAGTGTTTCCAACATTCTGTGCCACGAAAAGAACACAGCATCCGCCGTCAGCCCGCTCTGGACGATCTCCGGCAGCTGTTGCTCGAACCATTCCTCAAAGCAGCGGACTGCCCCGGTGCTTGCAAGTTCACCGGACTGCAGTCCGCCCACGCCATCGCACACCACCAACATTGCGATCGTCTCTCTGCCAAAGTTGGAAATGCGTGCGCAAAAACTGTCCTGATTGGAAGGGCGCGTGGCCCCTTTATCCGTGATATGTACCAGCTGCAATGCCATATCAAGCCCCTGCCACCACGCTGAACACGATATCTGCCATCCTGATTGTGTCGCCTGCATGGAACAATGTCGGCTTAGAAGGCTCCAGCCGCCGCTCATTCAGATATGTATGATTCTGCGTATTATTATCAACGATATAATAATTTCCGCCATCCAGCAAAATATAGGCATGGTCATTTCCCAGATAGTGGTTTCTTGTCTGCACTGTATAATCCACGATATTTTCCGCACGTCCGATATGGAAATTCGTATGGGTCACATGAATGTACTGATTCGTATCCTTCTGGACAAGGTACAGCTCTCCGGCGCCTGTCGTGCCGCTCCCCATGACCATCGTTTTGGCGGTCCCGCCGTTCTCGCTGCCAGACAGCAGCACCGTCCGGCCTGCTTCTGCTTTCGGGGCAGCCGGAGCCTGCATGGGCGCAGCGACCGGGGCCGGGCGCTGCGCACGAGGCATCTCGGCCTTTTGTGCTGCCTGCGGGGGTTCTTCTTTCTGCTGGAAGGGGTTTTCCTGTTCTTCGCTGCCTGCTTTCTTCTTGTCCTTCTTTCCTCCAAAAAGGCCAAACAGGCCGCCGCTCGTTTTCTCCGGTTTCTTCTCTGCTTTTTTATTTTCCTTCTGCGGCTTTTCATTTTTGGGATGGACTTCTGCGAAAGGATTGCCGCTCTGTGCAAAAGGATTGTCCTGTGCCGGTTCCGGGACTACCGGTTCCTGCTTGGGGATCTCCGTTTTCGGCGGTTCCATCACGGGCTTCGGCGGGACATACGGCTTCGCTTGGATCGGATGTCTTTCCTCGTATCGCGGGGTCTCCTCCTGCACCGGCTCCGGGAGCTTTTCCATGACCGGTTTTTCTTTCAGTTTCGGCTCAAGTTCCGCAAAGGAAAAGCTTCCTCCATACAGCAGCTGACGGGAAAGGACATTGAGTATCCTGCTGTCCTGAGGCATCTGCTGACCAATGAGGCGAAACACGAAATGCGTCAGCTCCATCGGGTCATACTTCTGTCCTGCTGCCTCGACCGGACGGTACAGCACAAATGCCTTTCCGTCCGCATCCAGATAGACAACTCCCGGTTCCAGATCGATCTTGCGCGGATTCAACAGATATTCATCGCATTCTTTTTCCGCCTTACACAGCGACAGGAAAAAGTTGGTCAGCCGGGTCTCGTTTTCCAGAATCCGCGCGGCCTGCTCCAGAGGTGTCAGTCCCGTAATATTGTACAGCAGACGGCAGTTTCCATTGACCCATTGCACACTGAGCGGCAGAAAACCAGCGATCTGGTTCGAGACCAGCATCCCACGGTCTACCTCATCCAGCTGTTCTTCATCTCCAAGCTTTCCCTCAAGATAGGTTGCATTGCCCTGTGTGATAACAGTATATTCCTCCATAGTGCGAC
Source organism: Clostridiales bacterium (assembly GCA_004555915.1). Classification (GTDB taxonomy): domain Bacteria; phylum Bacillota; class Clostridia; order Oscillospirales; family Butyricicoccaceae; genus Butyricicoccus_A. The sequence goes on along the minus strand of SFJM01000038.1, from coordinate 1,197 downwards.
ATCCTTTCCGCTGTTTTATTTCCAGAGTCTGCAGCAAACGGTTTGTGTACTTTCAAATTCTCCGAAGTGGAACATTTCGATGTAAAAGAGCAAACGAACCTTGTAAGAAACCTGTATGGTCATATCGGTTCCGGATTTTTCTGTCCCCGCAAACGAAATGCCGTCCAGACCTCCGACCACACCATAATTTTTCAGAAGCTCATCCGCTTTTTCTGTTCCTCCCCCCAGATAAGCTGCGAACCTCTGTTTTGCATTACTGTCATACAAAGCTGTCTGCGCTTCTCCTGAAGTCGAGGACGATGGAAGCAGCAGTTCTTTCCATGAAAAATCTGCCGATGTGCTGAAGTCTTCTCGGTTGCCTGCGATCCAGTTAAACACGCTGCTGGGGATCTGCTGTAATGTTCCTGTTTTAAACATTGTTTGATTATAATTTTCCAATGCAATACTCTGGCAGGCTTCCTGTGCCGCGTGGCTGATCGCGCCTTGAACCGTGAACAGTCGGAGCACACTGCACAACGAAAGCATTACGATCAAGAACAATGTAAGCGAAATGCAGGCTTCAATCGCAATTGCGCCATCTTGTTCATCATGGAATCTTGAAAATAACTTATTCATTTTAGTATCCTCGATAGATGACTCGATGTGCCTTCCACGCAGACGTTCCTGACAAAGTCGGAACCGGCAATACATTTACAAATTTTCCGTTTACCTCCGCACGAATCGCTGTGTACGCTTGATCCACATCAAACTTTTTTCTGACACCTGTCAACTGCTCCTGAAGTGAATAGTGCGTATTGTTCGTTGTAAGTGCCTTGTTTGTTTCCTCCATCTGTATGACATCCACAAAACGATTCAGCAGTTGCTCTGTACTTCCACTGTGAAATATCATAAGCAGTATAAACATGAACTCGGTATAATCAAATTCATTCAGGCTTTGTCCATATTCGCTTGCGTCAAATGCTTTTTTCTTATTATCCGCCTTTTTATCTGCTGTATTGCCAGCACCGCTGTTGTCCTTAGTGCCGCCAGTGCCTCCGGTATTGCCAGTGCCATTCGTACCACTGTCACCAGTACCGCTATTTTTCTGATTTTCACTCGTAAACTTCTTATTAAGCTCCTCCAATTTTTGTTTATCTTCCGCTTTATATATCTTCGCATCCACCAGTTCTTCAATAGCGCTAGCTAGTCCAGTAGGAT
>SFJM01000037.1 GCA_004555915.1 Clostridiales bacterium | reverse complement strand
GAAAATGCGCCGGATATTTTGATTTGTATGAATACTATCACAGCCATCGGTGCGTATCATGTGGTTGTGGATTGTAATAAAGTAGGGGATGTTCAGCTTTTGGTAAACTATGCAACCGGTGAAATATTGGATGCAATTGAAAAAGGCGGTATTTTTGCTTCCGTATCACTGGATGCACAGCGTCTGGGAAGCAGCTGCATCCAATGCCTGGATGATCTGGTATGTGATGGAAAGACGAACAACTACCGTTCGATTCCGCTGAAGGTGATTACCATTGACACTGTAGAGGATTACCGCAGCACGCTGGAGGGAGCACAATGAGAAAGTGGATCAGTTCCCATCTGCAATACTATTCCCTGAGACAAAAAATCAGTCTTATTTTCGGCGTGACTATGATGATTGTATGTATGGTTAATATAATTACATATGTGAATCTCAACAGGATTGAAAAGACCGTTAATTCTGTATATGACAGCAACCGGAATTTGCAGCAGATTACCACAACCATGGATGAAATCCAGACCAATGTCTATGCATATCTGAATACCAGAGGTACAGATGAACTGGAAGGCTATTATCGGGCCAGTGCGGAGTTTCGGGAATATATGGAAGGCTTCAATGACCGGCCTACCAATGATTCTCTCAAATTAAAGGAAAAAAATATTCGTTCGCTGGGGGAAACATGGATCGGATTTACCGAACAGGCGATTCTTGCCAAGCGGGGACGGGATATTGCAGGATATGGACAAGCCTATCAGCAGGCGGAAGAAGTCTATCAATATCTGCAGATTCAACTGAAAAGCCTGAGTACTGAATTGTTTGCCAGAAGTACCGAACAGTACCATGCTCTGGCACTGGTACGGCAGCGTATACTGGTTTTGTGTATCTGTGAAATCCTGTTGGTACTGGTGTTTAATTTGATGGTGCTGCTGTATTTTCTGGAGCATTTCACACAGCCGCTTGCGTTGCTGGCAGGTTATGCAGAACAGGTAGGTAAAGGTGACCTTGCTCTGGAGCCCTTGGAAGTGCAGAGCCATGATGAGGTAGGCATTGTGAGTGACGCATTCAATCGCATGGTACAGAGCCTGCAGGACTATATTGAGCTGCTTCGGCAACAGATGGAGGCAGAAAGCCGTCTGAAGGAAGAAAAACTGTTGATGGAAGTGCATTTGAAGGATGCGCAAATGGGAGCGCTGCAGGCACGGATCAATCCGCATTTTCTTTATAATACCATGAATGCCGGCGCACAGCTTGCCATGATGGAGGATGCAGACAGAACCTATGCCTTTTTGGAAAATGTGACGGATTTCTTCCGATATAATACCAGAAACAATGGAAAGGAAACCTGGCTGGAGGAAGAGATCACCCAGGTTGAAAGCTATATTTATATTATGAATACCCGGTATGCGGATGAAATTGATTATCAGGCCTGTTATCCGGAACGGCTGCCGCGGGTTCATATTCCGGGCATGGTGCTGCAGCCACTGGTGGAAAATGCCATTGAACACGGGATACGCGGCTTGGAAGGTTATAAGCGGCTGTGTCTTTCCGTAAGGGAAGAAGAGGATCTGATTCTTGTGGAGATAGAGGACAATGGAGTCGGAATGTCTGCACAGAAGATCAAAAGCCTGATGCAGGCTGCCAAGCAGTTCCAGCCTGCCGGAGAAAGAGGCATTGGCTTGCCCAATGTCATCAATCGTCTGCGGATGTATTACGGAACAGAGGATGCCGTAAGAATTTACAGTGAGGGAGAATATATGGGAACACGGATCCAAATCAGGATCCTAAGGGAGGTACAGGATGTATCGGATCATGCTGGCGGATGACGAGGGTCTGGAACTGACGGCGCTGAAATATATGATAGAACGAAAATTCGGGAATCAGTGCGAAATACAGACCACACGAAGCGGACGGGGTGCGATTGAGCTGGCAGACAGCTTTCGGCCGGATATTGCGATTATGGACATTCAGATGCCGGGCATCAATGGGATTTATGCCATGCAGGAAATCCTGCCCAAGCATCCGGATATGCATTTTATTGTCCTGTCCGCCTATGACAATTTTGATTATGCACAACAATCTATTAAACTTGGCGTACAGGAATATCTGACCAAGCCGGTGAAAAAGGATCTTTTGATTAAAACGCTGGAAAATGTGATGGAGCGTATTGACGGGAACCGGAAACGGCGCAAGAATGATCTGCAGCTGCGGGAAAAGCTGGAAACTGCACTGCCGATGCTGGAGCATGGCTTTATTTATTCTGTCATTATGGGACTGGATACGGCAGGGCTGATGGAACAGTATCAGGAATTGTTGGGGATACATCAGCAGTATGGTTGTTTTCTGGTGCTGGCGGCACAGCTGCCGAGAAAAAATACAGACAGCATACAGTGGAATCTGAATCTGAACGGCATGTATGAACACATCCGCAGTCTGGCACATGAGATTTTCTCTGCTGTCTGTGGTCCGCTGATGGGAGACAAGGTATTGTGTGTGGTATTGCATGACGCTCAGGAAGAGGAATATTCCACCCGCCTGCATATGATAGAGCAGGCAAGAGAGCTCAACCGGAGGCTGACCCGGGCTGTGGGACAGCAGTTTCAGATCGGCATTGGTTCTGTTGTACCGATCAAAGAACTGGAGCGCTCCTATAAGCAGGCAATCAATGCACTGCGGCAGAACAAGGATGCAGTCTGTCATTTCAATGACCTGCCGCTGCAGAAAAGCTGGGAAAAAGGTTATCCGGCGGATCTGGAGTATCGGCTGTACGAAGAAGTCAGCCGTGGAGATCACAACGCAATCCAGACAGCGGAACAGTTTTTGGACTGGATGCTGATGATTCATGGAGAAAATGTAACAGATGTCAAACTGAAAACACTGGAGCTGGTGCTGCAGTGTGAGCATCGTGCGTTTCATACAGGCGGCAGAGAGTATCGGTTTATGGAACGGCATGGCTATCTGGAACACATCAATGAAACCAATGAGATGAAAGAACTGAAGCGGTGGTTTCAGGAGAGAATCCGCAATGCACTGGAGAGTGTGCATTCCAGCAAGGAAGATCAGACCATTGGAATGGTAAAACGGGCGGAACAGTATATTCAGCAGCATTATACGGAGGAACTGACACTGAACCGGGTATCGGAGATCGTTCATGTCAGCCCGCCATATATCAGCAAGCTGTTTAAGGAAAAGCTGGGTATGACATTTCTGGAATATCTGACACGGATTCGGATGGAGAAAGCAAAGCAGATGCTGCGGGAAACACAGGAGAGTATCCGCAGGATCGGCTGTGAGGTGGGATATCAGGATCCGAATTATTTCAGCCGTGCCTTTAAAAAATATGCAGGTATAACACCCAGGGAATATCGGGATAACGGGAGCAATATAGAATGAAAAGAATACTGGCGGGAGGTCTGTTGCTGTGTCTGCTGTTATATTGTGCCGGATGCGGACAGACGGAGGAACCATCAAAGGAAAAGCCTGTGATCGGCTACAGCATTGATTCACTGATTATAGAGCGATGGCAGCGAGACCGGGATGTTTTTGTTTCTGCGGCAAATCAGCTTGGAGCTGAGGTAGATGTACAGGATGCAGGCGGAGATGTGGACAAACAGATTGATCAGATTCGGGAACTCGTCCATAAACAGGTGCAGGTCATTGTTGTGGTTGCCAGTGATTGTGACCGGCTGAGTGCAGTGATCCGCGAAGCATCTGAAAATGGCATTCAGGTTATCTGTTATGACCGCCTGGTTAAAAATGCCCCGGTGGATCTGTATCTGTCGGTTGACAGTCAGCAGGTGGGACGTCTGATGGGGGAATGCATCCTGCAGAATATACCGGAGGATGGCAGGATTATCTGCATTTTCGGTTCCACCCATGACAGTAATACTGCGTTGATGCGCAAAGGTTTCCAGGAAGCAATCGAAGGGAGCGGCATTCAGGTAATCCGCTCGGAAGAGGCTGATGACTGGGTTGCGGAAAGAGCTTATGAGGTGGTCAGTGAGGAGCTGCGTGCAGGACAGCAGATTGATGCAGTGATGTGCGGCAATGATGATCTGGCAGGACAGGCCTTTCAGGCTCTGTCGGAATATCAGAAAGCCGGACAGGTGGTTCTGGTGGGTCAGGATGCCGAGCTGGCGGCATGCCAGCGCATTGCAGAAGGAACCCAGACGATGACTGTATACAAGCCCTTCCTGGAGCAGGCAAGGCTGGCAGCAGAATATGCGGTACAGTTGATCCAGGGACAGACGCCGGAGACAAATGATCTGTTGTATAATGGCAGTATCTTTGTTCCGAGCTATATGGTTGCCCCCACTGCGGTGACAGAAGAGAATCTGGATGATGTAATTATCCAGAGCGGATTCCATTCCAGTACAGAGGTTTACCGCAATCTTTCAGAGAAACAGGACAAATAATCGCACGATTTTAAAGAGACCTTCGGGTCTCTTTTTTTTTGTGCTATTTCCTGTAACATGTGCAAATTGCTGAATAGGATTATCCAGAAACTGGCTTGGTCTGTCTATTTTGTTTATTAAATCGTTGGCGTATCATAAATACAACAAAGAAATCCTGAAAAAAGGACAGGATTCTACAAAGAGAAGATGGAGGTATCCAAGATGAAAAAGAAATTTATGGCGATGTGCATGGCAGCAGTTATGACAGTCAGTCTGACAGCATGCGGCAGCGGCGGCTCAGCAGGAAGCGGCAGCAGCGGAGATGACGGCAAGGCAAAAATTGGCCTGTCTATGCCGACACAGTCTCTGGAGAGATGGAACCGTGACGGCGCATATCTGGAAGAACAGTTCCAGAATGCCGGTTATGATACCATCCTGACCTATTCGGACAACGATTCCGGCAAGCAGGTAAACGATATCCAGAATATGCTGGCAGACGGTGCAGACCTGCTGGTTATTGCGGCAATCGATGGTGAGGCGCTGAACACTGCACTGGACGAAGCGGCAGAAGCAGGTGTTCCGGTTATCGCATATGACCGCTTGATTAAAAATGATGCGGTGTCCTATTATGTATCCTTTGATAACTATACGGTAGGCACACTGCAGGGCCAGTTCGTCATCGACCAGCTGGATCTGGACAATACCGACAAGACCTACAATATGGAGTTTACCGCGGGTGACCCGGCAGACAACAATGCAGGCTACTTCTTCAACGGTGCGTTTGATACACTGAAGCCGTACATTGATTCCGGCAAGCTGAATGTTGTTTCCGGACAGAAGGATTTCAACACAGTAGCTACAGAGCAGTGGAACACCGATATCGCACTGGAGCGTGCACAGAACATTCTGGGTTCCTACTATGCAGACGGCACACAGCTGGATGTATGGCTGTGCTCCAATGACTCCACCGCACTGGGCGTTGCACAGGGTATCGAGTCTGACTACAAGGGCAGAAACGACATCATCATCACCGGTCAGGACGGCGATGAAGCAAACCTGAAGAACATCGTTGACGGCAAGCAGACCATGACCGTGTATAAGAATGTATCCAACGAATGTATTGCTACACTGGATCTGGTAAACGGCATTCTGGACAAGGCAACCATTGATCAGGACTTTATCGACAAGGCTGGCTGGGAGTTTGACTGTGTATTTGATAACACATCCTACCAGACTTCGGAAGGAAACAACTGTGACTCCCTGCTGCTGGTTCCGTCGGTTATCACCAAGGATAACCTGCAGGAGCTGGTAGATACCGGTCTGTACACCATGGGCGATGACGGTTATCTGTCTGTTGCAAAGTAAACAAATCATGATTTCTCTTTTTTTCTGAATCGCTGGCAGACAGGACGTTGTCCTGTCTGCTTGCTCGAAAAGCAGAGACAGAGATACGGGAAGGAGGACATTTGTTTTGGCAGATATCATTCTGGAAATGAAATCCATTACAAAGGAATTTCCGGGCGTCAAGGCACTGGATAATGTCAATCTGGTTGTTGAACGCGGAGAAATTCACGCACTGATCGGCGAGAACGGTGCTGGCAAATCCACACTGATGAATGTCCTGTCGGGTATTTATCCGGCGGATTCCTATACAGGTGAGATTTATTATAACGGAGAGCTGTGCCAGTTCAAAACACTGAAGGACAGCGAAGCAAAGGGTATTGTTATTATCCATCAGGAACTGGCCTTGATCCCGCTGCTGACCATCGGCGAAAATATGTTCCTGGGCAATGAGATCAAGACCAAGGCAGGTTTCATTGACTGGGATAAGACCTATCATGAAGCAGAAAAGCATATGGAGCAGGTTGGCCTGTATGAATCGGCACAGACGCTGATTAAGGACATCGGCACCGGCAAGCAGCAGCTGGTTGAGATTGCAAAGGCATTTTCTAAAAATGTCAAGCTGCTGATTCTGGACGAGCCCACATCCTCACTGAATGATGAGGACGCAAAGATGCTGCTTGATCTGCTGATTGCCTTTAAACAAGAGGGACTTACCTCCATTATCATTACACATAAGCTCAATGAGATCATTTACTGTGCGGACAAGGTGACAATTATCCGTGACGGTTCCACCATTGAGACCCTGGTGAAGGGTGTGGATGACCTGAGCGAAGAACGTATCATCAAGGGCATGGTAGGCCGTGATATGGAGGACCGTTATCCGAAGCGTGCGCCATGCATCCGTCCGGAGGTGCTTCTGGAGGTCAAGGACTGGACGGTGCATCATCCGCTGTATCCGGAGCGGGTGGTGGATGATCATATTTCTTTCCAGGTGCGAAAGGGAGAAGTTGTTGGCTTTTCCGGCTTGCAGGGCGCAGGCCGTACCGAACTGGCTATGTCTATTTTTGGACGGAGCTATGGACAGAACATCAGCGGTGAGCTGTATCTGAACGGGAAAAAGGTACAGCTGAAAACACCTAAGGATGCAATTGAACATCATATGGCATATGTGACGGAGGACAGAAAGGTCAATGGTCTGGTGCTGGGTGAGAGCATCCGGTTTAATACCACCCTGGCAGCCATGCAGAAAATCTGCAGCAAGGGTGTCATTGACAAGGATATGGAAGTACAGGTCACAGAGGACATGACCAAGGCCATGGGCACCAAAACCCCGTCCATTGAACAGAAGGTAGGCAATCTGTCCGGCGGCAACCAGCAGAAAGCACTGTTGGGCAAGTGGATGTTCACGGAACCGGATATTCTGATTCTGGATGAGCCCACTCGCGGCATTGATGTTGGCGCAAAGTATGATATTTACTGTCTGGTCAATGAGATGGTGGCAAGCGGAAAATCCGTCATTATGATCTCTTCCGAGATGCCGGAACTTCTGGGTATGTGTGACCGGATCTATGTCATGAATGAAGGTAAAATGCTGGCTGAGCTGGATGCGAAAACCGCAACACAGGAGAGCATTATGAGCCATATTATTCGTTCCACCGTAAAATAACACAAAGGAGCGTGCAAAATGAAAAAGGAATCCAAGTTTAATCTGGTGGCATTTATGACCAAGTATTCCATGGTCATTGCCCTTGCAGTTGTTTTTGTTCTGTTCTATTTCCTGACAAACGGACGACTGCTGTACCCGCAGAATATGTCCAACCTGATGCTGCAGAACGGCTATGTTCTGGTTATGGCATGCGGCATGCTGCTCTGTATTCTGACAGGCGGCAACATTGACCTGTCTGTCGGTTCTGTGATCTGCCTTGTAGGCGGTGTCGCAGCCGTTATGATTACCAATATGGGCATGAATCCGATTCTGACCATTGTGGTCTGCCTGCTGATTGGCCTGGTTGCCGGTGTATGGCAGGGCTTTTGGATTGGTTATGTACGGATTCCGCCGTTCATCACCACACTGGCAGGTATGTTCGTATTCCGCGGCATCGGACGTCTGGTGCTGGACAGCAAGACCGTTTCTGTACAGAACAAAACCTTCCTGAATATTTTTACCGCATACATCAAGATTCCGGGACTGGACAACGATGACCGGCTCCTTTCCCCGATCCTTGTAGGCATTCTGGCAGCAGCATTTGTCATGTATTCTACGTTCTCTTCCCGCCGCAGCAAGCAGAAGAAGGGCTACCGTCAGAATACAGCACTGTCGGATTACGGTACCAGCGCAATTATTTCTATTGTTATTCTGCTGTATTTCTTCATGCTGAGCCAGTACAAGGGCATTTCGGTTATGCTGCTGTGGGTTGTTGTCATTTGCCTGATTTACAACTTTATCACTTCCAAGACCGCATTCGGTCGGTATTTTTACTCGGTAGGCGGCAACGAAAAGGCCACCAAGCTGTCCGGCATTGACACCAATAAGGTTTATTTCATTGCATATGCCAACATGGGTCTGCTGGCTGGTCTGTGCGGACTGCTCTGTCTGGCACGTGTCGGTTCGGTTAACGGCCAGACCGGTACTTCGTTCGAAATGGATGCAATCGGTTCCTGCTTTATCGGCGGTGCTTCTGCCTATGGCGGCAGCGGTACAGTCGGCGGCGTTGTCATCGGCGCATTGTTGCTGGGCGTTATCAACATGGGCATGTCCATCATGGGCATCGGCGACTCCTGGCAGTATGTAGTTAAGGGCGGCGTTCTGCTGGTTGCAGTTGTGTTTGACGTAGTATCCAGAAGAAAGAACGGCGGCTGAGGATTGCCGTTGGGTTTCCTCTTTTCTCTCTCTTTTTCCCGTCTGGGCAGCGGTGCCCGGACGGGTGACACACAGATATGGTAAGGAATGTTATGACACACAGGAATCAAATGGAAATCATTCAGCATCTGCAGATTCCCGGAGTAAAACTGTTTTTCGAGACACTGGAATATCGGGAAGCCCATATTCATACGGAGATCGAACTGCTCTGGATTGTAGACGGAGAACTGACCGTATGCAGCAGAGGCGGGGAATGGCTGGCGGAACAGGACAGCATCCTGCTGTTTCATTCCATGGAGCCCCATGAATTTCACAGCCGGAAGGGTGCTTGCACATTTTTATGCATTCAGATGCTCCCATCCTTTCTGGCTCATGTGTTTTCACCTGTCAGGCAGATTTACTTTGATGTGCCCCGGGAAATTCCTTTTGGGGAAGAGCAGGGAAAGCAATTTCGTAAAAAACTGATACAGGCAGCCGACTGGTATCTGCATAAACGGCTGGGACATGAACTGGGGTGCAGCGGGCTGCTGTATCTGGCAGTACAGCAGCTGCTGACCGATATTCCATGGCATATACAGACCAAAAATGAAATGTCTGAGCAGAAGCGAAGAAGTGAACGTCTGGAACGGCTGATGGAATATGTGGAACAGAATTACATGCATCGGATTCGGCTGTCGGATTTTGCGCAGCAGGAGGGCTTGTCTGTGGGATATCTGTCTCACTTTGTCAAGAAGAACCTGCGGCAGAGCTTTCAGGAATATGTGGATTCTGTCCGCTTCCAAAAGGCATGCCGGCTGGTTGAACTGGGTGGCCTGCGGCTGCTGGATGTATCAGAGGAATCTGGTTTTTCTGATTACCGGTATTTCACCAGAGCCTTTGTCAGGCGCACCGGAAAAACACCGGAGGAATATCGGATGGATTTGGAACAACAGACCGGATATCCGGAGCACATGAATGAACTCGCCTTGTATGCTCGCTATTTTGGCGATGGATACGGCGGAAAATCACTGGTTTGATTGAAGGAGGCCAGAGCATGCTGTATATAGGAATCGACCTGGGGACCTCGGCGGCAAAGCTGCTGCTGATGGATGAAACAGGCGATATTCAGAATATTGTGACAAAAGAATATCCGCTGGAGTTTCCACAGCCCGGCTGGAGTCAGCAGAATCCGGAGGATTGGGTTCGCGCAATAGAAGAAGGTATTCCGGAGCTGTTAAGCGGTTCGGATGCGTCACAGGTATCCGGCATCGGTGCCGGCGGGCAGATGCATGGCCTGGTAGTGCTGGATGAGGAGGACAATGTGATTCGTCCGGCAATCCTGTGGAACGACGGGCGAACAGCGGAGCAGGTAGAATATCTGAACAATGAAATCGGCAAAGAGAAACTGAGCCAGTATACGGCAAACATTGCATTTGCCGGGTTTACTGCCCCCAAGCTTCTGTGGATGAAGCAGGAAGAGCCGGAGCTGTTCGCAAAGATTGCAAAAATCATGCTCCCCAAGGATTACATCAACTATATCCTGTCCGGTGTCCACTGTACCGATGTGTCGGATGCATCCGGTATGCTGCTGTTTGATGTCAAGAACAAGTGCTGGAGCAGGGAAATGCTGGATATTTGCGGCGTAAAGGAATGCCAGATGGCAAAGATTTTTGAGTCCTATGAACCGGTTGGCACCATCCTGCCGGAGATGGCAAAAAAACTGGGATTACCGGAAACCGTTGTCATTGCGGCAGGTGCAGGCGATAACGCGGCAGCAGCAGTGGGAACCGGAACGGTGGGTGACGGTGCCTGCAACATTTCCCTAGGCACCTCCGGTACCATTTTTATTTCTTCTGAGACCTTTGGTGTGGATGAAAACAATGCCCTGCACAGCTTTGCCCATGCGGACGGCAGGTATCATCTGATGGGCTGTATGCTGTCGGCAGCGAGCTGCAACAAATGGCTGATGGATGATATTTTCCAGACAAAGGATTATGCCGGGGAGCAGCTGCCGATTACCGAGGAGAAGCTTGGGAAAAATCATGTATTCTTCCTGCCGTATCTGATGGGCGAACGCAGCCCCATCAATGATACCAACGCACGGGGTACCTTCATTGGGATGACCATGGATACCACCCGGGCAGATCTGACCCAGGCGGTGTTGGAGGGCGTTGCGTTTGCCATCCGTGACAGCTTTGAGGTTGCCAAATCTCTGGGCATTGACATAGAGCGCTCCAATATCTGCGGCGGCGGTGCAAAATCTCCTCTGTGGAAGCGGATTTTTGCCAATGTCCTCAATGTAAAGCTGGATATTGTCGCCTCTGAACAGGGCCCCGGTATGGGCGGCGCCATGCTGGCAATGGTGGCAGACGGTACATACCCCAATGTCAATGCAGCCTGTGAAAATCTGGTTCATGTGGTGGATACCATCGAACCGGAGCCGGAGCTAGTAGCACGATATGAGCAGCGGTATCAGCAGTTCCGCAGCATTTATCCGGCATGCAGGGAACTGTTCCCAAAGATCATGTAACGGAGGGATCATATGAACATTTATTCTGTATTGGATAAGGAATTCAAACCCTATGGACAGGTGCATGATGGTTTTCCCACAGAGGAAATTCTGTCAGCACTGGCGAAAACACCTGTGACGGATGGGGTTGTTTATACGGCGGAGGATGCCGCATTGCAGCAGCTTGCTGTGATGGAGGAGCTCTCTGCCACCGTATATGGCGGTATGCCGGTTCAGATGGGCTGGTGCAACGGCCATAACACAAAGCTCAACTGTCTGGAGTACCATCGGGACAGCGAGCTGAACCTGGGCACAGGGGATTTTATCCTGCTGCTGGCAAAGCAGGAGGAGATAACCGATGGCAAGCTGGATACCGCAAAGGTAATGGCATTTCGTGTACCGGCGGGTGTGCTGGTTGAAGTATATGCCACCAGCCTGCATTATGCACCGTGTCAGACCGACAGTGAGGGCTTTCAGGTTCTCGTGGTTCTGCCAAAGGGAACAAACGGAGCTAGACCGGAACAGGCAAAGGTGTACGGCGGCGATGATAAGCTGCTGTGGGCCTGCAATAAGTGGCTGATTGCCCATCCGGAAACCGGAGAAGCCGCAGAGGGTGCCTTTGCCGGACTGATCGGCGAAAATATTGACATTGCAGCGTTGCTGTAACCACTGTTTGAAATGATTTCTAGGAGGAAGATATATGTTAGGCAACAACATTCCTGAAGTAAAGCTTGGTATTATCGCAGTTTCCCGTGACTGCTTCCCGATTGCGCTTTCCACTCAGCGGAGAGAGAACATCGTAAAGGTGTATGGTGAAGACCTTTATAATTGTACCGTTACCGTAGAAAATGAAGCGGATATGCTTCGGGCAGTTGCAGACGTAAAGGAAGCGGGCTGCAATGCACTGGTGGTCTTTTTGGGCAACTTTGGCCCGGAAACACCGGAAACCCAGATCGCACAGAATTTTGACGGTCCGTGCATGTTTGTCGCCGCTGCAGAGGGTGACGGCGATATGATTAACGGGCGCGGTGATGCGTACTGCGGCATGCTGAACTGCTCATATAATCTGGGCATGCGGCATCTGAAGGGCTATATTCCGGAATATCCGGTGGGAACCGCGGAAGAAGTTGCACAGATGATTAAGGAATTTGTTCCGATTGCCCGTGCCATCATCGGCATTTCCAGTCTGAAGATCATTACCTTTGGTCCACGTCCCCAGGACTTCTTTGCTTGCAATGCACCGATCAAGGGATTGTATGAGCTGGGCATTGAAGTTGAGGAGAACTCTGAGCTTGACCTGTTGGTTTCGTATCAGGAGCATGCAGATGACCCGCGCATTCCGGCTGTCTGTGAGGATATGGCAAAGGAAATGGGTGAGGGCGCATATTATCCGGAGCTGAGTGCCCGGATGGCACAGTTTGAGCTGACATTGCTTGACTGGGCAGAGAACCACAAGGGCAGCAAAAAATATGTTGCCTTTGCTGATAAGTGCTGGCCGGCATTTCCGAGCCAGTTTGGATTTGAGCCGTGCTATGTCAATTCCCGACTGGTTTCCCGGGGCATTCCGGTTTCCTGTGAAGTGGATATTTATGGCGCATTGTCTGAGTATATCGGTATGTGCGTATCCGGTGATACGGTTACCCTGCTGGATATCAATAATTCTGTCCCTCAGTACATCTATGACGAGGATATCAAGGGCAAGTATGCATGCAGCCTGACGGATACCTTTATGGGCTTCCATTGCGGCAATACGCCGAGCTGTAAGATGTGTGCAAACCGTGCGGTAAAGTATCAGCTGATTCAGCATCGTCTGCTGGAGCCGGAAGGCTCGGAGCCTGACTTCACCCGCGGTACGCTGGAAGGTGACATTGCTGCCAGCCCCATTACCTTCTATCGCCTGCAGTGCGATTCTGATGGTGTTCTGCGTTCCTACATTGCAGAGGGTGAAGTTCTGGATGTGCCCACCCGTTCCTTTGGCGGCATTGGCATTTTTGCCATCCCGGAAATGGGCAGATTTTACCGTCATGTCCTGATTCAGAAGCGTTATCCCCATCATGGTGCGGTGGCATTTGCACATGTTGGCAAGGCACTGTTTGAGGTGCTGAAGTATCTGGGGGTACAGGATATTGCCTACAATCAGCCCAAGAGCCTGCCCTATCCCACGGAAAATCCCTTCGCTTAATCATTGTTTCTCTTGATTCTGTCATGTTTCCCATACCGGCCGGTCAGGTGCGGTATGGGAGACAATATGACGGTGGATAACAGATATAAGGATTGTGATTGAAATGATTGAAAAAGAGTGCAAAAAACGGCCTCTTACCCAAATGAATCTGCTGCTGCGTACCATGATTGGGCTCTATCTTCTGTATTTGGTTTATCTGCTGCGGAATGAATTTGGAAATATTCCATTTACCATAGCCATGGCAGTTTTTCTGACAGCAGCTGGTGTGCTGATTGTTGATTCTGTCAAAAGAATCCTGAAGGGGCAATATGACATTCCCGGCGCACAGGAGGAGGAACCGGACACACAGGAGGAAGCATGATAACAAAGCAATTGTTTGGAACAACCCGCAGTGGGGATTGCGTAACCCGATATACATTGACCAATGCCAATGGCATGACAGTCCAGGTACTGGATTATGGCTGTATCATTCAGTCGGTGATCGTACCGGACCGGAATGGCAAGCCAGTGGATGTGGTATTGGGATATGACACACTGGAGGGCTATGAGCAGGGAACTGTATTCCATGGTGCATTTGTGGGACGTTATGCCAACCGCATTGGGGCAAGCCGATTTACCCTGAATGGGACGGAATATCTGTTGGAGCCCAATGAAGGAAAAAATCATTTGCATGGTGTATATGCTGTCAGCATGTTTGAGGCGGAAACCACAGAAAACAGTGTGATATTCCGCCGGACCAGCCCGGATGGGGAAGAAGGCTATCCGGGAACCGTAGAACTGACGGTCACCTATACCCTGACAGAGCACAATGAACTGATTCTGGAGTATCAGGCTGCATCAGACGCGGATACGGTAATCAATCTGACCAATCACAGTTATTTTAATCTGAATGGTCATGATGCGGGCTCTGTTGCAGCGCATATGCTGTCCATACAGGCCTCCCGGTTTACCGTAGTGAAACCGGACAGCATTCCCACAGGAGAACTGAGATTGGTGGAACAGACACCATTTGATTTCCGTACGCCAAAGCCCATCGGACGGGATCTTGACCTGACAGACCCACAGCTCAGGCTGACCGATGGCTATGACCATAATTTTGTACTGGATACGACTGGCCTTGGGACACCGGAAGCGGTGGTATGGAGCGATGCGTCAGGTCTTCAGATGGAATGCGCCACAACCCAGCCGGGAATCCAGTTCTATCACGCAAATTTTGTACAGGAAGATGCCGCAATGAGCAAGGCAAAACGTGGCGCGGTATATCAAAAACGCGGTGCATTTTGTCTGGAAACACAGCATTTTCCTGATTCGCCGAACCAGGCAGCATTTCCGTCCACCGTATTGCGGAAGGGCGAATGCTGTCATGAGGTCACGGTGTATCGTTTTGGTATCCGGACATGATGGCACATGCCATTGCGTTGACAAACCGGCATAGCTTTATCTGATTCTGCCGGTTTCGTACAAAAAAGTCCATAGCGCAGCGGTTCTGCGGCTTGAAATAAAATAAAACATTACTGGAACAACAGAGAGATGCAGAATCGCTGTGTTAAAAGAAAAGACCAACCGACTGCATGATAAAAGCAGCCGATGAAGGCAAAAAAATGAAGCTCTCTTGCATGGATATGCTAATACAGCATTTCCCGGAAAAAGATACTTGTACATCTCATCTCAGACAAGCATGTTATGATAAAATTTTTATCATTGGAACAACACATAACACACATCAAAGCATGATTGTGTGAGATGATGTAGCCGCACGGCGGGAAAGCATTCATGCCCGCGTGTGGGAATATATGATGCACCTCCAATTCCCCTGCAAGAAACCCGCAAAGGATCTGTTCTTCAGGTGAATCGCAGCATCTGGCTGCCCTTCATCTGGGACAATCTGAGCGGGTTTCTGCCTTTATAACAAAGGTTTTTTTCCTATCTTCTTTTTGTCGGCGGGGGAGACAGGTTCTTTTTGCTGGCGCAAACAGCGCACAACGCTCAATTTCCATACTCTCGATGCCGGCGGCAGGACTCTCCTCCTTCTGTCGGCAGAACAACAAGGGGATAGGATGTTTATCCCTTTTCATATGGGAAGCAGAACTGCAGAGAATGTGGTAAGGAATGGTCATAAATCTGATAGAAATATATCTGCTTGACCATATCCACAATTGTGGGCATACTTTTTATAAGGAGGTGCCATGCTGCGCATGGGTGATATGTTGGAATATGCCTGCCTCGATTGTGATTATGATTTGGTGTGACTGGGTGCTTGCCTATTTTCAGTGGCATGAGAACAAGCCCTTTGCTGAAATTTGGGACTCTATCAGTATTCGGATGCTTCAGAAGATGTATCCAACTTTACACGAGGCAGATATTTCAAAAACAGTGGATACCATGACTGGAGTGGTATCATTTAAGTAGAGTCGGAAAACTCACCAAACTATGATAGCATAAGAACAAAGGAACGGTGAGAAATCATGGCAAGAAGCTACGACAAATATTTTAAAGAAGAAGCATTGAAGCTCTCAGATGAAATCGGAGCAAAGAAGGC
>SFJM01000098.1 GCA_004555915.1 Clostridiales bacterium | reverse complement strand
GGTTCTGGATCCGGGAGGATGTGTACTATACCTACGCCTGCAAGCAGTGCGAAGCGGAAACAGGCGAAGGCAATCTCCGAAAGACACCCAGACAGCCCGTGCTTTGCCCGGGCAGCTTTGCCTCACCTGAGGCGGTAGCCCATATCATGACGCAGAAATTCGTCATGTACGCACCGCTGTACCGTCTGGAGCAGGAGTTCCAGCGGCAGGGGCTGAAGCTTTCCCGGCAGACCATGGCCAACTGGATCCTACAGGCCTCGGACACCTGGCTGCGGCCTGTGTACGATGAACTGCACCGGAAGCTGTGCAAGGAAACCGTGCTGCACGGGGATGAGACCACGCTGCAGGTGCTGAAGGAGCCGGGCAGGACCTCAACAAGCAAGTCTTACATGTGGGTCTACCGGACCAGCGGCTGCGCTGAGCAGCCCATTGTGTTGTACGAGTACCAGCCCAGCCGGAAGGCGGAGCACGCCCAGGCTTTCCTCAAGGACTTCTCCGGCTGGCTGCATGCGGATGGCTACCAGGGCTACCACAAGCTGCGGTCGAACATCCGGGTGGTGGGCTGCTGGGCTCATGCCAGGAGAAAGTTTGACGAGGCGCTGCAGACACTGCCCAAAGAGAAACGGCAGGAGTCTCTGGCGGCAGCCGGCGAGTGTTACTGCACCCGGCTGTTTCAGCTGGAGCAGTCTCTCATGGACCTGACGCCGGAAGAACGCTATACCAAGCGGCTGGAACTGGAGAAACCGGTTCTGGACGCTCTGTTGGCATGGGCAAATGAGGCCAGCGCCAAAACGGCACCCAAGTCTGCCCTGGGCAAGGCACTGCACTATCTGCGGGAGCAGTGGCCCTACCTGGTACGCTATCTGGAGAACGGCAGGCTGGAGCTCTCCAACAACCGTGCCGAGCGCAGCATTAAGCCATTCGTCATGGGCCGGAAGAACTGGCTCTTTTCCAACACCCCCGCCGGCGCCCAGTCCAGCGCTGTGATCTACAGTCTGATTGAAACCGCAAAGGAGAACGACTTGGATCCCTACCGCTACCTGGTTTGGCTTCTGAACACCGCACCTGAGCGTAAGCGTCAAAGCTAACGGCGACTTGCGGTAAATTGAATAGCGTGAAAGAATACTCCTGTATAGTAGCGGATAGTATATGCGAGTCGCGTATACTATCCGCGGTACGGGGGTGTTTTTTAATTATGAGTACAGAATTACAGCAGCTAAATGGGCGAAATAAAGTGGCCCTGTGGGCAGAGCGGATCTCAGAGTGCAGAAACAGTGGCCTGAGCGTAAAGACCTGGTGCAAGGAAAAAGGAGTTTGCGAGCAGACCTATTACAAATGGCAGAAGAAGATATTTGCAATGGCTCAGGCACAACAGGAACTGCAGTTTGCCGAGGTCACCCCTGTCATGGCAACGAACAGCAATTGCCAGATTGCCGTGAGTATCCATGCAGGAGGTATTGCAGCAAATATCCATAATGGAGCAGATCCGACCACAGTGGAAAGCGTGCTGCGCATTTTGAAATTATGCTGAATGATTTCAACTGCACCTGTCCGGTCTACATAGCCTGCGGTTATACAGATCTGCGCCGAGGTATTGATGGCTTAGCCGGCATAGTACGCACACAGTTTCAGATGGATCCGTTCCAGACAGCATTGTTTTTGTTCTGTGGGAGACGACGGGACAGGATCAAGGCACTGTATTGGGAGGGCGATGGATTTCTGCTTTTATATAAGCGGTTGGAAAGTGGTAGTTTCCAGTGGCCACGAACGAAAGATGAAGTCCGGACGTTAACCCCTCAACAGTACCGCTGGCTCATGGAAGGCTTGAAAACAGAACAGCCAAAAGCAAACAAAGCGGTGTCTGGCTTAAGCGCGATATAGTGCCCTGAAACGCCTGAAAACGCTGGCTTTTTCGCATATTTTGTGGTATAATTTTCTTATGGAAAACGAGAAGAAAACTGCCACAAGTAACGCTGAAATGGTGACCATTTCACGCGCGGAATATGAATCTCAGCAGGCACAACTGACTGAGTTGAAGCTCCAGAACCAATGGCTTCTGGAGCAGCTTGGCCTTGCAAAGAAGCGCGAGTTTGGTTCGTCCTCTGAGCGGATCCGGGAAGAACTGATGGACCAGCTTGCCTTTTCCCTCAATGAAGCCGAAGCCTATGCGTATGGAACGAAATCTGCCACGCCGGAACAGATCGCTGTGAAAGCCCATGCGCGCAAGCGGCAGTCCGGCAGTGTGACGGACATTGTTCCCGAAGGAACTCCTACAGAAGTGGTAGAACACCGTCTGTCTAACGAAGAACGGATCTGTGCTTCCTGCGGAACTGTTATGGAGGAGATTGGCAAGGAGGTTCATCGGAGCCTGCAGATGGAGCCTGCCCGTTTCTGGGTCCGGGAGGATGTCTACTATACATATGCCTGCAAGAAGTGTGAAGAAGAGACCGGAGAAGCCAATATTCTGAAGACGCCAAAGCAGCCGGTGCTTTACCCGGGCAGCTTTGCTTCCGCCGAAGCAGTGGCTCACATCATGACTCAGAAATTCGTGATGTATTCTCCACTATACCGTTTGGAGCAGGAATTTAACCGGGAGGGATTGAAACTGTCCCGGCAGACAATGGCCAACTGGATGCTGAACACCTCGGATACCTGGCTGCGTCCGATTTATGATGTACTGCACAGAAATCTTTGTAAGGAACCTGTTCTGCACGGAGATGAAACCACTCTGCAGGTATTGAAAGAGTCTGGAAAGGCAGCTGCCAGCAAGTCCTATATGTGGCTGTACCGGACCAGCGGATGTGCGGAAAGCCCTATCGTCCTGTATGAATACCAACCAAGCCGCAAGGCTGTGCATGCAGAAGAGTTCCTGAAAGGGTTCTCAGGCTGGCTTCATGCAGATGGATACCAGGGCTACCACAAACTGCCTGAAAATATCCGTGTTGTGGGTTGTTGGGCACATGCCCGGAGGAAATTTGACGAAGCCTTACAGACCCTGCCC
>SFJM01000097.1 GCA_004555915.1 Clostridiales bacterium | reverse complement strand
GTAGATACATTGGAATCCCGCGGAAAGGAAGAACGGAAACAGAAACCACCGCAGTTCCCGGTTTCCGACCCTCTGTGTGAAATCAAGCTGTCGGAATCGTTTCATATGGCACTCCCCGCATGGTTCATGATTACTGGCCTATGTGCGATTTTGGTTACAGGATAATCTAAACATAAAAGCAACACCAAGGCAAGTAAGTAAACTTTAACATTTAATTGTTAATTTTCACTTGCTTGACGGCAGGAAAACTGAATGCTAAAACGAAAATCGTATAGGAGTATCCAACGTTGTACTTTTCATGAAGTATAAGGAGGAAACAAGGCATGAGAAAACGAATATGGGCCGTCCTGCTGTCAGTATGCCTGCTGGTGGGACTGCTGCCCACCACCGCGCTGGCGGGCGGTTTCGAGGTGACGACCTATCAAAGGGGATAATAAAGTATGTTGTCTCCTCTGTCGCATTTCTTAGAGGAGGTCCTTTTTATGAAAAAGAAAGAAAAAAACTTTGACCTTTTTACAAATCTCGTGGTTCTGGTCATATGGGCGCTGTCGTGTTTCACTGCGGTAAAAGCCGGACAGTATATGCTCTCGCTTTTGCGACAGGGCGCATATTTCGCCAACGCAGGCTTCTGGAACTGCGTGGGGGTCGGTTTCCTCAGCGCCGTGGCCCTTGTCCTGAGCAGCATGTGTTTTTATACCGAGCCCATGTCCGACTATATGAAAACCAGCATACTCCGTCGACTGATGCTGCTTGCGACCATTCTGAGTTCTCTGGTGGGCGCTCTGGGGCTTGCCTACGTGCTCTGCGATTTCTGTAATTTCCAACTGGGTATTTTCCAGTTCGGCAAACTCCCGTGGATCCTCGGCATCTGCATCTCCGCGCTGATGATCAGCCTTTATGTGTGGCTCGTTCTTCCAAGACCAGTCTTTGGTGTGCTCCATGGGGGGACCCCCGCCAGTCGGAAGCCTGTCCCCCGGGACAACGACCTTGCCCTGATAATGGCCACACAGGCTCTGGAATACAGCGAACACGCATACGCCCGGCGCTGCTGGCATGAGGTGGTCAAGCGTCTGGAGGCGCAAAAGAGCGCGGACCTCAAAGAGCATTATGGGAACCTGTTCGTTGCCTGCCACGGCTTGGCCAGCGAATATTGGGATGGCGAACACATCAGGCGAGATCCCGAGAAAGCGGTCCTGTATGCGGAAAAGGCAATGAAACACATTCGCTCCGCCAACAGCGCCTTCATTTCAAGTTACCAGAGCATAGAGGCCACCGGCAAGGACCTGGATGCCGTCATGGCAGAGCTGGACGAGCAGGTGTCCGAATTCCGCCTGTCATATTCGATTTTTCTGAGCGACGCCATCGATCTGGCCGAGATCCTGGTACGTGCCTATGGCGCTGGCGACGGTGCGGAGAAGGACGCCAAAAAATCCGCAGAGTACTTTGCCTATAAACAGATTTTGCGGTCCAAACTCAGCGGGGTGAATGAATTCAGCGCCACACCCCAGGTCACCGTCCGGGAGAATGCCGGGCCTGGTGAAGCCAGGGAGAAAAACGGGGCCTTCCAGTTCCCCTACCTGATTTATGACGATCTGGGTCGGCAATGGACCTTCGACTGGGGCAATGGCCAGGAGGCCCGTTATACGCTGGACGCTGTGGAGGACCAGAAGGCCGACCTGCAGGATAGTCTCTCCGGCGGCGTCGCATACCTGAAGAGCTCCGACATGGCAGGCGATAGAGCATCCTGCTGGGGCCGCCGTATGGGATTTTTCAAAAAACTTTTTCAGGGTCAGCAAATTTCCGAAGAGGAACAGGTTCGCCGCATGGGAAGTAGATGTGTATCTCAAAAATCTGTTAAGGAGATGTCGGGAGATGAGCAGCGGCAATATTGGTTTCAATCCCGTGACCTGACTGACCTGGGTGAGCGCCTGCGGCGAATGGAAGAATTGGCGGACGCCGGATTTGTTTCCGCTTATACGACGCTGATAGATGCCCTGTTTGAGCGTGCCGATGAGAACAACGAAAAGGTTCCTCTCGACCAGTTGGAATACTGGGCCAGGCGTGCCGCAGACTCCGGGAATATCTGCGGGCATTACTACTTGGGCCTTGTCTATGAGACACCCGAATATTTACAGAAGGATTTCGAGACCTATATGGAAAAATCGCTTCGGGAATACCTGCTGGCGATGGAAAAGGAGAGTGAGCCCGCCGCACAGAGGCTGCTTTTTCACTGGAATCATGAGTTTAATAGTTCACAATATACTGAGGAGGAAAAAGCGGTAGCACAGGCCAATTACCGTGACATGATAGAGGACTACTTGGCCCCGGAGATTGAACGGCTTAAAGAACAGGACGACGAAAAAGCCTGCTGCGCTCTCGGACAGATGTATTTTTATGGAATCATTTTCGAGCAGAATCTTTTGAAAGCCAGAGAATATTTTCAGCGGCTGGCAGACGCAGGATACTCATTCGGGCAAAGAATGCTTACAAATCCTCTGTTTGATGAAGACGATGAGGACGAGTAAGAATAAAACGAAAAGGAGAATTAACAATGGGATTATTTTCAAAAGAACCGGCAGAGAAAAAAGCATACGATAAGGCGCTTGTCGCCATGTTGTCTAAGCCGAATGAAAAAACCTTTGCGGCGATGGAAGCGGCTTCGATGAACTGGCCCTCCGGTTGGCAAGGGTATCTGTTCATGGGACTTTGTTATGATTTGGCAAGTTGCAAAATGCCCTTTGCCCCTGATAAGGCCGACATCTGCCACAGCAAAGCAAAGGAAGCGGGAAAAAAGGCAGGCTGCAAGTGGCTGGACAACTTCTACGGAACCTTTGACGAGGCGGCGGGAAACTTCCGTATGAAGGAAGATTATTACCCGCGCGTGGAGTACATCCGGAAAGCAGGCGTGGCTATGCTTCAGTGGTACCGTCTGGATCAGAATCATATTTTCCCGGAAAAGGGTTCCAAAGATGATGTGGATTTCTGGTATCCGCTGTTTATGGGAATTGACACTGGCTCATCTGGTTTTTTCAAGAAAAGTACAGATGAGCAGAATGAGTGTCTGCTGCATGAATCGTGCTTTTCTTCTTATGTAACAGCTTGCCTTTCCTACAGAAGTTCCATGCGGGATGATGTGGTCAAAATGGGCAATAGCATCATCGACGATGCTAATGAATTATCGAAGAAGCATGAAGCGGAAGCAGATGCATTCTATTCCCGCACTCGTGATACCGCAGCTTTTGTAAATGGTTATGCGCATCTGATCGGCGGAGGACCGTTTGTGGATGTTCTTCCGGATCTCTCGCGGAAAAAGGGCTGGAATCTGATCTGGATGTCGGCAGATAAGGGCTGTATGTCTGCACTGCATTTTTTGGCGGATCTGTTTAACAGCGATTGCAGGCAGGAGGTCTGCGACTCACACGCATACTTTTATAGAAGCTCTTCCGATCCGCAAGCTGTCGCGCATCAGCTGATTGATCTGCTGGAGTTAAGTGCGAAGAAAGGCGACCCGGGCGCCCTGCACCGGGCCAAAGCGCTGGCAGATGACAGAAGGTAAGGAAAAGCTGAAGGAGGCAGCTTTCTCTTTGGCGATGACAGAGCTCAGAGGGCGGCTGCTATACCGTCGATACAGACAGGCTCCCAGTTCGGTAAGTCGGGAAAACATCCTTGCCGTGCAAAAAGAGTGGGAAGAGCAGCGGCGCAAGTTGGATGCTCTGCGCGGTACAATTCCCGAATGCGAGGGAAAACGGTACTGGTGGGACATTTCCTATGATGTGGAAGCACCATTTGAGACTTTTGAAAGCTGTCTGTCTCTGCCCCAGGGAGTTTACTCGGAGCAGGATAATTTTGCGGAATATCACGGTGGTTTTCTGGATCGTGCGGAGCAGCAACTAAATGTCGCAGACGTCTTAAATTCCTATTTCCGGATGTCTGATTATGTTGTTCTCTATGCAGACCGGAAGCAGATGAAAGCCAATCTGACAGCGCCGGTATCGATCAGGGCGATTCTCTGCTGTGAGGAGGCCCAGTTTGAGCCGGAAAGTATGAAAGGCTATCAGGGCAAAATGTCGAATAGTCTCATAAATTCCAACGAATATCAGCGGATGCAGGACGAAGTGCGTTCGATTTCTGCAAATCTTTCAGAAAACTTATCTGCCTTTGACAGACGGCAGGATCTTATGGAAAGTATCCTGAACGCTGCAACAGGAAGAGGTCCCTTTACAGATCAGGAAAGCTGGCTCATGGGAATGACCGATTCAGATTCCTATTATACAACGGCGCTCTACCGTGATTACAGGCAAAACGAGATGAAGGAAAAGGCCTGTGATGAGATCTCCCGCCTGAATTATCAGATGGAGCAGATGAAAAAGCAGGCCGCCAAAGCACAGGCTGATCGGCAGCAGTATGAATTGCAGCGCGCATGGGCAAGACAGCAGCAGGGGTTTCTTCTGAAGATGATCCGTTGTGGGTATGCTATTTATCTGAAAGAATATCTGGTTGGCATCGTCATCATAAACCGTCCCGAGATGTTCTGGCAACTTCGTCACCAGGGTGATTTGTCGCCATACAATATCTACGGCGGCATGGATGAGGCGAAAAAACTGGGGTGCGAAACGCCTGATCCTGCTCCGCTTATGGAGTTTATCCTTCGGGAATACGGCGCACGGCTGAAACCCTACTCCGTGCTGGCATCCTGCCCCAAAACCTACTCCGTGCTGGCATCCTGCCCCAAAAACGCATCGGATGAGATTTGGCGCTGCTGGGCAGAAAAACGATTTGCATTTCTTGTAGAGGAAAACCAAGCAAGGGTATAGCGTTTCTTCATCTTATCCTGACAAGCAAGCGAAGGAGTTTTTATGAAACGATTCGCAGAGCAGACAAGCAAGGATACCATTAGGAACTAATGACGCACTTCTATACAGGGCAAGCCCTGTATGTGCGCTCTGCGAGGCGAACAGCCCGGACACTCGAATGTCCGGGCTGTTTTGCGTCACTGCGTTCCGAACAAGGGAATGCCTCCCTTG
>SFJM01000096.1 GCA_004555915.1 Clostridiales bacterium | reverse complement strand
GGACAGCGGGCGGTACGCTACCAATGTGGAATTAGTGGAAGCTCCTGGCTTTGAGCGGGAAAAGGTCGCTCAGTCTCTTTGGTATCTCTACCATGACCTTTCGGATGAAGCAAAGGGAATGGGCTTCTTCCCCTCTTTGTCAGAACTCCGTAGCAATGGTTTCCCGGAAGAAACCACATGGCTGGCAGAACAGCTCAAACAGCCTGGGTTTTTGGCGGCAATGAAAGAGGGGTATCGTGGGTTTATGATTGCCCATGATGCTGACCGTTCTCTGCTTCGCTTCCACTATCACAAGCTGGATGGTATCGAAAAGCGGTTGAATGAACTGGATGCCCCTGTCAGGGAATATCAGAGCGATATGATGCAGATGCCCCTTGTCCGTCAGTTTATTACGGATGATGAGGTCAATGCAGACCTGACCCGTGGCAGCGGCTTTGCCGGTGGAAAGCGCCGTATCTATGAATACTGGCAGGAAAATCATTCTGTTAAGGACAAAGCCGAGTTTTTGAAGCATGAATACGGCACCGGCGGTCATTCCCATGCCTGTTCCGGTGCGACACACAGCGGTCAGGATCACGATGCCAAGGGCGTTCGCTACACCAAAAGCGGCTGCGATAAGGTGCAGATGTCCTGGACACAGGTAGCACAGAGAATTGACGCTCTGATGAAAAAAGGTCGCTTTCTTACCCCTGAGGAAGAAGCTGAGCGGCAGGCAATCGAAGATGCCAGAACAAATCCTCTGGAAGATGTTTATGAGCGTTTCGCTGTGGTTGATACCGAGGATGGCGAGTATGCCATCTGGGATGAGCAGACCGGAACCTATTATGTAGACCATGAGGGTGTTACGGAATACTTTGACGATGAGTGGCTTGCCAATGACTACCTGGAGGAAGTCCGTCAGACTGTGGGGGCTATGGAAGCATTACAGTCCGAAGATTCCGCAGAAAATATCGCAGAGCCGGTTGAAGAAACACCGGCGTGGAATTATCAGGTTGGCGATACGGTCTATCTGGACGATACCGCTTTTCTGGTCGAGCAGATCACCGACCGGGAAGTGCAGCTGAGAGACCCCTCTCTACTTTATCCGATCTTCCGTGCGGAAAGCCGTGAGAACTTTGAAAAAATGCTTTCTCAGGACGAAAGAAACCATGCGGTAAGGGGTGATGCCTATACCGAAGAAAACTCCGTTACAGAGGAAATTCAGGGCGAAATCAGCACCGAAACAGTACAGCCTGAACGTCGTTATCTGGTTGCCGCTTATCATCACTTTGAAAACGGCTTCGATGATAAACTGGACTACTATACTCTGGAAGAAGCGGAAAAAGCTGCCCAGGGCTATGTAGACGGAACCATGGAGGATGATGGGTTCAAGTATGACGGTGCTGCCGTTTACGATCAGCAGGAGCATAAGTGCATCCGTATCTACGGTGACTATCCTGATGAAAAGGCACACGCACAGGTCTATGGCATTGCCGAACCGGTACAGCCGGAACATTTCATTGACCATTTCTATGTGGCAGAGGACATCCAGAAGCGTGGTGCGCTGGACATTAAGCAATACAGTTCCTTTGAAGATGCCCTGAGAGCCTACCACTCCCTCCCTTCCACCCAGGTTAAAGCTCTGGGCGCAATGAATACCGGGCGACCGTTACCGGGCAGTCTTGACCTCATTCATTGCAGGGACGGTCAGGACACGATTGTTCAGGACTACACCAAGGTGGACGGCTGGCAGAATCCTGAGGTCATGGACATCATCGCTCAGATTGAGCAGTCCCTCGCAACCAGAGAAGTCCCTCCTGTTCCTGCGGTGAACTTCCACATCACGGATGACCACATCGGTGAAGGTGGACCGAAGCAGAAGTTCGCAAGAAATATGGAAGCCATCAAGACACTGTTCCAGCTGGAGAGTGAGAGCCGAAACGCTACTGCCGAAGAACAGGAAATCTTGTCGAATTATGTCGGCTGGGGCGGTCTGGCAGATGCCTTTGACCCTGATAAGGGAAATTGGGCGCAGGAGTACACCACTCTGAAGAATCTGCTGTCTGATGACGAGTATGCTGCGGCAAGAGCTTCGACGCTGAATGCCCACTATACCAGTCCTACGGTCATTCGCTCCATCTACGATGCAGTCGGGCAGATGGGCTTTGAGACCGGCAACATTCTGGAACCTGCCATGGGTATCGGTAACTTCTTCGGTATGCTGCCCCCTGAGATGCAGAGCAGCCGCCTTTACGGTGTGGAACTGGATTCCATCACCGGCAGGATTGCACAGAAGCTCTATCCCAACGCAGAAATCAAAGTCGCCGGTTTTGAAACGACAGACCGCAGAGACTTCTATGATCTGGCTGTGGGTAATGTTCCTTTTGGTAACTACAAGGTATCGGATAAGCCCTACGACAAGCTGGGATTTTCTATTCACAACTATTTCTTCGCCAAAGCTCTGGATCAGGTTCGTCCCGGCGGTGTGGTCGCTTTTGTGACAAGCCGTTATACCATGGATTCCAAGAACTCGGATGCAAGGCGGTATCTGGCACAGAGGGCGGAACTGCTTGGTGCCATTCGTCTGCCAAACGATGCCTTTAAGAAGAACGCAGGCACGGAAGTCGTGTCCGACATCATCTTCCTGCAAAAGCGTGACCATCCGATTGACATCGTTCCTGATTGGGTGCATCTGAACCGTACCGAAGAAGGACACACCATGAACAGCTACTTTGTAGACCACCCGGAAATGGTTCTGGGCGATACGGTTCTGGAAAGTACCCCTTACGGCAAGGATGATATTACCGTCCGTCCGATTCCGGGTGCGGAGCTGTCCGATCTTCTGAAAGAGGCGGTTTCCCACATTCAGGGAACCTATCAGGCCGTGGAGCTGCCGGTTGAAAACAGCAAGGGCAAGGAAGCGGAAACCATTCCAGCTACTCCAGATGTAGTGGACGGCGAAGTGTACTTCCGTGAAAACTCCATCATGCGCCATGTGGAGCTGAACGAGAAAGCAAAAGACCGTGTGAAAGGCATGGTGGAACTCCGTGGTATCGTCAATGAGCTGATCGAATATCAGCTGGAGGATTACCCGGATGAGATGATTTCTCAGAAGCAGGCAGAACTGAATGATGCCTACGATGCGTTTACCGCAAAGAACGGTCTCATCAACAACCGTGCAAATGGGCAGGCTTTCTCTGATGATTCCTCCTATTACCTTCTGTGTTCTCTGGAAAATGTGGATGAGGACGGCAACTTAAAGAGCAAGGCGGATATGTTCACCAAGAGAACGATCAAGCCGGAACGCAGAGTGACCAGCGTGGATACCCCATCGGAAGCTCTGGCAATCTCTATTGGTGAGCGTGGTAAAGTTGATCTTCCTTTCATGGCACAGCTCCTGGGAACCCCTGAGGACTATGAAGCCATTCAAACAGAGCTGCGTGGGGTGATCTTCAAAGACCCGATGGCACCTGATGATGTGGAAGCCGGTTGGCAGACTGCGGACGAATACCTTTCTGGTGATGTGAGAAGCAAGCTGCGTATCGCACAGATGGCGGCGAACCGTGATTCCGCTTTCAATATCAATGTGGAGGCACTGCAAAAGGCACAGCCGAAGGATTTGGATGCGTCTGAGATTGATGTCCGTCTGGGTGCCACATGGATTGATGCAGACTATATTCAGCAGTTCATGGAGGAA
>SFJM01000003.1 GCA_004555915.1 Clostridiales bacterium | reverse complement strand
TATCTCCGGCGCAATCCAGCACAAGGCTGGCATGCAGGATTCCGGCTGCATCATCGCAGTCAACAAGTCTGAGTCTGCTCCGATCTTCGACGTAGCTGACTACGGCATTGCTGGCGACCTGTTCAAGGTTGTTCCGATGATGATCGAGACCATCAAGGCTGCTAAGGCTGCCAAGTAAGAGTCTCGTCTCTGGATAAACTGAAAAATTGATTTTCATCCCCCGACGGGTTTCCGTTGGGGGATTTTTTTGTCTGTTTGATCTGTTACTGCGTCGTTGGCGCTTGATGCTACTGTAAAGAGGACACCAAGGTTTCCTCTTTACAATCACCTTCCTTTTCCCTCATTGGTACGGACCGCCGTCTGCTCCCATACAACAAAAGCATCCGGCGGTCATGGGGATTGGGGACAGAGAGTTCAAACCGGTATCGGTTACTTTACCGGTTGAGATGTGAATGAAACGGTGCAGGTAAAAGCCTCCCTCAGAGGAGGGAGGTGTCATTTGCGCCAGCAAATGACGGAGGGAGTCATATCCCGTTTTCCGTTGTTTACAAAATTGAGCTTGATACCTCAGAGTTACGGTTCGGTTCCTGCTGGATTTTCCACAATCTGTTGCGCTTTCCGTTCCTCCACCATCTCATGCAGCCATGTCAGGGCATCATGCAGGGTGCCTACGGCATCGCACAGTCCCAGCTCCACCGCATCCTGTGCCCCCAACACGGTTCCGACATCCGCGGCAAGCGCATCGGTCTGCATCATATAACGGGTTAATTCCGTTTCATCCACAGTGGAATGGTCTACAATGAACCGGGTAATCCGGCCTTGAATCTGCCGGAAATATTCAAAGGTCTGTGGTGCGCCGATGACAGTTCCATTGATGCGTACCGGATGCAGCATCATGGAAGCAGAGGGAGCGATGAGTGTCCGCTGTGCGGCAACTGCCAAAGGAATGCCAATGGAATGCCCACCGCCAAGGACAAGGGAAATGGTTGGTTTTGTCATACCGGCAATCAGTTCTGCAATGGCAAGGCCGGCTTCCACATCCCCACCGGCAGTATTGAGCAGGATTAACAGGCCATCAATGTCCTCTGTTTCCTCAATGGCAGCCAGCTGCGGCAGAACATGTTCATATTTTGTTGTCTTTGTGGTTTCCGGAGCCTCCTGATGCCCTTCAATGGTACCGATAATGGTAATACAATGAATATTTCCACGGGGAGAATGGGTTGTCACAGAACCGGTATCCGGTTGTTTTTCCTTTTCTGGCTGGGTATCTGGCATAGCTGTTCCTCCATTTTTGTAAAATTTTATGTTCTGCCGCATTGACAAAAGATCGTTATACGAATAGTTATCCACATTTCCACAGAGTTATCCACATAGAATCGTGAAAATCGGTGGATAACCTTGTGAATTTGTGGATAAGAGCAGAGTTGTACACAAAATATCGGGAAGATATCGTAAGATATGGAAGATTTCAGCAAAATATCCGAGAAAATCCGAAGATAACAAACTGTTCAAAATGACAGTGTACAAGGAGTAATCAAATTTTGCACGATTTTCTGTGATATTCTGGAGAAACTCATCTATTTGTAATCACCTGACAGGAATATTTTACCCCTGCTGCCGGAAGTTATACACAGGCTTAGGAAATTTTCGTGTAAAACCTGCCGGGCATGTGCAAAAACAGGGGATAACAGGGAAAACATCCGATGTTACCGTATTGTAGCTTGACGAACAATATTATATGACATATAATATTATAAAGAAAGAGGTGATACCATGTCGTTTCCAATTTCCGCAGGATTGCTGGATGCAGTCGTGTTATCCGTTCTGGAAATGGAGGATGCATATGGCTACCGGATTACCCAGCAGGTACGCAGCAAACTCAATGTATCAGAATCTACTTTGTATCCGGTGTTGCGCCGGCTGGAGAAAAATGGTGATTTAACCGTATATGATCGGGCTTTTGACGGACGAAACCGGCGATATTATGCCATTACGCCCATAGGCAGGCAGCACCTTGCGGATTACCGCAGGGATTGGTATCAGTATCGCAATGGCATCGAAGCCTTGTTGTTTGCAGGAGGGAAAGCGGAATGAGCCGAAAGGAATTTTTATCACAGCTGGAGCAGGCCCTGCAGGGTATGCCGGCAGAGGAATGCCGCAGAGCTGTGGAATATTATGAAAATTATTTTGATGAAGCAGGGCCGGAAAACGAACAGGAGGTTTTGCAGCAGCTTGGGACACCGGAAAAGGTAGCGGCAGATATTTTGCGGGATTATCGGGATGTGGCACAGCGTCCGCAAAATCCCCATGAAAACAATCGAAACAATACGCATGGGCCGAAAAACGGCAGTTCACAGCAGATGCGTGACCGGTTCCGTTCCATGGACAATGGACAGAAGCTGTTGATGCTGGTGCTGCTGCTTGTTGCCGCGGTTGTGATTGCACCGGTTTGTGTGGGTGTGATTGGCGGTATAGGCGGTATCCTGTTCGCACTGATCTGTGTGGTATGCACGGTATTTTTCCTGGTTCCTGCTCTGGACCTGGTGGCATGGGCTGGTATGATTGCCCTGCTGTTTGCTGCAGGCGTGCATGTGTCCACCAATCCCATACTTGCCCTGTTGCTGTTTGGACTTGCATTGATTTGCGCGGCATGCGGCGTACTGCTGGGACAGCTGACCAAGTATCTGTTCTGTGGGGTTTTCCCGGCGATGCTGCGCGGTATGGTACAGTTTATTCGCAGAATCTTACATCTTTCCTGAGACAGGAGGTATATGGATATGAAAAAAGCAACAATCATTGCAGTGACGCTGTTTGCGGCAGGCGCGGTTTGCTGTTTTGCAGCAGTTGGCATGGGAGCCGGAAATGGCTCACTGAAGAACAGCCTTTCCTCTCTGCGTTCGGTACAATATCAGGAAAAAGCGGAGGATAAGGCACTGGAGCAGAATATGGAGATTGAGCATCTGGTGCTGGATATTGACAGTGCGGAATGTATCGTGAAAACCGGTACGACCAACAGCCTGACCGGCGGGAAGGATGTCCAGTGGGAACGGCAGGGAGATACCCTGAAGATTTCACAGAAGCAGAGAAGTGGCTGGTGGTGGAGAAGCAAACCGGCCAATATTACGCTGACCCTGCAAGATACCACCCTTGCCGATCTGGATATTGAGCTGGATGCAGGTACCGTCACAGTCAGTGACCTGACGGCAACGGATTTTGTCCGATGCAACGTGGATGCCGGCGGCGCGGAATTCCAGAATATCTGTACCGGACGGCTGGAGCTGGATGTGGATGCCGGTGGCATTGCATTTGCCGGGCAGACATTGGGGCCGGTAGAGCTGGAATGTGATGCCGGCGGGATTGAGCTGGAGCTGGTAAATTCCAGCATCGGACATGTGACCGGTGATGTAGATGCCGGCGAAATTGACGTACAGGTCAATGGCAGGCAGGCACTCAAGCACAATGGCTTTGGGGAAACGGTTTCCGCAGACCTGCCCGGGGCAACCGGTACGGATAATCTCACCTTTGACTGTGATGCGGGCAGCATTTCCGTGAAGCTGACGACGAAGTAAGCAGGATCGTATGGAACTGTATGATCAATTCTATGGAGGGAGGTACATTCTATGGAACCGAAGAAATTATATCGTCTGGAGGAAGGCAAAATGCTTTGCGGTGTCTGTGCAGGCATTGCGGATTATCTGAGCCTGGATGTGACCGTGATTCGGCTGCTGGCATTGCTGGCAACCTTGTGCAGCAGTGGCATTGGCCTGGTTTTCTATCTCGCGGCAGCGATTATTATGCCGTTAAAACCGGTATAAAAGCCTGAAATTCATGGGGAAAACCCTTGTCACATGGGAATGGATTTGCTACAATAGTAACATACAAAACTGCGGGTGTCGGCTTTGTCGGCACCCTTTCCGTATTACGACTGGTGTGAGCGAATGAGGCTCCACGCTGAAGAAAAAAGGAGATTATAATTCCATGACAAATCCGATTGTCACCATTGAGATGGAAGATGGCGGCGAAATTCAGATTGAACTGTACGCCGAAACTGCACCGAACACCGTACGTAACTTTGTCAGCCTGGTATCCAAGGGATTTTATGACGGCACTGTATTCCATCGTGTCATTCCGGGCTTTATGATTCAGGGCGGTGATCCGGAAGGCACTGGTATGGGTGGCCCGGGCTACTGCATCAACGGTGAATTTCTGATGAATGGCTTTAACAATGAACTGAAGCATACCCGTGGTGTTCTGTCCATGGCACGTGCCATGAACCCGAATTCTGCTGGTTCCCAGTTCTTTATTATGGTAGAAGATGCACCGCATCTGGATGGACAGTATGCATCCTTTGGCCGTGTCATCACCGGCATGGATGTATGTGACCGCATCGTTTCGGTTCGTACCAACTACAATGACAAGCCGCTCAAGCCGCAGGTAATGAAGCGTGTCACAGTAGAGACCTTTGGTGAGAACTTTGAGGAGCCGGAGAAGGCATAAAAGGTTTGTTGCATAAACAATTTCTTTGACAGCAGAAGACCGCGCTCTCTGCGCGGTCTTTTCTTTTTCAGGGGAGGAGAGGCAGCTGTAACTTTTCCGGCAGCCTATTACTGCAAAGCGAGACTCTCAAAGCCTCCCCCTTGGAGGGAGGTGGCATTTGCGTCAGCAAATGACGAAGGGAGTTTTTTTAGGTGGATGTATCAATCGTACATTCGGCGAAAACCGGTTTTATCATGAAAACTCCCTCAGTCGCCTGCGGCGACAGCTCCCTCTTCTGAGGGAGCCTTTGGACCGTGCGAACCGTTCTTTTATCTCTTATAGGGGCAGACTGACGGACTTGTATGTCCGGCAGGTCTGCGGTGCGCAGGAGCGCACGAAACATTTCTTTTGCTAAGCATTTCTTTTTGCAAAGAAATGCGGAGCAGGGAGGAGGAAAACATTTTTGGCAGATATCAGTATTTCAGGACTGAATAAATATTTTGGAGAAAACCAAATCTTATATGACATTACATTCGATATTTTCCCCGGGGAAAAGGTAGCGATTGTAGGCCCGAATGGTGCAGGCAAAACCACCTTGTTCCGGGTACTGACCGGTGAACTGCCCTATGAAACCGGTACGATTTCCATTGCAAAGGATCGTACCGTGGGCATGATCGACCAGATTCCGGTATATGACCCGGAGGATACCGTGGAACAGATTCTGCGTTCCGCCTTCCACCGCATTGATGATGTCAAAGACCGGATGCATGAGCTGGAACGCCGCATGGAAAAGAACGATGATTCCAATTTACTCAAGCAGTATGGCGCGTTACAGGCAGAATTTGAAGCCATGGGCGGTTATGCACTGGATTTTGAAGTGGATAAGGTATGCAATGGTCTGGAAATCCCACGGGAAATGCGGGAACAGCGCTTCGATGTGCTGTCGGGCGGCGAGAAAACCCGTGTGAATCTGGCACGTATCATTCTGGAGGATACCGATATCCTGTTGCTGGACGAGCCCACCAACCATTTGGATCTGGATGCGGTACAGTGGCTGGGTGATTTTCTCAATGACTATAAAGGCACTGTCGTCACCATTTCCCATGACCGGTATTTCCTTGACCAGTGCTGTGACCGGATTATTGAACTGTTTGACGGGCATGCGGATTTTTATGCCGGTTCCTACAGCTACTACGCAGAGGAACGCAAGCTGCGGTTTGCCCAGCGGATGGCAGAGCATGAAAACCAGATGGAAGAACTCAAACGCCTGCAGGACCAGTCCCGTAAAATGCACCAGTGGGGCACGGAAAAAATGCATAAACGCGCCTTTTCCATTGATAAACGCATCGCCCGCATGACAGTGGCAGATCGTCCGAAGCAGCAGAAAAAAATGAATATGCAGTTCGGCGACCCGAATTATGAAACCGAAAATGTCCTCAAGGTACGGGGCATCTGTAAAAGCTTCGATGGCCGACAGATACTCAACGATGTCAGCTTCAACGTAAAAAACGGGGAACGCATTGCGATTCTGGGCGATAATGGCACCGGCAAAACCACCCTGCTGAATATCATCCTCGGACTGGAGGACGCTGACGCAGGCACGGTCAAAAAAGGCGACGGCCTGAAGCCAGCCTATCTGCCGCAGGTAGTGCATTTCGAGAATGAAAACCGTACCCTGGTGGATACGTTGATTTATGAGAAAAATGTCACACCACAGACCGCCCGGAACCGTCTGGGACGGTTCCAGTTCTCCGGTGAGGAACAGCTCAAGCCGGTATCCAAGCTTTCCGGCGGTGAAAAAAGCCGCCTGCGTCTGTGTGAGCTCATGTATGACCAGCTCAATATGCTTGTCCTGGACGAGCCGACCAACCATCTGGATATCCTGTCCCGTGAATGGATTGAGGAAGCCGTGGAGGGCTTTACCGGAACCCTGCTGTTTGTCTCCCATGACCGGTATTTTGTCTCCCGATTTGCCAACCGTATCATTGTATTGATGGACGGTGAAATGATCGACTTTACCGGCAATTATGAACAGTATCTTGCCTTCCGTGAGCAGAAAGCGGCAGAAAAAGCCGCTGCTGCCGTACCAAAGCCCAAAAAAGAAAAGCCAAAGCCTAAGGGCGGTACCAAACAGCTGGAAAAGAAAATTGCCAAACTGGAACGGGAAATTGCGTCAGCAGAGGAACAAAGCGCCGCATTGGATGAACAAATGGCGGAAGCCGCCAGCGATGCGGGCAAGCTGATCGAGCTGTCCAACCAGAAGGACGAAATTGAGACCAATCTGATGGAGCTGATGGAGCAATGGGAAACATTATCCGCCCAGCTGGAAGACATGCAGGCATGAAAAAGCTGTACCAGATTGTGTGCATCCTCAGCCTGATTGCCAGCCTGATCTGTGCCCCATTTGCCACAACCACATGGCGGTTTGGCCTGCTGTTTTTCGTGACCCTGTGCATCTGTACCGGCATTATGTGGAAGCTGTACCAGCTCAGAGCGCGTCCCGATTCCATGGGCAAAGCCGCTTCATGGCTGGTTCGTATCGGCAATACAGTCTTTATCGCATGGATGATATCCTTCGTGGCTGTGGAAGGCATGATTGTCTCCGGCATCCGGTCAGAGCCACAGGAGCCGGTGGAGGTGATCTGCATCCTCGGCGGCGGGTTAAACGGTGACCAGCCTACGGTGAATCTGCGCAACCGGCTGATTGCCGGCATGGAAGCCATGGAGCAGTATCCGGAGGCACAGGTGATTGTATGCGGCGGACAGGGCAGTGACGAACCGCTGCCGGAGGCGGAAGCCATGTACAACTGGATGACAGCAAATGGTGCCGATGCCAGCCGCATTACCCGGGAAACCGCCTCGCGGGATACGATTCAAAATATCCAGAATGCCATGGCAATCTGTGAGCAAAAGGGCTGGGATACCCGGCATGTGACAGTGGTTTCCAGCCGGTTCCATCTGTTCCGCATCCGGCATATTATGGCGAACTGCGGCCTGACGCCATCGGTCATCGGCGCACCGGAGGGCAATCCGGCAGCCTGCGGCCTGATGTATATCCGGGAATATTTTTCGGTTGTCAAGCTGATTTTACGCGGATACTGGTAAAACAATGGAGTAACATACCACAAACAGGAGGGAAGAGGTTATGACAAGCTATTCTGTACCCTGTGGCCTGCATGCCACGGACAACGACCATTTCCAGCTGGCAGAGCTGCGTGTGGCGGAAGCCTATGCACCACAGTTTATCACCGGACTGCGTGCCCTGCTGGGCGGACATATTGAAGCATTGTACCTGCTGGATGGACGGCAGAAGGCTGTCATCCATGGAACCGGTACGGTGACTTATACGCTTAAGATTGAAAATGGCAGCACCGCCTATTTCTGTGAGGAAAATCTGTACCAGCTGGAACAGTTCACGCTGGACCGCCTGTTTGGCAGGAAAAAACCGACCCAATGCCTGTCCATCCAGCTGAATGGCGAGGATGATTTACAGATGAGCTTTGGTCTGTGGATCGGCAGTAAGTAAAAAACAAAGAAAATAATACAAATTGTAATACAATCCAATTTGTAAAGAAATTAGAAAAAATTACATGGAGTTGAATATTCATGCTGGAAAAACTGGAAGGGCTTGCTGACCGGTATGACGAGCTGGAAAGCCTGCTCGCCAGTCCGGAATTATATGAGGACCCGTCACGGGCAGCCGCACTGGCAAAGGAGCAGAGCAATTTGCAGCCGATTATCACGGCATATCGTGCCTATTGTGATGCATGCCAGGAGGAAACGGATGCCAGAGAGCTGCTGGAGGAAGCAGGCAGTGACCCGGAATTACGTGCACTGGCACAGGAAACCCTGTCTGCCAGCCGCGAAGCCATGGAGCAGCTGGAGCAGGAGCTGAAAATCCTGCTGCTGCCGAAGGATGCCAACGATGACCGCAGCGTTATTATGGAAATCCGTGCCGGTGCGGGCGGTGAGGAAGCGGCCTTGTTTGCCGCATCCCTGTACCGCATGTATACCATGTACGCGGATGCAAAGGGCTGGAAAACCGAACGCATCAGCGATACCGAGACTGAACTGGGCGGTTTCCGAGAAATTACGTTCAGCATTGACGGAGACGGCGCATTTTCACGGCTGAAATATGAGAGCGGCGTGCATCGGGTGCAGCGTGTGCCGGAAACCGAGTCCCAGGGCCGTGTGCATACCTCTACCGTCACGGTAGCTGTGCTGCCGGAGGTTGATGATGTGGAGCTGACGATTGACCCGAAGGATTTGAAAATTGA
Organism: Clostridiales bacterium; assembly: GCA_004555915.1. Classification (GTDB taxonomy): domain Bacteria; phylum Bacillota; class Clostridia; order Oscillospirales; family Butyricicoccaceae; genus Butyricicoccus_A. The sequence continues at coordinate 135,919 of SFJM01000003.1, read as the reverse complement.
TACCTTCCGTTCCTCCGGTGCAGGCGGCCAGCACATCAACAAAACCTCCTCTGCCATTCGTGTCACCCACCTGCCCACCGGCATGGTGGTGGAATGCCAGGATGAGCGCAGCCAGTTCAAAAATAAGGACAAGGCCCTCAAGGTACTGCGTTCCCGGCTGTTTGAAATCAAGCAGCGGGAGCAGGAGGATGCCATTGCAGCGGAACGCCGCAGCCAGGTGGGAACCGGCGACCGTTCGGAACGCATCCGGACGTATAATTTCCCGGAAAACCGGATTTCCGAGCACCGCATCAAGCTGACCATCTATAAGCTGGACAGCTTCCTGAACGGCAATATTGACGAGGTGCTGGATGCACTGATTACCACCGATCAGGCGGAAAAGCTGGCAAAGATGGAACAATAATTGTATAATAATAAAATAAATATACTAGACGTATAAAGAAGGTTATACTATGCAAACCAAGCTTCTGCGTCCGTCGGAGGATACGACGGCGCTGGAACAGGCCGGGGCGCTGCTGCGTGCCGGTGAAGTTGTGGGAATCCCCACGGAAACCGTCTATGGACTGGCGGCCAATGCGCTGGACCCGGCGGCAGTTGCCCGGATTTTTGAGGCAAAGGGCCGTCCGCAGGACAATCCCCTGATTGTCCATATCGCGGATCTGGAGAGCGTGTCCGGCATCGCAAAGGAATTTCCGCCGGAGGCAAAGGCACTGGCGGATGCATTCTGGCCCGGCCCACTGACCATCATCCTGCCCAAGCAGGATAGAATACCTATGGTAACATCAGGAGGCTTGAATACAGTTGGTATTCGCTTCCCCTCGCATCCCATGGCACAGGCGATTATCCGTGCCGCTGGTGTGCCGCTGGCAGCACCCTCGGCCAATACCTCCGGCCGACCGTCTACCACCACGGCACAGCATGTGATGGAGGATTTGAACGGCAAAATCGCGGCGGTCGTGGACGGCGGCCCCTGCTCGGTAGGTGTGGAATCCACCGTGGTTTCCCTGTGCGGCGAACGTCCCCGGCTGCTGCGTCCGGGCGGTATTTCACTGGAGCAGCTGCGGCAGGTACTGGGTACCGTGGAGGTGGACCGCGCCCTGCGGGAAAAAATTGATGATACGGAAAAGGTCTCTGCTCCCGGCATGAAATACCGGCATTATGCCCCGAAAGCACCGGTTACCGTAGTTTTCGGTACGCCGGAAGCTAGTGCGGATTATATTTATGCACAGCTTGGGGAAAACTCTGGGGTGTTGTGTTTTGACGACTGCGCCCTGCGCTTTGCCGGTAAGGCTGTGGTGGAAACCTTTGGCCCGTCGGATGACGCGGCGGAGCAGGCACGGGAAATTTTTGACGCATTGCGCCGGTTCGATACAACCGACTGTACGGAAATCTATGCCCAGTGCCCACCGGCGGATGGTATCGGCCTTGCCGTGTCCAACCGCATCCGCAAGGCAGCCGGGTTCCATGTGATTGACCTGACGGAGGACGCACCATGAAAATCCTTGGACTGACCGGCGGCTCCGGCACGGGAAAAAGTGCCGCCAGTGCTGCCTTTGCCCAGTTGGGCTGCGGTGTGATTGACGCGGATGCCTCCTATCGGACGCTGTGCGATACCTGTAAGCCCATGCTGGAGGAAATACAATCTGTATTTTTTGATGTTTTATCAACAGATGGAAAACTCGACCGCAAAAAGCTCGGCGCCATTGTGTTTGCTGACCCGCAGAAGCTGATGCAGCTGAATGCCATCACCCATCCCTATCTCCGGCAGGCGGCACGGGATGCCTTTGCGGCATTTGAAGCCCAGGGCTGCCGGCTGTGTATTTATGACGCGCCGGTGCTGTTTGAAGCCGGGATGGATGCCCTGTGCGATCAAACCTGTGCCGTGCTTGCCCCACGGGAAACCCGGATTGCCCGGATTATGGCACGGGATGCCATCACGGAGCAATATGCCGCTTTGCGGATTGATGCACAGAAGCCGGATGCGTTTTATGAGGAACGCTGTGATTATGTGGTTCACAATGACGCGGATCTGGACAGCCTGTATGCCCAGGTACGCCGGATTTATGACGATATTTTAGGGTAAAACCCAGGTTAGACCCGTGAATTTCCGGAAAGGAACAAGATTATGGAAAACAAACTGTTTTATGACAAAAAGACAGGCTGGGACCGCATGAGCGATGCGGATCAGGCTGCCATGATGGACTATGCAGAGGGCTATAAGGCTTTTCTGGATGAAGCAAAGACCGAACGTGACGCGGTTTCCCGTCTGAAAGAAATGGCAGAGGCCAAGGGTTTTGCCGCTTATGAGCGCGGCATGGAGCTGCATGCCGGTGACAAATATTACAAAATCAATAGAAACAAGGGTATTATACTTTTTGTAATCGGTAAAGACGGCATGCATTCCGGTATCAATCTGGCTGCTGCCCATCTCGATGCGCCGCGCATTGACATCCGTACCATCCCGCTGTATGAGGACAACGGCATGGCACTGTTTAAGACACATTATTATGGCGGAATTAAGAAATACCAGTGGACGACCATCCCCATGGAGCTGCGGGGCGTGGTATGCCATGTGACAGAAAACGGCGTGGAAACCGTGAATGTCCGTATCGGTGACAAGCCGGGTGACCCGGTTTTCGTCATCACCGACCTGCTGATTCATCTGGCAACCGACCAGATGGGCAAGACTATGATGAAGGGCATTGATGCGGAATCCATGAACGTGCTGGTCGGCTCCAAGCCCTCACAGTCGGACATCGAAACGTCAGACAAGATTAAGCTGTGGGTCATGGAATTCCTCAACAAGGAATACGGCATCACGGAGGAGGATTTCCTGTCTGCGGAGCTGAGCTGTGTGCCGGCCTTCAAGGCGTCAGATGTGGGCTTTGACCGTTCCTTTGTGGGCGCTTACGGACATGATGACCGGGTATGCTCTTATCCGGCGGCGACAGCCCTGCTGGATCTGGAGGAGGTACCGCAGAAAACCGCCATGGCGATTCTCGTGGACAAGGAGGAAATCGGTTCGGACGGCGTGACCGGCATGCAGTCCCGCTTCTTTGATACGCTGGTGGCTGACCTGTGCCGTACCGATGGCACCCTGTTTGACGCATGCATGGAGCAGTCCACCTGCCTGTCTGCGGATGTGTGCAACGCCTTTGACCCGAATTACCCGCAGGTATCCGAGAAGCGCAATGATGCCCGTGCCAACTGCGGCGTGGCGCTGGTGAAGTATACCGGTTCCCGCGGTAAGTCCGGTTCGTCGGATGCGACAGCCGAGCTGATGGCAAAAATGCGGTATGCCTTCAACCAGAACGGCGTAATCTGGCAGACCGGCCAGCTGGGCAAGGTAGACCAGGGCGGCGGCGGAACCGTTGCCATGTTCATGGCAAACCGCAATATTGATACCGTGGACTGCGGCGTTCCGGTGCTCAGCATGCATGCACCCTTTGAGGTCATCGCCAAGCTGGATCTGTTTGCCGCGTATAACGGCTTCAAGGTCTTTTATGAAATGAAATAATGCGGATGGGATTCCCTGCAGGGCGGTTTTCCTGCGGGGAATTTCTCCATACAGGGGAGAGCGGATACAGATGGAACAAAAGGATCAACGGAAGCATATCTGGTATTTTGATTACCTGCGGGTATTTGCCATGCTGTGCGTGATTTTTATGCATGTAGGCGCGGCGCCACTGCGGGAGCTGAACGGGCTGAACTGGCATCTGCACAATGCATGCATGTCTGCTGCTTTTACTGCCGTACCATTATTTTTCATGATGTCCGGGTATCTGCTGCTGCATGACCCACGGACCGCGGATGTGGGATACCTGCTCCGGCACCGGATTCCCAAGCTGGCGGTACCGCTGGCAGCCTGGACGGTGGTGGCAGCGGCATGGTATACCTGGCTGGGGGACCGCAGCCTGCGGTCTTTCGGTATGTGGCTGGTACAGGCGTTACGTGAACCGGTGATGGTACATATGTGGTTTCTGTATATGCTGCTGGCCCTGTATGCTGTTTCTCCCATTCTGTATGGCGGGCTGAAGGTGCTGGACCGGAATGGCAAACGGTATGTGCTGGTATTGCTGGCGCTGGTGATGGTGCAGGGCACGGTGAACCTGTTCGCGCCTGATGCGACCATCGACCTGTTTGCCACATTGCGCCTGTTTGAGGGACATCTCACCGCATTTTTGCTGGGTTATTTTTTAGGGGAACTGGAACGGAACATCCCCAATGCGGTGCTGCTGGCCGTGGGCGGTGTGGATTTCCTGATGATCCTCATCGGCACATGGCGGCTGACGGTTTCCAGCGGGGAATATACCGCAGCCTTCCAGTCCCAGGCCAATGGCTTTGAGATTGTGCTGGCGGCCTGTATTTTCCTGTTTTTCCGGCAGAACTGTAACCGGAAATACCGGCTTCAGCCGGCTCTCGGGCCATTGATTGCCATGTCCATGGGCATTTACCTGTGCCATAATATCGTAAATTCTGTGATCTTTTTATTCTTCCCCATAACAAATCAGTTTTATGGCACCTGCCTGAAAACACTGATTGTGCTGGTATGCTCGTACCTGCTCATCAAAACACTGGCAAGCATCCGGCCATTGTGTTATCTGTTTACCGGCATTCCCTATGACGGGGCACGCAGAAGCTGCAGCTGGAGGCATACGGTGCAAAATTTATCCAAAAACAAAAAATAAACTGAAATGTGGAGCCTTTGGACAGGCTCCTCTTTTTTCTGCACTTTCGCACACTAATGTAGCACATTGTACAAAAATAAACCGGAAAATCTGCGCATGTTATGGAATTGTAACCAGAAAAGGCTTGTATTGTAAACCCAGACCGTGCTACAATGTCAGTACAATCAATATACAGCGAAATGCTAGAATGGAGGGAGCATTATGAAGATGCAGAGAAAATGGAAATACGTGCTGACAGGCACGCTGGCAGCTGTGGTGCTGGCTGTCAATGCATGGGCGGCAAATGTGGTTGCCAATACCGATGTGAATGTACGCAGTGCACCGGACAATAATGCGTCGATTGTATGCTCCCTGCGGAAGCATGCAACGGCGGAAAAGCTGGGCACTTCCGGCAACTGGATTCATGTAAATTATAAAGGCAAAACCGGCTATGTGTATAAAAAATATGTGACAGATCAGGACACAGAACAGCCTGAAGGCTTAACGACGGTATATGTTACCGCAAACGCATTGAATGTGCGTACTGCACCGGACGCAACGTCTGCAAAGCTCGGCACATTGGCAAAAAATACTGCGGTACAGGGAAAATATATCAGCAAGGATTGGTTTGAAATTGAATATAAGGGCCATACCGGATATATCAGCACAAAATATATTACTGCTACTAAGCCAGCAGAAGCTGTTAAGACCACAACCGTATATACCACCGCAAACCTGTGGGTACGGACCAAGCCGGACAAGACCACCGGTGAAAAGCTGGGCGTACTGAAAAAGGGAACCGCAGTGGAGTCCTACGGCAAGACAAACGGCTGGCATGAAATCCGCTACAACGGCAAGACCGCCTATATCAGCGGGAAGTATGTTACCACCACCAAGCCGGCAACCGTCAAGACCACCACGGTTTATACGACTGCAAACCTGCGGGTACGTGCCGCAGCCACGACCAAGTCCGAACGTCTGGGTGTGCTGCCAAAGGGCACTGCTGTAACGACCTATGGCAAGGCAAACGGCTGGTATGAAATCCGCTATAACGGCAAAAAAGCCTATATCTGCGCAAAATATACCACTACCACCAAGCCAAAACCGGTGCAGACCACAACGGTATATACCACCGCAGACCTGTGGATTCGTGCAGAAGCAAGCATGAACGGCAAAAAGCTGGGCGTACTGAAGAAGGATACCGCGGTAGAAACCTACGGCAAGGCAAACGGCTGGTATGAAATCCGCTACAATGGCGCAAAGGCATATATTGGTGCAAAATATACCACTACCACCAAGCCACAGGCCGGACTGTTAGGCTCCGCTCTGCTGGGAGCAGATGGAACGGTGGAAACCGAAGAACTTCCGGATGAGGTTGGATAAGCCTGTGCGGAAAAAACAACTGGTAACAGATAAAAAAGATATCCTCCTAAAATAAACAGATGCCATAAAACAGGAAAAGCCAAGGTGTTCTTTCACACCTTGGCTTTTGCCTTCCCATACCTGATATGATACCAACCAATGGAGCATGGTGCATCTTTCCTGTCAATCCGTTGGAAGTGATGCACGGAGTTTCTGCTCAATTTCTTTATCCGGCCAATATCCCCAGGATTCCACGATCTTACCATCCACTACCTTGAAGTTTTCCAACGCCTCAAAGCGGATTCTCTGCTGCGTTGCCGGAATGCCCATACAGGTACCGCTATGGATGCCATCATATAAAACTCTGGTGGCAACCATACCATTACTCTCAAAAATATCCAACACTTCTATTTTTAAATCAGAAAACTGTTCTGCGACAATTTTGAGGATTCCGACTGCCTGTAAGTTTCCTCTGGCTCCGGCAGGACTGTGGTCGATATATTCTTCCGCGACATATTCCATAATGAAATCATAATTCCTGTTTTGATAGCCTTCCTTGAAAAAACGATACACGATCTCTATCTCTGTCATGGCATCCGCCTCCCATCTCTGAACGGATAACTGAAGGAACAACAAGACACGACAGAAACCTGAACTGCCGTGCCTTTCCTGTTTTACGCTGCTGTCTGAATCATCTGGAACTTACCGTACCACAATCTGGCTCAATACCTGTCCAATTGGTGCATCAATGGTCAGTTTCGCGCCAGTGGAGCGCTGGGTCTGGCCTTTGTTGATGACAACCAGATTTTTTCCGTTAAAATACTGAATCAATCCGGCTGCCGGATACACAGCCAGAGAGGTACCGCCAATTATCATCATATCCGCTTTGGCAATGGCACGGATGCTGTCGGTAATGCAGCGGTCATCCAGAGATTCCTCATACAGCACCACATCCGGCTTGAGGATACCGCCACATTCACATTTTGGCACGCCGCCGCAGGCTTTAACATAATGTGCGTCATAGAATTTGCCGCACCGCTGGCAGTAATTGCGATGAACGGAGCCATGCAGTTCATATACCCGCTTGCTTCCGGCTGCCTGATGCAGTCCATCAATATTCTGTGTAATGACCGCAGACAGCTTGCCTGCCTGTTCCAGCTCCGCCAGCTTCAGATGGGCAGCATTGGGCCTGGCATCCAGCTCCAGCATCTTTTCCTGATAAAACCGGTAAAATTCCTCGGTTTCTGACATAAAGAAGGAATGACTGAGGATGGTTTCCGGCGGGAATTTATATTTCTGGTTATATAATCCGTCCACACTGCGGAAATCCGGGATACCACTTTCGGTGGAAACACCGGCCCCACCAAAAAATACAATTCGTTTGGATGCATCAATCATCTGCTGCAGGGCATCAATCTTCTGCTGTAAATCCATCAAAAAAAACCTCCTTTTTATTCGGGTATGTTCAGGCGTATCAAAATTACGTCAACTTAATCGACAATGGATACCAGACCGGATTTGCGTTCATGCACGACAGGCGGCTGTGCCGCATAGCCAAGGGCAGCGGAGGCATTGACAATATGGCTTTCCGGTACGCCATATTCAGTCAGGATAGCACGTACCTGCGGATTGTCACATACATCCCGTACCTGATTGATCCAGCAGCTTCCCAGACCGAGGGAGGTGGCTGCCAGCAGGACATTTTCCATGGCAGCGGCGCCATCCAGGAAGCAGTTGCGGTTGTCCCGTTCACCGGATACGATAAAGAATGCCGCGGGGGCAAAGAAATTATAGTTTGCCGGGCGATTGTCCGCTTCACGAACTGCACTGGCCAGACGCTGGATTTTTTCCGGGTTGGTAATCATGGTGAAATGCCAGGTCTGTTCATTTCTGCCGGAGGGTGCCCACAGGGCAGCGGTAAGCAGGGCATCTATTTTTTCGGGTTCAATGGGCTGGTCAGTAAAGACACGGCAGGAATGCCGGTTCAGGATTGTCTGGATTACTTCGTTCATCGGTTTCTGCACTCCTTTATAGCGGTTGATTTGGTTATTTTCAGTATAATCCACCGGGGAGATGGTTGCAAGGGGGAAGCTGCCGGTATGGCTTTGAAATCTCTGTCCACTATGTTCCTGTTCGGCGTTGCATATTGGTTTATTCCTGTCGTGGAACGTGGTATTGTATCATTGTATGAATAAACCACGGAATGCAAGCCGAACTGCGGCAAACGCGGCGGAAGCAGGAGGATGGCGATGCAGCGGAGTAGATTGCGGTGATTATTGGGGGATTTTAAAGGGGGTATCCAACCCCCTTTAACGGCAGAGTGGGATTCCTAAGGGAGAGACTCGCCGGTGAGTCTCTTCCTTAGGGACTGAGGACACGCAGGCGGCAATGCCCTGTGCGCATAACAGAAAACCGCCGCTTCCTTTTGGGAAAACGGCGGCTTTTTTCATGCTTTTCTGACGCTCAATCAGTCATTTACATATGCAGCGACAATCTGGCCGATATACATTTTGTGGTAATCCGCCGCACCCTCGTATGCCCTGTCGAAAATCGGCATATCGGTGCAGTTTTCCGGCGGCAGCTCCTGTGCGTACATCTTCTTGCAGACAATGGTATACGCAGCTTCCTCAAAGGTGGGGCAGCCGTCAACCACAGCAGCAGTCAGACCGGATTCCTTCAGCTTGTCGATATCCCGGCCGGACCTGGAGCCTGCCAGCTGCAGCGCCTTCTGATAACCCGGCTTCAGGACAGTCAGAGTAAACAGGTCATTGTTTTCCATATAACCAAAGGTATGGCGGGAATGACGGACATAGACGGTAACAGCCGGCTTAAACCACAGCTCACCCATCATACCCCAGTTAATGGTCATGAAATTAAAATCATCTTCCTTACCGGCAGCCAGCAGCATCCATTTGTTGCAAATTTCATCAATGACATTGCCCGGCAGCTCGGTCGGCTCAATCTTACGGAAAGACATGAGAATCAAACCTCCTTGTGTTGTTCATGATGGTCTTATCTTACTATAACTCCGGGAGAATATGCAAGAGCTTCTGTTATATTTTCTTCCTCAGCTGCATCTGCATCCAGTCCTCACGGGATAATAATACCTTGCGGGGCTTGGAGCCCTCAAAGGGCCCGACAATGCCACGCTGTTCCATCTGGTCCACCAGACGGGCAGCCCGGGCATAGCCCAGCTTTAAGCGGCGCTGCAGCATGGAAACTGAAGCCTGACCGGATTCCACTACAATGGTAATCGCCTCCGGCAGCAGCTCGTCCTCATCCTCTGCACCACGATAGCCGTCACCAGAGGAATCCCCTTCCGCCTGCCGTTCAATATGGTTGATGACTTCCTGGGAATATTCCACATTGCCGCTCTGCTTGACATGGGAAATGACCCGTTCAATTTCCTCTGTGCTGACAAAACAGCCCTGAATCCGCAGCGGCTTGTTCATGCTGATGGGAGAATACAGCATATCACCCTTGCCAATGAGCTTTTCCGCACCGGTAGTATCCAAAATAATACGGGATTCCACCTGGGATGCCACGGCAAACGCAATACGGGAGGGGATGTTGGACTTCATCAGGCCGGTGATGACATCGGTAGACGGACGCTGGGTGGCAACCACCAGATGCATGCCGGCAGCACGTGCCTTCTGGGCAATGCGGCAGATGGAGGTTTCCACTTCCTTTGCGGCAACCATCATCAGGTCTGCCAGCTCGTCAATGACAATGACAATCTGCGGCAGTACATCCAGCCGGCGGGAGGGCATGGGCTGTTCCTCCCCGTCAATCTGGATTTCCGGTTCCTGTTTCTGCTGTTCCTGCTGCTGGCGGACAATCTGGTTGTAATCCTCCAGACCACGCACGCCGGTTGCGGCAAACAGGGAATACCGCCGCTCCATCTCACTGACTGCCCAGCTCAGGGCACCGGATGCCTTTTTCGGGTCGGTAACCACCGGAATCAGCAGATGGGGAATGCCATTATAGTTCCCCAGTTCCACCATCTTCGGGTCAATCATAATCAGCCGGACATCCTCCGGCGCGGACTTGTACAGCAGGGAAATAAGGATGGAATTGATGCACACGGATTTACCGGAACCCGTCGTACCCGCAATGAGCAGATGGGGCATCTTTGCCAGGTCAATGACCTGTGCCGTGCCGGTAATATCCTTGCCCAATGCTACGGAAAGGTTGGCCTTGGACTGTTCAAAGGCACGGGAGCCGATGACATCCCGCAGCGCCACCATCTGTACGGTTTTATTGGGCACCTCAATGCCGACTGCAAGCTTGTCGGGGATCGGGGCAATGCGGACGGTATCCGCACCCAGAGACAGGGCAATGTCGTCCGAGAGCGCCGTAATTCGTGAAAACTTCACGCCGCGTTCCATCTGGATTTCAAACCGTGTGACCGACGGGCCACGGACAATGTTGATAATCTGCACATCAATGCCGAAGGATGCCAGGGTATCCACCAGGCGTTCCGCACTGTCCTTGAGCTCGGCACGCACACCGGCGCCGGAAGCCCTGGGCGCTGCCTGCAGCAGATCTGCCGGCGGGTACTGGTATTCGGACACCGGTGCTTCCATGGCATCGGCAATTTCCTGCTGTACCTGTGCATGTACCTCCTCACGGGACGGGCTATTATCCTCCGGCGGTGCGGGAGGCGCATCCGCGTCACGGTGTACCGGCGCGGCTTCCTCCCAGGGCGCCTGGGTCTCTGCTGCCGCAAAATCATCCCCGGTATCCGGGATGACCTCTGCCAGACGGCGTTTCTTTTCCATCCGGCGTTCATACCGCTCACGGGATGCCGCTGCCGCTTCTTCCCGGGCCTGGTCAAAGGCTTCCTGTTCAATCATGTCGCCCGGCATGCCCTGAACCGTTTCCTCCTGCTCCTTCAGCTCAATATCCTGCTGTTCCCGTCTCAGGCGTTCTGCCTTGCGTTTCGCATGTTCATTGCGCAGGAAGGTAAGGAGATTGCCGCGTTTTTTCCGCTGTGGCTCTGCCGCCGGTTCCGCCTTCTTTTTGGCGGGAGACACCGTCATATCCTGCTCGCGCAGCTGCTCCACATCCTCCCGGAAGAATTCCTTCAGTCCGGCAGCCATGCGGACCGGGGTGGTATTGCAGACAATAAACAGCATCATGCCCATCAGGAGTACCAGCACGATTTTGGCGCCCGCAGAGGACAACAGAATGCTCAGGATTGTGGCCATCATACCGCCAATGACACCGCCCAGATGCAGGGCCTGCCCCTCCTGCCACAGCTGAATCAGCGTGGTAAAGGAGAAGCTCATGCGGGGATAAACCACAATGCAGTGGGCCAGTGCGCTCCAGAATACCGGGAATAACAGGACGCACACCACCCGGAGCCGTACCGGCTGCATGTCGCACAGGATGAGCATGCCGGCGATCATAAGGAAAATCCAGAAGAAATTGGTACTCCAGCCGATGAGCCCGCCAATGAGGCGCAGAAGTCCGGTGAGCAGAATACCATCCAGCCGGCACAGGGCCAATACCAGAATAACTGCCAGCAGCAGCATGCCGATGCCCACGGCCACATGGTTCCAGGTCTGCTGTTGTACCGCGGGTTTGCGGGTCTGCTTTCTTTGAGTTGTTTTTTTACGCGCCGTACTGCCGGAGGCGGAACGCTTCCGGGTGCCGCGGGAGCTGGTACCCGTCTTCCTGGTTCCGGTGGACGCGGATTTCTTCGTCGATGCTTTTCTTGAGGACGAAGTTGATTTTTTCGTTGCTGCCAATGTTGTATTACACCTGCTTTCTTTGCTATCGTACCATAAAACCGGAAAAAATGCCACACAGACCGTTGCATTTTTCCGCGGAGGTCTGTATTCTATAAGAGACAGGGTTGCTGCCGGGGAAAACTGCTGTTTTCTGCCGGTTCTGCAAAAGATTTTTTTCTCCATCTCAGGAATTGTTCATACTTTTGTAATAGCCGCCTGTTATACTTATCTCTCAGGAAAGGAACTATGTCCTTTGAATATAGCCATTATTCTCAGCTATGACGGCACAGCCTATCATGGCTGGCAGACCCAGCGGAATGCCAGCTCTGTCCAGCAGACCGTAACCGAAGGGATCACGGAGCTGCTGGGACAACCGGTTTCCGTGTCCGGCGTGGGACGCACGGATGCAGGTGTACATGCCCGGCGGTATGTGGCAAACTTCCATGCCGACTGTACCATCCCCATGGACCGTCTGCCCCTTGCCATCAATGCCCATCTGCCCATGGATATTGCGGTTTCCGGTGCCACGGTTGTGCCGGAATCCTTTGATGCACGGTTTTCCTGTACCAGAAAGGAATACACGTATCTGATCCGTCCGGGCAGGATCCGGGACCCGTTTGCGGTGAGCCGCAGTTATTTTTATCCCTATCCGCTGGATGTGGCTGCCATGCAGCAGGCGGCACAGCATTTTATCGGACGGCAGGATTTTGCCGCCGTACGTTCCATGGGAACCCCGGTGAAATCCACCGTACGTGAAATCTTTACCTGCAGCGTGGATACCCTTGGCAGCTATGTGCGTATCCGTGTTTCTGCGGACGGCTTCCTGTATAATATGGTACGTGCCATTTCCGGTACGCTGTTGTATGCCGGACAGGGGAAATTCCCGCCGGAGGACATCCGCCGCATTCTGGACAGCTGTGACCGGGAGCAGGCCGGGCCGACCCTGCCGCCCCAGGGACTGTATATGAGCCGCCTGTGGTATGAGGATACCCCGGAGCTGGACCCGTTCCGGCTGTCAGAGGAATGGAACGGATCAGGAGGTCTGCTGTGATGAAAAAAATCCGCCGATCCCGTCGGGATTACCTGACGGAAACCAGCGATAATCCAACCCTGCGCACGGTATACCGCATCCGGCATTATGTGGGCTGGCTGCTGGCTGCCGTGTCGGTGTTATTTGTCGCACTCAATTTACAGCTGTTTACACCGACAAGCCTGAAAAATATCCGCGCATCGCTGCAGGCTGCCTCCCTGGTGTCCGCAGGGGATACAACGGTGATTTCCTATCCCTCCGGCCCGAATAAATGCATCCTGCCCTTTGGCAACGGCCTTGCCATCTGTTCGGATCATTCACTGAATTTTGAGCTTCCCAGCAATTACTCCCAGATGGAGATGAACCTCACCTATGCCAATCCGGTGATGCGTGCCTCCAATCAGTATCTGCTGGTATTTGACCGCAATGCCTACCGGTTTACCGTGACCAACACGCTGTCAGAGCTGTATTCCCAGACCATGACGTCACCGATTATCAATGCGGACATTGCCGCTGACGGCAGTGTTGCCATTGTCACCGATGAAGCAGGCTACAAAAGCGCGGTTACCGTGTATAATATTGACAATGAACAATTGTATAAATGGTCCTCTCCTGACTATTATATTATGTCAGCAGTACTTTCCGCCGACGGACAGCGGCTGGCGTTGTTCTGTTTCAAGCAGGATGGCCTGACTTTAACTTCCCGGCTGTTTTTTACCGACATCAATTCCACGGAAAGTCCGGAAAATGGTGTGGATATGAACAGCAACCTGGTACTCGGCATGAAATTCCTGGGCAATAATACCGTCTGTGCGGTGTGTGACAACGCCACGTATGTGATCTCCCGCAGCGGGCAGATCCGGTACCAGACGGAATATGCCTCAGATGACCTGATTGCCTTTGACCTTTCGGATGAATGCATTGCGCTGGCAACCGAAGCCTATTCCCAGAACAGCCGTGCCGAAATTATCCTGATTAATGCACGGGGCATGGCATCACGCAATCCGCTGAGCCTGCCGGAGGAGCCGGATTCCATCAGCTATTGTGACGGACGGCTTGCGGTGCTGACCGGTGACTGCGTCACCTTTTATTCCAAGAGTCTGCGGGAAATTGACCGGCAGACCAATCTGGCGGGTGTATCCCGCGTTTATATGCGTTCCGGCGGCACAGCCATTGCCCTGTTTAATTCCCAGGCCCGGGTGCTGACCATCGGAAACCCGTTAAAAGACCTGAATTCCGACGAGGATTAACCAAGTATCTTTGAAAGGACGGAATGATAGATATGACCACTGTTGACTGGATGATTCTGCTTGTTATCGTGATATATGTGATTGTAGGATTCCGGAAGGGTTTTATTGCCACCATTGCCAGTGCGTTTGGCACATTGGCGGCGCTGCTTGTGGCGCTGGTTGCCGCATCCCAGCTCAAGGGGCCGGTTGGCGCCATGTTCGCCCCATTCCTGACCAGATCCGTCAATCAGCACGTACCCCAGCTGCAGGAATATACCGGCTCTGCCAATGACCTGTGGAACAGTATTTCCGGTTACCTGCAGGTGATTCTGACCGACCATGGCATTTCACCGGAGGTACTGGAGGCCAGTGAGGACCCGGCGGAAACGCTGCTGGCTGCCATTGCCCGGTCTGTGGGCGAAGCGATGGCATATATTGTGATTTTCTTCATTGTCTTTATCGTGCTGCGGATTGCCATTCATCTGGTTGTAGGCATGCTGGACCTGATTGCCAGCCTTCCGGTTATCCATTCGTTCAATGCGCTGCTGGGCGGCCTGGTGGGGCTGATTACCGGCGTAGTGCTTTGTACCATCGTGCTGTGGGCCATCAAGCTGGTGGTTCCGTCGGCTTATTCGGACGCAGGCCTGCTGTCGCCGGCTGTTATGTCCGAATCCGCCATTGCCAGCAGGCTGGTGGGCTGGAATGACGGCGTTTCCCTGTTTGAAACCGTCCCGGTACAGGACTAGGAAATCCCCTGCGCGAAGGATCCTTGAAACGAAAGGATGCAAAGGCTCCCTCGGTCTTTCGCCTTCAGCGAATCCACCTCCCCGCAGAGGAGGGAGGCTTTGAGACCTCTGAAACCATAGAAATCATATGCCTTCCGGTGCGCCGGAGGCTTTTGGGATCATAATCCCGACCAAAGAAAGGAAAAATACCCCTATGCATATGCCACTTTGCTCCCGCTGCCACAAGAATGTGGCAGTCGTGTTTATCTCCAAGATGGAGGAAGGCTCCGCATCCAATGAAGGCTATTGCCTGAAATGTGCCCGTGAGCTGGGGCTCAAGCCGATTGACGGCTTAATGCGCCAGATGGGCATCACGGAAGATGACCTGGATCAGATCACCGATGAAATGGCAAATCTGCCAATAATAACCCCGGATGAGGAGGATTATGGCCAGGGCGAAGGTGATTCGGATGACTCCTTCGATTTTGGCGGCACCCATACCTTCCCGCCGTTTCTGGAAAAAATGTTCTCCCGTGGAGAAGAATCGGCATCCCGTCCGGAGGCAGGTGAGGACAGCAGCTCTGCGGAAAGCAGGGATGAGCTGCGGCAGAAAAAACGTGAGGCAAAAAAACGCAAGAATCTGTCCGCTTACTGCACCGATCTGACCGCCCGTGCCCGCCAGCATCAGCTGGATGCCATCATTGGACGGGAAACCGAAACCGAACGTGTGATCCAGATTCTCAACCGCCGGCAGAAAAACAATCCCTGCCTGATCGGTGAACCGGGTGTGGGCAAGACCGCCGTGGCGGAAGGCCTTGCCATCCGCATTGCCAATGGCGATGTACCCTATAAACTGAAAAACAAGGAAGTCCACCTGCTTGACCTGACTGCTCTGGTAGCCGGAACCCAGTTCCGCGGCCAGTTTGAGGGCAGAATGAAGGGATTGATTAACGAAGTCAAATCCCTGGGCAATATCATCCTGGTCATTGATGAGGTACACAATATCATCGGTGCCGGTGATGCAGAGGGCTCCATGAATGCAGCCAATATCCTGAAGCCTGCCCTGTCCCGCGGTGAAATTCAGGTCATTGGTGCCACCACCTATGCGGAATACCGCAAATATATTGAAAAGGACGCGGCACTGGAGCGCCGGTTCCAGCCGGTTTCCATCGGCGAGCCCTCCATTGCCGATACCACCAAGATTTTGCAGGGCATCCGCACCTATTATGAAACCTTCCATGGCGTTACCATTCCGGATGAAATCTGCCATCAGGCAGCCGTCCTGTCCGAACGCTATATTACTGACCGGTACCTGCCGGATAAGGCTATTGACCTGATTGATGAAGCCTGCTCCCGTCTGAATCTGGACAGTCCGGCAACGGCACAGATTCCGGAATTGCAGGATAAGCTGGCGGATATCCATGTACAGCAGGATGAGCTGCTGCAGCAGGAACAGAACAATGAGGTCTATGAGAAAATGGCGGAGCTCAAGAGCCTGGAGCTGCAGACCGAAAACAAGCTGGCAGAGCTGCGCAAGATTCCCGCCCCCAGGCTGACCAGTGAGCATCTGGCATCCGTCATTGAGCTGTGGACCGGCGTGCCCGCATCCAAGGTGTGTGAGCAGGAATTCTCCCGTCTGATTGGTCTGGAGGACCGTCTGCACCAGCGTGTTGTAGGGCAGGAAAAGGCCGTGAGCGCGGTTGCCCATGCGGTACGCCGTTCCCGTGCCGGTATCAGCCCGAAGCATAAGCCGGTATCCTTCCTGTTTGTCGGCCCCACCGGCGTAGGTAAGACCGAGCTGGTCAAGGCGCTGGCAGAGGATCTGTTCGACACGCCGGAATCCCTGATTCGTCTGGATATGTCGGAATATATGGAAAAGCATACGGTTTCCCGCCTGATTGGTTCCCCTCCGGGCTATGTGGGCTTTGATGAAGCAGGCCAGCTGACCGAAAAAATCCGCAGGCGTCCGTATTCGGTTGTGCTGTTCGATGAAATTGAAAAGGCACATCCGGATGTCCTGAATATTCTGCTGCAGGTACTGGATGACGGCAGAATTACCGACGCGCAGGGCCGGACGGTTTCCTTTGAAAATGCCATTATTATCATGACCTCCAATGCGGGATCTGACCGTTCCGGCGGTTCGGTGGGCTTTGGCAAGACGGTTTCCGAGCAGGGTGAAGCCCGTGCCCTGAAGGCACTGGAGGAAATCATGCGGCCGGAATTCCTCAACCGTATTGACGATATCATTTCCTTTACCCACCTGACCAAGGAAGATTTCCGCGGCATTTCCGCCATTATGCTGGGCCAGCTGAAGGCAACGCTGGAGGAAAGCGGTATTCGTCTGAGCTGGGATGATTCGCTGGTGGATTATCTGGTAGAGGACTCGTTCTCTGTCAAGTTCGGTGCACGCAACCTGCGCCGTGTGATTGAAAAACAGGTGGAAGATGAGCTGGCAAACCGGATCATTGCCGCATGGGAGCACCCGCTGAGCGGTGCGCATGTGACGGCGGATGAAACCGGCGTGCACATCGACACGATTTAAAACGAAAAATTTTTTGCAGGACTTTCTTGCCTCTCCCTTTGGGAGAGGTGGATGCGCCTGCGGCGCAGACGGAGAGGGCAGGCTCCCTCAGAGGAGGGAGCTGTCACCGAAGGTGACTGAGGGAGTAGCAGTACTTTTTCTTTTTCATACAGAGGTTTCGGTTGATACGGCAGAGTTGCTCTTTCAACTCCCTCCGTCTTCGCCTGCGGCGAATCCACCTCCCTCCAAGAGGGAGGCTTTGAGAAAACTTCAATTGATAGAAATACATTTATTCCGACATTTCGAGGTACATAACGATGTGGAGACCAATTTTAATTGTCATTCTGGTCATTCTTCTGGTTCCGTCTGTCATCCTGATGCGGCAGGTGGAGGATCTGAAACGACTGGGCAAAAACAAGGAAGCGGCGGAAAAGCAGAAGAAGCTGGACTGGCTCAGCCGTGCACTGATTGTCCTGTTCCTGGGCGTTCTGGCGGTCACGATGTATAACATTTACTTCGCAGGCTGATTGTTTTGACTTTTTTCTGAAAAAATATTGAAATTTCTCTTGACAATTCCGCCTGTCGTTGTTATACTAATTAAGCATTGTGAAAAGCCTGCGGGTGTAGTTCAATGGTAGAATGTCAGCCTTCCAAGCTGAACACGTGGGTTCGATTCCCATCACCCGCTCCACTTGATTTTACATCACATTGCAGGCACAGACAAAAGACATGTATGCGCCAGTAGCTCAGTTGGATAGAGCAACTGCCTTCTAAGCAGTAGGCCGGGGGTTCGAATCCCTCCTGGCGTACCATTCTAATTGAGTCCCAATGTGCAGTCAGGTTGAATATGGTGGGTGTAGCTCAGTTGGTTAGAGCGCCAGATTGTGGCTCTGGAGGCCGAGGGTTCGACTCCCTTCACTCACCCCATTTTTACTTCTTCACGATGTCGGACATTGTGAAGAACATTTTTTATAAGGGGCTTTACGGTTCCTGCGAAGCTATGGGGGCGTCGCCAAGTGGTTAAGGCACCAGACTTTGACTCTAGTATCGCAGGTTCAACTCCTGCCGCCCCTGCCAGTTTCGGTCCATTAGCTCAGCAGGTAGAGCATCTGCCTTTTAAGCAGAGGGTCCGGGGTTCGAACCCCCGATGGGCCACCACGTCGGAGCAAGCTGCATAGCGCTTGCTCCGACTTTTTTTTTTCAAAAAGTCAGAGCTCGCTTATTCCGCTGCTCCTCCTTTCCAAATCCCAACCGCTTCGCTGGGTTGCGATTTGGTGTTGGGTGCAGACCCGGAAAATTGCATCGAATCAGCACGCGCAAGCGTGCTTTTTTCATTTCCATATGTCGTACCGGAGCAGGCAGAAGGTTTGCTTGGTTTTTTGTGGGAGCAGTTGACACACACGTTGGAATTTTTCAACAAATTTACGTTAAATTCGTGACAAAAACCTGTATCATCCTGTGCCCTGCTGTGGTATGATATAAATTGAATCAAAGTATATGCGGAAACGAGGATCGTATGGCGAAGAAACAGGGCGGCTTTCTGCCGATTTCAAAAGAAGATATGCTGGAACGCGGCTGGTATTATTGCGATTTCCTGCTGGTGACAGGTGATGCCTATGTGGATCATCCTTCCTTTGGCACAGCGGTCATTTCCCGTGTGCTGGAGGATGCCGGATATCGTGTCGCCATTTTATCCCAGCCGGATTTCCATTCCGAAGCGGATTTTGTCGCTATGGGACGGCCACGGTATGCCGTACTCATCAACAGCGGCAATATTGATTCCATGGTGGCACATTATACCGCGGCAAAAAAACGGCGGCATGATGATGCCTATTCTCCCGGCGGTGTGGGCGGAAAACGTCCCGACCGTGCGGTGACGGTCTATGCGAAGCTGGCACACAAAGCCTTTCCGGATGTGCCCATTTATCTGGGCGGACTGGAAGCCAGCCTGCGCCGGTTTGCCCATTATGATTACTGGGCGGACCGCATTCTGCCCTCCATTTTGCAGGACACCGGTGCGGATGGCCTGATGTTTGGCATGGGCGAAAAATCCGTACTGGAGCTTGCCGCAAACCTCAAAGCCGGAAAGCATGGCACCGAGGTCGTCCGGCAGATTCGCGGCGTTGCTTATCTGACAAAGGAGAAGGAAGATATTTCCTATCCGGCAGTGTGGTGTCCCTCCTGGGAGGAAACACTGGAGGATAAGCTGAAATATGCGGAGTCCGTGAAAATCCAGTATGACCAGCAGGATCATGTGACCGGCAAGGCTGTGGTACAGAAGCATGGCCATCGTCTGCTGGTGCAGAATCCGCCCTCCATCCCGCTGACCACAGAGGAAATGGATCATGTCTATGGTTTGCCCTATCAGAGAACCTATCATCCGTCCTATGAAGCGGTGGGCGGCGTACCTGCCATTGCAGAGGTACAGTTTTCCATTATTCATAATCGCGGCTGCTTTGGCGGCTGTAATTTCTGTTCCCTGGCATTCCATCAGGGACGGTATATTTCTGCCCGTTCCCATGAATCCGTGGTGGCAGAGGCAAGACAGATTGCACAGCATCCGGATTTCAAGGGCTATATCCATGACGTGGGCGGTCCTACGGCAAATTTCCGCTTCCCAGCCTGTGCCAAGCAGGAAAAGCATGGCCTGTGCCAGAATAAGCGGTGTCTGTTCCCCAAAGCGTGCCAGAATCTGCGGGCAGACCACAGTGATTATCTGACCCTGCTGCGCAAGCTGCGGGAAATTCCCGGCATCAAAAAAGTCTTTGTCCGTTCCGGCCTGCGGTATGACTATATGATGGCGGATGACAATGACGAATTTTTCCTGGAGCTGGTCAAGTATCATATCAGCGGACAGCTGAAGGTTGCACCGGAGCATATGAGTGACCATGCGCTGTATTATATGGGCAAGCCGTCCTTTTCGGTTTATCAGAAATTCAAGGAACGGTATGAGCGCATCAATGCGAAGCTGGGCAAAAAGCAGTATCTGGTGCCCTATCTGATGTCCTCCCATCCGGGAGCGGAGCTGGGGGATGCGGTTCAGCTGGCGGAATATCTCAATTCCATTGGCTATATGCCCCAGCAGGTACAGGATTTTTATCCTACCCCGGGCACGTTATCCACGGCAATGTATTATTCCGAGGTTGATCCGCGAACCATGAAGCCGGTATATGTTGCCAAGACCCCGGAGGAAAAGGAAATGCAGCGTGCCCTGCTGCAATGGCGGCGGCCGGATAAACGGGGCATTGTCATCAAAGCCCTGTTACAGGCAGGACGGGAAGATTTGATTGGCTATACCCGTGACTGTCTGATTCATCCGAAGCCGAATGAACATTTTGCCCACCTGCATGACAAGCCAAAGGGGAAGAAGCAGGGAAGACCGGAGCGGAATCCGCGGCAGAACCGTACAGCGGCAAAGCCGGGCAGACCGGCAGGCAAAACCGGACAGAAGCCCCATCAGAAACGCAAAGCAGGCTGGGCAAAGCCGAAGAAACGATAAATGATACAAACATAGTTGGAGAAAGAACAGTATGTGGATTGCAGATAAATGGAAGGAATTTGAAGTGCTGGACTGCGGCGGCGGCGAGAAGGTCGAACGCTGGGGAAAGCAGGTATTGGTTCGTCCGGACCCGCAGGCGATCTGGCCGAAGCAGAAGGGCGTTTCCGCATGGAAAACCGCGGATGCTACCTATCACCGGTCGTCCTCCGGCGGCGGCAAATGGAATATCAAAAAATTACCGTCCCAGTGGGACATTCATTATCGGGAACTGACCTTCCATATCAAGCCGATGAGCTTTAAGCATACCGGCCTGTTCCCGGAGCAGGCGGCAAACTGGGATTATATTGACGGGCTGATCCGGAATTCGGACAAGCCGGTACGGGTACTCAACCTGTTTGCCTATACCGGCGGCGCCACACTGGCGGCAGCGGCAGCCGGCGCCAGCGTATGCCATGTGGATGCCTCCAAGGGCATGACCCAATGGGCAAAGGAAAATGCCGTGGCATCCGGTCTGGCGGACCGTCCGATTCGCTGGATTGTAGATGACTGCAAGAAATTTGTAGAGCGTGAAATCCGCCGCGGGCATAAATATGACGGCATTATCATGGACCCGCCCAGCTATGGCAGAGGCCCGACCGGACAGGTGTGGAAGATTGAACAGGATATTGCGGAGTTCATCCAGCTGACTTCTCAGGTATTGTCAGATGACCCGCTGTTTATGCTGGTCAACAGCTATTCCACCGGTCTTGCACCGGCTGTCATGGGCTATATTCTGGGTACAACCGTAGCATCCCGCTTTGGCGGGCATATCGACTGCCAGGAGCTGGGTCTGCCGGTGAAATCCACCGGTTATGCACTGCCCTGCGGCAATACGGCACGTTGGGTGAACCCGAACCGGTAATGTGAAATTTTCAAAGGAAATGATATCATGTCAGAAATGATTCGGGCGGACAGCCTGACCTATCGTTATACGGATTTATCCCATACCACCCATGTGGCACTGGATGGCGTCAATCTGCACATTCCATATGGACAGTTTGCCGCAATCCTGGGCCGCAACGGTTCGGGCAAATCCACCTTTGCGCGGCATTGCAATGCCATTGCCCTGCCCTCCGGCGGACAGGTCTGGGTGGATGGCATAGATACCATGGATGCGGACCGGCTGTGGGATATCCGCCGTGCATGCAGTATGGTATTTCAGAATCCGGACAACCAGATTGTGGCAACGGTTGTGGAAGAGGATGTTGCCTTCGGACTGGAAAATATGGGCATTGCACCCCGGGAAATCCGCCGCCGTGTGGATGAAGCATTAAAGCTGGTGGGGATGTATGACTATCGCATGCATGCGCCCCATTTGCTGTCCGGCGGACAGAAGCAGCGTGTGGCCATTGCGGGCGTACTGGCGATGCAGCCCAAATGTATTGTACTGGATGAGCCTACTGCCATGCTGGACCCCAAGGGCCGGGCAGATGTCATGCGGGTGCTGCATGCCCTGCATGAGAAGCAGCATATGACCATTGTGCTGATTACCCATCATATGGATGAAGCGGTACAGGCGGAACGGGTTGCCGTACTGGAAAACGGCCATCTGGTACTGGATGGCACGCCGCGGGAGATTTTTGTCCAGACCAAACGATTGCATTCCCTTGGCCTTGCGGCACCCCAGAGTGTCCAGCTGCTGGAAGCATTGAATGAAAATCTCCATGCCGGGCTGGAAACCGATGCACTGACGGTGGAGGAATGTGCGGATCGTCTGGAAGCATGGCTGAAAGGAGGATACCGCTGATGGAACGGCAGGAAAGACCCATTCTGGATGTACGTGGCCTGAGCCATGTGTACAGCAAAGGAACGCCTTTTGAACAGAAGGCATTGGACCATGTCAGCCTGCAGGTGATGCAGGGGGAATTTATTGCCATTATCGGGCATACCGGTTCGGGGAAATCCACCCTGATTCAGCACCTCAACGGTCTGTTGAAGCCCACCGGCGGACAGGTTTTCTTCCATGGCCAGGATATGTTTGCCAAGTCGGCGAACCTGCGCAATATCCGGTTTCAAATCGGCCTGGTATTCCAGTATCCGGAATATCAGCTGTTTGAGGAAACCGTAGAACAGGATATTGCCTATGGTCCCATGAATATGGGGCTGGAGCATGATGAAATCACCCGGCGGGTACAGGATGCGCTGGAAGCTGTGGGACTGCCGCAGGATATCAGCGATAAATCTCCTTTTGAGCTGTCCGGCGGACAGAAACGCCGTGTTGCTTTGGCTGGTGTGATTGCCATGCAGCCGGAAATCCTGATTCTGGATGAGCCCACTGCCGGACTTGACCCGGCAGGACGGGAAGAAATGTTTGATTTAATCCGTGATTTACATGAAAAACGTGGCACAACGGTGATTTTAGTCACACATTCCATGGAGGATGCGGCAAGAGTGGCATCCCGGCTGGTTGTGATGAAGCATGGAAAGATTTTCATGACCGGCACACCGGCAGAGGTCTTTTCCCGGGCGGAGGAGCTGGAGCAGTCCGGCCTGACCGTGCCGCAGGTGACCAAGATCATGCTGGAGCTGCAAAAACGCGGCCTGCCGGTGAAGGCGAACTGCTTTACCATCGAACAGGCCATGGTACAGCTGCTGGCATGCCGGATCGGAGGGAAACGATGCTGAAGGATATCACACTGGGACAATATTTCCCGGGCAATTCGATGCTGCATCGTGCTGACCCGCGCACGAAAATCCTGCTGGTACTGGTTGTCATGATCGCGCTGTTTGTATGCAGTGCATGGATTTCCCTGCTGATTCTGGCATGCCTGATTCTGGGTATGGTGTATACTGCCAGGCTCCGGCTGCGCATGGTGCTGCGGGGATTGAAGCCGTTGGTATTTATTATTGTCTTTACGGCTGTCCTCAATCTGTTTATGACGGCAGGAGAGGATATTTTATGGCGTGCCGGCCCATTGAGCATTACCACAGCCGGCGTGAACAAAGCAGCCCTGATTGTGGTACGGCTGATCCTGCTGGTGGTTGGCGCATCCCTGCTGACCTATACCACCTCACCCATCCAGCTGACAGATGGGCTGGAACGCCTGCTGTCACCACTGAAGAAAATCCATGTGCCGGTACATGAGCTGGCCATGATGATGTCACTGGCGTTACGGTTTATTCCCACGCTGGTAGAGGAAACCGATAAAATCATGGGGGCACAGCGCGCCCGTGGTGCGGATTTTGACAATGGAAACCTGCTGCACCGGGCCCGTGCCATGGTTCCGATTCTGGTACCATTGTTTGTCTCCGCATTCCGGCGGGCAGATGAGCTGGCGACCGCCATGGAATGCCGGTTATATCGCGGGGACAATGGAAGAACCCGTCTGCGCCAGCTGAAATTTGGCAGGGATGATGCCAAATGTGCACTGGCTGCCGTGGTATTTGTTGGCGGGGCAGTGGTATTACAGCTGGTGCTGTAACAGAGCGAAGGAATCGGAAGAAAGGGGAATACACAGATGTATCGTTTGATTGCATTGGATCTGGATGGTACGGTACTGACCAGCAGGGTGGATGTTTTGCCATCTACTGTGGAAGCGGTTGCCTATGCGCGGAAGAAAGGCGCAAAAGTAATTGTCTGTACCGGACGTATTGTGGGAGAGGCAGCTGTATTTGCGAAAGAAATCGGTGCGTCTTCTCTGTTGATTTCTGCCGGCGGAGCCGCAATTTCCGATGTGCGCAATTCCCGCAATGTCCGGGAATGGGCCATGCCATGGGATATTGGCGCCAGGGTAGTGGAAGCAGTCCAGAACCGTCCGGTAACCGTTATGATTTATGTGGGTGACCGGTTGTATTTGAATCCATATTCCGATGAGATTCTGTCGAGCACCAAACGCACCGAAGGCTTCTGGGCAAGCAAGGTAGTACTGCCGGATGTGGCGGCAACCATCCGGGAACATAAATTCCCGGTATCCAAGGTATTTGCCCGTGGTGATATACAGGTTCTGGCGGAGGCGCTGGCAGAAATCAACCAGCTGCCGGGTATACATATTACCCGTTCCGCGGAAAATAATTTTGAAGTCATGCCTGCGGGGATCAATAAAGGCGTTGCCCTGCGGGAACTGACCCGGGTCATGGGTATTACCATGGAGGAAGTCATGGCTGTGGGGGACAGTGACAATGATTCCGACATGCTGAAAATTGCAGGCATGCCGGTTGTCATGGGAAATGGTGATGATGCAGTCAAGCAGCTGGCGAAGTTCGTCACGGATACCAATGACAATGATGGCGTGGCAAAGGCGATTTACAAATTTATATAAGAAACAAAAGAACCGCCGTTCACAGGAGCAAGCCTGCGAACGGCGGTTTTGTTTTAGAGATTCTTCGGTATGTTTTCAGCCGTTACCTTAGCCTTCTACACGGAATGCCTCAGTAATCGAAACCGTATCCACATTATTCGGAACCTGGATGAAGAATACATAGCCTACTGCTTCTGCAGATTCGCCTTCAGCATCAGCATCACGGCCAAACAGGGTTACGGAAACATCCAGCTTGGACTTGTTGTCAGCCTGCTGGTCAACAAACAGGCCAGCCAGCTTGGTCTGATACTTTACAGCGCCCGGATGCTGTACTTCAACAGCCAGGATATCGCCATTGCGGAAGAAGGTCTTGTCTACCGGAGTGAAAGCGGTGGTTTCACCAGTCAGGGAGCACTCGTCAGCCTTGACCTTATCTACCAGTGCGATATAATCGTTGTAAGTGGTGAGGATCTTGTAGGAAGCACCATCCAGCATGGAAACAGTCTCGCCCTCTGCAGGAGTCTTGCTGTAGCGGATGCTCTGGTACTTTGCATAGGATGCAGTCGGATACTTCAGTTCCTGATAAATACGGGTGATAATGGTTGCAGCCTCTGCACGGATCATGTTGCGCTTCGGTGCGAAACCATGGTTTGCATCACCGCACATAATGCCATGATCGGTCAGGTTCTTAACAGCCGGCTTTGCCCAGTTAGCAATCTGATCCCAGTCGGTGTATTCGTAGTCGATTTCCCTGGTGCCTTCCAGATTGCACTTGACATATGCAAGGTAGTTGCTGACAACAGTAGCAATCATTTCACGGGTAATCGGATCATTCGGATGGAATTTGCCGTCGCCGTAGCCGGACATGATGTTGTTTTTCTGTACCCAGCCAACATAGTAAGCGTACCATTCATTGGCAGTTACGTCCTTGAATTCCGGAACGATTTTCTCGGAGATCGGGTTGGTGCGAACGAGCTCATAATGCATTTTGCAAATAACAGTAGCCATCTGCGCACGGGTCATGTTTGCCTTCGGAGAGAAGGTGGTTGCAGAAGTGCCGGCGAACAGATTGTTCTGATAGGTATAGTCAACGAAGTTGGTATACCAGGCATTCTGCGGAACATCCGTAAACGGTGTAACAGAAGTCGGTTCCTGTGTCTCAGCGGCAAATGCAGCACCAGCCGCAGTCAGTGCCATGCTTGCTGTAAGAACAAGCGCAGCAGCGCGTTTGAAGATTTTTTTCATAAAAATTATCCTCCTTTTCAATAAAACTTCCTAATTGTTAGTATAAACCATACAAAATGCAAAGTCAAGGAAAATTCTGTCGCATCAAAAATGGAAAAGCCGGTGGGCCGGCGTGCGCCGCAAAAAAATCCCCGGTCCTTCGACCGGGGATTGCTGTTTGCTTTACTTTTCGCGGTTGCGCTTCTGCCACTCACGGGGCGGAATGCCGAATACCTTATGGAAGGCACGGGAGAAATGCAGCTGGTTCGGATAACCTACCGAACGGGCGATGGTGGCAATCGGGGCAGCGCCGCGCTTGAGGTAATCGCAGGCAACGCTCATGCGCTGGCGAATCAGATATTCCTGTGTGGTAATACCGGTGGCATCGCGGAACAGCTTGCCCAGATAGCTGCGGTTCAGGCCGCAATACTGTGCCACATCCTCAACCGAAATATCCTGCGGATATTTTGCCTTGATATAACGGATGGATTTATCCACATAATAATGCTGCAGATTGGCAACCTTTGGCTGGCAGGGGCGCGGGGTTTCACGCAACAGGCCATCCAGCAGCTCCAGTGCAATACCGGTGGCACGCAGCGGGCCATATTCCTGTTCCGGATCGGTCAGTCTGGTGAAAGCGGCAATGGTTTCCGACTGTTCATCGGGAACAGTCAGGTGCAGGATCGGCTTCTGTGGTGTCAGGCCTGCACGGGTCAGAACCTCCGGCAGAGCAGGTCCATCCAGCTCCAGCCACATAGCAGCAATCTGCTGACCATCCAGATCTGTGCCATTGATACAGATGCCCGGGAAGAATACGGTAATGCAGCCCGGTTCAACAGTATGCAGGGAATTGCCCAGCTTGAGTGTACCGGAACCGGCAGTTACATATGCAATGATGGTTCGTTCATTGAGGAACGGCAGAACCGGAGTGTCCGCATCACCGAGAAAACGGCCGTACTGGCTGAGGGAAACCTCGGTATAGCTTGCGGAATCACAAAATTGAGTTGTAATTTCAGCCATGAAAATCTCTCCTTTAATATGCACGCCTGCGAATGGATAAACATTGGGGAAAAGACGCAGGAATCCATGCAGTTAATCTCTCTTAACGCTGTTAATATCATTCATTATACGGAAAAAGGTCACGTATTGCAAGGGGTTGATGGAATTTTTCTGAGGAAAGTTAAAACTGCATTAGGGAATAAATTTTAAAAAAAATTCACCTGAATGTGATATTTTACAAAAGCCCCGATAAAGCCGCCGGGTATAATTATGAAGGAACAGAACCATCCCTCTGGGGACAGGTGTGGAAAAATGGAAAAAATATCATGCAGAAAGTATGGAAAAAAAGCAAATGAGACAAAAAGTAACATTTTTAAACCGCAATTTGTTGCTGCGGATCCGGGGAGCCGGGACAGGGGAATCGTGCACAAAAAAGGAAAAATATACTGTCGGAATATTTTTTATAAATTATCCTCAAAGCCTTGTGTCTGTAATCAGGTTGTGTTATTCTAATCAATATGGGTGGTATTGCTGAAAAAAATAAAATCAGCAAACTGCACCGGATGTTTTCTTACTTTTTTCGGCACAGCCTGTATTGCAAAGGGCAAACGGGACTGATGCACAGGGAATTGCCGCCGGACACAATGGTACGGAGGTGGTTCATATGAAAATTGGTTTTATCGGCGCGGGCAAGGTCGGTACATCATTGGGCAAATTATTTGTCCGGCATGGTGTGACCGTCACCGGTTATTACAGCCGTACCCGTGAACATGCCGAGGAGGCAGCAGCTTTTACAAGGACGTTATGCTTTACTTCATGGAAGGATGTAGTGGATGCGAGCGATACCCTGTTTATCACCACACCGGACGGTGTGATTGCCCGTATGTGGAATGACATCACGGCGCTGCCGATCAAAAGTAAATGTATTTGCCATTGCAGCGGGGCACTGCCCAGTTCGATCTTTGCGAATGCGGACGAACATGGCGCACGTGTCAGTTCGGTACATCCGCTGCTGGCAGTCAGCGACAGGTTCTCCTCCTGGGAGCAGCTGGAAGGTGCGTTTTTTACACTGGAAGGCAGCTGTGCTTCGGAGATGGAAGCGCTGATGCGGCATTGCGGCGCACAGACAGCAACCATCCGGGCAGAGGATAAGGCACGGTACCATCTGGCAGCGTGCGTGGTGAGTAATCTGGCTGTCGGCTTGTCTGACTGGGGGATGAAGCTGCTGGAACAGTGCGGCTTTACGCAGCAGCAGGCACTGACCGCTTTGTCACCGCTGATTCTGGGCAATGCACAGGCAATCTGTGCCAAGGGCCCAAAGGCAGCCCTCACCGGCCCGGCAGAACGGGGGGATATGGGAACCATCCAGTCGCATATGGCCTGTCTGGATCCAACCGATCAGGCACTGTATGCCCTGCTGACACGGAAACTGTGCGATGTGGCACAGGAGAAACATCCTGACAGAGATGATACCGCCCTCAGAACATATTTGGAGGGATTGTCATGAAGAACACCGTATTAACATTCCAGCAGGCGAAAAAAGAAGGTAAAAAACAGACCATGCTCACGGCATACGACTATTCGACAGCCAAGCTGATTGATGAAGCTGGCATTAACTCGATTCTGGTCGGTGATTCTCTGGGTATGGTCTGCCTTGGTTATGAGGATACGCTGGCAGTTACCATGGAGGATATGCTGCACCATACCAAAGCCGTGACCCGTGGCGCAAAAAATGCACTGGTTGTTGCGGACATGCCGTTCATGTCCTATCAGACCTCCGTTTATGACGCGGTTGTCAATGCAGGCCGCCTGATTAAGGAAGGCCATGCACAGGCAGTCAAGCTGGAAGGCGGCGCAACGGTCTGTGAGCAGATTAAGGCCATTGTCAATGCATCCATTCCGGTTTGTGCCCATATCGGCATGACCCCCCAGTCTGTCAATGCCTTTGGCGGCTTTAAGGTACAGGGCAAGGGCGAAGCTGCGGCACAGAAGATTCTGGATGACGCGCGCCGTGTAGAGGAAGCAGGCGCGTATGCAGTTGTTCTGGAATGTGTTCCGGCAGCGCTGGCACAGAAGATCACCGAGACACTGGAAATTCCGACTATCGGCATCGGTGCAGGCGTCCATTGTGACGCACAGGTACTGGTATATCAGGATATGATTGCCATGTTCTCTGATTTCACCCCGAAATTTGCCAAGACCTTTGCCAATGCAGGCGCGGTCATGATGGAAGGCTTCAAGGCATATGACAGGGAAGTCAAGGAAGGAACCTTCCCGGCAAAGGAGCATACCTTCAAGATGGATGAAACCATTATTGATAAGCTGTATTGAGTAAAAAGGCTCTTTCAACAGAGGCAGTTTTGCTGTATCAATCCTGACCTCTGTACAAGCCTGTAAGACAGAGATAACTCCCTCAGTCGCTTTCAGCGACAGCTCCCTCCTCTGAGGGAGCCTTTGGAATATGCGATGCAGTTACCGGCTGAGCTATGAATGAAATGGTTCGGAAAAAAGCCTCCCTCTTGGAGGGAGGTGGCATTTGCGTTAGCAAATGACGGAGGGAGTTAAACGTCAACCTGATTTGCTTCATCATAAAAAGATACTACAAACCAAAGGGAGTATTGTAACAAATGAATATCGTAAAAACAATTGAAGAAGTACGTGAGCAGGTCCGCGCATGGCGCAGGGAAGGCCTGACCGTTGGCCTGGTACCCACCATGGGTTACCTGCATGAAGGCCATCAGAGCCTGATTGCCCGTTCTGTGGCAGAAAATGACCGCACCGTTGTGTCTGACTTTGTCAATCCGATCCAGTTCGGCCCGACAGAGGATCTGGCAACCTATCCGCGCGATCTGGCACATGATGCGGAGCTGTGTGAGAAAACCGGCGCAGACCTGATTTTCAATCCGGAGCCGGAGGAAATGTACGCACCGGATTTCTGCACCTATGTGGATATGGATCATCTGACCAAGGGTCTGTGCGGCGCATCCCGTCCGATTCATTTCCGTGGCGTATGCACGGTTGTCAGCAAGCTGTTCCATATTGTCCAGCCGGATCGTGCGTATTTTGGCCAGAAGGATGCCCAGCAGCTGGCAGTCATCCGCCGTATGGTGCGTGACCTGAATATGCCGCTGGAAATCATCGGCTGCCCGATTATCCGGGAGGAGGATGGTCTGGCAAAGAGCTCGCGCAATACATACCTGAGCGCGGAGGAGCGTCAGGCCGCACTGTGCCTGTCCCGCGGACTGAACAAGGGCAAGGCTGCCATTGAAGCCGGTGAGACAGATGCCGCAAAGGTAAAGGCAATCATCACGGCAGAAATTGAAGCAGAGCCGATGAGCCGGATTGATTATGTGGAAATTGTCGATTGGAACAATCTGGAGCCGGTTGCCTCTGCCGAAGGCTCTATCCTGACTGCCATTGCTGTTTATATCGGCAAGACCCGTCTGATTGATAACTTTATCATCGAACGCTGAAAAAAAGGAGAACAAGATTCATATGACGATTTCTATGCTGAAAAGCAAAATTCATCGTGCGGTGGTCAAGCAGGCTGAGCTGAATTATGTGGGTTCCATCACGGTAGACAGTGAACTGCTGAATACTGCCGGTATTTATGAGTACGAAAAAGTACAGATTGTAGATGTCAACAATGGCAGCCGCTTTGAGACATATACCATTGCCGGCGAGCCGGGCAGCGGCATGATCTGCCTGAACGGCGCGGCAGCACGCTGCGTTTCGGAGGGTGACCGCATTATCATTATGTCTTATGCGGACGTGACCCCGGAGGAAGCAAAGACCCATAAGCCGAAGGTTGTCTTTGTGGATGACGACAATCACATTTCCCGCGTGACCCATTATGAAAAGTGCGGCGCACTGTATGATGACGAACGACTGTAAATAAAATGAGCCCGGACCTGTGTCCGGGCTTTTACATTTTATCCTCCTATGCTTGCCTACTTAGATAAGCATAGCAAATAAAAATGCCTATCCTGTCTGCACACAGGATAGGCGGGTCCGTATGGACTAAACACGATTCTCAGGAGCATCCGCTTTGGAGTGGATGCTTTTCCTTTTCTATGGTTATCATAGCATATTTTTTTTCGTCATGACAAGCGCAATCTTACACTTAAAGAAACCCGATGGATTACCTGGCCTTTCCCTTCTGGATGCCATGGACAATGCGCAGCAGTGGCTTTTCCGGAATCAGGCGGGAAGCGAGGGTACCCATTTTAACCGAAAATCCCGGCAGGATTAGCAGTTTTCCCGCAAGGGCCTGACGCACTGCCTGCTTTGCCACGGCTTCACTGGACAGCGCTTTGACAGAAAAACCGGAAACTCCCGCGTGCTGGTTGAATTCCGTATCCACCGGGCCGGGGCACAGGCAGCTGATGGTCACGGAGCTGCCCATGGAGCGCAGTTCTTCCGCGATGGCTTCACTGAGCCGCACCACATAATTTTTCGTGGCATAATAGGTGGACAGCAGCGGGCCTGCCATAAAGCCGGCGGAAGATGCCACGTTTAAGATACAGCCGGTATCCTTTTGGACAAAATCCTGTAAAAACAGCTTGGTCAGGATGTGGACCGCTTTAATGTTCACATCAATCATTTCCATTTCCCGGTCCAGGTCGGTGTGGAGAAAATCACCGAACAGGCCAAAGCCGGCAGCATTGACCAGAAAGCTGACATTCTGTTCTCTGGTACGTTCATACAGCCAGCGGCAGTTTTCCTCCCGGGAAACATCACAGACATAAATCCGGCAGGGTGTCCCCAGCTCCTTTGCCAGCTGCTCCAGACGGTCTTTCCGGCGGGCAACCAGCAGCAGCTTCCAGCCCCGGCGGCTCAGTTCCCGGGCAATATCCCGTCCGATGCCGGAGGAGGCGCCGGTAATGAGTGCGGTTTTCATCGCGTGTCAGTCCTTTCGTTGCTATTTTTTCTCATTATATCATGACGGCACAAGGATATAAAGGCTCCTTTGGAGGCCCCGTGCTGACAGAACGATAGGACTTCTCAGGAAAAAACGGCCTGGAAAGAGGTTACAGTTGATGCAGGCACATAAAAAGACCGGACACCATCCTGTGTCCGGTCTTGCTTTTCCGAATGGTTTATTTATAGAAATCCGGTCTCGGGCCTACCTGGATCGGCTCCTCCTGTCCGCCGTTGGTCTGTGCGCGAACCAGTGCGTCCGCAGTCACATTGGCAATCAGGCCGTCCCATGCGTTCGGGCCGTTGACCTCGCCCTTGCGGGTGGAATTGATCCACTCCTGCAGCTCCCGGTCATATGCGTGGGTGAAGCGGTTCTTCCAGCTCTGCTCAATCGGCGTGGTCTGTCCGCCAGCCTTACGGTAGGACGGCATTGCCGGCTTCGGCAGGTCGATGACGCCCTCCTCACAGACGATCTGGCAGTTAATCTCATAGCCGAAGTGGCAGTTGACAAATACTTCAATCGCTGCCACAATACCGGACTTGCAGGTAATGTACATCAGCTGCGGATCCTTCAGCTCCGGATTCTTATTCTGGGTCTGCTTCGGCATAATTACCCGGGCAGACTCATAATCATCACCCACCAGCCAGTGGATGACATCAATCTCATGGATGGCGGTGTCATGTACTGCCATTTCCGTGGTGTAGCCATTGTCCACCGTCGGATTCCAGTGGGTGCACCGGAGATACAGCGGTGCGCCGAATGCGCCGGAATCAATCATTTCCTTAATCTGCATATAGCCCTTGTCATAGCGGCGCATAAAGCCAACCTGAATCAGACGCTTGCCGCCTGCCATTTCCGCTTCCACAATCTCCAGGGATTCCTCTGCCGAGGTAGTCAGCGGCTTTTCGCAGAAAATCGGTTTTCCTGCCTCCAGTGCCTGCATCAGAGTTTCCTGATGAGCAAAGCCCGGGGTTGTACAAACGATGGCATCCACATCCGGGTCATGTACCAGATCGGCACTGTTGCTGTATACTGTCGCACCAATCGGATCGCCTACCTTGTGCGCACCTTCAACATAAAGATCCGATACGGCAACAACTTTACCGCCGGAAAGCTTATTGGTAATGCGGTTGATGTGCTCACGTCCGATTGCGCCGCAGCCCACAACGCCGATTCTCAATAAATCCATTTCTTCGCCTCCATTGTAATCTGTTGTTTCTGCTGTGTCGGTCTCTCTCTGCCGACAGCCTTTCAATCAATGTAATATGATTATACGAATTTCTATGACAATTTGCAATATAAAATACGGTCAGTTTATGAATTTCATCATCACTTTACACAAACATGCCCACTTTCCCGGTCAGTTATTGCGTCTTGGCATATTGCCCTGTGCAATCTTCCGGTATTCCCGCGGTGTGATGCCCACATTGCGGCGGAACAGGGAGGTAAAATAATTGTAATTGGTATAACCGCATTGTTCTGCAATATGCTGTACCGTCTGCTGGGTAGAGGCCAGCAGCGTCTGGGCATGTGCCAGACGGCGGCGGGTGATATACTGCACTGGTGTACAGCCGGTTGTGGCAAGAAATACCCGGTCAAGATGGTATTTGCTCACCTCCATGGCCTGCGCAATGCTGTCCAGTGTCAGGTTCTCCAGATAATGCCGGTCCAGATACATCTGGGTTCGGATACCCAGCTGGTAATGGGTCTGTTCCGCCTGTTTCGCGGCAGCCCGGTGGATTTTCAGTGCGACAGTTACGGCAGATGCGGACAGATAACTGCACAGCTCCTCCTGATTTGTCTGCGGATTGTCCACAACCGATTCCAGCACGTATAAAATTTCATCCAGCGGCCGGCTGCCTTCCCCGGCATGTACAATACAGCGGTCATTGCTGCCCACAAAGCAGTTTTCCTTCAGTCCGCGGCATGTCAGATTGGCAAAGCCGCAGGAAACCACAGCGGCAGGCCGTTCTCCCTTTGCCCGGAAGCTGTGGGGCTCACCTGCCCCGCACAGGACAAAATCTCCCGGGAATAAATCCTCCTGCCTGCCTTCAATGCGTACCACGCCGATGCCCTCCCGCACCAGCAGCAGCTCCGCATGTCCGGCATGTGCATGCATGGCCTGGCCTTCATGGTCCAGCACAATGGGACAGATATATACCAGGCTCGGCAGAAGATTGTCCTCAAAGCTTCCTCTGCCCTGGCTATGGGCGGTAAATTGTATCATAGATCTTCCTCTTCTGTGTCTCGGATGGGACTTCCTGTCCCTGTATGTACATTATACTATGTTCTGCTGTTGCGCACAACAAACCGAACGGTATTGTTCACACAACCAACACATGAGGGTGTTAGAATGGGATTTGTCAGAAGTGCTTTGCCCGGTTCTGTATACCGGGCAGGCAGGATAACCATAACCAACATACAAACAGGAGGCTTACCATGATACAGGTAACAGGACTGACCCGCCGGTACGGCTCCGTACTTGCGGTATCTGACCTCTCCTTTTCCATAAAAGAAGGGGAAATCGTGGGATTCCTCGGCCCGAATGGTGCCGGAAAAACCACAACCATGAACATGTTAACCGGCTGCCTACGGCCTACCGCAGGCACGGTCAAACTGGGCGGCTTCGATATTGATACAGATGCTGCTGAAGCCCGGAAAAAAATCGGCTATCTGCCGGAAAATCCGCCGCTATATCCGGATATGACCGTGGAGGAATATCTGGATTTTGTCTATCATCTGAAGCAGTGCAGGCTGCCGCAGGAGGAGCATGTGGAACAGGTCTGCGCCATGGCAGGACTGACGGATGTGTGTGGCCGTATCATCCGCAACCTGTCCAAAGGCTACCGGCAGCGTGTGGGACTGGCACAGGCCCTCATTGGCAATCCGGATATCCTGATTCTGGATGAGCCCACAGTCGGACTGGATCCGAAGCAGATTATCGAAATCCGGGAAACCATCCGCAGCCTCGGGCAGAATCATACCGTCATCCTGTCCAGCCATATTCTTCCGGAGGTACAGGCGGTCTGTGACCGCATCCTTGTGATCCATCACGGCAAAATTGTAGCGGATGGCACCTCAGCGGAGCTGAGCGAACGCATGGAAGGTGCGGAACAGCTGGATATGACCATTGAGGGAGAGCCATCCGCGGTTCTCTGCACCCTGCGTGCCGTACCCGGCATTGCGGAAGCGATTGTCACACAGGAGGACGGAAAAAAATCCGTCTACCGTATCACGGCGGAACCGGATGCGGATATCCGCCATTCCGTCTTTGACGCACTGAGCCAGAACCATATGCCCATCCTGTCCATGCAGCAGGTGGAGCTGAGCCTGGAGGATATCTTCCTGGAGCTGACAGAAGCTGAAGCCATGGAGCCGGAAGAACAACCGGTAAAAAAGAAACGCCGTCTGTTCGGCAGAAAGCGTGGTGACGACAAATGAATGCCATAAGAAAACGGGATTTGCAGGGCTTTTTCCGTTCTCCGCTGGGGTATGTCTATATTGGCGCCTTTCTTGCGGTGATGAACCTGTATTTCTTTGCGACCTGCGTGCTGTCCTCCTCCAGTGATATGAGCAGTGTTTTTTCCAATATGTTGATTGTGTTTTTGTTCCTGATGCCGATTCTTACCATGCGGCTGTTCAGTGAGGACTACAAGCAGGGGACAGACCGCCTGCTGCTTACGGCTCCCATCAGTGTATGGGCGATTGTCGGCGGGAAATTCCTTGCCACCCTTGGCGTGCTGCTGCGTGCGCTGCTGGGTACCGTTCCATGGCTGCTCATCATCCTGCTGTTTGGCACACCGGCATGGCCTGCCATTTTAGGCTGTTATATTGCGGTCATCTGTGCCGCAGCTATTTTTGCTGCCATGGGTATGTTCCTGTCCAGCCTGACCGAAAGCCAGCTGATTGCGGCTGTCCTTTCCTTTGCCCTGTTCCTTGGCCTGTATGTAGTTGACATGCTGAGCTATTCCATGGGCAGTGACGGGATTCTGGGCAGTATTCTGAGCTGGTTTTCCATTTTTACCCGGTACGATACGTTTATGTCCGGGCAGTTCTCTCTGGGCAATCTGATTTATTTTCTTTCGCTTACCGGCCTGTTCCTGTATCTGACAGCCCGTGTGCTGGAACGCAGAAGAATGTAAGGAGGTGTGCCGACCATGAAAAAGAAAAGCAAAAAACCACTGACCCCGGAGCAGCAGCGTAAACGCGTCAATCTGCGTCGCGGCTGGGTCTCCGCCGCCGGTGTTGCCATGGTATTAATAGCTGTCATTCTGCTCAATCTGATTGCCACCAGCCTGACCGACCGGTATGACCTGACGCTGGACCTTACCGCATCCCGGCTGTATGAAATTACCGATGATACCAAAACCATGCTGCAGGAGCTGGAGGATACGGTAGACATTACCATTCTGTCCGCAGAGGATGATTTTGAGAAGGATACCTATTACAGCAAGGTATATACCCTGCTGCAGAAATACCGGAACCTTGCAGGGGATAAGCTGGAGGTCAGCTATATTGACCCATATACCAATCCGAATGCGGTGGAACGCTACAGTGACCTGGCGTCGTCCATCCAGACCGGCAGTGTCATCCTGACCTGCGGGGACAACACCCGTGTGCTCAATGCATCGGATTTTTATGCGGTGGAGGAAAGCGCATCCTATGCCGGCTATTATGATGTGACGGGATTTCAGGGGGAACAGGCGCTGACCTCTGCCATCCTGTCCGTAACCAATGAGGAAACCCCGGCGGCGTATATTCTGCAGGGACACAATGAAAGTATTTCCACCAGTCTGTCCTCCCTGTTCACCAATGCGGGTTATACGGCGAATACTCTGAATCTGACGGAATCCAAGGAGATTCCGGAAGATGCTTCGGTGCTGGTACTCAGCCTGCCCCAGGCGGATTACACCGAAACCGAAATCAATATGATGGATGATTTTATCAAAAATGGCGGCGAACTGATGGTGTTTGACAGCACCTCCTGCCCCACCGAACTGCCGGTTCTGTATGCCTATCTGAAGGAGTGGGGCATAGATATTCAGGCAGACATGGTGCTGGATGCGGATTACAACATCAATGAGCCTACGGATCTGCTGGCACAGCTGACCGATTCGGAGAAGAATAACGATCTGGCAGATTCCGACCTGACGCTGGTGACACCGAATGCCAAATCCATTGCCGTACAATCCAATTTCGACAGCAATGACCGCACCGTAGACGCACTAATGGAAAGCCGTGACACCTCCTATGCCAAGGTGCTGACCGATGAGACACAATATGATGACTATGACAAAACCGAGGATGACACCGATGGCCCGTTTACGCTGGCAGCGCTGGCGGAATATACCGGCAATGACAAGGGCGGACAGGTATTTGTCTGCTCCGCAGGCATTATGATGTCGGATGACCTGATGGGGGCTTCCAGCCTGATGAATCAGTCCTTCCTCAGCAATGCCCTGTCCTGTATGCAGCCGGAAATTGAGATGATTTCCATCCCGTCCAAGAGCCTGTCCGCACAGCCCCTTGTTATGGGTGCTACGGCACAGTGGATGGTATTCCTGCTGCTTACACTCATTCCGTTTGCTGTCTTTGCTGCCGGTATCATCGTATTTATCCGCCGGAGGAGACTGTAATGAGACGAAATACCAAACGGCTGATTGCCGGCAGTCTGGCAGTGGTCATCCTTGGCGGTATCTATGCCGGTGTGACCCATCTGCCGGAACAGGAGGATACCGAACGGCAGTCGGTCAGTCTGGTATCCATGGATATCTCCGGCCTCAGCCAGGTACATGTCACGATGGGGGAGGAAGAGTATACCGTACAGTGCTCCCACACCGATGACAAGACCACCTGCTCCATGGCGGGTACCGATGCGGCAGATTACAGTGAAAGCCTGCTGCAGGAGCTGACCGAACAGGCCTGTTCGATTTCCGGCCAGTTGATTGCGGAAAACTGTGAAAACCTGTCGGACTATGGTCTGTCCGATGCGGACAGCACAGGAACCGTGGAGATCACGGATACCGATGAGAATACCACGGTGCTGACGCTGGGTACATCCAATGAGATTCTTGGAGGAACCTATTGTACCGTGGGAGATGGCAGTACCGTTTATCTGCTGGACAGCAGTACTGCTGAGGCGCTCACACAGGAGCAGTCCTATTACCGCAATCTGACGGTACTGGGCAGCTATTACAGCCTGTCCTCAGAATTACAGTCCCTGCGCATTGATGCCATGGCAGACGGCACCACGGTAGCAATTCAGGCACGGGATACCGCTGACATGGATGACTCTGTGGCTGACAGCTATTCGGAATTTATCTTTACCCAGCCGGTTGCATGTAATGCGGATGACAACAGTTTAAATACCGGTGTCCTTTCGGATTTACAGGATGCCCTGACAGCACAGGCCATTGTGGAAGATGATCCGGCAGACCTCAGCAAGTATGGTCTGGAGAATCCCACGGCCAGATTGCATCTTACCACAAGCAGTCTGGATGCCACAGTTCTGGTTGGTGATACCGATGACGATGGCGGCATTTATCTGATGAAGGAAGGCGGTTCCACCGTATTCCTGTCCACAGCGTCTTCCTTTGGATTCCTCAAGGAGGACTGGAATGACTGGCGTTCCACCAACCTGATGCCCTGTGCTCTGGGTGAATTGAGCAGTATTACGGTAAAGCAGGGAGATACCACCCACACCGTTGCCATCACCCACATAGAGGATGACGAGGGGGAAACCGAAGATACTGCCACACTGGATGGTGCGGATATGACAGATGATGCATTACAGCAGTTATATCTGGCGGTTTCGTCCGTCAACTATGTCCGTCTGCTGGAACAACCGGAGGACAAACAGCCGGAGGTGACGGTGACGCTCACCATGACAGATGGTTCCACCCGTTCCCTTGCGTTTGCCAAGGGCGGCTCACGGGAATATCTGGTCCGGGTAAACAATGGCACCTTCAGTTATGGTGTCGGGCAGGATGACCTGACCTCCATTCTGGATGCACTGACCACCGGCTCCGCGGAAGAGGATTCTGAGGAAGAATAAAAAAATAACACCGCATGGGTTCGACCTGTGCGGTGTTGCATTTTTAAGCCCATATATTGCTTGTCCATAGCCCCTAAGGAAGAGACTCACCGGCGAGTCTCTCCCTTAGGAATCCCACTCTGCCGCCAAAGGGGTTGGATACCCCTTTGGAATCCCCAATCATCACCGCGATCTCCTCTGGAGCATCGCCGCCTGCCTGCTTCCGCCGCGTTTGCCGCAGTTCGGCTTGCATTCCGTGGTTTATTCGTATAGTCTTGCAAAAGCATGTCATACAGAGGAAATAAACCAATATGCAACGCCGAACAGTAACATAGCGGACAGGGATTATAAAGCCTTACCGATACTTTTACCGGCTGAGATTGCAATGAAACAGTTCAATCAAAAAGCATCCCTCAGCCTTTTCCCACCAAAAAAGCGTGCCGCAAATCAAGCAGCACGCTTTTTCAATATAATTAGACTTTTTTTAGTCCTTTTTCCCGAACAGATCCTTCATCTTATCCCGGAAGGATTTCCGCTGGGGATGGTTCTGCGCCGTATCGCTGTCCTCCAGCTTGCGCAGCAGATCCTTCTGATGGTCAGACAGGTCCTTCGGCACCTCCAGCGTCACCTTGACGAACTGGTCGCCGCGGCCGCGGCCATTGACCGCCTGGATGCCCTTTCCGCGCATGCGGAATACGGTACCCGGCTGTGTGCCTGCGGGCATGGTGTACTCTACCTTGCCGTCGATGGTGGGCACAATCAGCTTGTCGCCCAGGCAGGCCTGTGCATACGAAATCGGTACCTCGCACCATACGTCATAGCCGTCACGCTGGAACAGCGGATGCGGACGGATGGATACGGTAACAATAACATCGCCTGCCGGTCCGCCGTTGATGCCTGCGCCGCCCTGGCCGCGCAGTGCTACGCTCTGGCCGTCGTCAATGCCTGCCGGAATCTTCACACTCAGCTTGCGGGTACGGCGCTCCTGACCGGTACCACGGCACTTCTTACACGGCTTCTTGATGATCTTGCCGGTACCACGGCAATTCGGACACGGGCCGGTGGAGGAAAAGGCGCCAAATGGGGTGCGCTGGGTCTGCTTGACCGTACCGGTACCATGGCAGTTGGAACAGGTTTCCGGGGTATAGCCCTTTTCTGCACCGGTGCCGCCGCATTCGGTACACTGCTCGACACGGTCAATTTCGATTTCCTTTTCACAGCCGAAAGCCGCTTCTTCAAAGCTCAGCATGACGGTACGGCGGATGGATTCACCCTGCCGCGGTGCGTTGGCACGATTGGTACGGGAACCGCCGCCGCCAAAGCCACCGCCAAAGCCACCGCCAAAGAAGCTGCCGAAAATATCGCCGAGGTCAACGTCCTCAAAGCCAAAGCCGCCGCCGAAGCCGCCGCCCTGACCGGCGCCGTAATTCGGGTCTACGCCCGCAAAGCCGAACTGGTCATAGCGTGCACGTTTGTCCTTATCGGACAGGATTTCATAGGCCTCGCCGATTTCCTTGAATTTTTCCGCTGCTTCCGGATTGTCTTTATTCAGATCAGGATGGTACTTTCTTGCCAGCTTGCGATAGGCTTTTTTGATTTCATCATCTGTCGCGCCTTTGCTGACACCAAGCACCTCATAATAATCTCTTTTATCAGCCATATATCATGACCTCCTATGTACAAAGGGATAGCATCCGCCTCCCTCAGTGTGGTTCTGCCGGAGGCTGATAACACAACGTACAGGCAGACCGCATTTCACGATCTGCCTGCCGTCAAAAATTTTATCTGTTTCGATTACTTATCGTCAGAAACATCCTTGAAATCAGCATCGTAGTACTGCTCACCGTTTGCACCGGTCTGAGAGCCGCCCTGTGCACCCTGTGCGCCGCCTGCAAAGTTGTTCGGGTCAAAGCCCTGTGCGCCGCCCTGCGGGTTTGCCTGCTGATAGATCTTAGCGGAAACCTCCTGGAACTTGTTCATCAGGCTGTCAGATGCTGCCTTGATCATATCGGTATCGGTGCCCTTGAGTGCTTCGTTGACCTTGGCAATTTCAGCCTCGATCGCAGACTTATCTGCTGCGTCAATCTTGTCACCCAGCTCGCTCAGGGTGTTCTCACACTGGAAGACCAGCTGCTCCGCATTGTTGCGGATTTCCACCTGCTCCTTGCGCTTCTTATCCTCTTCTGCAAAGCGTTCTGCATCCTCAACTGCCTTGTTGATTTCCTCATCAGACAGGTTGGTGGAAGCGGTGATGGTAATCTTCTGCTCCTTGCCGGTACCCAGATCCTTTGCGGATACATTAACAATACCGTTTGCGTCGATATCGAAGGTTACTTCGATCTGCGGAACACCGCGGCGTGCCGGAGCAATGCCATCCAGGTTGAAGCGGCCCAGCGTCTTGTTATCTGCTGCCATCTCACGCTCGCCCTGCAGGACATGGATTTCTACAGACGGCTGGTTATCTGCTGCAGTAGAGAAGATCTGGCTCTTCTTGGTCGGGATGGTGGTATTTCTGTCGATCAGCTTGGTGCATACACCGCCCAGGGTTTCAATGCCCAGAGACAGCGGGGTAACGTCCAGCAGCAGCACATCCTTGACCTCGCCGCCAAGTACGCCGCCCTGAATAGCTGCGCCAACTGCGACGCATTCATCCGGGTTGATGCCCTTGAATGCATCCTTGCCGGTAATCTTCTTAACAGCTTCCTGTACAGCCGGGATACGGGTAGAACCGCCGACCAGCAGGATCTTTGCCAGATCGTTAGCAGACAGGCCTGCATCGCTCAGTGCCTGGTTTACCGGGCCCATGGTAGCCTGAACCAGGTCATGGGTCAGCTCATTGAACTTTGCACGGGTCAGGGTCAGCTCCAGATGCTTCGGGCCGGTTGCGTCTGCCGTGATATACGGCTGGGAAATGGTTGCGGTCGGAACACCGGACAGCTCAATCTTTGCCTTTTCTGCTGCTTCCTTCAGGCGCTGCATTGCCATCTTGTCATTGCGCAGGTCAATGCCATTGGACTTCTGGAATTCAGAAGCCATCCAGTCGATAATACGCTGGTCGAAGTCATCGCCGCCCAGATGGTTGTTGCCGGCAGTTGCCAGAACTTCGACTACGCCGTCACCGATTTCCAGAATGGATACGTCGAAGGTACCGCCGCCCAGGTCATATACCATGACCTTCTGCTCGGATTCCTTATCTACACCATAAGCCAGTGCAGCAGCAGTCGGCTCGTTGATGATACGCTGTACATTCAGGCCGGCAATCTTGCCTGCGTCCTTGGTTGCCTGACGCTGTGCGTCCGTGAAGTAAGCCGGTACGGTAATAACTGCGTCAGTTACCGGGGAACCGATATATGCTTCTGCGTCAGCCTTCAGCTTCTGCAGGATCATTGCGGATACCTCCTGCGGAGAATACTGCTTGCCTTCAATATCAACGCGGTAATCCGAGCCCATATGACGCTTGATGGAAATAATGGTGCGGCCTGCGTTGGTAACTGCCTGGTTCTTAGCAGTCTGGCCAACAATACGCTCGCCCTGCTTGTTAAATGCTACGACAGACGGTGTGGTTCTTGCGCCTTCGCTGTTCGGGATAACGACAGCTTCGCCGCCTTCCATCACTGCTACACAAGAGTTGGTTGTACCCAGGTCAATGCCGATAATCTTGCCCATAATAATTGCCTCCTATTGAAGATAAAGATACTTTTTTTACATTTTGAGAAGCCTCCCTCCTGGAGGGAGGTGGCACGGCGTCAGCCGTGACGGAGGGAGTGATATACTCCTCTCATCGGGAACTTAGTTTGCAACCTTTACCATTGCGGTACGGATGATTTTGTCACCATGGCGGAAGCCCTTCTGGAAGCACTCCGCAATGCAGCTTTCACCCAGCTCCTCATCCTCCACATGCATCACGGCATTGTGGACGGTGGGATCAAATTCTGTACCCGGCTCTGCTGTAATGATTTCCACGCCAAGGGATTCCAATGCGGCTTCAAACTGGCGTGCGGTCATTTCAACACCTTTTTTATATTCGGTATCCGCGGTTTCCTGTGCCAGCGCACGTTCCAGATTGTCATAAATCGGAAGGATGGCGGTCAGGGCCTTGCCGGTTGCCTCCGAACGGACCATATCCCGTTCCTTGAGGGCACGCTTGCGATAGTTATCATATTCAGCTGCCATACGCATATAGCGGTCATTCAGCTCATCCAGCTGTTTCTGCAGCTTTTCCTCTGCGGTTTCCTCCACAGCAGCTTCTTCTGTGGTTTCAGCCGTAGTCTCCTGCTTGGTTTCTTCGGCAGCAGCAGCTTCTGCTTGCTGAACAGTTTCCTGCTCTACGCTGTCTTTGGTTTCCATGGTGTTCCTCCTCCATCGCTGCCATACCGCAGCGGTGATACTATGATACTATGTGAGGAAAAATCCTCACTTGTCGTCTTCATCAAAGAATGTCTCCGAAATCAGCCGGTTCAGGCCCTTGGAGAACAATGCCAGTCTGGCGGAAAGCTTGGCGTAATCCATGCGGGTCGGGCCCACAATACCGATCAGGCCGCGGCCCATATTGCCGATATTGTAAGTCGCATATACCATGCTGGCATTCTGCAACGGTCCGCTGCCGTTTTCCGGTCCAATGGTAATGCGTACGCCATCAATATCCCGGGTAAACGTCCGTAATGCCGGTACATTGCTTTCATCTGAAATGAAATCCAATAGTTCCTGTGCCTTATGCACATCCCGGTATTCCGGATACGCCAGCAGCTTGGATGCGCCCTGCAGAAAGACCTTCTGCTCACT
This sequence comes from Clostridiales bacterium, assembly GCA_004555915.1. Taxonomy (GTDB): domain Bacteria; phylum Bacillota; class Clostridia; order Oscillospirales; family Butyricicoccaceae; genus Butyricicoccus_A. The sequence goes on along the minus strand of SFJM01000003.1, from coordinate 91,915 downwards.
CATTTCCTCAATGAATTCATCCAGGAACTGGGCTACCAGCGACAGCAATGCGGTAACGCCTGCCGCCCTGCGGACGATATCAAACCGTTCCGGCGTAATGGCATCAATCGGAATGTTGGTCAGGGTCTGATTGAGCACATAGGTCAGCAGCTCTGCCTCATCCGCCGTTACCGGGGTAGAGGTACGAAGCATTTTATTTTTGACAACACCGCTGTCTGTGACAACGACAATCACAAAATCCAGTGGGCCAACCGAAATAATCTGGAATTTCCGGATGGTCACACGCTGAATAAAAGGTGTGACGGCCAGTGTGGTATAATCCGTCAGATTGGAAATCAGCTTTCCGGCTTCGGAAATCATACGGTCGAGTTCCTTCACCTTCAGCTTGGTGACCGAATTGATACGGTCAATATCTGCCGCGCTCAGATCCGGTCTGCTCATCAGTTCATCCACATACAGCCGATAGCCTGCCGGGGAAGGAATGCGTCCTGCGGAGGTATGGGGTTTTTCCAGAAAACCCATTTCCTCCAGCTCACTCATTTCATTGCGAATGGTAGCGGATGAGAACCGCAGCTCCGGGCGGCTTGCCAGCGCCTTGGAGCCTACCGGCTCCGCTGTGCGGATATAATCACTGATGACAGTTTTTAAAATCAGTTTTTTTCGTGCGGACAGCTCCACCGGTCTCACCTCCTGATGGATTCCGGGTGCCTTGGCACTGTGTGCTTGCAAGTGTTAGCACTCTGTCTACCTGAGTGCTAAATACAAGATACCACCCTGTTTCCGCGTTGTCAAGCAAAAGACTCACTTTTTCTGTGAATAATTTGTGAAATCCGGAAACAAACGGAAAAATGACTGTTTTGCACATGGTTATGCACAGTTTTTTTGGCAAATTGACATTTTATCTATAGCTTGCGCAGCAAGCGGGGAATTATGCCGGGGTGGAGGAATCGTTTCTTTTATCGACTGAGACATCCATATAATGATTTCAGTACAAAAGCCGCCCCGGAAAACCGAAGCGGCTTGTTGCATTTATATCGGGAATTTCCGGAACAGGGTCGGGGAAATGCCTACATTTTTCTGAAAGCTGTGGATAAAATTCTCCTCGCTGTTGTAGCCGGTATGGTAAGCAATTTCCTTTACCGTCATGCGGGTTGCCGTGAGCATGTGCTTGGCGCGGTCAATGCGGCGCAGCACAATATATTCATAGGGGGAGTAGCCGGTATGTGCTTTGAATTCCCGGGAAAAATGTGCCTGGCTCCAGTTGACCGCTTCGGCAACCTCCTGCACGGTAATCGGTTCACACAGATGTGCATTCATATACCGGATGGACTGGGTAATGCGGTCATTTTCCGCTGTCTGAGGCTGGGGCTCCGTGAGCAGCAGCAGGCATAACAGCCGGTGCAGCAGCTGGGAGCAGGCGGCTTCACTCATGCGCTCACCGGAGGCACAGCTGCCCAGCAGGGATTGCAGCAGCCGCAGCACCTCGGTATACGAGGGGGTGGAAAAGACATGCTTTCCGCCACGGGAACGCAGGATGCGGCGATAGAAAGGGCGGGTATTCAGCCCGTTGAACAGCAGCCAGATGAATTCCATGCCGTCAGACCCCCGGTACTGGTATGGCTGCAGGCAGTCAAACAGCACGACCTGTCCCCGGGCAGCAAGCATTTTTGTATGACTGATTTCCAGCTCCATGGCGCCGTCCAGCATCAGGAACAGCATGATATGATTGTTATGGTCACTTTCCCGTGCGATTTCAGACTGATGGCTGAAGGAATAGGTGTGGTCACAGAAATAATGTCCACAGCGGGTGGGGTAATAAAACAGCTCCCGGGCAAGGGAGGAGGGGGTGAAAAAGTAGCGTTCAGAGATCTGATGGACACCGGTTTCCGGGATCAGCATGGGGGATTCACTTCCTTCCGTGGACGGGTTCCGGCATGAATTTACAACAAAAAGCGGTAAGCCTTCCCTCCGGAACCGTGCTCTGTTTTTATGGTAGCAGGCAGGAAAAAGAAAATCAAGTGAAAATAGCAGGATTTATCAGTGATTCCGCAAATTGTATCATTGGCACAGGCGGAATTCTCCTGTACAATAATTGTAACAACAGGGACCGTCGGAAGTGACGGAAGCTACGAATCAAAGCTATGAATTAAGGAGGAAATCAATCATGAAAATTGCATTTGACGTTGACGTTCTTGCCAAGCAGATGGGTATCAATGACATGGTGCATCAGGTAGCAGACTGGGGCTACAAGTACATTGAGCAGTCCCCGCATCCGCGCATCAACCCGTTCTACAAGCATCCGCTGTTCTCCAAGGAATGCGAAGCTGAGTACCGCCAGGCACTGAAGGAAACCGGCGTTGAAATTTCTTCTTTCATCGTTGTATACCGCTGGAGCGGCCCGACTGAGGAGCAGCGTCAGCACGCTGTTGCAAACTGGAAGAAGATCATCGAGATCGCTGTTAACATGGGCGTACCGGTAATCAACACCGAACTGTCCGGCGACCCGAACCAGGCAGAAATCTGCAATGGCATGTGGTTCAAGTCCATGGAAGAGCTGCTGCCGATCATCGAGCGCGAAGGCCTGCGTGTTGAGATTCAGTCCCATCCGTATGACTTCTGTGAGCTGAACAACGAGACTGTTGATATGGTTAAGTCCTTCCGTTCCAAGAACCTGGGCTATGTATATTCTTCTCCCCACGGCTTCTTCTACGATCAGGGCAAGGGCGACGTTCGCTCCATGCTGAAGTACTGCGGCGAGGAACTGACCCACGTTCTGTTTGCGGATACCTTCAATCAGACACTGGACTGCCGTTACATCGCAAACCCGCCATGGCTGAACGGCCGCGGCAAGGCTGACGTTACCATCCATCAGCATCTGGCAATGGGCGAAGGCGACGTTGATTTCCCGGGCATCTTCGAGACCCTGCGTGAAATGGACTTCGCAAACAAGCAGCTGAAGCCGGACGCTCCGAAGGTAGGCGGCGACAACATCGCTTGTGTATCCATGTTCGGTTTCCCGGAAAAGATGGACAAGCAGGCTCCGGAAGCTCGCGAGAGAATCGAGCGCGAACTGCTGGGCAAGTAAGCTTTATACTGCTGAAACGCAAAATCCCTGCGGCAATCCTGCCGCGGGGATTTTTTCTGTCCGGCAGGGTGGAAGCGGTGCGGACGGAACGGAGAGGTCTGCTCTTTCCGATAAAATATTGCATCATTTGGGAAAAACTGTTGCAATTGTACAAAACAGATGGTATAATCTGTAACGCAAGAAGACTGGGCGGCATACCTGGCGGGAGGAAGTCTGAACGACCTTCGCGCCGGACAGCGGAATTCAGGAGCCGACTGATGCCGTTCTTTTCTGCTTGTGAAAGTCAAACTTTCCCTTTTGTTGTTGTATGATGGAAAAACTGCCGTGTTTTCAGGAGAATGCGGCAGTTTTTTCACGTTTTGAGATAAATACCAGCGGAACCGGATGTACGGAAAAAGAACAGTTGTCCGGCGGTGAAAAGATGATAAAAATTAGGCGCGTTTTGGAACATTTGGAAGAAAATGGGCAAATTTTCGTTTTATCATGGAAAATGATGATGTATTTTTAAGTTGATTCTGCGTACTTTCTGGGTTGCGGTAGCAAAAAAAGAAATGATTTTTTGTGTAACGTGCATAAAAAATGTTACGAAATTTTTAACAGTTACATGAGGTACGCAACTTGAAAAAAGGTATGGACATCTGGTATAATCATACCAGTCAGTCAGCCGCGTCGTTCCTGAGCGGCTGTCGTTTTACGTCTTTTTTGTGATCCGGACATGGAGAAGGCGTGGAGAGAGTTTAGAAAAAGGAGATTCCGAAATTATGTTAACTGTAATCGAGTTTGTCGCTTTTACAGTGTTTGTAGCAGTTCTGTCCGCGTATAAGACCCGCGGCGAGAAGCTGGACACTGAAGAAGGCTACTTCGTTGCAGGCCACAGTCTGCCGGGCATCGTTATCGCAGGTTCCCTGATGATGACCAACCTGTCCGCAGAGCAGCTGGTCGGCACCAATGGCCAGGCATTCTCCGGCTCCATGGCTACGATGGCATGGGAAGCAACCTCTGCCTTTGCACTGGTTATCCTGGCATTCGTCCTGCTGCCGAAGTTCCTGAAGGGCAATATTTCCACTATTCCGCAGTTTTATGAGATGCGCTATGATACCTTTACCATGCGCATGTTCTCTATCATGTTCCTGTTTGCATACGTCATCACCATGCTGCCGACCATCCTGTATTCGGGCTCTGTGGCACTGGAAAAGATCTTCGATATCCAGCAGATCTTTGGCATCAGCTACTTCACAGCAATCCTGATCGTATGCTTCGCAACCGGCCTGATCGGTATGGCATATTCCGTATTCGGCGGCCTGAAGGCAGTTGCTTATTCGGATACCATCAACGGCGTTGGCCTGCTGATCGGCGGCTTCCTGGTTCCGATTCTGGGCTTTATCGCACTGGGCCAGCTGGATGGCGGCGGATTTTTCGCAGGCATCAAGCATTTTGCTACCGCTACCCCGGCAAAGATGAACGCATGGTCCGCTCCGAACGCAATGGCTCCGTACATTCCGTGGCCGCTGCTGTTCACCGGTATGTTTGTAAACAACATGTTCTACTGGGCTACCAACCAGTCCATCATTCAGCGTTCCCTGGGTGCAAAGAATCTGGCTGAAGCACAGAAGGGTGCAATCTGGGCTGGCTTCTTCAAGTGCCTGGACGTATTCGTTATCGTAATCCCGGGCATCATCGCTTTCCAGCTGATGGAAGCAGGCGTACTGCAGTCCTCCGGTTCCGGCGCTGCATTTGACGGCGACGCTGCTTACCCGCTGCTGGTTCTGCATGTTATGCCGAAGCCGATCATGGGCTTCTTTGCAGCTGTTATGTTCGGCGCAATCCTGTCCTCCTTCAACTCCGTACTGAATTCTTCCTCCACGATTTTCTCCCTGAATATCTGGAAGCCGATTTTTGGCAAGAATGCAGACGCAAAGAAGGTTGTAAAGGTTGGCCAGATCTTCGGCCTGATCGTTGGTATTCTGGCTATCATCATTTCCCCGTTCATCATGTACTTCGGTTCCGGCATCATGAACTTCATCAACGAGTGCTGGGGTCTGTTCTCCATGCCGATTCTGTGCGCTGTACTGTTCGGTATGCTGAATAAGAACGTATCTGCACTGGCACCGAAGATCGGTGTACCGGTACATATCGTCATGTACGCAATTGGCTATTTCTTCGTATTCGAGCATATCCATTACCTGTACTGGGTATTCGTATGCTTCCTGGTTCAGTGTGTGATCTACTTCGCATGTGCAAAGTTTGCACCGCGCAAGACTCCGTTCGAGATTCCGAACGTACCGCAGATCAGCCTGACTCCGTGGAAGACCGGCAAGATCTGGGCTACCGCTGGTATTCTGGTTGTTGTCGTTATGTACCTCATCTTCTCCCCGCTGGTACTGGGCTAAGTCGAATCCATACAAAGCTTTTTATCCGAAATTCCGGAACTGGAGAGGCTCCTCTTATGAGGGGCCTCTTCTTTTGCTGTCCGGACTGTGGTGGCAATTCCAGGAGAAACATGGTATACTGGATGAAAATTGAGATCAAAAAGGAGCGAATGGATATGAAACAGCGTGGGAGCAGGCTGATCGCCCTGCTGCTGTCCATGGTATTGCTGCTGTGCGGCTGTACCGTCAGCATGGAGCAGATGGAGGATATTGACGCGGGAAGCTCGGCAACAGCCGGCTCAGCAGAGGTTGTCACAACCAATGAGACGGCGGAAGCGTCACCGGAAGCCGATGTACCCGACGAGGACGGAACCTATACCTCAAAGGAGGACGTGGCGGCTTATCTGAACGCATACGGCCATCTGCCGGAGAATTTCATCACCAAAAAGGATGCAAAAGCCCTGGGCTGGGACAGCTCGCAGGGCAATTTGTCTGAGGTTGCACCGGGCAAAAGCATCGGCGGCGATTATTTTGGCAATTATGAAGGCCGGCTGCCGGAGGCGGACGGACGGGAATACCATGAATGTGACATCAACAGCACCGGCGGGTATCGCGGCGCGGAGCGCATTGTGTTTTCCAACGACGGCCTGATTTATTATACCGGCGACCATTATGAAACCTTCGAGCTGCTGTATGGCGAGGAATAAGGGAGGACTGGATATGAAACTTGTTCTGGATGCCAGCCGCATGGGACAGGAACAGCTGCATGATTACCTGCAGGAGATGCTGCCGCTGCCGGCATATTATGGCAGGAATCTGGATGCACTGTATGACTGCCTGACAGAGCTGCCGGAAACCGAAATCACATGGAGCCATATGGAGCAGGCAGATGACAGTTTTGCGCAGGTGCTGCGGGTCTTTCAGGCGGCAGCACGGGAAAATGACGCATTGACCGTGCATACGCCGGTGCAATAAGCGGACATGCCGTCCCGAATCCCACGGAGGTTCCGTGGGATTTTTGCGTTTTATTGCGTTTAGCGCATGGGAAAATGGAAATATGAAGGGTTTTTCGGCACTTTTTTCAAAAATTGCATGTTACTTGTCCGGCTTTAACGTGGTATAATAATAAGAGAAATAGTGACAGGATATCTACCTGTTATACCGCAGGAATTTGACAGGCAGGGAGGAATGCAGCAATGTATCAGACAGGCGATTTTGTTATGTATGGAAACACCGGCGTCTGCCGGGTGGAAGAGATTGGTTATCCCGATGCTGCTTCGGATCAGGAAACCCTGTATTATAAGCTGTCCCCGGTTTATGATACGGCAGTGATTTATACCCCGGTGGATACCAGGGCTTTTATGCGTCCGGTCATGTCAAGGCAGGCAGCGGAGCAGCTGATTGACCGCATACCGGATATACCGGACAATGTCTGTGACAATCATGACATCCGGATGCTGGGTGAGCAGTACCGGGCATGCCTGAATACCCATCGGAATGAGGACCTGGTGCGCCTGATTAAGAGCGTATACCAGAAGAACCGGCGCTCCGTCAAGGCGGGACGGCATATGGGACAGACGGATCAGCAGTATATGAAGCGGGCGGAAAAAATGCTGTATGGCGAGCTCGCGGTGGTGCTGGGCATGGAGTATGACGAAATCCAGCCCTATATCCACAGAAGAGTGGAAGAAAAAAAGAAAAAACAGGCATAAAAAAGAACCCGCGGAGATGGTACCTCTGCGGGTTTTTGCTTGACAGCAGCAGCTCTCTGTGCAGGCAGTCACAAGGCCGTCCAAAATATTTGGCGTCATGGTATTTTGGACGGCCTCACCAGACAGTGGGCTGGGGGTTTGCAAAGGGGGACCCGCCAGAAGGGTCCCCTTTTGCGCCGGTTTGCTTTGTGTTATGAAACAGTTACATGCCAACCAATTACAGGCTCATCATTCGTACCAGCTTGGACAACGGCTGGGGTTTCAGGTCAAATTCCTGCTGCAGCTGCACCGCCAGCGCGTCAAAGTCCGCTTCGCTGCCGCTTTTCAGCTCCAGCTCCATCTCACAGATGGGGCCGACCCGTCCGCCGCGTACCAGCTTGCCATAGTCAAATGCCAGCTCACAGGTGCAGTCCTGATAGCCCAGCAGGAACCAGAACCGGGTGAATGCCGTGCGTCCCAGCTCGATCAGGTTGGCCTGCAGCAGCCGGTCACAGATCTCCTGCGGCGCACCGGCGGAGGGCAGGTTCCGGATGCCGGTACGGATATCCGGTGCCGTGCATTCATATTCCTCCCGTGCCTTCAGGGCACCGCCAAAGCCGCTTTCCGCTGCCAGCTTTAAGCATACGACACGGGTTTCATTTTCCCGGCGCAGCCGCAAACCGCCATGGCAGCGGGCAATCAGGCCGTCCGAGGTATCATAATACATGGCTTCCATTTCCAGCCTGCCGGTTTCCCGTACCAGGGAGGATACCATGCTGCTGTCCGCAATGCGGTCAAACTCCGACGGGTCGGGAATCATCCATTTGAATTCACGTTCCATGCAAAGGCTCCTTTCCGGTCAGCGGATCTGGCCTTCGCCGTAAATAATATATTTGTTGGAAGTCAGCTCCTTCAACCCCATGGGGCCGCGGGCATGCAGCTTCTGGGTGGAAATGCCGATTTCCGCACCGAAGCCGAATTCTCCGCCGTCCGTGAACCGGGTGGAAGCATTCACATATACCGCCGCCGCATCCACGTAATCCAGGAACCGCTGCGCGTCGAAATAATCACGGGTCACAATACATTCGGAGTGTCCGGTATTGTAGTGGTTGATGTGGGCAATGGCGGCATCGGCGGAATCCACCACCTTGCAGGAGATTTCATAGTTCAGATATTCCGTACCATAGTCTTCATCGGTCGCCGGCACAATGCTGTCACCCAGAATGGCACAGGTTTCCGGGCAGCCATGCCAGATGACGTTGTGGGCATCCAGCCGTGTCTTTGCCTTGGGCAGGAACTGCGCCGCAATATCCCGGTGTACCAGCAGGCTTTCCGCCGCGTTGCATACCGAAATGCGCTGGCATTTGGCATTTTCCAGAATATCCAGCGCCATGTCCACATCTGCACTGGCATCCACATAGACATGGCAGTTGCCGACGCCGGTTTCAATAACCGGTACGGTGGCGGTTTTGACCACTGCCTGAATCAGACGGCTGCTGCCACGGGGGATAAGCACATCAATCAGACCGTTTGCCTGCATCATCACATTGGCGCCCTCATGGGTGATATCCTCCACCAGATTCAGGATATCCGGCGACAGGCCGCAGGAAGCAACCGCGTCACGCATAATACCCATCAGGCACTGGTTGGAATGGAAGGCTTCCTTGCCGCCGCGAAGCACGCAGGCGGAGCCTGCCTTGAAGCACAGGGCGGCAGCATCCACGGTGACATTGGGACGGGCTTCATAAATGATGCCGATGACACCCATGGGCACGCGCTTTTTGCCGATTTTCAGGCCATTCGGCGTCACCTTCATTTCGGTGACCTCGCCCACCGGGTCCGGCAGCGCAGCCACCTGGCGGCAGCCCTCTGCCACACCGTCAATGCGGCTGTCATCCAGTGTCAGACGGTCAATCAGGCCTTCATTCAGCCCGTTGCTGCGTCCGGCTTCGATATCCAGCCGGTTTGCGGCCTTGATCTGCTCACGGTTTGCCTCCAGCGCATCCGCAATGGCCAGAAGGGCGGCATTTTTCTTGTTGGTGCCCAGCGTGCCGATTTCATGCTTGACCGCAGCGGCACGGCGGCAGGTATCCAGTACAGTCGTCATCAGGATCGCTCCTTTCAGCTCTTGATGTCGTAGTTGGGCGGCAGGAACAGCGTGCCGGCAAGCCGTCCGTCTGCCAGTTCATATAAAATTTCCGGCTTGGCACCGTTGACGACGAACATGGGGATATTTTTCTCCATGCACAGCTCCGCAGCCTTCAGCTTGGTTGCCATGCCGCCGGTACCGTTTTCCGTGCCTGCGCCGCCTGCAATGGCACGCAGCTCATCGGTAATTTCATGCACGACCGGAATCAGGCGGGCTTCCGGCTTTTCCCGGGGGTCATCATCATACAGGCCGTCCATATCGGTAAAGATAACCAGAAGATCCGCCACTGCAACACGGGATACCACGGCAGCAAGGCTGTCGTTGTCACCGAATTCAATTTCCTCTACTGCCACCGTGTCGTTTTCATTGACAATGGGCAGGGCATTGGTTTCCAGCAGCGCATCAAAGGTATTATGTACATTATGACGGCGGTTTTTATCCTCCGTATCCTCGGTGGTCAGCAGGATCTGGGCGGTATTGATGCCATATTCTGCAAAAATCTTGTCGTAAACATGCATCAGCTCGCACTGGCCCACAGCGGCGGCAGCCTGCTTCATGCGCAGGGTCTTAGGCCGTTCGCTCAGGCGCAGCTTGGACGCACCCACGCCGATGGCACCGGAGGATACCAGAACCATTTCATAACCACGGTTGTGCAGGTCCGCAATGCAGCGCACCAGACGTTCAATGCCGCGGATATTCAGCTTGCCGGTAGGATAGGTGAGTGTCGAGGTGCCGACCTTGACCACAATGCGGCGCACCTGACTCAGATTCATCATAAGGCGGTTCTCCTTTTTCACCGTTCTGCCACAGAAAACAGAGCGGATTTCAATTTCATATGATACGCCTATCATTTTAGCACGAAATACAGCGGGATACAATTTCTGTTTCAAAAAAAGTTGCATTTTTAGCGTCATAGCTGCAACAAACTGTTAACAAACCCACAGGAGCTGTGCTATAATATACCGTATGAAGAAATTCGCCCACGGTATGGCACGGATCCGGCCGTGAGAGCGGACAACTGGAGGAAGGGATTCCATGAAAAACAGAGTCGAAGTCGTCATTGCCGGAAACCGGTTTACCATGACCGGTGAGCAGGATGAGGAATATATGACCAAGATTGCAGCACTGGTGGACAACCGGGTCTGCAAGGTAAGAGAGAGCGGTGCCAATATGCTGCAGGCTGTATTGCTGACAGCCTGCGATATGGCGGACAATTATGTACAGGCGGTACAGGGCGCGGAAAACCTGCGTACCCAGATTTCCGGCTATCTGGCAGAGAATAAAAACCTGTCCAGAGAGCTGGCAGATGCACAGGAGGAAATCAACAGCCTGGAACGTGCCGTCAACGAGAAAAATAAGGAAATGACCGAGGTCAACCGGTTCAAGGACCGCATTTCCGAGCTGGAAGCGTTGGTTCAGGCCAATGAAGCGGACAAGGTACGCATCAATGAGCTGGAGGAAAAGCTCAGCGATACCCAGAAGCGCATGCAGAGCGCTTCGGTGGAAGCGGATGCCCGTACCCGCCGTGTCAGTGAGCTGGAGCAGCAGCTGGCAGAGGCGGACGCACGCCATAACAATGACCTGGAGCAGGCAGAACGTACCGGCAGGGAACTGCGGGAGCTGCGGGAAAAGGTTGTGGACGGCGACAAAAAGCAGCGCCGCATTGAGGAACTGGAAAAGGAACTGGCTTCCACCGAACGCCAGCTCAATGAAGTCCGTTCCCGCCTGTCCCGCCTGCTCAAGTGATGGGAAAACATCTGCCGGAGCTGCTGGCGCCTGCCGGTTCCATGGAGGCAGTGCGTGCTGCCGTACAGAACGGCGCGGATGCGGTCTATCTGGGCTTTGGAACCTTTAACGCCCGCCGGGGCGCGAAGAATTTCTCCCCGGAGGAAATGCGGGAGGCATTGCTGTACTGCCGCCTGCGGGGCGTGAAAACCAATGTTACCGTCAATACGCTGATGTCGGACCGGGAAATCCCGGCGCTGCTGGCGGATGTGCGGCTGTTGCTGGAGGCCGGTGCGGATGCCCTGATTGTACAGGACCTGGGAGCGGCGCGCTGCATCCATGGGGCATTTCCGGATGCGGTGCTGCATGCGTCCACCCAGATGACCGTGCATTCCCTGCAGGGCGCGCTGGCAGCAAAGCAGCTGGGCTTTTCCCGTGTGGTACTGTCCCGGGAGCTGCCGCTGGAGGAAATTCGGTATATTACCGCCCATGCCGGGGTGGAAACCGAGGTGTTTGTCCACGGCGCCCTGTGCATGTGCTATTCGGGACAGTGCGGTTTGTCTGCCGTCATCGGACGAAGAAGCGGCAACCGGGGCCTGTGTGCCCAGCCCTGCCGCCTGCCCTATGGCGGAAAAAACAGCTATCCCATGAGTTTGAAGGATTTATGCCTGCTGCCCCGGCTGCAGGCATTATGTGATGCCGGCGTATCCTCCCTGAAAATTGAAGGACGCATGAAGCGGCCGGAATACGTGGCGATTGTGACAAACATCTATGCGTCGGTTCTGCGGGAGGGCAGGATGCCCACCCGGGAGGAAATGGACACGCTGGCAAAGGTGTTCTCCCGCGACGGCTTTACCCAGGGGTATCTGGAGGATCATATCGGGCCGTCTATGTTTGGAACCCGTCCGGCAGTGCCGGAAAGCGGTCTGAAGCCGTTATATGACAAGGCATCCCGTACCTTTGCCGAAGGGCAGGAACGGGGACAGGTGCCGGTCCGCATGTCCTTTACCGCCCACAGGGACGAACCCATGGAGTTAACCGCCAGTGACGGTACCCATACAGTTGTGGTCACCGCCGCGCCGGCGGAGCTGGCACAGAAACGGGAAACCACCCTGGAGGACATCCGAACCGCCCTGGGCAAGACCGGCGGAACGGTGTTTACGGCGGGAGAGGTTGCGGTGGAGCTGGACAGCGGCCTGCGCATTGCGGCAAAGGTGCTCAACGACCTGCGCAGGCAGGCGCTGGCGCAGCTGGAACAGCAGCGTAGCACGGTGCCGCCGGTGCGGGAAGGAACCGTACCGCATATGGATGCCCCCAAACAGGCCGGTTTTGCCGGTTATACCATACAGGTACGCAGGCTGGAACAGCTCACCGATGCCATGGCACAGCTGCCGGTACAGGCATATTATGTGCCGGTGGGCGAGCTGGTACGGCAGGAACACCGGACGAGACAGCTGCTGGAAGCAGGCTGCACACTGGTGCCGGTGCTGCCGCGCATTGTGTGGGACCGGGAGCAGCAGGCTGTCGTGAAGCAGCTGGAGCAGTGCCATGACATGGGCTGTCAGGCCGCCCTGTGCGGCAACATCGGACAGCCCGCCCTGGTACGGCAGCTTGGCATGCAGGCCATGGGCGATTTCGGACTGAATGCATTTAATTCCGAAACACTGGAAACCCTGCATGATATGGGCGTGGTGCGGCAGACCCTGTCCTTTGAGCTGCGGCTGCCCCAGATTCGCGACCTGCGCAAGCCCATGGAAACCGAGCTGATTGTATGCGGACGGCTGCCGCTGATGCTGACCGAAAACTGCATGATGGCAGGAAAACAGGGCGGCTGCCGCCGGGATGGCACCGGCGTCTGTGCAAAGGGCGCGTATTACCTGACCGACCGGAAGGGTGCGAAATTCCCGGTGTTCCGGGAGGAGCATTGCCGCAACAGCCTGTATAATTCCCAGCCCCTGTATCTGGAGCCGCAGGAATATACCGGCACCGGCATTACCCATGCACGGCTGCTGTTTACCGATGAGACCCCAAAGCAGGCCCTGCGCATTGCACAGGCGGTGCTGGCGGGAGAGCAGCCTGATTTTGGTATGGCAACCACACGGGGGCTGTACCGCAGAGGAGTGGAATAAACCAATTATGTTAACCATACAATTCCGGCGCGTGCCTACACCGGAGGGCAGGGTACCTGACCTGCCCCGGCACGCCACCGGAGGGTCGGCAGGCGCGGACCTGCAGGCCAATCTGGATGAAGCGGTGACACTGGAGCCCATGGCACGTGCCGTGATCCCCACCGGACTGGCGATGGAGCTGCCGGATGCGGGCTATGGCGCGTTTGTCTTTGCCAGAAGCGGGCTGGGCATCCGGCATGGACTGACCCTGTCCAACGGCGTGGGCGTGATTGACAGCGATTACCGCGGAGAAATTTCCGTCGGACTGGTGAACCTGTCCGACAAAGCATATACCATTGAGCCGGGAGAACGCATTGCGCAGCTGTGTATCCTGCCGGTTGCGCAGTTTGCCGCGGTGGAAGCGGAGCAGCTGGGACACACAGGGCGCGGAAGCGGCGGCTTCGGCTCCACCGGACGATAAGGAGGAACATCATGCGAAACATTCCATATCATCCGGTGATTCTGGCCTCCCAGTCCCCCCGCAGGCAGGAGCTGCTGGCACGCATTACAGAGGATTTCGTGGTGCGCCCCGCGGATGTGGACGAAAGCCTGTCACCGGCGTGCACGCCAAAGGAAAATGTGCGCATGCTGGCCCGGCGCAAGGCGGGCGCGGTTTTTGCCCAGGCAGAGCCGGGGGCGCTGGTGATTGCGGCGGATACCATCGTGGTGTGTGATGATACCATTCTGGGCAAGCCGGAGGACAAAGCGGACGCGGTGCGTATGCTGCACATGCTGTCCGGCCGAACCCATCAGGTCATGACCGCTGTGTGCGTCAAAACCGCAGACACCGAGCTGTCGGAGGTATCAGTCACGGATGTCACGTTCCGCCCCCTGCGGGAGGGCGAGGCGGAAGCCTATGCCGACAGCGGGGAGCCCATGGACAAGGCGGGTGCCTATGGCATCCAGGGCCAGGGCGGTCTGTTGATCTCCGGCATTTTTGGGGATTATTACGGCGTCATGGGACTGCCCATATGTATGTTGGATGAAATGCTGCAGCAGGTTTGCAGCGGGAGGAACGCGGAAACGCAGAAAGGTTGATCGGGCTTGCGAAAGAACTGGAAAAAAATACTTCATGCCAGATGGTTCCCTGCTGCGGTGATAGCCGTTGTAGTATGCATGGTGCTGGCAGTGTTTACCGGTGCTTCGGGACGTGACAGCATCATTTCCCGCACGCTGGGCAATGTACTGCTCCCGGCAGAACGTGGGATTACCCATGCGGCTGTGGGCGTGGCAGACAGATATAACCGGATATTCAACTATGATGAGCTGGAGGCGGAAAATGAGGAGCTGCGCAAGCAGGTGACCGAGCTGACCCGCCAGCTGGAAGCCGCACAGTCCGCCGTAACGGAAAATCTGGAGCTGCGGGAAATGCTCGGCATTACGGAACGCAACACGGAGTTTACCTATCAGGCGGCAGAGGTGGTGGGCCGGACACTGGACGAATGGTCCAGCGTGCTGACCATTGATGCGGGAAGTGCGGAAGGTCTGGAGAAAAATGACAGCGTTGTCACCGCCCGCGGCATGGTGGGCTATATCAGTGAGCTGTCGGAGCATTCGGCTCAGGTAACCACGGTGATCGACAGCAATATGTCTGCCGGCGCGCTGGTGAACCGTACCGGTGAGCTGGGCGTTGCGGAGGGCAATTACCAGCTGATGGGTGATGGCAGGCTGAAGGTCAGCTACCTGAGCAAGGATGCGGATGTGGTCGTGGGGGATACCGTGCAGACCTCCGGTACCGGCGGTATATTCCCGAAGGGTCTTGCCATCGGCACCGTGGAAAGCGTCCAGACAGAAAGTGACGGTATGTCCAATTATGCGGTGCTCAAACCCATGGTGGATATCATGTCGCTGACCAATGTGTATATTATCACTGAAGTCACCAGTGAATAAGGAGGGCAGGGCATGAAACGAATGAATCTGCCTCCCGCACTGCGTGTGGTGCTTTGTATTGTGCTGCTGCTGGTGGCCTATGTCCTGCAGCGCAGCCTGGGTGTGCGCCTGTCGGTTTTCGGTGTACATATTGACCTGCTGCCGCTGATTGTAGCGGCTGTGGCAGTGCTGATGGGCTCCGGTGCAGGCTTTGTGTGCGGCTTTGCCGCAGGCCTGCTGTATGACGCATCCGGCATCGGCATTGAAGGACTGTACCCGCTGTATTATCTGATTTGCGGCATTGTATGCGGCAGGATCGGAGAATATTTCCATAACCGGCAGATGGTGGGCACCATGCTGTGCTCTGCGGGCATGGTTCTGGCGCTGGCGGCAATCCGCTATCTGTTCCTGTTCCAGTTCAGTGATATGGGCATTCTGGTGTTTGCCCGCGGCATGGCGATGCAGCTGCTGCTTGCCGTGGTACTCAGCCCGGCGGTACTGGTTGTGGTGCGCAGGGTCTGCGGAAAGCGGAAGACGGGCATTTCAGCGGAACAGAGTATGGAAGGAGGCAGCAATGGACCGGCATAAGAAAAAACTGCTCCGCCGTCTGTATGTTCTGACAGGTGGCGGACTGGTCTGCGGACTGATTGTGGCGGCGAACCTGTTTTCCCTGCAGATTATCCATGGCGATGAATATGCGGATGATGCCAATCAGCTGTTTACCTATACCAGCACCATTCCCGCCTCCCGCGGCGATATCCTTGACCGCAACGGTGAGACACTGGTAACCAATACAACCGTATATAAATTACAGATTACCTATGCATTCTGGAAAAAGGATGGGCAGAATGACCTCATTCTGGAGCTGGTCAATATGATTGAGTCAGATGAAACCGGTATGGTCAATGATACCCTGCCCGTTTCCTCCGGCATGTACGGTACATTTTCCTATACAAAGGATGAGGATTCCTCCGACATGACCCGTCTGCGGAAATTCTGCGACAATCAGGGCTGGGGCACTGACCTGCGTGCGGAGGAGGTCATGGAA
This sequence comes from Clostridiales bacterium, assembly GCA_004555915.1. Taxonomy (GTDB): domain Bacteria; phylum Bacillota; class Clostridia; order Oscillospirales; family Butyricicoccaceae; genus Butyricicoccus_A. Next base: position 75,811 of record SFJM01000003.1, on the reverse strand, counting down.
AACCTGTGCGCGGCCTATGAAATTGATACCGGGCTCAGCAAGACGGACCGGCGGAAAATCGCCGGCATCCGGTACCAGATGGAGCAGGAACAGTTTTCCATGTACAATGCCTTCGACCTGGCAAGTGATATTTCCATGGATCTGGTGGCGAAAATCAGCGAGCAGCATGAGAAATATGCAGGCGTGGAGGTCAACACCTCCGCGGAGCGGCAGATTGAAACCGAGTATGCCGCCAATATTCTGGGTTATATCGGCCCGATTTTCGCAGAGGACTGGGACAAATACAAGGAAGAGGGCTATTCCATGAACGCGCAGGTGGGCAAGACCGGCGCGGAGCAGGCCTTTGAGGAATACCTGCGGGGCACGGATGGCGAGCGTTCCATCCAGACCGACCAGCGCGGCAATGTTGTCAGCGAACAGCAGACCGAGGAGGCCCAGTCGGGCAACAATGTGGTACTGACACTGGATCTCAACCTGCAGAAGGTTGCAGAGGAGTCGCTGGCGAGCCGGTGCCAGAGCATCAGCGGTGCAGGCGGCGGCGCGGCGGTTGTCGTAGACGTGAAAAACGGTGAAATCCTGGCGCTGGCCAACTATCCCACCTATAATCTGGCGACCTTCAATCAGGATTATGAGGAGCTGGCATCCAATAAGCTGTCCCCGCTGCTGAACCGTTCGATTGCAGGCATCTATGCACCGGGCTCCACCTTCAAGGTATGCACCGCGGTTGCCGGACTGGAAACCGGTGTCATTGATGCGGATACCCGCATTTATGATGAGGGTGTCTATACCTATTACAAGGGATACCATCCGAAATGCTGGATTTATTCCTCCACCGGCAGTGGACATGGCTGGGAGGATGTGACCGGCGCGCTGGAGGATTCCTGTAACTATTTCTTCTTTGAAACCGGCCGCCTGCTGGGCGGTAAAAAGCTGGAAAGCTATGCGAAGCAGTTCGGCCTGGGTGCATACACCGGGCTGGAGCTGTCCGGCGAGAAGAAGGGACGGGTTGCCGGCCCCACAGCACGTGCAGCGGCACAGGAGAATGATCCCTCCCTGCGTGACTGGAGCGGCGGCGATACGCTGCAGGCGGCAATCGGACAGGGCGATAATGCCTATACCCCGCTGCAGCTGGCCAACTACTGTGCTGCCATTGCCACACGGGGTACCCAGTATGAAGCCCATCTGCTGCGTTCCGTCAAGGCGTATGACTACTCTGAAACGGTTTACACCAAGGAAGCCTCTGTGCTCAACCGGATTGACGCAGCCGACAGCACCTGGGATCTGGTGCAGGAAGGCATGGCGAAGGTAACCGGTGAGGACGGCACTGCATCCTCCGTATTCCAGAACTACCCCATCAAGGTGGCAGGCAAGTCAGGTACGGCACAGGTTACCGGTACCGAACGGGATAACGGTATCTTTATTTCCTATGCACCTGCGGATGACCCGCAGATTGCGGTGTGTGTTGTCATTGAAGGCGGCGATTCCGGTAATAATGTTGCGCCGGTGGTACGGGATATTTATAACGCGTACTTCTATTCCGGGGATGGCAGCGAGGACGGCGCGAACAACGATACCGGAACATATGACGTCATTGCATGAGAATAACGGCAGGTACGCCATATGGGTACGAACGTGAACTATGTAAGGATTTGCATGAAGAAAGTGTAACATTCGTAACAAATGTAAAAAAAGATAACAGAAACCCTTGTGCAAATCGTGAAATTGGTATATAATTTTTTTAATTGGCAGGAGGAGTTATGACAAAGATCATTATCATTGCATCCGGCAAGGGAGGCACGGGAAAAACCTCGCTGGCAGCAGGTGTAGGAGCTGCGCTGGCAAGGCGGGAGCGCAAGGTTCTCGTCATAGATGGGGATTCCGGGCTTCGGAATCTGGATATCGTGCTCGGTATGAGTGACCGCGTGGTATTCAGCTTCGCTGATGTAGCCTCCGGTATGATTCCGCTGATGGAAGCGGCGGCAAAACATCCTTCCATGGAACAGCTTTTCCTGCTGACAGCGCCGGCGGAACCGCTGCAGTCCGGCGCCCTGACAGCCGACGGCATGCAGCTGCTGGCAAGACAGGCAAACGACGCCGGGTTTGATTACATTTTGATTGACGGCCCTGCGGGTCTGGCAGAGGAATTCGGCGCATTTGCAGCCATCGCGGATGAAGCGGTGATTGTGACCTGCGGCGGGAGCGGCAGCCTGCGCGGTGCGGAACGCATGGCACGGGTACTCGAGGACGATGGCGTTCCACAGGTTCGCCTTGTGGTCAACCGCATCCGTCGGAGACTGATCCGCCGGGGTGCCATCGGCACGGTGGATGATGCCATGGATGCCACCGGACTGTGCCTGCTGGGCATTGTGCCGGAGGATGAAGAGGTTTCCATCGCAGCCGGAAACGGCAGGCCGGTTGCATCAGAAAAAACGCGAAGTGCAGCGGCGGCCTATCGAAATATTGCATTGCGGCTGGAGGGAGAACCTGTTGCCCTGATGCGTTTGTAACAGAGGAATATGCAAGAAAATAGAATGGGATTACTTTTGAAAAGGAAGGTGTCTGGGTTTTGAATATCGCACTGATTGCTCACGACAAAAGAAAAGAACTGATGATTCAGTTCTGTATGGCATATTGCGGCATCCTCTCCAAGCATAACCTTTGTGCTACCGGCACAACCGGCAAGCTGGTGTCAGATGCCACCGGACTGGAAATTGAAAAATATCTTGCAGGCATGCAGGGCGGCGAACAGCAGATCAGCGCGCGTGTTTCGTACAACGAAATCGACATGGTCCTGTTTTTCCGTGATCCGAATTCCAACAGTGAATATGAACCGGATCTGCATTCCCTCATCCGGTTGTGTGATATGCATAACATTCCGATTGCGACCAATGTGGCCACGGCGGAAATGCTGGTACTTGGTCTGGATCGCGGCGATCTGGATTGGCGTGACATTGTCAACCCGAAATCCAAGCGGTAAGGACAACATAGATTCAGGCGGTTCGCAAAAACCGCCTGTTTTTCGTCGCATGAATTGTTCGCGGCAGAAACATAGGGGAAGGTCTGCGGAAAAGCAGATAAAACTCCCTCAGTCTGCGCTTACCGGCGCAGACAGCTCCCTCCAATGAGGGAGCCATGAAGAGGAAAAACTCCCTCAGTCTGCGCTTACCGGCGCAGACAGCTCCCTCCAATGAGGGAGCCATGAAGAGGCATTCCCATATGAACGGATCAACACAGGGCAGGAGCAACCCGCCTGCCGGAAAGGAACAACCATTTATGGCAGAACTCATCAAAGCCCCCAAGGGCACAAAGGATATCGTACCGTCTGAGGTATATAAATGGCATTATGTGGAGGGCGTGCTGCGCACCATCGCCATGCAGTATGGATTTGAGGAAATCCGTTTCCCGAATTTCGAGCATACCGAGCTGTTTAACCGCGGCATCGGTGATACCACCGATGTGGTACAGAAGGAAATGTATACCTTCACCGACAAGGGCGGCCGGTCGGTCACCCTGCGGCCGGAGGGCACTGCGTCTACCGTCCGTGCCTATCTGGAAAATTCCCTGTATGCAAAGGGACTGCCGTTCAAGGGCTATTATATTGTGCCGAACTACCGGTATGAGAACGTACAGAAGGGTCGCCTGCGTGAGCACCACCAGTTCGGCGTGGAGGTGTTCGGCGCACCCACACCGGCTACCGATGCGGAAATCATCTCGCTGGCAGATACCGCCCTCAAGCGCCTGGGCATCCATGAGGTCAAGGTGCATATCAACTCCATCGGCTGTCCCAACTGCCGTCCCAAGTATTATGACATGCTGACCGGTTACCTGAACCAGCACAAGGACAGCCTGTGTGAGGATTGTCTGGGCCGTCTGGACCGCAATCCTATGCGTATTCTGGACTGCAAGCAGGAGAAGTGCAAAAAGGTTGCAGAAAATGCACCGGTTGCCCTGGATTACCTGTGTGATGACTGCCGGGAGCATTTTGAAAAGGTTAAGGCATATCTGGATGATATGGGCATTGACTATGAAATTGATACCGGCATTGTGCGCGGACTGGATTACTATACCAAGACCGTATTTGAATTTGTCTCCGGCAACATCGGCGCCCAGGGTACCATCTGCGGCGGCGGACGGTATGACGGCCTGATTTCCCAGCTGGGCGGACAGGCAACACCGGGCATGGGCTTCGGCTGTGGCCTGGAGCGTCTGATTATGGTGATGGAAGCGGTGGGCGCACCGTTCCCGGAGCCGCCAAAGACGGATATTTATCTGGCACCGCTGGGTGATCTGGCAGACCGTCCGGTGGAAAAGCTGGTCTATGACCTGCGCCAGCTGGGCGTATCGGCAGAACGTGACCTGGTTGGCCGTGGCCTGCGTGCCCAGATGAAGCATGCGGACCGCATCGGCGCACGGTTCTCTGCCGTTATCGGTGACGGTGAGCTGGAGAGCAAGGTGCTCCGGGTCAAGAACATGGAAACCGGCGAGCAGACCGAAACCGAGCTGACCGCAGATGCCATTGCAGCCGTGGTCATGGCGTAAAACCGCATTCCAAAAGGCTCCCTCAGAGGAGGGAGCTGTCAGCAAAGCTGACTGAGGGAGAAAAGGAACGGGAACAAGTCTCTTTCAGAGTCACGATTGATACATCCTATTGGAAAACTCCCTCCGTCTTCGCCTTCGGCGAAGCCATCTCCCTCCAAGAGGGAGGCTTTGGCGTGATCGCATCGCAGGTTTTCTGCGCAAATTTATCATCATCCTTGAAATTATAATGTGGAACGCCTTTGGTGTTCCGGGGAGGTTATTATGAATACATCCATTGAGGGCATGAAGCGTACCGCATGGTGCGGCGAACTGCGAGCAGCGGATGCCGAGAAGGAAGTCATTGTCAACGGCTGGTGTGAACGCACCCGAGACAACGGCGGCGTCCTGTTCCTGCTGCTGCGTGACCGTACCGGTACCGTACAGTGTACCTTTGACAAGTCTGTCAATGCAGACCTGTTTGATATCGCTTTCGGTGTACGCACCGAATATGTGCTGGCAATCAAGGGCAAGGTTGTCTGCCGTGACGAGCGTGCCATCAACAAAAAGATGCCCACCGGCGAAATTGAAATTGCCGTTACCGACATCCGCGTGCTGTCCAAGTCTGAGACTACGCCCTTTGAGATTTCCGATACCAAGGAAGTCAATGACCAGCTGCGCCTGAAGTACCGTTATCTGGATCTGCGCCGTCCATCCATGCAGCGCAATCTGGCTCTGCGCCACCGTGTCACCCAGGTAGCACGCAACTATTTTGATGAACAGGGCTTTCTGGAAATCGAAACCCCGATGCTGCAGAAGTCCACGCCGGAAGGCGCACGTGACTATCTGGTTCCGTCCCGTGTGCATCCGGGTCAGTTCTATGCCCTGCCCCAGTCCCCGCAGCAGTACAAGCAGCTGCTGATGCTGTCCGGTGTGGACCGCTATATGCAGATCACCCGCTGCTTCCGTGACGAGGACCTGCGTGCAGACCGTCAGCCGGAATTTACCCAGATTGACCTGGAAATGTCCTTTGTCGATCAGGATGATGTGATTGCTGTCAACGAAGGCTTTCTCAAGCGCGTGTTTAAGGAAGTGCTGGATGTGGACATTCAGCTGCCGCTGCCGCGCATGAAGTGGAAGGATGCCATGGACAAGTATGGCTCGGATAAGCCGGATCTGCGCTTTGGCTATGAAATTGTGGATATTTCGGATATCGCAAAGGATTGCTCCTTTAAGGTATTCAACGGTGCGGTTGCCGATGGCGGTACCGTCCGTCTGATTAACATCAACGGTGCGGCAGACAAGTTCCCGCGCAAGGAAATTGACAAGCTGCAGGATTTTGTCAAGACCTATCGTGCCAAGGGTCTGGCATGGATGAAGCTGGCTTCTGACGGCAAGATGACTTCTTCCTTTGCCAAGTTCCTGAGCGAGGATGAGGTTGCAGCAATCAAGGAAAAGGCTGGCGCAAAGGATGGCGATATCCTGTTTGTGGTAGCGGATTCCGACTGGCAGACCGCAGTTGTGGCGCTAGGCGCACTGCGCTGCGAGCTGGCAAAGCGTCTGGGTGTCATTGACCCGAAGGATTACAAGCTGCTGTGGGTGGTAGAATTCCCGCAGTTTGAATACAGCGAAGAGGAAAACCGGTATGTTGCCATGCATCACCCGTTTACCGCACCGATGGATGAGGACCTTGACCTTCTGGAGAGTGATCCGGCAAAGGTACGTGCCAAGGCATATGATATCATCCTGAATGGCTGTGAGCTGGGCGGCGGTTCCATCCGTATCCATTCCACCGAAACACAGGCACGCATGTTCCGTGCACTGGGCTTCTCGGATGAGGATGCACAGGAGCGGTTTGGCCATCTGCTGACAGCATTCAAATATGGTGCGCCTCCCCATGGCGGACTGGCATATGGTCTGGACCGTCTGTGCATGCTGCTGGCAGGCCTGGATTCCATCCGTGATGTGATTGCCTTCCCGAAGGTACAGAATGCATCTGAGCTGATGACGGCATGCCCGTCTGTTGTGGATCAGAAGCAGCTGGATGAGCTGCATCTGGCAGTTGTTCCGGAAGAAGCAGAATAAAACAGAAAAACAGAAAGCCCGTTTCTGGCAGGCATTGCTTACCGGAAATGGGCTTTTTTTGCGCGAAACGATGGGAAAACCGATGAATTTCACCATTTTATGCTAATATTGTAACCGAACTGTTGCTGAATTGTTCATACATTGTTCATTCCATTGCCCAGCCTGTCATGCTATAATGAAAGGCATGAATGATATCTGTAAGGATATAACTGCAGTTTGGAAAGGAAAACTGAAAAACTGCATGCATAATACATATCAGTGGAGGAAAAGCAAACGTGCCGAACGAAATCAAACAAGACTTTTGCTGTCTGATTATCAGCGGTTTTGGCGCAGGCAGTCGGGCTGGCATGATTCTGCGCGACCATATGCAGGACAACGGCATAGATACATTCCTGACCACGCCTTTCGGAAAAGAAACGCTACGGCTTGAAGCGGATTACTGGATTCACAGCGTCCGCATGGAATATCTGAACCTGCGCAAACAGTATCAACGTGTGGCAGTCATTGGCCTGTCGATTGGCGGCGTACTGCTGCCGCATGTGCAGGATTTACAGCCTGCTGCCATGATTTTTGTCAATACACCCTGTACCACCATGCGAAGCGGACGGGGCTGGAACCGTATTTTCCAGGCAGATTTACAGCCGCGGGTACATGGCATCCGTGCTGTGATGGCAAAGCACCAGCTCAAACAGCTGGCAGAGAAAACCCGTCAGAAGGGGATCCATGGGGTACAGTGTCCGGCACTGGTGCTGCAGACCATGGATGACAGGGTGTGTGTACCGTCCAATGCGGATATGCTGTTCAAGCAGCTGCACATGCCGGATCGGAATATCCGGTTTTATCCGGAGGGCGGACATGATGTCCTGTCCAGCCGCACAGTACTTGCCGTGTGCAGTGATATTTTCCAGTTCTGCTCACGGGTACGCTGGATGGAAACGTAAAAAGCTCCCTCTGGTTGTGGGATTGCCGGGTTGGCTCTCTCCGATGCAAGTGGATTGTATCAATCGTATCTCTGTGCAGACCGGAACAAAAGGAGATACTCCCTTCGTCATTTGCTAACGCAAATGCCACCTCCCTCCTCTGAGGGAGGCTTTTTTACTTGCACTATTTCATGTATATCCCGACCAGCAAAATGAGAAGCATACTTCAAAGGCTCCCTCAGAGGAGGGAGCTGTCGCCGCAGGCGACTGAGGGAGTGGCGTTTCGCTTGCAAATTCGTATAGTGATACAATTGATACAAAAAACTTACTTTTTCAACTCCCTACCTTTTGTGAGGGAGCTTTTTTTTTATGCCTGACAGATCATTTCCGTCATCTGTCCCCGCTGCCGGGCCTGTTCCGCACTGATACGGAAAAACTCCTCCATGGCGCGGGTAATATGCTTTTTGCGGCGGAAATAGAAGTATACCCTGCGGCAGCTGAGATCCTCATCCAGACGGAAATAATACATGGAATGTGCCGGGGGCGTATGCTGCAGGATGGTATCACTGACCAGTGTTGCACCCATGCCGCTGCGGGCAATCTGATAGGCTGTGGTCAGCTGATCCAGCTCCAGATGGATATTCGGGGAAAAAGAATACCGCTGGCACAGCTGTTCAAACCGATGCCGGGTATCATTTCCGGTGCGCAGAGTAAGGAATGGAATGTCTGCAAAAGCAGACAGCGGAGCACAGGGGGTGGAAGCCCAGTCTGCCGCAGCATCCGGATGATAGATATCCAGCTGATAGCGTTCCAGACTGCGGTCCGGCAGTAAAGCCTTCGGCACAACCAATAAAAGATTTTCTGTGAAAAGATACCGCTTTTCATAGATATCATCGGAAAAATCATAGTTTTCCAGCACAATATCCAATGTACCGGCATCCAGCGCCTTCAACAGCTCATCGGTATTCCCTTCACTCATGGAAACCTGTACGCCGGGATGGCAGCGGGAAAAGGTAAAGATATAATTGGGCAGCAGAAAGGAAGCAAACACACTGTTGGCGCCAATGGACAGGGAACCGGTTGCCAGACTTTCCGTCTGGTTCAGATATTGCAGGAACCGGTTTTCAATGTCGGTGATCTGTTCAATGCAGGTAATATATTCCTGACCGATTTCCGTAAGCCGGATAGGGGAACAGGAACGGTCAAAAATCGGGCTGCCAATGCGCTTTTCTACTTTTTTTACCATGGCACTCAGGGCAGGCTGGGAAATGAACAGCTTTTCTGCCGCACGGGAAAAGCTCATTTCCTTATAAACGGCATAAACATACTCCATGTTGCGGAACATCAGTCAAAAACCTCCGGCAAGTAAAATCATAACAGCAGCTGCTGATATCAGCAGAATATAGCCATAGTATATCATAATTATTTTATTATAACAAATATAAAAAAATCATATTTGATATATGACAGCCATTCGCTTATAATAAAACATGCAAGAAAACAGCGGATAGGAACGAGAAAATACCTGTGTATTTTTATGCGCTGTTGGTATTGCCCGGTATATTGCGTCATATGAGGAACAAATATCGGATTTTCCTATGGAGAGGGAAAATAGTGTATCTTCGATCCTGATTTGGAAAGCAGGATTTGGAGATGCCGGAGTGATGGAGTGGCAAAGAAACATTGTTCCGGCAGCATCTGTATCATTCAGGAAATCGTTTTTGCTTTTATTGCCGGTCATTTTACTCCCTTCAGCCGACAGGAAAGGCAGGATTACCTGAATGATTTTTTTATATCGGGAACAGTGTTTTTGAAACAACCGTTTACAGATACCGTATGGTTATGGTATGATAAGAAAAATAACAGAAATCGCTATATAAGAATGGCGATTCTTTATCAATAAGCAAAAGGAGCGATATGGCATATGAAGAAGATTCTGATGCTGACAACCGGCGGCACCATTGCAGGTGAACATACGGAGACCGGTCTGGTACCGGTTTATGCCGGGGAACAGCTGGTTTCCATGGTACCGGAGCTGCGGGAGCTGTGTGAGCTGGAATGTAAGGATATTATGCAGCTGGATGGCACCAATGTACAGCCGGAGGACTGGGTTACCATGGCAGAGGCTGTATATGATGCGCAGGATGAGTATGATGGTGTGATTATTACCCATGGTACGGATACGATGGCATATTCCGCATGTGCCGTCAGCCTGATGGTACAGAATCTGAGAAAGCCGGTGATCTTTACCGGTTCCCAGATTGCTCTGATTGATGCGGATTCGGATGGCAGACGCAACCTGACCGATGCTGTCCATGCGGCAATGTCGGGTATTCCGGGTGTTTATGTGGTATTCTGCGGCAGACTGATTCAGGGCATCCGTGCCCAGAAGATGTATACCCGTGATCTGGACGCATTCCACAGCATCAACGCGGAGGATGCAGGCCGGATTGAGGACGGCAAGGTGATTCTGAATCAGGAAATCCCGATGCCGGAGGGAGATCTGGTACTGGATACCAGACTGGAGCCGAAGGTGGTACAGCTCAAGCTGCTGCCGGGTATTGAACCGAAGCAGCTGGAATCCATGCTGGGCATGGGCTATTATGGCATTATTCTGGAAGCATTTGGCTGCGGCGGCATCCCGAACCAGCAGCGCAACCTGCTGCCGTGCCTGAAGCGTGCGAAGCAGTTCGGTGTGGCTGTGATGATTGCAACCCAGTGCAAGTATGGCTATGTTGACCTGACCGTATATGATGTCAATGTACAGGCGGCACGGGAAGGCGCACTGTCTGTCTATGATATGAGCATTGAAGCGGCAGCCGTCAAGCTGATGTGGGTGCTGGGCCATACCAAGAATCTGGATGAAGTGCGTAAGATGATGGAAACCTGCTATGTCGGCGAGTTTACCGAAAAGAAGTAACGTATCTGCAATAAAACAAAGGACGCCCGGAACATGGGTGTCCTTTTTCGTTGATGAGAAGGAAAAAAAGCACCCCCGCCCGGAGGTGCTTTTCTGTTGTTTGGAAAGAATTACAGGCCGCGGATGAGGTTTGCCATCTCAATACCGGAGCAGGCAACGTCATAGCCCTTGTTGCCAGCCTTGGTGCCGGCACGCTCAATTGCCTGTTCAATGGAATCGGTGGTAACTACGCCGAACAGTACCGGAATGCCGGAGGACAGGGAAACCTGTGCCACGCCCTTTGCGCATTCGTTGCACACCAGGTCATAATGGGAGGTGGAACCGCGGATGACAGCGCCCAGGCACAGTACCATGTCATACTTGCCGGAATTTGCCATCTTCTGTGCGATCAGCGGGATTTCAAATGCGCCCGGAACCCATGCGATTTCGATGTCCTCATCGCTTACACCATGGCGTACCAGTGCATCCTGTGCGCCGGAAACCAGCTTGCCGACAATAAATTCATTGAAACGGGCAGCAACAATGCCGACCTTCAGGCCAGTACCTACTACATTTCCTTCTAACAGCTTCATAATGGATTTTCCTCCTGTATTTTCACGTTAAACATAAACTGAATGCTTGTTTATTTATATTCCGTCATATGGTCCATACGTTCCTGCTTGGTTTTCAGATAGAATGCATCCACCGGATTGGCAGCAATCTGAATCGGAACACGTTCCACAATTTCCAGACCATAACCGGACAGGCCATGAATCTTGGTGGGATTGTTGGTCATCAGACGCAGCTTCTGTGCACCCAGGGCAACCAGAATCTGTGCGCCCATGCCATATTCACGCAGGTCAGGGGCAAAGCCAAGCTTGATGTTGGCATCTACCGTATCATAGCCCTGCTCCTGCAGCTCATAGGCACGCAGCTTGTTAATCAGACCGATACCACGGCCTTCCTGACGCAGGTACAGCAGCAGGCCGCGGCCTTCCTTGTCAATGGCCTTGAGTGCTGCAGCCAGCTGCTCGCCGCAGTCACAGCGTGCCGAACCAAAGGTATCGCCGGTCAGGCACTCAGAGTGTACACGGCAGAGCACCGGCTCACCATTTGCAATATCGCCCATGGTCAGGGCAACATGATGCTCGCCGGACAGCTTATTGACAAAGCCGTGAATCTTAAAATGTCCGTATTTGGTCGGCATATCTGCGCAGGCAATTTCCTTGACCAGGGATTCTTCCTTGTCGCGCATGCGGTAAGCAATCAGGTCAGCAATGGAAATCATGACCAGACCATGCTTCTTGGCAAACTGGATCAGCTCAGTGGTACGCATCATGGTGCCATCCTCACGCATGATCTCACAGCACAGGCCAACCGGGGCAAGACCTGCCAGACGGCACAGGTCAACGGTAGCTTCGGTATGGCCCGAACGGATGAGCACGCCGCCTTCACGGGCACGCAGCGGGAACATATGTCCCGGACGGCGGAAGTCCGAGGGCTTTGCCTCCGGATTGACCGTCATCATAGCAGTCAGCGAGCGCTCTACCGCGGAAATACCGGTGGTAGTCTTCACATGGTCGATGGAAACGGTAAAGGCGGTTTCATGGTTGTCGGTGTTGGTTTCCACCATCTGCGGCAGGCCCAGCTTGTCGCAGTAATCGCCGCTCATGGGCATGCAGATCAGGCCCTTGGCATGGGTTGCCATGAAGTTGACATTTTCCGTGGTTGCGAACTGTGCGGCGCAGATGATATCGCCTTCGTTTTCACGATCCGGGTCATCAATGACCAGAATATTCTTTCCGGCACGGAGCGCGTCCAGTGCCTGTTCAATGGTTGCAAAATCAGCCATGGTAATGGAATCCTCCTCTTATAAGAACCCGTGACCGGCGAGAAAATCAACGGTCAGGCCACCGGACGGCTTGCCCTCCTCCGGTGCGGGCTTCATCAGCTTTTCAATATATTTGCCGACTATGTCACATTCCAGATTGACAACATAGCCGGGCTTTCGTGTGAGCAATGTGGTTTCCTGTCCGGTATGGGGGATAATGGATACCTTGAAGCAGGCATCATCCACATACGCCACAGTCAGGCTGATGCCGTCAATGGTAATCGAGCCTTTTTCCACAATATAACGCAGAAGCTCCGGTCCTGCGGCAACCGTCACCCAGACGGCATTTCCCTCCGGGGACAGGTCGGTAATGGTACCGGTGCCATCCACATGCCCGGCAACGATGTGGCCGCCAAAACGGCCGTCTGCTGCCATGGCACGCTCCAGATTGACACGGGATTTCGGACGCAGTGCGCCAAGATTGGTACGGCGCATGGTTTCCGGCATCACATCGCCGTCAAACCCGTCGCCGGTCAGACGGACAACCGTGAGGCAGACGCCATTGACTGCAATGGAATCTCCCAGCTTTGTCCCTTCCAGTACGGTTTTCGCATGGACACTGAGGACAGTACTGGTTGCAGTCTGGCGCAGTCCGGTGATTTCACCGACTTCTTCGACAATTCCGGTAAACATGGATTCAGTCCTTTCGGATACGGCCTTCAATCAGGAGGTCTTCTCCCAGCCGTGTCAGTGTAATGTTTTCCAGTGCAAGGGCATCTGCCATTTTCGCAATGCCTGCACCGCCCACCGGGCCATGGGCATCCGCGCCGCCAATCAGCTTGGGGGCGATATATGCCTGTACCTTGTGGACCAGTCCCAGCCGCAGGGCTTCCCCGTTCAGGGTGCCGCCGCCTTCCAGCAGGACACTGTCCACCTGCTCGCCGCCCAGGTAATCCATCACAGCCCGGAGGTCCACATGGGTACCGGATTCATCCGGCAGCGGGATAACCTGGACACCGGCTTCCTCCAGCGCAGCCTTGCGCCGGATATCCGCGTTGGCACAGAAAATCCAGGTGGGGATATCCCGTGCGGTGCGTACCAGCTGGCTGTCCAGCGGGGTGCGCAGATTGCTGTCACACACCAGACGGATGGGGTCCACGCCGGCCTCAATGCGGCAGTTGAGCATGGGGTCATCGGCCAGTACCGTGCCGATTCCGACCATGATGGCACTCAGCTGCCTGCGGGTCTGGTGGGCATGCTGCCGTGCGGTTTCACCGGTAATCCATTTGGAATCGCCGGTATAAGCGGCAATGCGGCCATCCAGTGTCATGGCGTATTTCATCACCACATACGGGGTTTTGGTGGTGATATAGTGGAAGAACACCTCATTGAGCGCATGGCATTCCTCCTCCAGCACGCCGGAGACACATTCGATACCTGCTTCCCGCAGAATCTGCAGGCCCTTGCCTGCCACCAGCGGGTTGGGGTCCAGGCATGCCACCACGACCCGCCCGATTTTGTGTTCCAGAATGGCTTCGGTGCACGGCGGGGTACGGCCCCAGTGACAGCATGGCTCCAGCGTGACATAAATCGTTGCGCCGGTACAATCCTCCGTGCAGTTTTTGAAGGCATTGCGTTCCGCGTGCAGACCGCCGATGTGTTCGTGCCAGCCTTCACCGATGATGCGGCCATCCTTGACAATGACTGCGCCCACCATCGGGTTGGGGGAGACATGTCCCACACCGCGTTTTGCCAGCTCCAGCGCATGGCGCATATAATTCAGATCTGTTGTTGTAATATCTGCCATATTGTATCAGCTCCCAAACGGCAAATGTGCTGCGGCAGAGATACCGCAGGAAAATACCAATAAAAATACCCTGTTTTTTACGCAGCAAAACAGGGCGAATAAAAAATGCCTGTCTGCGGGAAAGCCGCGAAACAGGGCACAGAAAAGGGGAGACATTGTAACATGTCCCGATTGTGTCTTCTCTCATCCAGACTGTAACTGTCGGCTTCGGAATTTAACCGAATCAGCCATGGAACGCAGTTCCATGGGTCGCGGGCTATACCGCCGGTAGGGAGTTCCACCCTGCCCTGAAGAACAATGTTATTTTATTGACAAAGAAAGTATACTACAACTGCGGACAGATTGCAAGAGGGTTGGTCAAATGTTACAAAAAAACTGCTGCATTTGGCAGGCAGGGTTGGATATGGTATAATAGGCTTGTTGTTACTTCCCAATCTGGCAACAGAAAGGGGGTGCTGGCGTTGACCGTACTTACATCGTTCGTTTTATCTATCATAGCAAGTGTAATTGCCCATTATATTTGCAAGTGGCTGGATAGAAAGAAAAAGTAACACACAGCACAAAAAGAAGGCTTCAGAGTTGCCCCTCTGAAGCCTTCGCCCGTTTTGGTACCAGCGTTGGAAATACATCGTTCATTTCCTGATTAATAGTATAGCATAAAAAATATGGGTTGTAAAGATCAACGGAGATCCTGCTGACAGCTCAGAAATTCCGTTCCTTTCCCCGCATGCGCAGCCACAGCTTGCGTCCCACATCCACGGGAATGACAGTGGCAGCCAGAACACCCGCGGCAACCAGCTCATACAGCGGCAGCGGCGTTGTGCGGAACAATGCGCCGCCAAAGTAAATCAGCGCCAGCTGTACCACGCTGACTGCTGCCATGATGAGCACAAACAGGGGATTTTTCCAGATATGCGCCAGCAGGTTCAGCCGGTGGGTACGGGCATTGAAGGCATTGAAAATGCCGCAGAAGATAAACAGGGCAAAAAAGGCAGTGAGGAATCGCAATGGCTCTGCGGCATAACAGAAAAACCGCCGCATGGGTGTCCACCACAGGAACAGGATACACAGCAGGATGGTATATAGTCCGGTAAAGGCAATCTGTCCCTTCATATAGCTGTTGAGTACCGGCTCTTCCCGCTGCTTGGGTGCTTCCTGCATATATTCCTTTAATGGCGGTTCACCGGAAAAGGCCAGTCCCGCAAGGGTATCCATAATCAGGTTGATCCACAGCATCTGCATGACGGTTACCGGCGTATCAATGCCAATCAATGGCCCGGCAATGGATACACCCACCGCACACACATTCATGGTTAGCTGAAAGACAAGGAATTTCCGGATGCTTTTGAAAATCGTCCGTCCATACAGCACCGCATGGGCGATGGAGGCAAGGTTGTCATCGGTAATGACAATATCCCCGGCTTCCTTTGCCACAGCGGTGCCGCTGCCCATGGCAAAGCCCACATCCGCCAGCTTGAGCGCCGGCGCATCGTTGACGCCGTCACCGGTCATACCGGCAACCAGCCCCAGCCGCTGGGCAGCCTGTACCAGTCGAACCTTGTCTGTCGGCATGGCACGGGCTACCACCGCCAGTTGAGGCAATTGCTGTGCCAACTCCATATCCGACCATGCTGCCAGCTGATGGCTGTCAACCACCAGCGTCTGACCACCGGATAACAGGCCGCAGCGTGTGGCAACTGCCCTTGCCGTATCCGGATGGTCGCCGGTGAGCATGACCGTGGCAATGCCGGCGGTGCGGAGCTGATAGACCGCCTGGGGCGTTTCCCGGCGTACCGGGTCGCGCAGGACAACCAGTGCGGTGAGGGTCATGCCGGCAGGCAGGTGGTCTGCCGTGACGGCATGGTCGGTAATTGCCATGGCAACCACCCGGCCGCCGGCTTCCATCTGTTCCTGCAGGATATGCCGTGGAATCTCACGGGACAGAGAACGCACCTGCCCGTCCGATGTGAGAAACTGGGTGCAATGTGCCAGCAACAGCTCCGGTGCGCCGCGCACCAGTGTCAGGGCACGGGAGGGCAGCCGGATTGCGGCATATTTCCGGCGGGAATCAAAGGGAAGCTTTTCCCCTACAGGTACAGCTGCTTCTGCCGCTGCCATGGGTGAAATGGCAGATAACAGGGCACGGTCCGTGGCATTGCCGTCGGTGACAGTGCCTGCGGAAAGCGTACCGCCGGAATTATACCGGCAGTCCGCATAGACCTGGCCGAATAACGCGGGTGCATGGTTACGCAGGTCAGCCATACTGTCAAACCGTGTGCCATCCCCGGTAAAAACCAGCTCTGCCGTCATACGTCCGCAGGTTAACGTACCGGTTTTATCGGTAAACAGGATATTCATACTGCCAGCGGTTTCAATGCCGGTCAGACGGCGCACCAGCACATGGTCCCGGAGCATGCGTACCATATTGGAGGACAGCACAACGGTAATCATCATGGGCAGGCCTTCTGGGACGGCAACGACAAGAACCGTGACCGCCAGTGTCACCGCATGCAGAATATGCTGCAGGATCGCGGCAAAGCCCTGGGACAGGCCATGCTGCACGAACAGGGATAAAAATAAATCCGAAGCGGCGACCAGCAGGGCAGCGGCAAGCCCCAGCCTGCTGATGCTGCCTGCCAGTGCTTCCAGCCGCACATGCAGCGGGCTTTCCCGGGTATCCTCCTGCATCTGGCGTGCCATGCTGCCATACATGGTTTTACTGCCCACAGCAGTGACTTCCATCACGCCTTCGCCGGAGACCACCACGCTGCCGCGCAGCAGGGAAGACTGCTGTTCTTCCGGTGTTTTATGGATTTCACGGCTTTCCCCGGTGAGGGCAGACTGGTCCACATCCAATTTTCCTTCCCGCAGGAAGCCGTCTGCCGGAATCGATTCTCCGGCCTGCAACAGAACCAGATCCCCGCAGACAATTTCCTCTGCCGGAATATGGGAAACCGTCCCGCCATCCCGCCGGACCCGGCAGTTGACCGCGGCAGCTTCCGCCTGCATGCGGCGGAATGCGGCATCGCTGCCATATTCCGACAGGGCGGACACAAAGGTTGCCAGAAAAACCGCGGCGGCAATACCGGCCGTTTCAAACCATGGGGCGCCGCGCAGCATGAAAACAATGTTGATACACAGTGCGATGAGCAGAATACGGATAATCGGGTCAGAAAAGCCCTCAAGAAACCGGGAAAGCAGCGGACTGCCCGATTGCTTTTCCAGCCTGTTGGAGCCATGCAGCTGTCGGGACTGCTGCACCTCGCCGGCACTCAGCCCGCCTGTTCCGGTCATAGACATCCCTCCCTGTGGTAACAGGGTATGAGACAGGCCGGGACGGTATGACAACAAAAAAGAGCCTGGTGGACAGGCTCAGGGGAGAAAAAACGATATATTATTGATTTTGATTGGATTTTGCGGTGTTGATTGAGGCAATCAGGATTCTTCGTAAAGTCCCGCATTGATGATATAGTACAGAGGCGTTTTCTCGATGAATAAGCTCTGATTTTACAAACAATTCCAGCCAATATTCTGTTTCATAGCATTCTTTCAATGCAATTTGGAGTTTGGCGATGAAATCCGGCTTGCTATGTGCATAATTTGCTTCATGGATGTTTGCGCCAATAGATGTTGCAGAACGTTCCAGTTGATTGACAAGGGAGTAGTGACCTTTTATGTTTTCACATAGTTTGATGATTTTTACAGAAAAATCCATGGAAAGGGAAACCAGTTTGTTTTCTTTCAATCTTTGTCACCTCCGGGGAAATGAAATATTGCTGCGCAATATGAAATCATTCGCTGAATGATGAAATATCTGCTTCGCAGATGTGAAATAAAATAAATCCCCTGATACGCCGCAGCGTATTTCACAGCGTCAGCTATTTCATATGCCGTCAGGCATATTTCACAAATCCCGTCAGGGATTTATTTCATTGAAAAAGGCTCTTTTGTTTCCAAAAGAGCCTTTTTCATGGTGCAGATGGAGGGACTTGAACCCTCACGTCCTTGCGAACACTAGCACCTGAAGCTAGCGCGTCTGCCATTCCGCCACATCTGCATTTGTACCTCTTGATTTTTACACGGTAGAGGAAAACCGAGGTGGGGCACACAGCCTGATCCACATATGGTGCAGATGGAGGGACTTGAACCCTCACGTCCTTGCGAACACTAGCACCTGAAGCTAGCGCGTCTGCCATTCCGCCACATCTGCATATTTGGTGCGACTGGCCGGACTTGAACCGGCACGGTTGCCCACACGCCCCTCAAACGTGCGCGTCTGCCTATTCCGCCACAGTCGCATGTTGAGCTGTTATATGAGCAACTGAGGGAGAAACAATGTTTTGCCATCATTTCCTGCCGCATCTCTCAGCGACAATTGGTATTATACATCTGTGACCGACGAATGTCAACTGTTTTTTTGAAAAAATTTGCGATTTTTTTTGGCAGGATAAAACAAAAATAATAATGATTCCTACTTGACAAAAAACAGGCCGGAAGATATACTATACTCAAGACAGAAAGGCGACTCGGAGGTGGATCATGCGGATCACACATGAAGCGGATTATGCAATCCGTATAATGTATTGTCTGGCTGAGCGCGACGGAAAAGTCAGTGCAAAGCAGATCTCCGATGACAGCGGTGTCCCATCCCGGTTTGCATTAAAAATTCTGCACCGGCTTACACAGGCCAACCTGACCAACTCATATAAGGGTGTCAGCGGCGGCTATGAGATTGCCAGACCGGCGGACCAGATTTCACTGGGTGAGATCATCGAAGTGATTGACGGGCCAATTGAAATCAACCACTGCCTGAGCAGTGAATTTGACTGCAGCCGTGTCCAGCAGAAAAATGAATGCACCTTTCACCGGCTATTCGGTGCAATTAACCAGGATATCCGTCAAAAGCTGTATGACCTGCCGTTGGCGCAGTTTGTCCCAAAGGCAGATTTAACAGGTCAATAAATTTCATCTGAGAGGAGAATATTAATTATGGCTAAGTTTGTATGTACTGTATGTGGTTACGTTTATGAAGGCGACGCTGCTCCGGAGCAGTGCCCGGTATGTAAGGCACCGGCTAAGATGTTCAAGGCTGTAGAAGGCGAACTGGAGCTGGCAGCTGAGCATGAGTACGGCGTATATGAGAAGACCGTTGCAAACAACGACAACGTATCCGCTGAGGATAAGGAATACATCCTGGAGCAGCTGAAGGCAAACTTCAACGGCGAGTGCTCTGAGGTTGGTATGTATCTGTGCATGGCTCGCATCGCACATCGTGAGGGCTATCCGGAAATCGGCCTGTACTGGGAGAAGGCAGCTTACGAAGAGGCTGAGCATGCAGCTAAGTTTGCAGAACTGCTGGGCGAGACCCTGGAGCCGAACATGAAGGCTACCACCAAGGACAACCTGGCATGGCGTGTTGACTGTGAGTTCGGCGCAACCCAGGGCAAGTTCGATCTGGCTAAGTGCGCGAAGAAGAATGGCCTGGATGCAATCCATGATACTGTACATGAGATGGCACGTGACGAGGCTCGTCATGGCCGTGCACTGAAGGGTCTGCTGGAGCGTTACTTCGGCTAATCCGAATCAGAACACGGATATCTGACATTTTGCGGAGGCTGCTGTTGCAGCCTCCGCTTTTTTCTGTGTTGTCATGGCATTCCACCGGACTGCGGCGGGTTTCCGTATTACAACCATAGGATCAAGCCTTTCTCTATACCATTATAGGGAAATATAGGGAAAATATCCTGCGGAGGCAAGACAGAACCAGACGGTTTCACAGCGGAAGCGCACCGTTTGAAAAAAGAAAATGTTTTATGAACAAAAGTGCAGGCTGCTTTACAGTGTCCTGTTGTATATGCTATGATGAAACAGAAAACGCCGGAGGTGAAATCGGATGGAAAATAAAAAAAAGTATACCATTACAGAGGTAAAGGAGGAAACCGATCCGGAGCAGGAGACAGAGGACAGGCTGGCGGAGGACCCGCTGGATCACCTGCCGGATGTATCATCCCAGACAGGTGGCCTGCCGATTGTTACATTTGTTCTGGTCTGCCTGTCAGCCGGTTCTGTCATGATGATTGGCAGGGCCCTCACAGCAGGCTCCGTCCTCCGTTCGCTGGCATTCTTGTTTGTCATCGGCATGCTGGTTTTCGGCATGGTTGCCCTCATCCGGGGGATGTTTACCAAACTGCATAACCAGCAGGAAAAAGAATACTGGTATCCCCTCAGCGCCGCCATTATGGCAGCCGGTATCCTGGTGGGGCTGATTATCGGCATTTGCAGCGGCCTTTGACGCATGTATTTTTTACAAATCGGACATACTTTCGTTAAATGGAAGTCATAGTTTTTGCATATACTCTGGATAGTGAAAAATGAATATCCTTGATGGGAGCTTTTTTCACATCTTCTTTCTCTTGTGAGTGCTCTGCCTTCCCCCGACAGGATGCGCCTTCCGCGCAGGGGAATGGCAGGATATTCTCCCAGTCTCCCCCTTTTTCATGTTTTTATACCGGAACCCTGGACAGGATCATGCTGTTCAGGGTTCTTTGTCTGTCCGAAGCCGCATAGAATAGCCCGAAACGGCAGAATCCGGAAAAAAACTTGTCATATTTTCAAATATGGCTTATAATCGTAGAAACAGAGACTCCAATAATCCAGACAGGGAGGATACCAGCATGTATTGCATCCGATGCGGAAAGCAGATCAGTGACGGTGTAAAATACTGTATGTTTTGCGGTGCGCCGACAGCAGAAGGAAGAAAGGCACAGGCAAGACCAGAACCGGATACAGCTTCGATTCCAACAGATTTCTTTTCCCGCAGAATGCAGGAAGAACAGGATGATTTTACCATAGCCATTCCCGGCGATTTCATTCAGAAGCCATCCTCGGGCAGCACGGAACCGGACCCGGCTGGTGAGATGGAATATACACAGATGGTGTCCCGTCAGGAGATTGAGGAAGCCATGCAGGAGCTGCCGGAGGAAGAGAGCATGCCGGAAGGTCTGCAGGAGGAGCTTGCGGATGTGATTGCCGCAAAGCTGTCCGAACCGGCAGAGGAGGAACCGGCGCAGGAGATCGAGGATGCGGAATATACCCATGTGATTTCCCGTGACAATATCCATGCGGCGCTGGAATCCCTGCGGGGAGAGGAACCGGCAGAACAGCAGCCCCAGGACATTGAAAGCCTGGAATATTCCAGAGTCATGTCCAAAGAGGAAGTCCGGGAAGCTGCCGCAAAGCTGGGCTATGCTGAAAAGGCAGAGCCGGAGGATACGGCGGCGGAGCCGGAAGCGGATGACATAGAAAATGCGGACTTCACACAGGTGATTCCAAAGACGGAAATCCGGGAGGCGCAAAAGACCGGGACAGAGGAATCCGAACCGGAGGAACAGGCCGATGTAACAAAGATTCCGGATATTCCGATTCCCAGTGATTTTGTAGCGCCGCAGCCGGCCCGGGAGGAACGGGTCTATCCGAATCCGGATGCCGCATACCGCAGGAATCAGCTTCGGCATCGGGAGGAACCGGAAGAGGATGATATGGACGAGGATGACGGACCGGAACAGCTCATCAGTGTGCGCGGCATTATCGTGGTAGCGGTTATCGTCATTGTATTGTTTGCCATTGCCGTGGGCGCAGTTGTCATGTCACTGCAGGGAAGTGAGCCGCAGCCTGCCGGTTCCGGCTCCGGAGATACCGGTATCAGCTTCTCATATGGAGAATCCGCAGATTGAGCCAGCCCTGGTGAATAGGCAGTTTTCTGTCTGGTTTTAGACAAATGTTGCGCATTTTTGTAGGAAATGCATAAAAATGCGGTGGTTTTAACACGGAGTTTATGCCGAATCCGTTGACAAGACAAATGCCTTGTCCTATAATGATATTAAATATAGTTGGTATACTTGCAGGCGGCATCTGGAGACATGAAACGGAAAATTTCGCATTTTCAGATACGCCCCGGGTGAAGGATTGGATCATTGCCGGATTTCGCAGCGATCAGGATGGGAAACACAACTGCGATTGAAGGAAGGAAGATGGAGGACATCGGAAATGAAAAATATATTGTTTGCTGCATCGGAATGCGTGCCGTTTGTAAAAACCGGCGGCCTGGCAGACGTTGTGGGCGCACTTCCAAAGTCTTTGGATAAGAGCAAATATGATGTGCGTGTCATCCTGCCGGACTATACCTGCATTCCGCAGAAATTCCGCAGCCGGTTTACTTACTTTGGCAATTGCTATATGGATTTAGGCGAGCTGGGTAACTTCTATGTAGGCATTATGACCTGCGAATATGAGGGTATCCGGTATTATTACATTGATAATGAGCACTTTTTCCATGGTGAAAAGCTGTACAGTGATATTCTGTGGGATATCCAGAAATTCAGCTTCTTCTCCAAGGCTGTGCTTTCCGTACTGCCGGCAATCGGCTTCCGGCCGGACATTATCCATTGTCATGACTGGCAGACGGCGCTGATTCCGGTATTCCTGCATGAAATGTTCCAGGATAACCCGTTCTTCCGTGGGATCCGTACCGTCGTTACCATCCATAATTTAAAATTCCAGGGTGTCTGGGATATCAAGACCATGCGCCGCTTTACCGGCCTGCCGGGACATGTATTCGTTCTGGGACGGATGGAATTCCATAAGGATGCCAATATGCTCAAGGGCGGCCTGGTATATGCTGACCGTATTACCACGGTAAGTGACAGCTATGCACAGGAAATCAAAATGCCGTATTATGGTGAAGGTCTGGATGGCCTGCTCAATGCCAAGGCAGATTCCCTCAGCGGTATCCTCAATGGCATTGACTATGACCTGTACAATCCGGCAACCGATTCGCTGCTGGCGGCAAATTATGATGAAACAAGTTTTGAGGAAGGCAAGAAGGCATGTAAGCTGGCACTGCAGCGTGAGCTGGGCATGCCGGAGGATCCGGATGTCATGATGCTGGCAATGATTACCCGTCTGACAGACCAGAAGGGTCTGGATCTGGTAGAATGGGTACTGGAACGCCTGCTGACCTCCCGGGTACAGCTGGTTATCATTGGTACCGGTGATCCGCGGTATGAAAACCTGTTCCGCCATTATGAATGGACCCGGAAGGGCCAGGTTTCTGCAAACATCCTGTTTAATGAAACAAGGGCACATCGCCTGTATGCCGCAGCGGATGCCATGCTGATGCCGTCCCGGTTTGAGCCGTGTGGCCTGACCCAGCTGATTTCCCTGCGTTATGGTACCGTACCGATTGTCCGTGAGACCGGCGGCCTGCGCGATACCGTTCAGCCGTATAACTGCTATGAACAGAGTGGTACCGGCTTCTCCTTTGCAAATTATAATGCAGATGAAATGCTGCAGACGATTTTCTATGCAGAACAGGTATTTTATGATAATCCGGAAGCATGGAAGAACATGGTCAAGCGCGGCATGACCACAGACTTCTCGTGGAATGCATCCGCGAAGAAGTATGAGGCACTGTACGATTCTCTGGGATAAATACACCATCAAAGGCAGATCCATTTGGGTCTGCCTTTTTTCATGCACAGTATGTTGCATGTTGATTCTCTTTTTGAAGGAATTTTCAGAGCTATTTCTATCTCAACCGGTAAAATGCACGATATGCTCCAAAGGCTCCCTCAGAGGAGGTCGCGAGCTGCTGGATGCAGCCGAGCGAAGCGAGAGCGAGGCTCCGTCCTAACCGAACAAGTATACAAACCAATGTATATCATGTTTGCTAATTTAAGGCGACTGAGGGAGTTGTGAGGATAAAACAGACTTCCACCAGATAAACGATTGATACATCCCAGACTTCCTTTAGGAGGGAGATTTGGGACTCCTGCGTTTCCATGGCATACGCCACGAATATTTTGTTGGAGAAGGGAAAATTTATTCGATTTACAGCTTGACATTGTCGGTCGATGCGAATATAATCATATCATATTTTTTGATTCCAAAGGCGGAAGGCTTTTGGGATTTTTTTATTTTTATGAGAAAATTCAGGAAAGGATGAAGAACATGAACAAACTCCTCAAAAACAACACATTCCTGATCTTCCTTGCCATGATCCTTGGCATGGTGGCAGGTGTCATTGTCCCGCATTTCATGGTATCTGTGAAGTTTGTCGGTGACATTTTCCTGCGTCTGATTCAGATGTGCGTTGTCATACTGGTCATGGGCTCTGTCATTGAAGCAGTAGGCTCCCTCAAGAGAAAGGAAATCGGTGCACTGGGCGGGAAGGCATTTATCGGCTTTGCCTGCACCACCATTGTTGCCGGTACCGTTGGCATCATTGGTGCCAATATTGTCAAGCCTGGCTCCGGCATCCAGTTCACAGGAGATCTGGCAACCGATATCACCGGTTCCGATCAGACCCTGACGGAAATTATCACGAATTTTTTTCCCAATAATATTGTTGCATCCATTTCGGAAGGCAATACCATTCAGGTGATTGTCTTTGCCCTGCTGGCAGGTCTGGCAGTCAGCTATTTATCCGAAGTGAATGGGAATAATAAAATTCTGGAAGGGGTAAAAGCTGTCAATCAGGTGCTGCTGACGGTCATTAAGATGGTCATGAAAATTGCTCCACTGGGTATTTTCTCCCTGTTGGGCTGGGCAATCGGTAACTATGGTCTGGCAGTGATTCTGCCGCTGGCAAAGTTCCTTGGTACCTTTGCAGTATGTGCATGCCTGATTCTGGCAGTATTTATCACGCTGACGGCAGCATATGTCAAGGTAAGCCCGATTCGCCTGACGAAGAAGCTGGCACATATGGGTGTGGTTGCGCTTACTACCACTTCCTCCGCGGTTACCCTGCCCACCAAGATGGATGATTCCGAGAATAAAATTGGTATCAGCAAGCGGGTATCCCGTCTGGTCAATCCGCTGGGTATGTCCCTCAACAGTGACGGTCTGGCATTGTATCTGGCACTGGCATGCCTGACAGTAGCACAGTTCTTTGGTGTGGAAATGAGCCTCCAGCAGCAGTTTGTTGTTGTCATTATGTCGACACTGGCAACATTGGGTACGGTTGTGGTACCGGGCGGCGGTCTGGTTGCACTGGCAATTGTCCTGCCCACCATTGGCCTGCCGATTGAAGGTGTTGCACTGCTTTCCGGTATTGACTGGTTCTCCGGCATGTTCCGTACCACGCTGAATGTGATTGATGACGTTCTGGTTGCCCTGATTGTTGCAAAACAGGAGGGTGAGTTCGACCGGGCAATCTTTGATAAGGATTGAGGCTTATATAGTAAAAGAGATTCAAAGCGGCGGATTCATACAGAATCTGCTGCTTTTTTTATCTGTCATGGGATAAAACAGCAGTTGCTGCACATACTACCTCCAAACGAACGGAGGAATGAATGATGGAACTTACACCACAGGAATATCAACAGCTTGTGCAAAAGCATGTGAAGCCATCTCCGCTGGGAAAGGACATGCTGTGGGCCTTTGTGGTTGGTGGTGCGATTTGTACGCTGGGACAGGGCATCCTGGATTTCTGGAAGGCAGTAGGACTGGATGAAAAAGATGCAGCGACTGCCACATCCATTACATTGATTGGCCTGTCCGCCCTGCTCACCGGCTTGCATTTATATGAAAAGCTGGCAAAGTATGCCGGTGCCGGTACGCTGGTGCCCATTACAGGGTTTAGCAATTCGGTAGCTTCACCGGCATTGGAGTTTAAAAGTGAAGGGTTTATTCTTGGTACCGGGGCAAAAATGTTCACCATTGCCGGCCCGGTAATTGTGTATGGGATTAGTGCTTCCATTTTGTATGGCGTCATTCTGGTCATACTCGGTGCGCTCTGACAAAGGAGGCAGGATATGGTTGGAAAACGGATGGGAATAGGTACCATCAAATTTGACCGTCCGCCCCGTGTGCGGGCATGGGCTGCCGTTGGTGGGAAAAAGGAAAAAGACGGGCCGTTAGGCACGGAATTTGACAAGGTATTTACCGATACCATGTGTGGGGAGAGCACATGGGAAAAGGCGGAAATGCATTTGCAGAAGGTAGCGGCAGGTATGGCAGCGAATAAATGCAAGCTGCCGATTTCCGCTATGGATATGATACTGGCAGGAGATTTGCTGGGACAATGCGTGGCATCCAGCTATGCGGCAAGAGGCACGCAGGTACCGTATCTTGGTGTATATGGTGCCTGCTCCACCATGGCGGAAACCCTTGGGATTGGGGCATGTATGATAGATGGCGGTTTTGCACAGCGGGTTTGTGCAGTAGCGTCCTCACATTTTTGTACGGCGGAACGGCAATATCGGTTTCCGTTGGCGTATGGCGGACAGCGCACGCCTACAGCGCAATGGACCGCGACAGCGGCGGGTGCGTGCATTTTGACGGCTGCGGCAGATGACTGCGCACCGGTGCGCATCACGCATGTATGTTTTGGAAAGATTTGTGATTTGGGCATTACCGATGCCAATAATATGGGCGCTGCCATGGCACCGGCGGCATATGACACGCTTCGTACGCTGCTCAGTGATACCGGCACCCATCCGGAGGATTACGATGGTATTTTTACTGGAGACCTGGGAAAGGTTGGCTCACGGCTGTTATGTGCCATGTTTGAGCAGGATGGGATGAGTATTGCGCAACGGCATGAGGACTGTGGAAAATTATTATTTGATGATAAACAGGATGTGCATGCCGGTGGTTCCGGCTGTGGCTGTGCCGCATCGGTATTATGTGCGCATCTGCTGCCCAGGTTGGCGGATGGCACCTGGCAGCGCATCATTCTTGCGGCAACCGGTGCACTCATGAGTCCCACCAGTGTCCAGCAGGGAGAAAGCATACCCGGAGTCTGCCATGCCATCGTGCTGGAATCCGGGAAAAAGGGGTGATTACCTTATGCAATATGTTTACGCATTCATTACAGGTGGTATTATCTGCGCGTTGAGCCAGATTTTGATTGATAAAACCAAGCTGACTCCGGCAAGAATCCTGACGTCCTATGTTGTGCTGGGTGTCATTTTAACAGCAATTGGGGTGTATAAGCCATTGGTAGACTGGGCAGGAGCTGGGGCGACCGTACCATTGCTGGGGT
Source organism: Clostridiales bacterium (assembly GCA_004555915.1). Taxonomy (GTDB): domain Bacteria; phylum Bacillota; class Clostridia; order Oscillospirales; family Butyricicoccaceae; genus Butyricicoccus_A. The sequence goes on along the minus strand of SFJM01000003.1, from coordinate 48,709 downwards.
TCGGCTATACCCTGGCAGAAGGGGTAAAAACAGCTGTTTCAGATAGTGGACTGCTCGGTGCGCTGACTGGCGGAGCCAAAGCGGCAGCAGGCGGCATTTCTGCGGCGGTATTTTTCGGGTTGCTTACGGCGTTGTTGTTTAAGCCGGCGGATAAAAGTTAACACAACGCATCGAAGTGTTGCTGCACTGTTTGCGCAAAGCCCCTAAGGAAGAGACTCACCGGCGAGTCTCTCCCTTAGGAAACCCACTCTGCCGCCCAAGGGGTTGGATACCCCTTGGGAATCCCCCATAATCACCGCGATCTCCTCCGCTGCATCGCCATCCGCCTGCTTCCGCCGCGGTTTCCGCAGTTCGGCTTGCATTCCGTGGTTTATTCATATAATGATATAACACCACTTTCTATGGCAGGAATAAACCAATATGCAACGCCGAACAGGAACAGAGAGGATAGAGAGTTCAAAGCCGTACCGCCCACTTTCACGGTTGGGATATCCATGAAACGGTTGCGTCAAAAAGCCTCCCTCAGAGGAGGGAGGTGTCACGGCGTTAGCCGTGACGGAGGGAGTAGCATCGTTCCTTCAACTTTGCATACAGTTATGATTGATACCTCAAACTTATATTTCAAACCTCTCCAAATTTTCTTACTTTCACTCTATATAAAAAAGGGATGCCCTCAAGGACATCCCTTTTATCGTTATTGTTTGATGCTGCTTAATCAATATACGCGGATCACCGAAGAAACTTCATGCACCATGCTCATATTCTCCAGAATCAGCAGGGCATCCCGGATATGGCGTTCCCGGACGGTATCCGTAATCACGACCAGCTCCGCGGAATCCCCGGCGGCCTGCTTTTGCAGCACCTGGGAAATGCTCACGCCGTTGTTGCCCAGTACGCCGGATACACCTGCAAGTACGCCCATACGGTTTTCCACGTTCAGGCGGATATAATATTTGCTGCGGATGTCCTCAATCGACTTCACCGGGACATTTTTATAGCAGGTACAGCCGATTCGGCCGGTGCAGCCCATCAGCAGGTTGCGTGCGGTATCAATGATGTCGCCCATGACAGCGGAAGCGGTGGGCAGTTCACCTGCGCCGCGGCCCATAAACATGGCGTCATCCAGTGCGTCGCCATGGACAAAGACGGCGTTAAAGGCATCGTTAACAGTTGCCAGCGGATGGGAAGCCGGAATCAGCATCGGATGGACACGGACTTCAATGCCATCCTCAGTATTGCAGGCAACACCCAGCAGCTTAATGGCCTTGCCCAGTTCACGGGCATAGCGGATATCGGTGGACTGGATGTTGGTAATGCCTTCGGTATATACATCGTCAAAAGTGACACGGGAGTGGAAGGCAATGGAAGCCATAATGGCAACCTTGCGGCCTGCGTCATAGCCTTCAATATCCGCTGTCGGGTCAGCTTCTGCATAACCCAGTTCGGTTGCCATGGCAAGGGCATCCGCAAATTCCATATTATCCTGGGTCATACGGGTCAGGATATAATTGGTGGTGCCGTTGACAATACCCATGATTTCGGAGATTTCATTTCCGGCAAGGCACTGCTTCAGCGGACGGATAATCGGGATGGCACCGGCAACAGAAGCCTCAAACTGCAGGTCACACTGATGCTCTGCCGCCAGATCCAGCAAATCGCCGCCATGCATGGCAATCAGATCCTTATTGGCAGTGACGACATTTTTTCCGGCCTTCAGCGCTTCGGCAATATAGGTATGGGCAGGTTCCATGCCGCCCATCAGCTCCACAACAATGGAAACTTCTGGGTCGTTCACAATATCCGACCAGTTATCTGTCAGCAGGGAGGAATCCACGCCCGGACGTTCCTTTGCCGTATTGCGTACGAGGATATGGGAAATTTCAATCGGCGCACCGGCAATCTGCGGCATTTCCTGTGCGCGTCGTTCAATCAGTTTATATACGCCGCTGCCGACGGTACCCAGACCCAGCAGCGCGATGCGAATTGGTTTGTTCATATCAATAGAATCCTTCTTTGCGAATTTGATTTGTTTTTTACCGTTATGTTCCTATCATAGCGTATTTTACCGTAGAATGCAACAGAAAACCAACGCACAGGGAGTATTTGCATCTGCTCTGGCAATGAGGTATGATAGAGCTGCAGGTGGTGAATACAAGATGAAAACAATTGTCTGTTATGGGGATTCCAATACCCATGGCTATGATCCGCGAAATGGCGGACGGTATGCCTATGACATCCGCTGGCCGGGCCGGTTGCAGGCACTGCTGGGCAGGGAAAAGTATTATGTCATAGAAGAAGGATTGAACAGTCGGACAACCGTACAATCCGATATGTGTTATGATGACAACAAAAGTGGTGTGGAGCTGTTGCCTGCCATCCTCAAGACCCATATGCCGGTGGATTTGCTCATCCTCATGCTTGGGTCCAATGATATGAAGCAGCGGTTCCATATGGAACCGGCAGAAATTGCCCGGGGGGCGGCATTGCTGGTATCCACGGCAAAACAGGTATCTGCTTCCAAACATCCGGAAGGAAAACCCTGCGCCATTTTACTGGTGGCACCGCCGCCGATTACCGAAGCCCTGCGGGACGGCAGCTGTTATGGCGAATTTGGTGACCGTGCCATTCGCATTTCCAAAGAGCTTTCTCCATGGTATAAGCGGGTGGCGGACAGCAATCAGGTATATTTTCTGGATGCGGCACAGCTGGTGACACCCTCGGATATTGACGGGCTGCATTTGAAGCCGGAAGGCCATGCCATTCTGGCACAGCATATGGCGGAGCAATGCCGCAGCATATTCAAGGATATTTAACATGGAAGCGATTGAAGCGGGTTTTGGCATGTGCTACAATAAAACATAAGCGATTATATATTTGGGATGGTGACATATGGCGTACATATCCTTTGAACATGTGACGAAACAATATAAAATGGGTGAGGTAACCATTCCTGCATTGAGCGGTGTGGATTTTTCCATTGAGCAGGGGCAGCTGGCAGTGATTTTAGGGGCAAGCGGTGCCGGAAAGACAACTGCGTTGAATATTTTGGGCGGTATGGAAACCGTGACCAGTGGAACCGTCCGTGTGGCAGGCCGGGATATCAGCAGATTGAAAGGTAAAAAGCTGATTCAGTACCGGCGGGAGGATATTGGTTTTGTGTTCCAGTTTTACAATTTGGTGCCCAATCTGACCGCATTGGAAAATGTAGAGCTGGCGGCGCAGATCTGTTCGGACAGTCTGCCTGCCTCCGACATGCTGGATCAGGTGGGCCTGTCTGACCGGAAGAACAATTTCCCGGCACAGCTGTCCGGTGGTGAACAGCAGCGTGTGGCAATTGCCCGGGCGCTTGCAAAAAATCCCAAACTGCTGCTGTGTGATGAGCCTACCGGTGCGCTGGATTATCAGACCGGTAAACAGATTTTACAGCTGCTGCAGGATACCTGCCGCAGAGATGGTATGACGGTATTGCTGATTACCCATAATTCCGCCATCGCGCCTATGGCAGATGTAGTGATTCGCATGGCAAGCGGCAGAGTGACGGATATCCGGCAGAATGCCCATCCCACACCGATTGCGGAGATTGAATGGTGAGCGTATGACAAAATCTCTGCGAAAAAATATTTTCCGTGAAATCCGGGACACATGGAAACGGTTTTTATCCATTGCGTTGATGGCATTTCTTGGTGCGGGCTTTTTTGCCGGCATCAATGCCTCCAGTACCGATATGCAGCTGGCATGTGATACCTATCTGGATCAGCAGAATTGTTTTGATCTGGAGGTTATGTCTACGCTGGGACTGACACAGGACGATGTGGACGCGATTTTACAGGTAAAGGGCATTCGTGATGCTGCCGGAGCCTATTCGGAAAATGTCCTGGTGGATATAGGCGAAGGCGATGAAAAGGTCAAGCTGTTGACCATACCGGAGAAGGATTCCATCAATCAGCTGTATCTGGTAGAGGGTGAGATGGCAGAACAGGCAGATGAATGTGTGGTTCCTCAGTCCCTGTTGGATATTACCGGTAAAAAAATTGGTGACCGGCTGGACATTACGGAAACCTTGGAGGAAGATGAGGAATCCTCCTTCCGGTATACCAGCCTGACGATTACCGGTGTGGTAAACAGCCCGCTGTTTATTTTTAGCAGTTCCGGCAGCAATGAGCGCAGTACCGGCGCCGTGGCGGATTACCTGTATGTACCGGCGAGTAATGTGACAGAGGATTATTTTACCGAAATTTATGCCACCGCAGACGGCGCGGCACAGCTGGATTCCTTTGATGATGCCTATGAAACCAAAATAGACAATGAGGAAGTCCTGCTCAAGGCAATTGCGGAGGAACGGGAACAGGCACGCTATGACCAGATTACCGGGGAAGCCAATGCGGAAATTGATGACGCACAGGCGGAGCTGGATGAGGAAGCGGCGGAAGGTCAGCGCAAGCTGGATGATGCACAGGCAGAACTGGATGAAGCACGGCAGAAAATCCAGGACGGCAGGAAAGAACTCAACGATTCCCGTTTGCTGGCACAGCGGAAATTTGCCGATGCTCAGGCACAGATTGACCGTGCAGACGCAAAAATTGCGGATGCATGGCGGCAATACCGCCGCAGTGAAGCTACTGCGAAGAAAAAGCGTGCGGAGCTGGTACAGCAGCGCAAAACCGTAACCGAACAGTTAAAGCAGCTGAAGCAGACACGGAAGGAAACCGTGCAGACACTGGCAGACCTGCAGGAGAAACGGGCAGAAGTGCAGCAGACGCTGGACGAGCTGCAGGCGAAGCGTACCGAAGCGGAGCAGGCACTGGCACCGCTGCTGGAGCAGAGAACGGCATTGGCAGATGGCATTGCCCAGTATCAAGAGGCGCTGGATACTTATACGGAACAGCTGGAGCAGGCGCAGCAGGCCCGGGAACAGATGATTGAAGCCGGTATGGATACCACGGAATTGGATGAGCAGATTGAACAGCTGACAGAGGCAATTGCACAGATTGAAGCAGAAAAGGCAGAATATGAAGCACAGCTGGAGCAGCTGGACGCGGGCATTCAGCAGGCAGAGGAAGGCATTGCCCAGATTGACGCAGGCATTCAGCAGGCAGAAGCTGGCATTGCCCAGATTGATGATGGCATCAAGCAGGCAGAAGACGGCATTGCCCGGATTGATGATGGCATTTCTCAGGCAGAAAATGGCCTTACGCAGATTGCGGATGGCATCCGGCAGATTGATGCGGGACTGGCATCCGGCAAGGCGGAAATTCAGCAGGCGGAAGCAGAACTGTCCGCGGCAAAGCGGGAGCTGGCAACCTCCAAGTCCAAAGCATATGCCGAGATGGATAAGGCGGAACAGGAATTGGATGAGGGCCAGAAAGAGCTGGAGGACGGCATAGAAGAACTGGCCATCCAGAAAGCGGATTTTGACAAACAGATTGCAGATGCACAGAAGGAAATTGATGAAGCACGTGAAAAGGTTGGGGATATTAATCGTCCCACCTGGTATGTGCTGACACGGGATGGAAACAATGGCATTTCCAGCTTCGATCAGGACTCTTCCAATCTGAAAAAGCTTGGCTTTACCTTTCCATTGATTTTCTTTCTGGTAGCGGTACTCATCAGCCTGAGCTCCATGACCCGTATGGTAGAGGAACAGCGCGGTTTAATCGGTACCTTCCAGGCACTGGGCTACAGTGGCGGACAGATTGCCGCCAAATACCTGATTTATGCGGCAGTTGCAACCATTTCCGGTTCGATTATCGGCGAATTGGTACTGATGCGGGTGATTCCGCAGGTCATCTGGGGGATTTATCATTCCTTCTATCATGTCCCGCATTTCACCACACCCATTGACTGGTTTTATGGACCGATTGGTCTGTTGGCCTGTGCGGGCTGTATTATCGGCGCCACAGCGGCGGCCTGCTGGAAGGAAGTCCGGCAGACACCGGCACAGCTCATGCGTCCGAAGGCACCGAATCCGGGCAAACGGGTGCTGATTGAACGCATTACCCCGCTGTGGAAGCGGTTCAATTTCTCGCAGAAGGTAACCCTGCGCAATTTATTCCGCTATAAAAAACGCTTTTTCATGACAGTCTGCGGCATTGCAGGCTGTGCGGCACTGATTACCACCGGTTTTGGCCTGCGGGATTCCATTGTGGCACTGATTCCGCTGCAGTATGAGGATGTCATGCATTATGATATGATCGCAGTGGCCGGTACGGATGTGGGCGAAGAAGCCTTTGCGGACATGGCACAGGAGCTGCGGCAGGAATCCGTGGTGAAGGATGCCCTGGAAATCCATGCAGAAAGCATTAAAATTGTCACGGAAAATGGCAAAACCCACGAACTGGAGCTGTTTGTCCCATCGGATGCGGAAGCATTCCGAAATTACATTTCTCTCCTGGATACAGAAAGTGAGGAAGAGCTGACGTTATCCGGGGATGAAGTCATCCTGACGCAGCAGATTGCGGAGATGTTACAGGTATCGGTTGGCGACAGCATTTCCCTCCGGCAGGAGGACGGTACCAAGGCAGATGTGGTTGTTGGCGCCATTGTCCATAATTATCTGAGCCATTATGCGTTCCTGTCACAGGAGGGCTATGAGAAGCTGTATGGAGAAGCGGCAGAGGGCAATGCCTTTGTCCTGCATACAACGGAGACAACAGGGGAGGCAGTGGATGCCTTTACCAGACAGATGAATAATGATTCACGCTATGCTGCCGTATCTGCCACACAGGCGGCAAAGGACGCAGTGGATGACCGGTTCAGCCTGCTGGACCAGGTGGTATGGATTCTGATTGTTGCTGCCGCGGCACTGGCGATGGTGGTGCTGTATAACCTGTCCAACATCAATATCAGTGAGCGGATCCGGGAGCTGGCAACCATCAAGGTACTGGGCTTTTATGATATGGAGGTATACCAGTACAATACACGGGAAAGCATTATCCTGACCCTGCTGGGAACGCTGGTGGGACTGGGCGGCGGACGATGGCTGACCAATTTCATCCTGAAAACCATGGAAATGCAGGGAATTGTCTTTGAACCCACCGTAGCATGGAAAAGCTATGTGATTGCCGGTGTGATTACCATTGTATTTGCAACTGTGATTAATTTCATGAGTTATTTCGCACTGAAAAAAATCAATATGGTCGAAGCGCTCAAGAGCGTGGAATGACACAGAAAAAGAGGGCTGCATCGCTGTGGTGCAGCCCTTTCCATATAAGAAAACAATTTAATGGCTCTTTTTTACGCTTCGTCCCAGCACATCCGAAACCTCGGTGATGGTAATGAAGGCATTTTTATCAATATTGGTTACAATACGCTTGAGGCGGGTAATCTGGAACCGGTTGACAACAAAATAGACAATGGTGGTTTCCCTGCCGGAATAGAAGCCACGGGCATCAATGTGCGTAATGCCTGTGCCAAAGGCAGCGGATAAGGTTTCACTGATTTCTTCCGGCTTTGAGGTGACAATCATGGCGGATTTGGCTTTGTCCAGACCTTCTGTAATAAAATCAATGGCTTTGACCGCAACGCAGTAGGTCAGGACGGAATACATGGGCAGAATCCAGCTCTGGAACACACAGCCAATGATGGTATACAGGATAATATTGTAAATCATAATGAAGGTACCGACAGTTAAACCAAGCTGGCGGGCAAAGATAACCGCAAGAACCTCAATGCCGTCAATGGCGCCGCCGAACCGGACCGTCAGGCCGCTGCCGATGCCGCAGATCAGGCCGCCGAACAGTGCGCACAGCAGGACATCATCCCCGGCAAAGGGGGAGCCTGCACTTACATCAATAGGCAATACATCCTCAAAAATATGGGATGCCACAGAAAAGACAATAACCGCCCAGACGGAATAAATGGTAAATACTGCGCCCTGTTTGCGCAGTCCGAACAGGAACAGCGGCACATTAAGTACAATCAGAAACAGGGAAAAGGTAAACTGCGGCGGCGTAATCTGCCACAGCAGCATGGATGTACCGGAAATCGCGCTGTCATACAGATGTACCGGAGCCAGAAACATGGTGACACCAATGGCACTGATGACACCTGCCAGCAGCATAATCAAAAAGATATGGGGCTGCAGCGGCTCAGACAGCTTGATATTCAGGTTTGGTTTTTTCATAAAGATCATACCTCCAGTTATGCGATAGGATTACTTCTCCTCTTTATTGTAGCAAACGGAGGCGGAAAGCAAAAGAAGAACAGACCTTAATTTCGTGTTAAGATTGGAGGATTGTTGTGATATGTACGGAGATACAGCTGATGCGATAGAGTTGCATCTCAACGGGCAAACCTTCCGGTACGATTTTTTCATCTCTGTTCCCAACCCCCATAGACTGCCGTCCGCTTTTGTTGTATTTTAGCGGACGGCAGTCCGTACCAATGAGCGCAAAGGAGGGAGATTGCAAAGAGGGAACCTTGGTGCCATCTTTGCAGGAGAATGATGTGTCAACAGAGCATGAACCCATCAAACCGGTACTGCAACGATTTCGGGACAAAAAAACAGACAGATACGTGCGTACCTGCCTGTCTATTGCCGTTTATTTACATTTTGCCAGCAGCTTTTCCCACTGGTCATCAACATACTTCTGGGCTTCCTCGATCATCCACTCGTTGCCCGGCTTGAAGCAGTGCTTGAAGCGTCCCTGCTTGACCATGAACTCTTCCACCGGCAGCTTCTTGCTCGGCATGTAGGTCAGATGCCATTCGCCTTCCACAACCTCATACAGCGGCCATACACAGGTATCTACAGCCAGACGGCAAATCTGTGCCATATCCTGTGCCTGGAAACGCCAGCCGCGCGGGCAGGGAGCCATAACATTCAGGAATGCAGCGCCCGGGGTGTAAATTGCCTTGTGTGCCTTTTCATGCAGGTCACGGAAGTTGCCCAGGAAGGTGGTCTGTGCCGCATACGGGATATTGTGTGCAGCCAGAATCTCGGTCAGGTTCTTCTTGTTCTGCTTCTTGCCGTAGGAAGCCTTGCCAACCGGCGTGGTGGTAGCATCGGCAAAACGCGGGGTAGAGGAAGAACGCTGGATACCGGTGTTCATGTATGCTTCGTTGTCGTAGCAGACATAAACCATATCATGTCCGCGTTCCATCGCACCGGACAGGGACTGGAAACCGATATCATAGGTACCGCCGTCACCGCCGAAGGTGATGAACTTGAAGTTATCCTGCACCTTGCCCTTTTTCTTGAGGACATTGTAAGCAGCTTCTACACCGCCGCAGGTAGCGGCAGCATTTTCAAATGCACAATGGATGTAGCTGTCTGTATATGCAGTATACGGATACAGGAAGGAAGAAACCTCCAGACAGCCGGTTGCATTGGTGATAACAGCCTTATCCTCCGGCTCCAGTGCACGCAGTACACCGCGAACCGCAATACCGGCGCCGCAGCCGGCACACAGACGGTGGCCGCCGACAAAACGCTCTTCCTTCGATAACTGTTCTTTCAAACTATATGCCATAATTGTCTTACTCCCTCTGTCCGATATGACGGTAAACCTCACCGGTCTTGCCGGTTTCTACGATTTCATCCAGCTGGTCGAAAATATAGGTGCAGTCCTCCACACGGAAGTCTCTGCCGCCCAGACCATAGACATAGTTGATTGCCTTCGGACGGTTTTCCAGATCATACAGTGCGCTGCGGGTTTCAGCAAACAGCGGACCGCCTGCAGCAGAGAAGCTCTCTGCCTTATCCAGAATGGCAACAGCCTTGCAGCCGGACAGGGCTTCTGCAATTTCATCGAACGGGAACGGGCGGAACACACGAACCTTCAGCATACCAACCTTGCGGCCCTGTGCACGCAGCTGGTCAACCGTTGCACGTGCAGTACCGGCAGAGGAACCGATCAGGACAACAGCGGTTTCTGCATCCTCCATCTTGTATGCCTCAAAGAAGCCATAGTAACGGCCGGTGGCATCGCCGAACTTCTTGCCTACCTCCAGAATGACCTTCTTGGCACGCTTCATTGCTTCTGCCTGTGCCTTCTTGGCTTCCATGTAATACGGAGAAACGCCATAGGGGCCAACTGCCAGCGGATTTTCATGCTTGAGCAGGTAATGCTCCGGGTTGTATTCACCGACAAATTCCTTTACCAGTGCATCCTCTTCCAGCTCAATGTTTTCTACCGCATGGGAGGTGATAAAGCCATCCTGGCAGGCCATAATCGGCAGGCGAACCTCTGGATTTTCACTGATCGGCATGCACTGGATGTAGTTGTCATATGCTTCCTGGTTGTTTTCCGCAAAAATCTGAATCCAGCCGGCATCACGTGCGCCCATTGCATCGGAATGGTCGTTGTTGATGTTGATCGGGCCGGTCAGGGCACGGGTTACCAGTGCCAGTGTGATCGGCAGGCGGTAGGAGGATGCCACATACAGCAGCTCCCACATCAGGGCCAGACCACAGGAGGAGGTAGCGGTAATGGCACGTGCGCCTGCAGCAGCGGCACCGATACAGGTGGACATGGAGGAATGCTCGGATTCTACCGTGACAAACTCAGTGTCAACCTCGCCATTGGCCACATACTGTGCAAAATACTGAGGGATTTCCGTAGACGGAGTAATCGGGAAAGCACCCATTACATCCGGGTTAATCTGTTTCATTGCATAGGCAACAGCTTCGTTGCCGGACAGTCTTTCACGAATCGACATGGGTTACTTTTCCTCCTTTCCAAAGGAAATGGCTTTAAACGGACATACTTTATAGCAGATGCCGCAGCCCTTGCAGTGATCGAAATCAAAATCCTGACGCTTGCCATTGACAACCGGAATGGAAGAATCCGGGCAATAGGGTGCGCACAGCAGGCACTGCTTGCACTTTGCCGGGTCCCAATGGGGGGTCATGGTGCGCCATTCGCCGGTGATGGTCATTTCAGCGGTAGCCGGCTCATAAATTTCACAGCCCGGGGTCAGTTCCTGCCACTTGGACTGTTCATTGATATCTTTTGCGTGAATCAACCTTCCTGCACCTCCTGCATAGACTGGGTAAGCACGGTCATGTTGCCAGCGACAACCTGCGGCTTCGTTGCGAATTTGTGCTTAAACGATGCTTCCATATTGGAAACAAACTGGTCCGGGTCAACCACACCGGAAACCTTGACGGTAGCGGCGAGCATCGGGGTGTTCGGGAAATTCTTACCCAGAACCTCTTCCGAAATGCGGCGTGCATCAATGGTGCATACCCGGCCTGCATATTCACCCAGCTCCTTGCGGACCTCAGCCGGGGTTTTGGGGGTGTTGACGATGATGGCGCCATCCGGCTTCAGGCCCTTGAGCACATCTACCGTTTCAATCAGGCTTTCATCGACGACAACCACATAATCCGGATCATAAATGTTGGAATGAACCGTGCAGCGCTCATCGCTGATGCGGTTATACGCCGTAATCGGTGCACCCATGCGTTCCGGGCCGTACTCCGGGAAACCCTGTACATATTTACCGGAGCTGAAGGCTGCATCAGCCAGCAGGAGGCAGGCTGTCTTGGCACCCTGGCCACCGCGGCCATGCCAGCGGATTTCAACAATATTTTCCATGAAAAACTCCTCCATACAATTGTTTCGACGAAAAAATGCATTCCGCGAAAAAACAAATAAAAAGCTCTCATCCGTAAAAGGACGAGAGCAGACTTGCTTCGTTATACCACCTGTTACTGCATACCGACATATGCGCTTCCGATAACGGGGAAAACCGGCATGACCTACTTGACCAAGCGTTCGGCCTGCGACTCAGGAGTGATATTCAGACTATATGTACTGCTGCCGGGCTTGCACTGTCTCCGGTTCGCTGTGAGGTTCCATACAGACCTACTGTCTCCGTCGCTGTCTTTTCAGCGGGATATTCGTTGTTGCTTTCAAGTATAAGCGCATTTTCCATGGATTGCAATGGATAATCTGCACAAAAAGTGTCATAAAATTCCGGGCAACTTATGAAAAAGTCTTGGCACGAAATGGAAATGGGAAAATTTTTGTTAAAATATTGGTTTCGACCGTTGACAGGAATGAAAATCTGTTACAATATGGACAGGGAATACACACACGGAGGTATTCCGCATGGAATAAAACGGTACAGATACCGGGGAAGGACGATTTTTCCGTGAAAGAGAGCATAAGAAAATACTTCGGTCTGGGTGTTACCATTGTGGCCACCGGTGCGGTAACCCTGCTGATTTTTTTCTGTATTTATAAATTCGCCGCACTGACTGCCGGGATCAAAAAGCTGATCGGCATTCTGATGCCGGTACTGGTGGGTATTGTCATAGCCTATGTGCTGTCACCGCTGTACAACTGGCTGTGGAGGAAGCTGCTGCGGCTGCTGCACCATACCTTCAAATGGCATGGCAGAGGCGCAGTACGGTGTGCCGGCATCCTGGCAATGACGGCTACCTTTGCGGGTGCCGGAGCAGTGCTGGCTGGATTATTGGCACTGATTATCCCGCAGATTATCATGAGTGTGAGCAGCTTTGCCACTACGCTGCCGAGCAACCTGATGCATGTGTCCCAGAGCCTGCAGAAGCTGCTGGCGAACAATCCTGAAATTGAACAGACTGCCATGTCCCTGTATGCCCAGGGTGTGAGCTATATTGAGGAATGGATTCAAAATTCCTTCACACCGTCCATGCAGGATGCCATGGGATACATTTCCATCGGCGTGATGAGCACGGTGAGCTTCTTTAAAAATTTCCTGATCGGACTGATTGTAGCGGTATACCTGCTGTCCGGCAAGGAAAAGTTCCTGAGCCAGATGACCCGGTGCACCTATGCCCTGTTTGGCGCACGCTGGGGCAATGTGATTACAGAGTATGCACGATATGCCAACCAGGTATTTACCGGATTCATTTCCGGCAAGCTGCTGGATTCGCTGATTATCTTCCTGATCTCCGTTGTGGCACTGAATATCATGAACATGCCCTATGCGATGCTGGTCAGCGTGATTATCGGCGTGACCAATATTATCCCGTTTTTCGGCCCGTTCATCGGTGCCATCCCGTCTTTTATCATCATCCTGATCAATTCCCCGATCCAGTCGCTGTATTTCCTGATTTTTGTCCTGGCTTTGCAGCAGTTTGACGGCAACATTCTGGGCCCGAAAATTCTGGGCAATTCCACCGGACTGCCCAGCTTCTGGGTACTGTTTGCCATCCTGCTGTTCGGCGGCCTGTTCGGCTTTGTGGGCATGCTGATCGGCGTGCCGGTATTCGCGGTACTGACCCATATTTTCAAGGACCTGTTAAACCGCAGGCTGAAGCAGCAGCATCTGCCTACGGAAACCGCAAGCTATGCCTATCTGGACCATATTGATGGGGAGGGCAACCCGGTACAGCACAAGCCGAAGCAGGAGCAGGAGGCGGAAAAGCTGGAGGAAGCCGTGCTCACCGGCGGCACAATTGAGCCGGAGGATGAGGAAAGCGATGAATCATAGGAGGCTGACCCGCATTGGCAAGACAACGGGATGCCGCGCTGGATAACCTCAAGGGGCTGCTCATCATCAGTGTGGTATATGTCCATTTTTACGATCTGCTGGGACAGAAAACGGCCCTGCTGTTTACCATCCGGACACTGCTGCTGGCGGTACAGATGCCGCTGTTTCTTTTTCTGTCCGGTTATTTTGGAAAGCATGTGGAAAAAAGACGGCGTTCCGCATGGGCGGATTACCTGATACCGTTCCTGCTGTTCAATCCGTTATATTACCTGATCCGTTCCGGGCAGGAGGACATCAAATTCGGCCTGCTCCGCCCGCTGAATATGTACTGGTTCCTGCTGACCCTGCTGGTGATCCGGCTGCTGATGCCGGAGCTGCTGCGTGTGCGCTGGCTGCTGCCGGTGTCGATTGTGGTGGCGCTGCTGGCAGGCGGGGACAAGGATTTTGGCCGTGTGCTGTCCCTGTCACGGACCGTATGCTTTTTGCCCTTTTACCTGATGGGCTATTATTGTACGCCGGAGCACATGAAGCGCATCCGGAAGATACCGATACCGGTGGCGGCGGCCGGTGCCATGGCAGGGGCATTGCTTGCGCTGTGGCTGACGGATACCATGCCGCTGGATACGGAGGCGAGCCATCCGTTTCAGCTGGTCAATTCCTATGCCATTCAGGGACTGGAACCATGGGAAGGCATTCTGTTCCGTCTGGCCATTTACATCGCTGCGCCGTTGATTGGTATCCTGCTGATTCGCCTGATTCCTTCCCGCCGCGGTTTGTTCACCGGCATCGGCAGGGGAAGCATGACGGTTTATCTGCTGCATGCGTTCCCGATGCTGTGGGTGGTGGAATACTGGGATACGCTGTGCCGGTGGTTCAACCGCCTGTTTCCCATGCTGGAGGGAATTGCCTATCCGGGCAGGCTGTGCCATGGCATTCCGCAGGTGATCCTGCTGGGCATTTACGCTTTCCTTGTGTCATGGATTCTGAGCAGTCCGCCTGTGGTGCGGGTATATAACCGCCTGATCGAGGAGGCGCAGCGGATGGTATTTTATCCCGAAAAATCGGAGAAAAGTGAACAACAGGTGGAATCAGTGCAGGAAATTCGGTAAGATTTCCTGCATTTTGCGTAAAAAACGAAGGGAAATTGCTTGTCAGCGGCGCACGGGTTTGCTATAATGCATTATGTATTGGTGGCAGTGTGCCGCTGCGGTTTTCCCGAAGGGGGACCGGAAAGGAGGCTGTGTGTCTTGGAAAAACGGTTGTCCAGAATTCTGGAACCGGGCTTCGGCATGTATTTTGTTGTATTTCTGCTGTTTGCCTGTGTGAGCGCGTTTTTTTCCCTGGCTTTGGCACTGTTTGAAATGCTGGTATGTGCTGTCCTGTATGGCTATTATGTGATTACCATGCGCCGCCGCAACAGGGAAATGCTGCAGTATCTGGAAGCATTGTCCGGTGGGGCGAGCAATGAGACAAGACAGAATTTTGCTGATCTGCCTATGCCGATTACGGTCTGTATGATCGGAAACGGGCAGATTGTCTGGTGCAATGACCAGTTTCATGATGTATATGACATGCGGGACAGCATGTTTGAGCAGACACTGGAGGATATTATCCCGGGCTTTGACACATCCTGGCTGCTGGATAAAAAGCCGGTATATCCATCCGAGGTGAAAATCGGCGACCGGTTTTATACCGTCATGGGCTCCCGGGTCCATCCGGCAGATGGCAGCACCAGTGTGCTGATGACCCTGTACTGGATTGACGCCACGGAGCTGATTACGCTGCGCAGGCAGCATGAGGAAAGCAGCCCGGTGGTTTCCATCGTATCCATTGACAATTATGAGGAACTGGTGAAAAATGTCAGCGACTCGGAAAAGGCAACGCTGCTGGCAGCGATTGACAACCGGATTGGAGAATGGGCGAAGGATATCCATGGCGTATTGCGCAAATATGACCGTGACAAGTATATTTTTGTCATGGAGGAACGGGATCTGGCACAGATTACCCAGGATAAATTCTCGGTACTGGATTCCGTGCGTTCCATTGTCTCCCGTGAGGGCATCAGTGCTACGTTATCCATTGGCATTGGCCGGGACGGCAAGACACTGGAGGAAAAATATGAATTCGCGCTGATGGCGCTGGATATGGCGCTGTCCCGCGGCGGGGACCAGACCGTTATCAAAAACCGGTATGCCTTTGAATTCTTTGGCGGTGTCGCCAAGGAAGTGGAAAAGCGTACCAAGGTCAAGTCCCGTGTCATGGCAAATGCGCTGGGGCAGCTGATGCGTGATTCCTCCCAGGTGTTCATCATGGGACACCATCATTCGGACATTGACGCTGTAGGCGCAGCAGTCGGTGTGGCCTGTGCGGCACGCAGCCGCGGCAAACAGGTACATATCATCCTGCACCGTGCCCAGACCCTTGCCATGCCGCTGCTGGAGCGTGTGGAAGCAAGCGGGCAGTATGACGGCGTGTTCATTGAGCCGGATGAAGCGGCAGCGATGATTGACGGCAACAGCCTGATGGTGGTTGTGGATACCAACCGTCCGAATTTTGTGGATGCACCGGAGCTGCTGCCCCGGTTCCGCCGGGTTGCAGTCATTGACCATCACCGCCGTGCAGCGGATTATATTGAAAACTGCGCGGTGAATATGCATGAGCCATCCGCATCCTCTGCCAGCGAGCTGGTCAGCGAGCTGCTGCAATATATGGTACCCAACCAGACCATCAGCCGGGTGGAGGCGGAAAGCCTGCTGGCAGGCATTTACCTGGATACCAAGGGCTTTTCCATCAAAGCAGGCGTGCGTACCTTTGAAGCGGCAGCCTATCTGCGCCGCGCCGGTGCGGATATGGTGACCATCAAGAGCATGTTCCAAAATACCTTTACGGAATATATGCAGCGTGAACGTGTGATTTCCTGTGCGGAAACCACGGCAGGCGGCATTGTGGTAGCGGTAACTGAGGACCCGGTATCCCGTCCCACGGCAGCACAGGCTGCGGATGAGCTGCTCAACATCATCGGTGTCAAGGGCAGCATCGTGGCATTCCCGCTGCAGGATGATGTGATTGTTTCTGCCCGTTCCATGGGCAATGTGAATGTACAGATTCTGGCGGAAATGCTGGGCGGCGGCGGAAGCCTGACGGCAGCCGGTGCACAGATGAAGAATACCACGCCGGCACAGGCAAAGGAACGGATTTTTAAGGCAATCGGTGCGTATATGGAAAACCAGTGCGCACAGGAAGAGGAAACCTGACCGTTCATTCCGGACGGCATGATGCGGCAGGTCTGACAGTATGTTATTTTGTTATTTTTCTATCCTTGGAGGGTTTTTATTATGAAAGTCATTTTACAGCAGGACGTAAAGGGCAAGGGCAAGAAGGGCCAGCTCGTTGAGGTTTCCGAAGGCTATGGCAGAAACTATCTGCTGCCGCGCAAGCTGGCAATTCTGGCAACTGCCGATAACATGAACCAGATGAAGCAGGCAGAGGAATCCCGCAAGCATCGTGAAGCTGTGGAACGTGCAGAGGCTGAGGCCAATGCAAAGAAATTTGAGGAGATCATGGTTCACATGACTGCAAAGGGCGGTACCAGCGGACGGATCTTCGGCTCCGTCACCAGCAAGGAAATTGCAGCCCAGCTGAAGAAGGAGCATGGGATCGAGATCAACAAGCAGAAAATTGTGCTGGATGAGGCAATTAAGACCTTTGGTACCTTCGAGCTGAAGGTAAAGCTGTATCCGGAGGTTGTAGGCAAGCTGAAGGTACAGGTAACCGAGGCGGAGTAAGAAACGCTTCTAAAAAGCCGCCCTCCTCTGAGGGAGCCTTTGGTTTTGCGAAACCGTCAGGTTGATCGGCTGAGATATCAGGAAGAAAGGAGGTCAGTCGGATATGGCAATGGATGACCTGCTGGCACGGCAGATGCCACAGGCAGTAGAAGCGGAACAGGCGGTCATTGGTTCCATGCTGATTGACCCATCCTGTATTCCGGAGGTAATTGAACTTTTGCGTCCGGAGGACTTCTATGCGGAAGAAAACCGGCGCATTTTTGAGACCATTTTTTCCATGTTTACCGATTCCGTGCGCATTGACGCGGTAACGGTACTCAATGAACTGAAAATCAACGGCACCTATGATGACGCAGGCGGACGGGCATACCTGTCTCAGCTGATGGATGTCACGCCTACCGCTGCCGGTGTACGGGAATATGCCCGTATTATCCGGGATAAAAGCATGCTGCGGGAAATTGCAGCAGCCGGTGCGGATATTCAGGCCATGGCATATGAAGGTGCCGGAGAAGCCGGGGATATCGCGGAATCCGCAGAACAGAAAATTTATGCGGTACGGCATGGCCGTGAGGTGCAGGGTCTTTCACCCATTAAAAGTGTGATTCTGGATGTGTATAACCGTCTGGATGAGCTGGCACAGAGTGAAAGCGGTCTGCCGGGTCTGCCCACAGGCTTCCATGATCTGGACCGCCGCCTGACCGGCCTGAACAAATCCGACCTGATCCTGATTGCCGCCCGTCCGGGTATGGGCAAGACTGCCTTTGCCCTCAATGTGGCGCTGTATGCGGCCAAGCATACCGATAAGGATATCGTGCTGTTCCAGCTGGAAATGAGCAAGGATCAGCTGGCATCCCGTCTGCTGTCCCAGGAAGCGGTCATTGATTCCCAGAAGCTCAAAACCGGCGAGCTGGAGCCGGATGACTGGACCAAAATTGCCCGGGCTGCCAATGTGCTGGCGAAAACCCATATTTATGTGGATGACAATCCTGCCATTACCGTGGCGGAAATTAAGGCGAAATGCCGCCGTTTAGGTGACAATCTCGGCCTGATTTGTATTGACTATTTACAGCTGATGCAGTCGGGCAGGCGCAGTGACAACCGTGTCAATGAAATCGGTGAAATTTCCCGTGCCATGAAAATCATGGCAAAGGAGCTGAATGTACCGGTCATCTGTCTGTCTCAGCTGTCCCGTGCGGTGGAAAAGCGTGAGGACAAACGGCCGATGCTGTCTGACCTGCGTGAATCCGGCGCCATTGAGCAGGATGCGGATATTGTTCTTTTCATCTACCGCGATGATTATTATGATGACGAGAGTGAAGAAAAAAACAACGCGGAAATTATTATTGCAAAAAACCGCCACGGTGCAACCGGTTCGGTGATGCTCCAGTGGATCGGTCAGTATACCACCTTCTACAATCAGGACAGGCGGCACGAATGAAACAGCTGGTACGCCATACAATCGGACAATACGATATGATTCCATCCGGTACCCGGGTGTTGTGCGGGTTATCCGGCGGTGCGGATTCGGTCAGCCTGGTAGTATGCCTGCAGGAGCTGGGATATGATATCTGCGCC
The DNA here is from genome assembly GCA_004555915.1 of Clostridiales bacterium. Lineage (GTDB taxonomy): Bacteria > Bacillota > Clostridia > Oscillospirales > Butyricicoccaceae > Butyricicoccus_A. Next base: position 29,924 of record SFJM01000003.1, on the reverse strand, counting down.
TGCCACCTGCATCATGGTCTGCGGGGCGCGCAGGCAGATGCGGATGCGGAATTTTGCCGCAGGCTGTGTGAAGCCCATGGCATTGACTTCCGTTTGGGACACTGTGATGCCGCTGCGGAAGCACAGCGGCAGAAGGTGTCGGTGGAAACGGCAGCCCGCCAGCTGCGGTATGATTTTTTCACCCGCTGCGCGGCAGAGCTGGGTGCACAGCGCATTGCAACGGCACATACAGCGGATGATAATCTGGAAACCATGCTGTTCCATCTGATCCGCGGCACGGGAAGCGCCGGATTGTCCGGCATTCCACCGGTGCGGGATAATATCATCCGTCCGCTGCTTGCCGTGGAACGGCGGCAGGTGGAAGCGTTTCTGCGGGAACACGGGCAGGACTGGTGCACCGATGCCACCAATCTGGATGACAGCTGCACCCGCAACCGCATCCGGCATCATGTGATACCCGCCCTGCGGGACATCGAACCGGCAGCAGCCCGGCATGCGCTGGAGACAGCGAATCTGCTGCGGCAGGACAATGCCTGCCTGGACAGGATGGCGGCGGTACAGGGCACACAGCTGGAAGCGGAAGCACTGCTGTGCCTTCCCGAAGCCTTGCAGGGCAGGCAAATCCGGCAGCTGCTGGAGCAGTCAGGGACACCCATGGGGGAAATCAGTGCAAAGCATATCCGTGCGGTAGGTGCACTGGCACGCAAAAAGCGCGGCTCGGTCAGTTTGCCGGGCGGCAGGCAGGCAGTCCGGCGAGGCAAGGTTGTTGCCGTTGAGAAAACAGCGGCACATGTGCCGGAAATCCGGCTGGAGCCGGAAAAGCCCATGCGCTTCGGTGCATATACCGTACAGTTTACGAGAAAAATATCGGATATTCACAGTTCGTTCAAGCTTTATCCGATTTCCTGTGATACAATCAAATTATCTGATTTATCGGTACGCACATGGCAGCGGGATGACCGCATGACCCTTCCCGGGGCACGGGGAGCCAGGTCGCTCAAACGGCTTTACGCGGAACGGGGCATTGCGCCCGATGTGCGGGATACATTGCCAATCCTGTGCTGTGAGGGAAACCTTGTTGTGGCGGCAGGAATTGGTACAGAACAGGCATTCTGTGGGAATGCTGGTTTTTTTGCTGTCCGCCATGAGGCTGACAGGACAGAAAGAGAGGAGTAAGGAAAAATGACACGGGATATTGAGAAGGTTCTTCTGAGCCAGGAACAGATTGCAGAAAAGGTTGCGGAAATCGGCGCACAGATTTCCCGGGATTATGCGGGGAAAAACCCCATGATTGTCAGTGTATTGAAGGGTTCGTTTGTGTTTATGGCGGATCTGGTGCGTGCGGTTACCATTCCGTGTACGGTGGATTTTATGTCGGTTTCCAGCTATGGTTCCGGCACAAGCTCCTCCGGTGAGGTCAAAATTGTCAAGGATTTTGACGGAAGCATTGAAGGCCGTCATCTGATTCTGGTGGAGGATATCCTGGACAGCGGACGGACGCTGAGCTATCTGATGAAAACGCTGAAATCACGTGGCGCGGCATCCATTGCCCTGTGCACGTTTTTAGATAAGCCGGAACGCCGGGTGGTACCGGTGGAAGTCAATTATAAGGGCTTTACGGTTCCGGATGCATTTATTGTGGGTTATGGCCTGGACTATGACCAGAGATATCGAAATCTGCCGTATGTCGGCGTGCTCAAGCCGTCGGTATACGGAGGAGAATAACACTTCCGTACAGCGGAGAGGAGTGACATACACTTTTGGACAAAAAGAATAACAACAATGGCAGCAAAATGAAAGGCTTTGGCTTTTACGCCATTATCATCATCCTTCTGGTTATTACCGTATCCGTGCTGATGCAGCAGAACGGCACCCCGTCGGTTACCTATGCACAGGTTGTGGATGCCTTTGAGCAGCAGAAGGTCACAGAATTTGTGATTGATGGCAACAACCTGCGTGCTACCCTGCAGGATCAGTCCAGGCTGGAATATGACCTGCCAAGTGTAGACCTGTTTTTCAGTGATCTGGGAGAAACCATCCGGGAACAGAAGCAGGCTGGCATTATCAAGGATTATGACTGGAAAGTCACCGAGGTTCCATGGTGGGCCAGCATCATCCCGTATTTTGTGCTGATCGCCATTTTTGGCCTGTTTTACTATTTTATGTTCAGCAAGCAGGATGGCGGCGGACGTGGTGCCATGCAGTTTGGCAAGGCACGCATCAAGCATGCGGAGGATGACAAGCGACGGGTTACCTTTGAGGATGTTGCCGGTGCAGATGAAGAAAAGGCAGAGCTGGAAGAAATTGTGGAATTTTTAAAGAATCCGCAAAAGTTTACCCAGATTGGCGCACGTATTCCGAAGGGTGTGCTGTTAGTAGGCCCTCCGGGTACCGGTAAAACCCTGCTCGCCCGTGCGGTTGCCGGTGAAGCCGGTGTACCGTTCCTGTCCATTTCCGGCTCGGATTTTGTGGAGCTGTATGTCGGTGTCGGCGCATCCCGTGTCCGTGACCTGTTCAATGAGGCAAAGAAAAATGCCCCGGCAATTGTCTTCATCGACGAAATTGACGCAGTCGGACGGCACAGAGGCGCAGGCCTTGGCGGCGGACATGATGAACGCGAGCAGACCCTGAACCAGCTGCTGGTTGAGATGGATGGCTTTGGCGCAAATGAAGGTGTGATTGTCATTGCGGCAACCAACCGTCAGGATATTCTGGACCCGGCACTGCTGCGTCCGGGACGCTTTGACCGTCAGGTTTATGTGGGCGCACCGGATATGAAGGGCCGCGAAGCCATCCTGCGGGTACATGCCCGCGGCAAGCAGTTTGATCCGGATGTCCGGTTTGATTCCATTGCAAAATCCACCGCAGGTTTTACCGGTGCCGATCTGGAAAACCTGCTGAATGAAGCAGCCCTGCTGGCAGCACGCCGCAACAAGCGTCTGATTAGCATGGAGGATATTGAGGATTCCTTCCTCAAGGTTATCATGGGCACAGAAAAGAAGAGCCGTGTCATGAGCGATCATGAGAAGAAGCTGACCGCATACCATGAGGCAGGTCATGCCATTGCAACTCGTTGCCTGCCCACACAGGACCCGGTGCATACAGTATCCATTGTACCCCGCGGCCGTGCCGGTGGCTTTACCATGAGCCTGCCGCAGGAGGAAAAATTCTATGCCTCCAAGAAGGAAATGCTGGATGACCTGATTGTGCTGCTGGGCGGCCGTGTAGCGGAAAAGCTGACGATGGATGATATTTCCACCGGCGCCTCCAATGATATTGAACGTGCCACCTCGGTTGCCAAGAGCATGGTCACCAAGTACGGCATGAGTGATGTGATCGGCCCGATCAATTACAGCAGCGGTCAGCAGGAAATCTTCCTGGGCCGTGAAATGGTGGAACGCAGTGATTCCATTTCGGAAGATCTGGCAGCCAAGATTGACAGCGAAATCCGTAAGGTGATTCTGGATGCCTACGCAGCATGTGAGACCATCCTGAAGGAGCATATGGAGCAGCTCAAGGCAGTTGCCGAATACCTGATTCGCAATGAAACCATGGACGGCGAAGCATTTGAAAAGCTGTTCCAGGGAGAAGAAGTGCCGGATCATGCCACCGGTGAGCAGTTGTTCCATCTGGAAAGCGGTATGGCAAAGACCGCGGCGCAGGATGCAGAAAAGACACAGGTCTTTGAACCGAAAGCGCCTCAGGCGGAGGAGCCGGCAGCGCAGGACCCGGATCAGACCCAGAAGATTTCTCTGGATGACGCAGTGACAAAGCTATTTGTTCCGGAGGATCAATCGGAGGATGATCCGACCAGTCAGGATGACGGATAATCATTGTGCATAAATATGGACCGCTCCGGGAAACCGGGGCGGTTTTTTGCGTGCTGAGGGGGAAAACAGGCTGCACGCTGGAAGGGGAGCATCGGGATGGAAGGATAAATATTTGCGCTCAACGCAGAGGTATGGTATACTGGCAGTATGAATGTTATTCATTCGTACAAGAAAACGCACGGAATGTGCGGGAAGGAAGGATGCTTTATGCGTTGGGGTAAGAGACTGGTCAGTCTGGTGCTGGCGGGATGCATTACTGTATCCACATTGCCGGCTATGGCTGCAGAAACGAGGAAAAATCCGTTTCGGGACGTAGAAGAAGGCAGCTGGTATTACGAGCATGTGCTTTCAGCCTATGAAAGGCGCCTGATGTCAGGTGTCAGTGACACGGAATTTCAGCCGAATGGGGTACTGTCCCGTGCAATGGTGGCGCAGATTCTGTATAACTATGCCGGACAGCCGGAGGTTTCCGGGGATGCTGCGTTTACCGATGTAGCCAGTGGAAAGTGGTATTACAACGCGGTGCAGTGGGCAGCAGAACATGACGTCGTTTCCGGCATGGGCGATGGCAGATTTGCTCCGGAGAGCAATGTGACCCGTGAGCAGCTGGCAGTTATGCTCAACAACAATGCCGGAAGACCGGAGGCTGACGGGGAACTGGATTTCCCGGATCAGAATCAGGTTTCCTCCTGGGCAAGGGAGGCTATCCTGTGGGCCAACCAGAACGGGATTATCAACGGCACAAAACTGTCGGATGGAACGGTGCTGCTGAAACCGCGGGATAATGCAACCCGTGCACAGGCGGCAAGCATGATCCTGAAGTATGTGGATGTTCTGGAGGAAGCAAACAGAAATCCGGAGGATCCGGCGGATGAGGCTGTATCGTTTGTTGATTTTTATGCAGATATTTCCAATATCCTCGTAGGAACCACCGAAACGGTCACCTTCTATGCGGAGGTTGAAAGTGAGCAGCCGGTTTCCGGGGATGCCATTATCCTGCGGAATGAATACAGCAGAGCGGTTGCACACATGCATGACGATGGCGAAAATGGCGACGCAGAGGCAGATGACGGCATCTTCACAGCCCAGATTGAAATTGAGGCGAAGGAGCAGAGCCGGGAGCTGTATCATGCCAGCTATTATAACGGAGTCAACAGCACAGAGTTCCTGATTAACTGTTATCTGGATCTGACCGATGAGCAGCTTGCGGCAGGTGAGCCTGTGATGGACAGCCTGCAGGAGATTGCCGCACAGCATGTGGAAACCGGTGATACCGATGCCGACCTGGAGCAGGCGAAGCAGTCCTATCAGGAAATGCTGGACTATCTGGCGCAGCAGAAAGCAGCGGGCAGTATTGACAGATATGCCGCAGAAGAGGATGGCATTCATTTCTATACGCCCTATCAGATTCACTATGTGCTGTATTATGAATCCTTGCTGACAGCACAGGATACCCAGGCTGCGCCAGCTGCGCAAAAGAATGCGGCATCGGATTCCTATACCACAGATACATATTCGGAAATCTGTACCCTGCAGCCGTTTAACTGGCAGCATCCGGATGACCATTTGGGCAGTGCGGCATCCCGTATCGAGCATACGGATCTGCCATATGAATGGACATCGCGACTGGTGGATGGACAGGTGACGGTTGAGCGCATGAAGGAGCTGGGACAGTATCATGTGATTCTGCTCGACTCCCATGGCGGTGTCAACAGCATTGCCACAGGCGAAGAAGCGACTGAAGCATCCCGCGAGACATATAAGGCCGATTTACAGGCCGATCTCGTCAGCATTTCAGGTGTCAGCGGCGGCGGAGACAGAGACTTCTTTGTGGTAGGAGATCTGTTTTTCAGGCAGAACTATCGTGCCGGCGATATGAACAACAGCATCATTTATGTGGGAACCTGCCATGGCGCGGACAGTGAAGAGCTGAGCGATGCGCTGCGGCATGCCGGTGCGGCAGCCGTCATGGCATATGAAAATTCTGTTTATACCTCCTATTGTGAGGAGATGTGCGAAGAGGTCTGCAAGAATCTCTGCAACAACTCCGGTGAAGGCTATCCTACGCTGAGCAAGGCGATCCGTCAGGCGAAGGATGCACTGGGCGAAAAAGATACCAGTGAGTTGAGCTGGAGTCAAAAATTTGGCGCGTGGCTGCACGGCAAGGGAGCAGCAGAGCTGAAGCTGTTTGGTGATTCCGGATTCCGTCTGGACTGCGGCTACATCAGCGGCAATGTCCGGAAGGCTGCAAATGGTTACCGGGTAAAACCGATTGTCAGACTGGTGGGAGTAAGCAGTACTGCCAACACAGGACTGGGAAGCTTCGGCGTAAGAGCAAACCAGGGCACGTATGATGTGCGGGTTTGTGCATATGGATGCCGTGCCAGAACCGTGAGAAATGTTTCGGTTCGTTCCGGTGTGACAACATACCTGTCTGACAGCAGACTGCTGATGACCTCTGACAGCAATCAGGAGATCACCGGCCGGATCATGGATGCAGCCACAGGCGAGGCGATTCCCAATGTCACCATCCGGTTCAGAGAAGATCACAATAACACCAGCGGCGACTATGTGACAGTGGCAGGCGGAGAGGCATATACCATTACCGCGGATGAGAATGGCGGATTTGCCACCACAGACCTTCCGGTTGGATATTATACCATGGAAGCGGTTCGGGATGGATATATTACCCAGTATAAGGATATTGTTGTTGGTACAGGCGATTACAATGAAGTGAGCATGTCCCAGGTACTGCAGGAGGGCACCTACCGCATCGTTTTGAAATGGAATGATGAACCGAGAGATCTGGATTCCCATGTTGTCGGCACACTGTCCTCCGGCGATTCCTTCCATACATATTATAGCTACAAGTCGCAGTATGATGGAGAAACCGAGGTATGCAATCTGGACCTTGACGACACAAACGGCAATGGACCGGAGACCATCACACTGAAGCCCACAACAACCGAGCCGTATTATTATTATATTTATCGTTATGCCGGCGATGGAACGGTTGCCACATCGGGAGCACATATTGAGGTTTACAACGGCGAAAGCTGTATTCGGACCTTTGATGTGCCAACCGATCAGGGAGATGGTGACTACTGGAATGTATTTGCCATTGTGAACGGCACCCTTGTGGTGAACAATACCATTACCGATGAAGCGAATATCAGCTATGCCGGTACTGCGGAACATGCCGAAAACGCAAAGGGCGTGAATGGCATGTCAGAGAGCAGCCTGAAGGCAGAAACGGAAACCGGAAAGAAATAACGGGCAACCCTATGGCAGCCGTCCTGTGTAAGAGCAGAACGGCTGCCGGTTTATTCTGCCGGAAAAGTACATGGATACATTGGAGGCTGGTTAAGGAAATTTTTTTTCGGATATCCGGGCCGGCAAACCGGACATCATACGCCAAAACACCCCAACGTCTTTGCCTGCACAACAGCATGTTTCGATGAACTGCTGGGAATGTTTCAATAAAATACAAAAAACGTCGGTAAAATGCGTCGAAAGGGGTTGCAATGTATTTACGTTTTGTGGTATGATAGCAATGCTGCAAAAAACAAATGTTTTTCAGAGAAAGACACGGAAGGGAAGCCGTCTGAAAGGAGCCGCAGAGCAATTGGAACAGCAGGCGAAATTTTATATTGTTGATTCGTCCCTGCTGCCGGAGGTATTCCTCAAGGTTGCAAGGGTAAACCGTAGCTTGCAGAGCGGAGAATTCCGAACCGTCGGTGAAGCGACGCAGAAGGTCGGACTGAGCCGCAGCGCGTATTATAAATATAAGGACGGAATCAGGCCGCTGTTTGAGGCGGCACATCACAGCATCATTACTTTCAGCCTGATGGTAACCGATGAAGCAGGTGTCCTGTCGGACATTCTGGCAGTATTTGCCCGCTGCGGTGCCAATATCCTCACCATTAACCAGTCCATTCCGGTAAACGGACAGGCTGCTGTGACCATCGCGGCACGGACCGGTGATATGAATGGCCCGGTGGAGGAAATGATGGCTGCTGTTATGGGAATTTCCGGCGTGGCACGTATGGAAATTCTGGCAAGGGAATAAAAACGTCCCCCGTCTGATGTGAAAAGAAGGAGGAAAACCACTATGATGAAAGCTGCTATTATGGGCTTTGGCACCGTGGGCTCCGGCGTATATGAAGTACTTGACCGCAATGCAGATGTGGTTGCAAAAAACGCAGGAGATGCCATTGAAGTAAAATATATCCTTGATCTGCGTGATTTCCCCGATGCACCGTATCAGGAAAAATTTATTAAGGATTTTGCCATCATTGAAAATGACCCGGAAGTCAGCCTGGTTGCAGAAACCATGGGCGGCAAGGGCGCGGCATATGAATTTACCAAGCGCTGCCTGCTGGCAGGCAAGCATGTTGTTACCTCCAATAAGGAGCTGGTAGCAACCCATGGTGCGGAGCTGCTGGCAATTGCAAAGGAAAAGAATGTCAATTACCTGTTTGAGGCATCTGTTGGCGGCGGTATCCCGATTATCCGTCCCATGTTCCAGTGCCTGACAGCAAACCATATGACCCATATCACCGGCATTCTCAATGGTACCACCAACTATATCCTGACCCGTATGATTGGTGCCGGTCTGGATTTTGAAACTGCGCTGAAGGAAGCCCAGGCAAAGGGCTATGCGGAAGCAAATCCGGCAGCGGATGTGGAAGGCATGGATGCCTGCCGCAAGATCTGTATCCTGTCTGCCATCGCATATGGCGACCATGTGTATCCGGAATTTGTGGAAACCGAAGGCATCACCAAAATCACCCTGCAGGATGTGGAATATGCCGCACAGGCAAATTGTGTCGTCAAGCTGCTGGGCCGTGCCGTCAGCAATGCGGATGAAACCTTCTATGCATTTGTTGCACCGCATTTTGTCGCAAAGACCTGCCCGCTGGCCTGTGTGGATGATGTATTCAATGCCATCATGGTAACCGGAGATATGCTGGGCGATTCCATGTTCTATGGACAGGGCGCCGGCAAGCTGGCAACCGCTTCCGCGGTTGTAGCAGATCTGATTGACTGTGCACGGCATCAGGCCAAGCGCCGTGACATCGGCTGGGGCGATGGTAGCAGAAAGCTGGTTCGTCCGCTGGACAGCTTTGCATCCAAATGGTATATCCGGCTTTCCGGTGCGGATGCAGCCAACAAGCTGGCAGGCCAGTTCCCGGGCTGTGAGATGCTGGAGTCTGTTCAGGAAGGCGAGGCAGCCTGCATTACCGGCGAGCTGACCACTGCGGAAATGAAGCAGGCACAGGAAGCACTGGGCAATGTGCTGGGCTGCATGCGCATGCTGTAATCAGACCGGATCAACGTATTTTTACAAGCAAATGGCTCCTGCTGTACCGGAGGGCATGGCCGGAGTTCAAATAGAACCATACCACCCATAGGTTTATGGGGAATCTTTAGGAGGAACGTAGCACATGGCTTTAATTGTGCAGAAATTTGGCGGTACGTCGGTAGCCAATACCGAACGCATTTTTAACGTTGCCGACATTGTAACCAAGACGGCTGCTGCCGGAAATCAGGTTGTTGTTGTCGTATCCGCACAGGGCGATACCACCGATGATTTTATTGAAAAGGCTGGCGAAATCACCAGCAATCCGCCGGCACGTGAGATGGATGTCCTGCTGAGTGCAGGCGAACAGATTTCCATGGCTCTGCTGGCAATGGCAATCAATAAGCTGGGCTATCATGCAACCAGTCTGACCGGCTGGCAGGCTGGCATTGAAACCGACCTGTCCTATGGTTCTGCCCGCATTCGCAAGGTAGAGCCGCGCCGTATCCGCAGCCTGCTGGAAAAGAACCGTATTGTCATTGTTGCCGGTTTCCAGGGCATTAACAGCCACGACAGCATTACCACTCTGGGCCGTGGCGGCTCGGATACCACTGCCGTTGCCATTGCAGCAGCACTGGGTGCCGATCTCTGCCAGATTTATACCGATGTAGACGGTGTATACACCGCTGACCCGCGTATTGTTCCGGGCGCGAAGAAGCTGGACGAAATTACCTATGATGAAATGCTGGAGCTGGCAACCCTGGGTGCACAGGTTCTGCATAACCGTTCGGTTGAAATGGCAAAGAAATATAACATTGATCTGGAGGTTGTTTCCAGCCTGACCAGAAATCCGGGAACAAAAGTCAAGGAGGTTACTTCTGTGGAAAAAATGATTATCAGCGGCGTCGCTTGTGATAAGGATACAGCACGTGTATCGGTTATGGGTATTCCGGACGAGCCGGGCAAGGCATTCCGTCTGTTCTCCCTGCTGAGCAAGAACAACATTAACATTGACATCATCATCCAGTCCATTGGCCGTGAAAACACCAAGGATATCAGCTTTACCGTTACCAGAGGCCAGCTGGCAGAAACCATGAAGCTGCTGGAGGAGAACAAGGAAAGACTGCATTACACCGGCGTTTCCTGCCAGGAAGGCATCGCAAAGCTGTCTATCGTTGGTGCAGGCATGACCTCTACCCCGGGCGTTGCTGCTAAGATGTTCGAGGCACTGTCTGACGCACAGGTAAACATCCGCATGATTTCTACTTCCGAAATCAAGATTTCCGTCCTCATCAATGAGGAAGAAGCACAGCGTGCAATGCGTGCCGTACATGACAAGTTCTTCGGCTAATTTTCAAAAACAGGTTATGGGCTGTACCCCTTTGGGTGCAGCCTTTTTCTTTTGGGGGATTCATGGTATACTGGGCGGGGAGGGGTAAATATGACAGGATTAACCAAACCGATAACCAAGAGGAATATTGTCAGGCGGCAGTCCCGGGGATATTTCTGGGGGCTCACTGCGCTGGCAGGCATCATGAGTGCTGACTATCATGAGGAAAGCATCCTTGCAAAGGTAGTATTTTTTTTCAAGCTGATGATACTGGTCTGCCTGGCTGTTTATCTTCTGAGCTGCAAGATGCTCCATTATATCCGGAAACAGGAAGGATATCTGTGCACCAGTATGGAGGAGGACATGCGGAGCGTTCGGATGCAGGGCTTTTTCAGCACGGGTGTGGAAGCCGTGTATGCGGGAGACTGGTATCTGCTGCTGTCCTATTATGGCGTTGTGGCAGTCAACCGGAGGTATATCGCCGGTGTGAAGAAAATAGAACGCCATAGCGAGTGGAGAGGACGATACAGCATTACACCGATGCTTACCCTGCGCATTACGTTCCAAACAGTCACGCAGGAAACGATGACGTTTACCACAGGAAATGCATGGCAGGCTGCGGAGGACTTATGCAGCTGGCTGGGCATGGAGCCGGAAGAAAGGAGGGAATGAACCTTTGTTTTATTTCATGTTTTTCTTTTGGATAGCAGTGATGGGCCTTGCCTGGTACGCCCAGAAGGCTGCTTTCCGGCTTGAGGTTGGTGCGGAAAAAGCTGCACAGGTGCAGCGGGAAAAGAACTGGTTCCAGAAGCTGTTTTATCTTGGCTATTCCCAGTATGTACACAAGCATCGGCTGGCTTTTTTCACACTGAAGAGCAAGTTTATCGTGATGCTGCTGATGCTTGCTGTTTATCCGCTGGCAGGCAGCCGCTCGCTTGAGGTCACTACCAATATTTATATGGCAGCAGTGATAGTTTCCTTTTTGGTGGATGGTCTCGCGCTTGTCTGCTTTGAAGCAGAACTGAAACAGCGGGATGGGTTGAATTTGGATGCCAGTGGTGACTACATTATCATTGAGGCTGACCGTGTCAGGCTGAAGCTGACATGGGACAATTACCAGGAGGAGAAAAAGCATTGGGAGGCAGTAAAAACCAGCCCGAAGCAGAAAAAACGCCTCAGGGCAATCCGGCGGATGGAAACAGCCTGCTGGCTTGCGGAAAAAGCAATCCGGGATTATTACAGCTATGTGGACGTTCTGGAATCGGAGGAAAACCGACAGCAGCGTGAAGCGGACATACAGCGGCTGCAGGCGCAATACTGTGAGCTGCAGGAGCTGTTTTGCGCAGAGGGGCGGAAGGACTATGATGTATTCCGGTACAGCAGGCTGCTGTATGCAATCGAACCGTTTGAACGGCGCTGCCGCGTTTGCCGGCAGAAAATGCAGCAGGCCAAGCCGAAAAAGAAAAAAGCCCTGATGGAACAGCTGTTCCGGGAAGCCGCTGTGTTCTGTGATGGAATTGCAGACCGCTATGTGGAACATCAGAAAATCGGGCGAGCGGATTGCTTTGACTGCGAAGATGCGGTTGCGGCTGTGCTGGCGGTATATGACGAGGTGGAGGCATGGATGGAAACCATTCCCCATCCCGGACTGGAAAGCTGTATGGCATACAATTATGGCGCAATGTATGGAAATGGCCTGCTTCCGGAGGAGCGGGAAAACCGGTTCCCGGATATGCTTCCCAGAGGGGAAGGACATAGCATCTATGCATATGATTGCCTGTAAATACGTCCGGTTCCTGCGGGAGCCGGATTTTTTTATGGAAAAATGATTGGCAGACTATAGGACTCCGGGGTTTTACAAAGACAAAATATATGGTATAATAAAAAATCATAACGCAAAGAAAAAGGGAGTGCATAGCAAAATGCGAAAGAAACTGATTTGCCTGGTGATGGCGGCATGCCTGCTGCTGCCGGGCATGGCAGCAGGAGCGGCAGAAAGCCGGATCGAAGGCGAAGAGGATGTGACGCTGGAACCGGCTGTGACAGGCTCGGAGGGGAAGCAGGTTGGCAGTGATGGAATGGTGGTCGTTACACTGGACCCGGGGCATGGCGGAAAGGACCCCGGCGCGGTAGCGGAATGGGATGGGAAAACCATTCAGGAAAAGGATTTGAACCTGAAAATCGCGTTATACTGCAAGGCAGAGCTGGAGCAGTATGCAGGCGTTACCGTATCTATGACCCGGACGGGGGATTCCTATATTGGACTGGCAGACCGTGTGACCTTTGCGGAACAGCAGGGTGCGGATATCATTGTCAGCCTGCATAACAATGCCACAGACGGGACAACCCAGGATGGCGCAATGATGCTGGTATCCAATGGCAATTACCGGCCGGAGCTGGCGGAAATCACACAGGATATCGGCAGCAGACTGCTGGAAAAGCTGGAGGCCATGGGACTACGAAATCTTGGCTTCCTGCGCCGGAACAGTGCCTCCCAGGTATATCCCAATGGCACTAAGGCGGATTATTACAGCATTATCCGTAACGCCACGCTGCGCAATCTGTCCGGTATGATTATTGAGCACGCGTTTCTGGACAACGATCAGGACTATAGCCGGTTCCTGTCAACCGATGCGCAACTACAGGCACTGGGCATCGCAGATGCACAGGCCATTGCAGAGGCCTATGGGCTCAAACGCATCCACTCTGCGGCAGATCATGGGGATGCACCGTTTACCGATGTATACGACGACCAGTGGTATTATGACGCAGTGGTATTTGCCTGGCAGAATCAGCTGCTGGCAGGCACTTCAGATACCACGTTTTCACCGGAATGGGACATGACCCGGGCAATGGTGGTACAGACCTTGTATAATGCTGCCGGAAAGCCGGAGGTATCCGGAACAACGGATTTTTCTGATGTACAGGCAGATGCCTGGTATGCGGATGCCGTGTGCTGGGCTGTGCAACAGGATATGACAGCAGGAACCAGCGACCATACCTTCGAGCCGGATGCCATAGTCACCCGGGAACAGCTGGTACAGCTTTTATATAACCATGCTGGACGGCCGCAAACCTCCGGTTCCCTGTCCGTATTCCCGGATGCGGATTGTGTGTCGGAATGGGCATGGAGTGCCATGTGCTGGGCCGTAGAAAATGGCATGATCCATGGTTCCGTGGAGCCGGAGGGTGTTATACTGGCTCCCGGATCAGGCGCCACCCGTGCACAGACTGCGGCAATCCTGCGAAATCATTTGACAGCCCAATAAAAAAACAGCAGACAGACCCTGCCGGGAACGGGAGGGTCTGTTTTTCTGTCATGTGATATGTACCATGCTTCCCGGCAGGTGCGTGAGAGGACGGGAAAGAAAACTGCCAGCGGAAGGAACCACTGGAAATTCTGTGAACAAATCCGCAAATCGTCAAAAAGTTTGTACATTCGCTGTCGGATAGAGAATATTTGTGTTATACTGATACTATCTGAAATTGGCACGATGGAGTAGATCATATGAGTCAGAAAAATAAAAAACCATATCATCATAAAAAGCAGGAAAACCATGGGGAACAGGAAACCACATTGTATGAAGGCCGGAATGCCGTCATGGAACTGCTGCGTGCAGGACGGACAGTGGATAAACTGTTTGTGGCACCGGACCAGAACGGCAGAATGGCGGATATTATTGCCATGGCCAGGCAGGCGGGTGCGGTTGTTACACAGGTAGACCGCCGCAAGCTGGATGCCATGAGTGAAACCGGTGTCCATCAGGGTGTCATTGCACAGGCGGCAGCTCATGCATATGTCTCGCTGGATGATATCCTGCAGACCGCGGCAGACCGCGGAGAAGCACCGTTGATTTTGATTTGTGACGGACTAACCGACCCGCATAATCTGGGTGCTGTCATCCGTTCCGCGGAAACCGCAGGCGCCCATGGCGTGGTCATTCCCAAACGCCGTTCCGTGGGACTGACTGCCACAGCGGCAAAGGCATCTGCCGGAGCCATTGAACATATCGGCGTGGCACGGGTTACCAATCTTGCCGCGGCAATTGATGAACTGAAGGAAAAAGGCGTCTGGATCTTTGGTGCGGATGCCGGTGGCGACAGGCAGCTGTATGATGCGGATTTTGTTGGCTCTGCAGCGATTGTCATTGGCTCGGAGGGCAATGGTCTGAGCCGGATTGTACGGGATAAATGTGACTTCATTGTCAGCATCCCGATGAAGGGAAAAGTAAATTCACTCAATGCATCTGCCGCAGCTGCTGTTTTGCTGTATGAGGCAGTGCGGCAGCGGATTGGGGAGGACAGCCATGGATGATCTGGATCTGGAACAATTAAAACAGGAATTGAATGATGTATCCGGCGGCAGTGTCTATGATGTAGATGAAATCATGCGGGAAGCCGGTTCAGGTACTTCCAAAGGCAGCGGTACCAGTCTGGAAGAGCTGATGAAAAGCCTTGGTGTGGAGATGGAAGAACCGAAAACACAGCGCATGCCGCAGGAGGAACAGAAAACCGAGCGGTTGAAGACCCGGCCGGTGGCACAGCCGGAATCGGACAGGACACAGCCAGTTGGTATGGCAGCACCGGTCACCGAGGATATGATGCCGGAACAGCAGGGCGCAGGGGATCTTTCCGCCTTGTTCCTGGCGGCAGAGCAGACCCAGGCACTGGTGGATGAACAGGCTGCCATGGCTGAGGCAAGCAAGCCGGAAGAGGAAACTCCCTTTGACGAACAGGATGATGTCTTTGCCCAGCTGTTTGCCCGGTTGGGTGAAATTGAGCAGGAGGAAAAGCCCACCGATCCCCGGCTGACCGAACCGCTTGTGGAGCCGGAGGAGGAACCGGATCTGATGGCACGGCTGTTCCGGCCCGCAGAGGATTTTGCCGCAGATCAGCCGGCAGAGGATATGATTTCGGAACCGGCGGGAACCAGAACGTTTGAAAGCGTACTGGACAGCGCAACCCGTGTGATCGAGCGTGAACCGGAGCCTGTGGACGCAGAGCCGGATGTCGATGCGATGGAAACACAGGCGCTGGATGAGGAATGGACACAGAAAATTGACGCTGCGGATACATATGACGAAACCGAAGCGTATGACCCGGAAGACGAACCGGAATTCGAGGACGAGGAAGAAGAGGCGGAAGAAAAACCAAGGCGAGGCTTCTTTGCCCGTCTGTTTGGTTCCGCTGAAGAAGACGAACTGGACGAAGAAGCGGATTCTGACGAGGAAGAAGAATCAGAAGACGAGTATGACGAGGATGACGACGCATCTGAAACAGATGAGGAAGAGGAATCGGACGAATACGACGAGGAAGAATCCGAACCGGAGGAGGATGTGGATGACACAGAGGACTTCGATAAGGAGGAAGAATACGAAGACAGCGAAGAGACAGACGAAGAAGAGGACGTAGAGGAAAAGCCGAAGCGCAGCTTCTTTGCCCGCCTGTTTGGTTCCGATGAGGAGGACGAGGAAGAAACGTTCGACGAAGAGGATGAATCCGATGAGGAAGACGAATCGGAAGACGAATACGACGAAGAATACGAGGATGAAGAAGAATATGACTCCGAGGACGAGGAAGAATCGGAGGAAGAACCTGATGTAGCTGTGGAAGAGATTTCCGAAGCTGCTGAACAGGCGCCTGTTGGGGCAGAAATGGATCTGGATGAAACACAGGCATTTGATGCCCTGTCCGAACAGGAAACCCAGCGAATTGTCCTCCCGTCTGATGTGCCTGTCTCTGTTGTAGAACAGCCGGCAGAGACCGAAGCGGTGGAGACAGAAACCATTGCAGAGATACCGGAGGAAGAGGAACCGGATGACTTCGGGGAAGGCGAAGAAGCTGAGGAACCCGAAGAAACAGAAACCGGCAGCGAAGCCATCGAAACCGAAGAATCTGGAGAGGAAAACCAACCAAAGCAGGGCTTCCTGAACAGGCTGATGGATGTATTTGGTCTGGAAATCGTGGAAGAGGAAGTGGAACCGGAAGAAACCGATGAAGCGGAACCGGATGCAGAGGAAGATCAGCCAGAAGTACCGGCAGAGGAAATGCCGTCAGAGGAAACCGAAGCGGAGGATGACCAGTGGTATGACCTGGAGGAAACCGCAGAGGAACTGCCGGAGGAAGAAACCGCCGAAGACATGGAATCCGAACCGGAAGCAGCTTCCGAAACCGAACCGGAGGAGAAAATGGATCCGGCAGAAGCGGAGTTCCGTGACATCCTGCAGCGCGAGGAGGAAATCGGGGCGGAGGAGGAAACCCTTTCTGTGCCCCAGCCGCGCCCGGAGGATACACCGGTCATCAGTGAAGAGGAGCTGGCTGCTTTTCTGGCTGATGTGGAGGAAGAGGAAGAAGAGGTCGAAAAGGTCAGCTTCGAGCAGCTGCTGCGGGACAATGGCATTGACGTTGACGCAGAGCCGGAAGAACAGAAGCTGTCACTGGAGGAATTCCCGGAAGAGGAAACCACGGTTTATGTGGATGTGCCGATCCGTGTGACCTCTGCGGAACCACAGGAGGACAGGCAGCCAGAGCTGTTTGACGCAGAGGCGGAAATGGAAAAGGAACCGGAGCGTCCCGCTGACCTTACGGAACCCGAACCGGAAGAAGCAGAGGAACCGGAGGAAGAACCGGTGGAACCGACAGAGGAACCGGAGGATGAACCGGAATTCGAACCGGACGAGGAACCGGAAGAAGAGCCGGAGCCTGATCCGGACTGGATGAATCTGCCGCTGGAGGAGCTGTACCGGATTGCACCGTCCATGGCGATACTCCGTCGGGAGGGACCGGTGATGGCACGTGAGGTACTCCGCCAGAAGGAATGGATTATGGCACGGATTCGCCGGTATAAGGATGAACAGAATGGCACGCCGCAGCCGCAGGAGGAACCGGAGGAAGAGCCGGAACTACCGGAGCCGACGGAGCCGTCGGAGGATGTGGATGCCATCCATGCGGCAGATGAACTGCATGCCCTGCTGGAGCAGGATGCGGCAGAAGATTCGGTTTTTCCGGACGGGCCGACTGACAAACCGGAAACGGAGGCAGCCGGCCAGAAAGAAATCATTCTGGAAGTAACCGCTGCAGTACGGGAAACCGAACCGGAGGAGGACATGGAACCGGAAACGGACATGGAGCCGGAAGAGGAATCCGAACAACCGGCAAAGCCGGCGCAGGCTGTGTCGGGACAGCGAAAAAACCATAAGCCTAAGGCTGCCCCAAAGCCAACGGTTCAGATTCCCAAAAATCTGAATCAGGAAAGCAAGGCATGCCGCAGGCGGGCAGGAAAACAGGCAAGACGGGCTTCCGCCATTGCCGTTCTGACACTGATCTGCATCTATATTTCCTGCGCGGCAGATTTTACCCTGCTGCCCCTGCCGGATGCCATGAATTATGTCTACCATCCCGCCAATGTGCTGATCGTATTTCTGGTGCTGATGGGATTGTCCATCCTGCTGGCATATGATGTGGTACGGGACGGCATACAGGCATTGCTGCGGCTGCAGCCCAATCTGTCTACGCTGATTGATCTGGCGCTCGTCCTGAACATTGTCCACTGTGTCACTCGGCTGGTGTCCGAGGGAGAGGAAATTCCCTATGCCTGCATCATTATGCTGGTATTGTTCGCACAGCTCCGGGCACAGGTTTCCCGTTCCACCATCCAGCATTACACATATAAGGTGGCAGGAAATGCAAGGGAACCCATGGGACTGTTTTACCATGACGGGCCGGAGCCGCATCTTGTGAAGGCGCCGCTGGAAAATATCGATGCATTCATTGCACAGACCCTGCAGCGGGGCGTACGGCAAAGGGCGGAAAGCATCTTTGCCATCCTGTCCGCAGTGACAGCGGTGGTGCTGGCTGTGATTGTATGTGTAGCAACCGGAGATCCGGGGCGGCTGATTTATGTGCTGGCGGCAACGGTTACCGGTGCCTGCCAGATTGCCCTGATCTGTGCCATGGTGATGGCACGCAGCTACAGCGCACGGCGGATGCAGCGCAGCGGCGCGGCAGCAGATGACAATTTCGGCGTACAGCATCTGGCAAAAGCGGAAACCGTCGTACTGACAGATGAAGACCTGTTCCCGGCAAGCTCCATTGCCCTGGAGCGTCTGGAGCTGCGGAGCAATCTGAATGATGCCACAGCGCTGGCCTATGCCGCAGCACTGACCGGGGAAACCTCGTTGGGACATATGCTGGCAGAGGAGGTACGCACCCGGTATGGTGCACCGCTGGTGGCACGGCATGTGGTAGAGGATGTGAACGGCGGTGTCAGCGGACAGGTAGGCGGGATACAGGTTCTGCTGGGGGATGACCGGTATATGGCAGAGCATGGCATCATTGCCCGGGAGGTACCGGAAAATGGCCTGGTACTGGCACTGGATGGGGATGTGGCAGCAATTCTGGTCATTGACTACCAGGTACCGGCAGCATTGTTCAATGCCATGCAGGTGCTGACCGAACGTAAAATCCATATCTGGCTGCATACCAGAAACCATCAGATCACACCCAAGCTGGTGGAACAGAAATATGCCCTCAAACCGGGCATGGTCTCGATACCGAAGCTGGAAACCGACCGTGCCCTGCGTAATCCGCAGTATACGGCACATGACCGGCTGTGCGGATTGCTGGGACGGGATGGCTTTATCCCATTGTCCGGCTGTATCACATCCGCACGGGAGGAAGCACGGGTTGCTCCGCTGGGCGTTATCATCGGTGCATGCGCGGCACTGCTGTGCATGCTGCTGATGACCTATCTGTGCTATGTGTTTGTACCGGAGGATGCCCATCCGATCCGTGTGCTGATTTACATGATTTTGTGCTTTATCCCGATTTTCTTCCTGGAAAACGGCATAGGCAAGGAATAAAACCGGATACAGGAAGCAGAATGCCCGCATGGAAACAGTGAAGTGACCCCAAAAAGTTTAGACAATATTTTAAAGTAAAAATGGTTCAAGCAGCCGAAAGGGCTTGTTGTCTGTGAATTGCAGGCGGCAGGCCCTTTCGCTTTGATTTGATACGGTAGTTGTTGTAATCGTGCAAATCATCCATTCATTCTCGCTTAAAGTGTTCCATGGAATCAAATTCGTGCAGATAAAGCAATTTGTTTTTGAGTAGATCGAAGAAGTTTTCCATGACCGCATTGTCCAATTGCCTTTCCGGTTCATGCTCTGCCGGATGCCTTTCTCACGAAGCATCCGCTGGTACTGTTTATGCTGGTACTGCCAGCCCTGGTCGGAATGAAGGATAAGACCAGTTTCATCTGGTATCTTCTCAAAAGCTTTATCCAGCATCGTTGTTACCATGCTCAGGACAGGCCGATCCGAGATGGTGCAGCTGACAAGATCGCTGCTGCACAGATCAAGAATGGGCGAGAGATATAGTTTCTCTCCGAACAGGCTGAATTCTGTCACATCGCTGACCCGTTTTTGGTTTGGGTTTTCGCCGGAAACAGGTGGATTGGAGATATCTTGGCAGGATAACGGTGCTTTTTCACCGGTATGGATAAAAGTTGTTATATTGGGGTGATGTTTCCATAAAAAACTGTGTAAAACAGTGTGACTTTCAGTTAGAATATGGTATACTGAATAACAGTAATGGCGGCGAAATTGCCGCGTAGGAGAGATTGACAGATGTATGACCGAATTGTACTGCCAAACGGCGTGCGCATTGTCACGGAACCGATTCCGGGCGTGCGTTCCACCGCAATTGGCATATGGGTGATGAATGGCTCCCGGCATGAACCGGATGAGCTCAGCGGCATCTCTCATTTCATTGAGCATATGGTATTTAAAGGAACGGAAAAGCGTTCCGCACAGCATATAGCCATTGCAATGGATGCCATTGGCGGACAGGTAAATGCATTCACAACCAAGGAATGTACCTGTTTTTACTTAAAAACACTGGATAAGCATGCACAGACCGGTGTGGAAATCCTTGCGGATATGTTTCTGCATTCCCGGTTTTCGGAACGGGATATGGAACTGGAACGTGGCGTCGTTCTGGAAGAAATTGATATGTACGAGGATTCCCCGGAGGATGTGGCAACAGAAAAAATCTTTGAGGCCTGTTATGAGGGCAGCTCACTGGGACGGCCGATTCTGGGCAGGGAAGAAACCCTGCTGGGCATGAACAGCGAAACCTTACATAACTATGTGGCGGAATATTACCGTCCCAAGGATACCGTGGTGGCGATTGCAGGCTCCTATACGCAGGAGGATATCGCGTTTATCTGTGACCTGTTTTCTGTCATGGAGGGTGATGGACAGAATGTCATTGAACCGGCGCATTATCAGCCCCGGGTCATCACCCGTCCGAAGGAAATTGAACAGAACCATCTGTGCCTTGCCTTTCCGGGTGTTTCCATCCAGGCAGAGGAACGGTATACCAATGCACTGATGGGAGCCATTCTGGGCGGCGGTATGGCCTCCAGACTGTTCCAGACCATCCGTGAGGAAAATGGCCTGTGTTATTCCATTTATTCCTTCAATACCTCCCATGAGGACACCGGTGTCTTTGGCATTTATACCGCATTGGGCAAGGAAACCGAGGAAAAAGCCCTCCAGCTGATCCGGCAGGAATGCCTGCGTCTGGCAGAGGATGGCCCGGACCGTGCAGAGCTGAGCCGCTGCCGGGAACAGGCCAAGACCAATATGCTGCTGGGGATGGAAAGCACCTCCGGCCGTATGAATCAGCTGGGACGCAGTGAAATGTTCTTTGGCAAGACACTGGAGCTGGAGGAAGTCATGGCACTGTATGATGCCGTGACAGCGGAGGATATTGCACAGCTGGCAAGGCGGATTTTTGATTTTGACCAGGCTTCGATCTGCGCGGTAGGACAGGTTCGTGATGCGGAATATTATACAAAATTGTTACGCGGATAAATAAAAATCAAACAGGAGAAAAGCGCGCTGTCACGATGCACAGCGCATTTTTTTCTATGGGGAGTGTGTGAAAATGAAACAATATATCATGGCAATTGATGCAGGCACCACCAGTGCCAGATGTATCCTGTTTGACCGGCAGGGAGCCATGTGCGCTGTCACCCAGCAGGAGCTGCATGTGCAGTATCCCAAAGACGGCTGGGTGGAACAGGATGCCATGGAAATCTGGACGGTACAGCTGGAGGTATGCCGGCAGGCCATACAGCAGCTTGGCATTCAGCCGGAGCAGGTTGTGGCAATCGGCATCACCAACCAGCGGGAAACCACCATCATCTGGGACCGGCATACGGGAAAACCGGTTGCCCCCGCCATTGTCTGGCAGTGCCGCCGGACAGCGGCACAGGCGGATGCGTTGCGGGAGCGTGGTCTGGCAGAAACCATTCAGCAGAAAACCGGTCTGATTGTGGATGCCTATTTTTCCGCAACCAAAATCCAGTGGATTCTCGACCATGTGCCCCAGACACGGCAGCGGGCGGAGCAGGGAGAGCTGCTGTTCGGCACCGTGGACAGCTGGCTGGTATGGAACCTGACCGGCGGGAAACGGCATGTGACCGATGTGAGCAATGCTGCCCGCACCATGCTGTTTGATATCCATAAACGGCAATGGGATCAGGAGCTGCTGCAGGAGCTGGATATTCCAGCCGGTATGCTGCCGGAGGTTGTGCCATCCAGCGGTGTTCTGGGCGAAACGGCACCGGAGCTGTTTGGCAGACCGATTCCTCTGGCAGGCATTGCCGGAGACCAGCAGGCAGCCCTGTTCGGCCAGACCTGCTTCCAGCCCGGGGATGCCAAGAATACCTATGGCACCGGCTGCTTTATGCTGATGAATACGGGAACCAAACCGGTCAAAAGTGAAAACGGCCTGCTGACCACCATTGCATGGGAGGTAGACGGTGAGATCAGTTATGCGCTGGAAGGCTCGGTATTTGTAGCAGGAGCGGCAATCCAGTGGCTGCGGGATGAAATGGGGCTGCTGGAGCATGCCTCTGATTCCGAAGCCATTGCCCGCAGTGTGCCGGATACAGCGGGGGTATATCTGGTACCGGCATTTACCGGTCTGGGAGCACCCTACTGGGACCCATATGCCAGAGGCGCGCTGGTGGGGCTGACACGGGGCGCGGGACGGGCACATGTAGTCCGTGCCACACTGGAATCCCTGGCGTATCAGACGGCAGATGTGCTGCAGGTGATGGAGCAGGATGCCGGATTAACATTGCAGTCCCTGAAGGTGGATGGCGGTGCCTGTGCCAATGATTTTCTGATGGAATTCCAGTCGGATATCGTCCATGTACCGGTGGAACGTCCGGTCTGTGTGGAGACCACCGCATTGGGCGCCGCATATCTGGCAGGGCTGGCTGTGGGCTACTGGGCGAACCGGGAGGAGATTCGGCAGAACTGTCAGCCGGAACGGATTTTCCAGCCGGATATGCCGGAGGAGGTACGGCGCAAGCTGCTGGATGGCTGGCACCGGGCGGTAAAGTGTTCCCTGGGATGGGCTTCCGGGGCGTAAGAGAATGTTTTTTTAAAAAACTCAAAATAATTGTTGACAGAAGGCGATTTTCTTGGTATACTAGTCAAGCAGTCAGGAAATGAACAAAAACACTTCCGACATGCGCCAGTAGCTCAGCTGGATAGAGTGTTTGGCTACGAACCAAAAGGTCGGGGGTTCGAATCCCTTCTGGCGTACCAGATGAACCGGTTTTTCCGCAAGGATGAACCGGTTTTTCTAATTTTTAGGACGGTTAAAGGAAACTATCTGAAAGACTGTCCTTTATTTGTCCTTTGCGTAAGCGAATTTAAGGAAATTCTATTGTGCATAAGATGATAAAATATCATAGAAAATTATGTAGAATCGGCGGGAGCGATGAAAAGCATCTCAACCGATTCTTTTTTTATTTTTTAAAGAACCGATTTGCCCGCAGTCAGATGATGGACACGACTACAGCTGCCCAGCTGGCAGGTATTCTCCCACCTGACATCCCGCCCGAACAGACAGCAGGAGCCGGTCTGTATGCCATGAGTTCCCGGAGCAGGAAGCCTAATCGTGCCCGGCAGCGTGTCAGATCACGCCCAGGAACACGCTTGCAGTTGCCCAGCTGGCGGGTATTCTCCCGCCTGACAGCCCACCCGAACAGGCAGCAGGAGCCGGTCTGTATGCCATGAGTTCCCGGAGCAGGAAGCCAGGTCGTGCCCGGCAGCGTGTCAGATCACGCCCAGGAACACGCTTGCAGTTGCCCAGCTGGCGGATATTCTCCCGCCTGACAGCCCACCCGAACAGGTAGCAGGAGCCGGGCTGTATGCCATGAGTTCCCGGAGCAGGAAGCCAGGTCGTGCCCGGTAGCGTGTCAGATCACGCCCAGGAACACGCTTGAGTTGCCCAGCCGGCAGGTATTCTCCCGCATGATAGCCCACCCGAACAGGCAGCAGGAGCTGGTCTGTGTGCCATGAGTTCCCGGAGCAAGAAGCCAGGCTGCCCCTGCAGCATGCCAAATCACGCCCAAGAACGCATCTGTAGTATTCATGAAAACTAAATAGCTTGAAACATGGAAACGCCCACCAGCCGAAAAGTCAGCTGATGGGCGTTTTATTATGAAGTCTATGGGAGTAAATCTTGCAAAAAAATCTTTGAAATATCTGTGAGGTTGCGCCGATCAGCGCGTAAGTATGCCGGGATTGTGAAGGAATCGTCTTTCAGCCTGCATCTGTCTTTCTTGCCTGTGTCAGTACAGATTGCAAAGCGTCTGCAGCTGCTGCCTCTGCTGACTGGATAGCATGGGAATAGATATTCATGGTTGTAGAGGCTTGAGCGTGCCCCAAATGTGCAGCTACCGCCCTCACATTGGTTCCCGCCGCTATAAGCAGCGTTGCATTGGTATGCCGTAGGCTATGAATAGACACAGGCGGAAGGTTGTTTCTCTGCACGAATTTATGAAACCAGCTTGTGAGGGTGTCTGGATAAATCGGCTTACCGTTCCATTGCGTAAAAAGCCGGTCATAATCATGCCATTGATCTCCTAAACTCAGGCGTACACGCCCCTGCTCTGCTCTGTGTGTCCGTAGGATGGCGAGAGCATCAGGAGTTAGCTTTAAGACACGGTGGGAAGATGGCGTTTTTGTGTCAGATGTAAACACACCTTTCTCCGGCTGATAAATAGACGAACGTCTGATAGAAATAATACCCTTATCGAAATCAATATCAGACCATTCAAGCCCGCACAATTCGCCACGCCTCATGCCGGTATGTATCAGCAGCGTTATCATGGTGCGGTATTGCTCTGGTTCATCGTCCAGCAGATCAAGCAGGCGGGCGGCTTGGTGTTCGTCCAAATAGAGGGCTTCCTTTCGTTCCACCTTTGGAGGGTCTGTCCTGCTGCATGGATTTGAAAAGATTACTTGCCATTTCACAGCGGTATTGAAGATGCTGGATAAAAGCCGGTGGTAATGCTGCACAGTCTTTGTGCTCAATATATCGTCATTTCCTACCGGTATAAAGAGTGTATCTATTGGGACATGCAGTGCACGACATATATTATCCGCGCTTTCCGGAGCGATATTGCGCCCTGCGGTCATGGCTTCGAGGGTACCCACAGAAACGCCCGCCAGCCTTGCAAATTCGGCTTTGGTGCAATCAATTACCGGAAGAGATGAATCAGGGTAGAGCGAGGAACACAGGCGGGAGAGACGAAATGCAAAGGATTCACGGCGGGAAACGCCACGCAAAGCCTGGCAGTAATCCTCCTTACACTTGTATTTATTATCAAGCCGGATACCCTTTTCCATGAGGTTATCATAGAATGCCATAAGGTGATGAGGCTGTATTTTGTCCATGCGTAGATGTCCGAGAGCTGGAAGGATTCTCTTTAAAAAGCCTTTGTAGCCGGACAAGGTAGAGGGGCGCAGCTGCTTTTCTGCATAGTCCTTCATCCAGATATCGCAGAAATCGCAGAGCCGTATGCTACCGTCAAGCACCTGTCCGGAGTTGCATTTTTCCTCAAACAGAACAAGCTGTCGTTTCAGCTCCTTTTCAATCTGTTTATCTGTCATGCCTTTCGCGGGCTTCCATGTCATGCTCTTTACTATCTGCCTGCCGTTCATGTCATAGCCGCAGGACTGCCGGAGTAAGTAGCTGTTGCCTCTCTTTCTTGAATATGCCATAAAATCACCTCATATTCTGATATATTTTGCAGGCGGGAGAGAAATAAAACGAACAATCGTTCGATCTAGATGGTGAAAGAAAAGCCGGATTGTTCCGGCTTTAAATAATACACTTAACAATTGATGATATCGTTAACTGCTTCGGAAAACTCAGTTAAGATATAGTCCATGGTTGATTTTCCTGATTCAGGAAGAGAATCATAATTGTCTGAAATTGTTTGAAGTAATTTTTCAGGAGCGATAGTATCAATAGATTCAGCGGATAATAAACGACAGCCAACAACAACCATTTTGCATGTTTCAATAACACGTTCATAGTTAGAGATAAGAGTAGGAAAATTTTCAAGAATTCTCATTGCGAGGTCATAAGAAGTTATATTTAACGATTGAGAACCAACTGGGGCAATATCTTCTGTTTCCATCAAATACTCGATTGATACATCGAAAAACTTTGCAATTTCTTTCAATACATATTCGTCAGGTACTCGCTTACCTGTTTCCCAACTGCTCAATGTAGTCTGTCCAATATTAAGATGTTTTGCAAGATCAGCTTGTGACATATGCGCTTCTTTTCGTAGTTGGCGTAATCTCATATAAGGACACCTCTTTTTTATTAAAGATAGCACATTTAGGCGTGAAAGTAAATAGAAAAGAAAAATAGTGCTAAAAATGCTTGACATTCCTGCTAATAGTGCTATTATAAATAATAATATTAAATAAGGCGGTGAAAATGCTATGAATAATGATTCTAAGAAGAGACAGTGGCTTATTGATGCGCGACATGCAGCGAATAGAACCCAAGCAGATGTTGCACAGTCTGCCGGCATTAAGCAGAGGTATTACTCTGCAATTGAAAACGGTGATCGTGGTTCTTGTATGCCTGCAAGAGTTGCAAAAGGCATTGCCAAAACGCTGGGTTTAGATTGGCAAAAATTCTATGAATGAAAAAACGTGTCCAAATTGGACACGCAAGATAAAGAAAGGTGGTTATGTTATGGCATTACCAAGAATGCGGCTGGTAGATCAGGCCTATGAGGAATTAAAGCAGCTTGACCCGAATACGGCAATTAGCAAAAACTTTATCCGGAAGCTGACAAAGTCTGGAAAAATCCGTACCGTGCAGGTTGGACGGCGCACGTTGCTTTCCTTTGATAGCCTGCTTGAGTATCTGGAAACACTGGACGGGGAACCGGATGAAACGCCCGCCAGCTATGGGGAGATTAGACCGGTACCGGAGAATCTTCCGTGTCCACGGCATGCAGGCAGGAAAACCAGGGCATAAAAAAGGGATTGCTCATTACTTTGGCGAGTGACGCAACCCCGAACGATAACACCCGCAGGCGGGCGTATTTGTTATGTTTAGTATATCACGTCTGCCTGCACCCAGTCAAGAGAAACAGAAAAGAGGTCAAAGAATGGAACCATTTAAGCATGAAAGCGGACAATCTGCGTCTGCTGAATGTGAACTGAATATCGTTTTGCCGCTTGGTGATGTAAACGATATGATAGACCTTGTGCAGGAGATTGAATGCTGTACAAGAAAAGCTAAGCTGATGACAAAGGATTTGTTTGAGGATTACCTTATACGTACGTCTTACACGGAAAGCACGCTTATGTATTACCGTCAGGATGCGGCAACCCGTGGAGATATTGCGTATTCTGAGCTTATTAAAGCATCGGAATTGATGAACAAGTTAATCAGTTGGTTTGACACAATTTTGGGCGATATACCAGAATCGAGGTTGAATTAATGGGAACATGGAATCTTGAAATTACATCGAAGTCTGGAAATGGTCTTGATGAAAGAAGCATCCAGGCACTGGATAGTGTGTTTGATGAGATACATAACATGGGATACAAAGACGGTCTGGAAGACGGAACAAACGGTGCAGCTCCTAACAATGAGCTGGGAGAGGAATTCCTTTCCTATGCCGATCAGCGCGGCGGCAATGCAGTTGCACTGTCCCGTTTTATGAGTATCGAATATGCAAACGGATATGATGCCGGTTATGCTGTCGGAGCATTGAAGCGGCAGCAGGCACGCCATGTACTGGCGGGAGGAGCAAAATGAGCTATGAAAACAAGATCAACTATGCCAGCATGGCAACGAAACGCACGGTTAAGCGTCCTACATTGGCAGGAGTTGCTGCAGTCAGATTCACCCGGCAGAGGGTTTCAACCTGTATCTGCTCTCATGACGGGGCAGAATGTCAAGCCGCCATGTGTGTGGCGCAGCAGTTCGCACGCAAGTGTGGATTGGATGCAGGGAACGAACATGACTACAAGATCATGATTCAGCTGTGTGATGCTTACCATGAAGGTTATTATGCGGGATTTGATGCTGGTCATGAATATGCAGTGGCATTTGCCAAACCTGCAAACAAATGCGGAGGTCCGTCATGAAAGGATGTAGCTTTCAGGCGGGAGTACATGCAGAAACAGCGGGCAGCTGCCCACAGGTGTGATACAAATCAAGAATGGAAGCCGGTCAGATATGGGAAACCTGATGACCGGCTTTCCCTGTACCCATACAAGAACATACGTTCACATAATAGAATGTATATCGGGAACATATGTTCTTGTATGAGATCAGGCATGGAGAGAGGAGAGAAGAACCATGGCAAAGTATAAACGGACAGTACGAGGCGGGAGACTGGTTGCCTCTGTCCTGTACACAAGACCAGAAGCGGGAGACAGTGAACGGGTACGCGCTGCCAAAAGCAGAGCAACAACCAAAGCCAGGGCGGCATTGAATCTGAAACAAACTCGCCAGAATTTAGAATTCACTATGGCAGAAAACTTCAGACCATCCGACCTATTCATAACACTGACCTTTGATAAAGCGCATAATCCCAAGGACAGGAAGGAAGTTATTGCAGCCTTTAGAAAGTTCATTCGGGCACTGAGAAAGCACAGGAGAGCCCGCGGTGAAGATGTCAAGTACATCTATACGGTTGAAGGAAAACACGGAGATAAGCGGTTACATATCCATCTTGTTTTAAATGCTACTGCCGAGGATGACCTTGAGGTAATTAAAAGCCTTTGGGTATACGGTGAACAAGTAGACATTGACACCATAGGAGAATACGGAACGGAAAGTACCGGTTATGCAGCACGGTCAAGGTATATGACAAAGGAACGGCAGGATGGTAACTTACCCGTTGGTGCAAAAAGCTGGACAGGTTCTCGTAATCTCAAGA
The DNA here is from genome assembly GCA_004555915.1 of Clostridiales bacterium. GTDB lineage: Bacteria > Bacillota > Clostridia > Oscillospirales > Butyricicoccaceae > Butyricicoccus_A. Next base: position 1,170 of record SFJM01000003.1, on the reverse strand, counting down.
AGCCTAAAGTAGAGCATGGCTTTGTAAATGACAATGAGCAGCTGCTCCCGCCAGTTGGATGCTATGTGCTTGAACGCAGAGAGGAAACAAATGAGTTTGGTTCCTTCTTTTACATCAAGTACTTACTGCCAGAACCAAGGAAAAGAAGCCGCAGGAAAGGCAAAAGAAAGCATGGAAAGGAATGAGTATATCTCAATTCCTTTGGGCTTGTAATCATGTATATTTAATGAACCAGCATAGAGAAAGCAATCTCAAGTGGTTGAATGCAGGCGGGTGGGATACTAAAATAAAAAGCGGAAAGAAAAATTTATGCGCGCGCGAAGGTCATACTCCCCATAGCGAAATAATCGGTTTAATTTTTAATTCTTCTACTCGGTAGGGTGCAAGACTTTCGGGAAATCCTCGCGCGCACGTGAGGGAGGGGGGGAGTCCTTTCTCAGACAATGCCGGTAGTTATCAGGCATTCACCGCCTGACAGCGCGCTCAAGCAGGCGGCAAAGTCAAATCATGCCTGCGGCGTGCCAGAGAAAGCCCGGGAGAATGCCCCCCATGCAAGAGCGCGGTGACTTGTCGTGGACTGACCGATGCCTGAGGGGCATTTCCAACTCTGCAAATGATTTACAGCAGGGGGATAACGCACAGGCGCATGCAGGTACAATATACGCGAACAAAAAAATAAATGCAAAAATTCTTGCAAAATCAGTTCAAAAACGTCCAGAAAAGCGTTTTGAATCAGAAAAAACAGAGGTGTTTTTCAGGTGAAGCTCAGAACTGAATATCGCAGCTACCGTTGTCTTTCTGATACCTGCCTGTGCATTCCATGGTCTTGACATCAACACGTAGTGTTGAAGGGTACCCTCACACGAAAATGTTGTTGAGGAGATGTAGCTTAGGACCGCATCCCCCAACCGTACGAAAAAATTTCCCAAAATTCAGGTCTTCACTTTGCGTGGCGGTATTATTGCCCTCCTGACAAAAATGTCACCACCCCTGGTCACTCTGTGAAAACGAGAAATGCATTTATCGAAATCGTGAAATGGGAATGCGGTCAGCATGCCAGATCACGCCCAGGAACACGCTTGCGGCTGCCCAGCTGGCAGGTATTCTCCTGCCTGACAGCCCACCCAAACAGGCAGCGGAAGCCGGTCTGTGTGCCCTGAATGCCCGGAA
>SFJM01000036.1 GCA_004555915.1 Clostridiales bacterium | reverse complement strand
ACTAATTGCAACCGATTTAGTACCAGTTGATCGCCTTCATCCAGATTAACTGAATATAAATCTGCCCCGACTCGGAGAGTGTGAGACATTTTTTCGGCTTCTGGGTGCTTCTTTTTTGCTTCCTGAATTGCTTGATATATGTTGTTTTTAAAATCTTCAAAGAATTTTGGTGGAAATTGTCCCGGTACGGAAGAAAAGATAGATTCAAAAGATACAGACTCAACCGCAGTATCTGTAATATGGAGTGAAAAATTTTGCAACATTTCGCAAATAGATTCAGATTCACTTTCTTCAAATAATTTAGGTTGTGTTATTTCAAGATGTTCTTCTGGATATATAATACGAAGTTTTTCTTTAAACCATATATATACGTCTTTGAATACATGTAATTCTGGTATAACATCATATGCCTGCGCCTTATTTCGGTTCATTTCTTTCAAAAAAAGAATATTGGAATCTTCTGGCATGTCGCCTAAATAAGTCTGTATACGAATATTGGATGCAGCATCCTTGGCTAATGACATAATATGTTGTTTATGCTGAGACATATCTCGTGTAAAGATTTCTTTTTCTTTTCCCGTTGAAAAATCTACTAATGATTCGTAAAGAAACATTCCGGAGTACATGTTTAATCCAAACTGATATCTATATTTTTTCTTATCAAGTCGAATTTCAAAAGTAAATTCTGTAGGTTTTTCTTTGTTTTCTGGATCAACACGATGATAGCGGGTCATAGTGTTTTTTTGCATTCCGTGTAAAATAGTGTCTCTTGCAAAACGTATAGCACGAACATAGTTTGATTTTCCTGCTGCATTTGAGCCATATATTGCGGAAAATCTCAATAAATTGCAACCGCGATGTTCTAAAAGATGCTCGCGTCTGCCACGAACCTTTCCAGGTTCCATGGTAAAAGTAACTTCCTCTCCAAATGATAAGAAGTTTTTCACTGCAAAACGTTTAAGCATGGTCATCTCCTCCGAAGTGTATTATAGTGTATATTAGTATTAAAATCAATTGTTTTTTTGCGCACTAAGAGATTTTTTCGTTATACATATCAAATTTCCATTGCCCGTGATTTTTATTCGGGCATCGCTGTTTTCGTGGCAATGTTTATTCAAACATCTCTGCATTATGAAGAATTTCCTTGAGGATCAGCCACATGCGACCACATTCAGGGCTCAACAATCAGAATTTTCATGCGTGCCGTCCCCTTAGGGGCGGCAGTTGGTATTATCTCAGCAGCAATAGAATTCCAGTTCGCCATTTACCAGTTCGTACATGAAGCTGGCGCAGTCAAAACGGATATAATTCCAATCAGTAGATTCGTACACCGGCTTTCGATCATATTCAGCAGCCTGGCGCAATTGACGGTACTTGTTTACCTCGTAGGCGCTGGCTGTGTGGAGGATGGTGATCTTCTCAGGAGAGAAACCGCATTCATCTGCGATAAGCTCTTTTGCCTCCTGATCGGACAGACCCTTGCCGGCGGATGCAAGATGCTCATACCGTTCCTGATCCATATTGGTGCCACTGCCAGTGCAGGGCTTCCACTCAAGCTCTCGGTCAAGCTGAGCTTCCAGATCGGCAATACGCTGTTGCAGTTTCTTGTCCTCCATGCGGCTCATGTGCTCAATTTCAAGGATTTTGGAGTTCAGCTGCTCGATCTTCAGTGCACGTTCCTTGCAGCATCTCAGGATTCCGCCCTGTGTCAGCCAGTTAGCACAGAAAGCATCCTTATCTCCATCGAAGTTGTAATACTGTTCTTCAATCTTTTCGTATTCCTCTGCGGACGGCTCAAAGCCGGTTCTTTCGATAAATTCAGACATCATCATTGTTTTGTTCTCCTTGATTCGGTGCCGCTTGTGTGATAGAATCAAGGGAAGACAGGCGGCAGGTCACTGCCTTCCCTTGTCCGCTTTTAGGCTCCCGTTAGTTTCTCAGGCTGTGGGGAGCCTAATTTTTTTACTTGAGTTTCTCTGCCTTGTCACGAATGATCTCAGCAGCTTCTTGTACGCTTGTGGCTTTCGCTTCAATCAGCTCTGCCAAGGTTTCAAGATACAGAATCAATTCTGCCTGTGTCATGTTGTTTTCCTCCAAGATGTTCAACCTCCTGCCCGGTTTGTATTTGTCATTCGGTTTCCCTCCTGACAAGTATATAATACTACGAATTTCGTAATTTGTCAATACGAAATTCGGAATTTCACAAAAATAATTATCGAAAACAGTATTGTTCAGATACGATAATCGTAGTATAATGAACAAGAGAGGAGGAGTGATATCTTGATAAAGTTTAGAGTTAAGGTTATGCTCGCTATGCGCGAAATGACACAAAAAGAACTAGCAGAGAAAACAGGGGTTCGCCCTCCAACCATTTCTGCTCTATGTACTGGTTCTGCAAAGCATATTCCTGTTGATGTTCTGGATAAGATTTGTACGGTTCTTAATTGTCAACCAGGAGATATAGTTGAATACATTCCGAATGAAAAAGCATCAAACGAATAAATGTCTAGGACAGGGAACAACGCTGTAATGAAATCTGTCAGCTAAAATATGGACGTAGCACGGGCATTTTCACCGTTTTGTGGCTTGGGTATAAACTTACCCTTATCAGCAAAACGGTGTGCAGAGCCCGGCTCTGGGCGTTGCAACGGCAAAAGAAAATCCCGGATGCATTTACATCCGGGAAGGGGAGAGAGCAGCTTAATCTTTGCGCTCATGGCCTGTACGTGTCTTGGTCGTTTTGATAGTATTTGGTGTGTACTCAACGATTTCGGATAGGTCACAGTCTAAGGCTTCACAGATCAAATCAAGGTGCTCAAGGCTTACTCTCGCTGCCATGTCATGGTATAGATCGTTGATCGTATTGTAACGAATACCAGTGGCACGAGCAAGGTCTTTCTGCGTCCAGCGAAGTTCGCCCAACTTCTTGGACAGTAAAATCTTAATCATTCGCCAGTTCTCCTTTGCGTTTAATAATACCGTATTTCGGATTAAATATCCTGAAAACGGATAAAATAAACAAATATCGTTTATTACCTTTGGCGTATTTTTGACATGATATGGTATTTGGACATGAACTGGACATAAGTTTTTTATTAAGATGTGTTTTGTTTTGATATTCTTATATATTTGACAAATATGCAAGAATACTGGCATGAAATGTTGAATGTTTTGCAGACTGTAAATCTGTTGTCAACGACTTCGGTGGTTCGAATCCACCACCTCCCACCAAAGAAAAGAGCATCGTAAGATGCTCTTTTCGTTTTTATGAGGGATTGGAAAGCCTCTGCAATCTGTGAGCAGTGAATTGGAATTTATCGCCGAAATCCATAGTTTTCGTGCTATAATGTATGTATAAAACTTTGAAAGGGAAGATAAGGCTATGGCATTCAAAATTGGATTTGCAGCAGAGCGTCCTGACAATACGCATAAAGAAGATTTGCACCATATACCGCGGCAGGTGGCGGCACCGCGGAAGTCGGTCGTACAGGTGCACTTTGCAGGCCGCAATATGACACTTGGGTATTATAATGACCAGTTTGACCTGCACCGTGGGGATATGGTATATGTGAATGGGAAGTTGGAAGGTCTGCGCGGTATCGTTACAGAGGTTAACTATAATTTTAAAATCAGAATTTCCGAATACAAGCGTGTGATCGCAGTAGTGGACACAAATGTAAGCGGCAAATTTTTTATGGCAGGCTCCCATTTTGTGACCTTTGATCCGGTTGCATTGCCGGTTAGCAAGGCTGCAACATGGTTCAAAGCGCCGGAAACAGAGGGGGATGCATTTGTCAGCGGAAGCGATGGCACATCGTTCCGGCTGTATGACCTGAATGAGATGGAAGTAAGCAGTGCCATTGCGCAGCGTGGTCAGGAATACTACTTTGAGAACAGGGTTAAATACATATGTATCGACGGGACTTGTGGTTACGCCATTGTGGAGGGCCGTGAAGCCTATGAGGTCGAGTTTGCATACCGAAATGGTGAGATCAGCAGTCTTGTTTGCTCCTGCTTCTGTAGCTACAATTGCAAGCATGAAGTTGCAGCCATGCTGCAGCTGCGCGAAACGCTGGAGATGATCGAGAAGCACTATGAAGCAGAGTACAGGCGCACCGACTACTTTGCAGCAGTGAACAAAAGCACTTTGTTTTCCTTCGCTATTGACGGGAAAGAAACTGGCAGTTTTGCTCTGGAATGACAGGAGATGAACTTTGGATCTATTGGAAGGTATATATACAGAGCAGTTATGGCATCATTTGTATCTGTGAGAAGAAAAGTTCCAGTTTCGTAAGATATTGGAGCTTTTTCTTTTGTGCGCGGCTGAGTACGTCGATATAGTGGATAAGAGAAGTATATTTTTCGACAAATAATATTGTTATGTACATAAATAGCAAAGTTGTGGAAAAACAAAGGCCGTGTCGTATCATTTGTCAAAAATAATTGACAAGACGGTCAAAAAAGGTAATAATAATAAGCAGAATCAGTTTATAAAAAGACGCAAGGATTCATTATTCCAGAATGAGGTGAACCCAATGGCTGAGCAGGGCCAGAATACAACAGTTGAATATCATAGAGGACTGCCGGATAAATCGGTTGTGAGAATGGGAAGGCATGGTGGTTTTTTACATCCCATGCGGGAAATTGATGGGTTTAAGACCTGTCCCGGTTATGCACTGCAAAATGGCGCGTTTGAGCTTCCGGGAGGCATTAATTTTACCATTACCTCCCAGGGCGCGACCAGCGTGGAGCTGGTCCTGTTTAAGCGCCGTCAATCGGAACCCTTCGCTGTGTTGCCGTTTCCCGCCGAATATCGTGTAGGAAACGTGTATTCCATGATTGTATTTGGTCTGGAAATTGACGAGTTTGAATATGCGTACCGCATTGACGGTCCTTATGACCCGTCAAAGGGACAGCTGTATGACAAAAACAATCTGCTGCTGGACCCATATGCCCGCGCGGTAGCCGGACAGTCGGAATGGGGTACCCGTCCGGCAACCGGATTTGAATACCGTGGACGGATTACCTCGTCCAATTTTGACTGGCATGGCGTTCGTTCCCCCCATATCGCCATGCAGGATCTGGTCATTTATGAGACACATGTGCGGGGCTTTACCAAGCATGAATCGTCCGGTGTTTCCAATCCGGGCACCTTTGACGGCCTGATGGAAAAGATCCCCTACCTGAAGGAGCTGGGCATCAACGCGGTAGAGCTGATGCCGATTTTCGAGTTTGATGAGATGCGGGATATGCGCATTCATGACGGAAATTTGCTGCTTGACTACTGGGGCTATAACCCGGTTGCCTTTTTTGCACCGAATACCGCCTACTCTGCGGAGCATGAATTTACCAATGAGGGCGATGAGCTGCGCCGGCTGGTGCGTGCACTGCATAAAAACGGCATGGAGGTCATTCTGGACGTGGTGTTCAACCATACGGCAGAGGGCAATGAGGATGGCTCCATTTTCTCCTTTAAGGGCGTGGATAATTCGGTTTATTATTTGCTGGCACCGGATGGGACCTATTATAACTTCAGCGGCTGCGGCAATTCTGTCAACTGCAACCATCCGATTGTGCATCAGATGATTGTGGAATGCCTGCGCTACTGGGTCATTGAATACCGCATTGACGGCTTCCGTTTCGATCTGGCTTCCATTCTCGGACGAAATGAGGACGGCACACCGATGCATAACCCGCCCCTGCTGGAGTCGCTCGCGGTGGATCCGCTGCTCAGTGATGTCAAGCTGATTGCAGAGGCATGGGATGCGGGTGGACTGTACCAGGTTGGTTCCTTCCCGTCCCGGAGCAACCGGTGGGCAGAATGGAACGGAAAATACCGTGATGACATCCGTTGTTTCCTCAAGGGCGACGGCGGTATGGCAACGACGGTTTCCTATCGCATTCTGGGTTCCCAGGACCTGTACCCGCCCACCAAGCGGGGTGAATGTGCATCGGTTAACTTTATTACTTGTCACGATGGCTTTACGCTCAATGACCTGTTTACCTATAATTCCAAGCACAATGAAGCGAACGGCTGGAACAATACCGATGGTGAATCCAACAATAACAGCTGGAATTGCGGCATTGAGGGTGAGACAGACAATCAGGAAGTGAAGAATATGCGCCGCCGGCTGCAGAAGAACGCAGCGGCAATTCTCATGTGCTCCCGTGGTACGCCGATGTTCCTGGCGGGTGACGAATTCGGCAATACACAGTTTGGCAACAACAATGCGTATTGTCAGGATAATGAGATTTCCTGGCTGGACTGGAGCCTGCTGGAAAAGAACAAGGCGCTGCATGATTTCTTCCGATATATGATTCATTTCCGCAAAAAGCATCCGATCCTGCGCGGGCATACCAAACCGGCTGAGAGCCGTTTCCCGGAAACCAGCCTGCATTCCCAGGCTCCGTGGGATGCCAATTACAAGGAGGATACCCGTGTGATTGGCGTGACCTTTGCCGGACGCAATGCAGACGATACAGAGGATGACATTGTGCATATCGCAATCAATTCGCACTGGGAAAGCCATCAGCTGTGTCTGCCGGACCTGCCGGAGGGCATGTTCTGGCATCTGGCTGTCAATACCTTCAACGGTCCGGAAAATGACTGTATTGAAGAGGTAAAGGATATGTATTGTCTGTACAGCGGTATTTCCTGGATTCAGCCCCGGTCTGTCATGATTTTTGTTGCCGCCAAGCCGCAGAAATGACGGAGCGGCAGCGGCTGGCACAGGTGCTGGAGGCCCTGTGCGCGTGGTATCATCGGGGCCACCGGGATCTGCCCTGGCGCAGGACCACCGATCCATATCCGGTATGGATTTCGGAAATCATGCTGCAGCAGACCCGTGTGCAGGCGGTGATTCCCTATTTTGAACGATTTATGCAGGCATTACCTACGGTACAGGCACTGGCAGAGGTGCCGGAGGAGCAGCTGCTCAAGCTGTGGGAAGGCCTGGGATATTATACCCGTGCACGCAGCCTGCAGAAGGCGGCACGGATGGTTTGTGAACAGCATGATGGTGTCATGCCCTGTACCTGGGAGGAGCTGATTGCCCTGCCGGGCATCGGCCCGTATACTGCGGGAGCCGTGGCATCCATTGCAGGCGGACAGTGCTGTCCGGCAGTGGATGGAAATGTCCTGCGTGTCCTGTCCCGTATTTTTGCGCGGGAATGGGATATCAAAGCGCAGGCTGTCAGGCGTCAGGCGGAACAGGAATTGCAGGCCGTCCTGCCGGCGGATTGTCCGGGGGACTGCAATCAGGCACTGATGGAGCTGGGGGCAACGGTATGTCTGCCCCATGGCATGCCGTTATGTGACACCTGTCCCGTAGCTTCGCTCTGTCTTGCCAGAGAGCAGGGGCGGCAGCAGCTGCTGCCGGTAAAAGCCATAAAAAAAGCACGGCCTGTGGAAGAGCGTGTGGTCTGCCTGCTTTGGAAGGACGGAAGAATTGCACTCCACAAACGTCCGGCCAAAGGGCTGCTGGCAAATATGTGGGAATTTCCGAATTTTCTGCAGGGGGAAGACCCGCAGGAGCAGCTTGGGATTGCTTTGACGGAGGTTCATCCGTTGCGCCGTTCGAAGCATGTTTTTACTCATCTGGAATGGCATATGACCGGTCTGGAGGCACAGACAACGGAGGGCGGATATTTTACCTGGGTCAGCCCGCAGGAGCTGGAGCAGGCCATTGCACTGCCCAGCGCATTCCGTGCCTATCGGGCGATTGCTTTGGAGAAAAGAGAATCAAAGGGATAGAAGCGTCCCTTTGTGAAAATACGCGGTCAGACTGACCCGTGAAAGAGAGGAGCAGGACGATGAAGGAATATTATTTTGGCATTGATGTGGGAGGTACAACGGTAAAGCTTGGCCTTTACAGCGAAGTATCCGGCTGGCTGGATAAATGGGAAATCAAAACCCGAACGGAAAACGGTGGTGCCAATATTCTGAGCGATATTGCCGCTGCGGTTCAGTCGGCAGAGGAAAAGCATCAGATCAGCCACGGGGATGTTGCGGGTATCGGCATCGGTGTCCCGGGCCCTGTCCTGCAGGATGGCACGGTGAACGGCTGTGTCAATCTCGGCTGGGGTGTGGTCAATGTCTCGAAGGAATTGGGTGCGCTCACCGGCCTGCCGGTATATACTGCCAATGACGCGAATATTGCGGCACTGGGCGAGCAGTGGAAGGGTGCAGGCAGCAGCTATCAGAGCCTGGTTTTGCTGACACTGGGAACCGGTGTCGGCGGCGGTGTCATTCAGGACGGCAAAATTATTTCCGGCATTCTGGGCGGTGCGGGTGAAATCGGACATATTCCGGTGCTGACCGATTGCCCGGACACCTGTAACTGCGGCAAAAATAACTGCCTGGAGCTGGCAGGCTCTGCCACCGGTCTGGTACGTTATGCAAAGCACCGTCTGGAGGAAAGTGACGCGCCGTCCTCCATGCGGGACATCACGCCGCTGACGGCAAAAGCAGTCTGTGACTGCTGTGCGGCAGGTGATGCGCTGGCAGGCGAATGCATCGCCCATGCGGCAGAGGCGCTGGGAACTGCCATTGCCTGTGTCGGATGCATTCTGAATCCGGAGGCGTTCCTGTTTGGCGGCGGTATGGCAGCAGCAGGAGATATGATTCTGGAGCCGATCCGCAGGGTATACAATGAAAAGGTATTCCCGCTGCTGCGGGGCACGCCGGTTCTGCAGGCAACACTGGGCAATGAAGCCGGTATCACCGGCGGTGTCCGCCTGGTACAGGTATCCCAGTAATATCGGATTTTTGGACCGCTCACCATGTGGGCGGTTCTTTTTTGATGCTCTCCTGCATACAATGGCAGGGAAGGAGGGATGCCGAATGATGGAGAACATTCGGAGTGCACTTGCCTGTGCGGTGATCTGTTTGGGGATATTACTGACAGCACGGATGCTGCGTTCAGTCGGTGCACTTTCCTTCCTGCCGGAAAGCAATGCCGGAAAGGCGGTGGAGGTACTGGGAAATCTGGCCGGGGAGGAAGGCTGGAAGGATGGCCTGGTGGCGGTATTCGCCGCCGGTGGAAAATGAAACAGAAGGTGTATGCGGCACCGTCTTTTTATGTATTCTGGGCAGTTTTCTGCCTGCTGGATGAGGAAGGCGTGATGCCGCTGTTTCTCTTTGCAGCCGGGATTCATGAGCTTGGGCATGCGGCAGCCATCTATCTTTGCGGGGGAAGGATTGACGGTATTTGTCTTTGTATTACCGGCGCGGTTTTGAAGCAGGGGCGGTGTCTTGGATATGGGCAGGAATGCCTGATTGCGCTGGCAGGCCCGGCTGCCGGACTGGCTGCGGCATGGCTGTTTTCTGCGGCAGGATATCCGATGATGGCGGGGGCAAATTTGCTGCTGTCTGTGTTTAACAGCCTGCCGATTCTGCCGCTGGATGGCGGATGTGCGGTGAAAAGTTTGATTTGCCTGCTTCCGTCAGGGGCAGCGGATACCGGACAAAGACTGCTGGTGCTGTGCTCCGTTGCGGCTGCCACCGCACTGACAGCCTTTGGTGCCGCATTGCTGGTGTATACCGGCCAAAATGCCTCGGCACTGGCTGCCGGAGGATTTCTTTTGTTTGCGAATATGGCATTCTTGCGCAATCCGTCTAAGTATGGTATGATGGAATTGAATCATACCGGATGCCTGTCGGGAAGCCGATGGAAACAGAGGTGATGGGAGAATGTTCTCTGTGGGAGATTCTGTGCTTCATCCCCTGCACGGTGCGGGGACAGTTACATCCATTATGGTTCGCCAGAATGAAGGAAAAAAGCGGTATTATGCGCTGCATCTGCTGCTGGATGATATTGTGCTGTATATACCGGTGGCGTGCAGCCGGCAGGTGGGCCTGCGGCCGGTTTGCAGCCGTCAGAAGGCACAGGAAATTCTAAAGGGCCAATTTGGCGGGCTCCCGCCGCAGCCCTCCAGCTGGAACTGCCGGTATCGGGAAAATATGGCACGTGTCCGTTCCGGAGATATCTGCCAGGTAGCACAGGTTGTTGTGTGTCTGCGGATTCGGAACCGGCGGCGCGCACTGGCAGGAAATGAAAAACGGATTCTGGAATGTGCAGAGAAAATCTTGTATTCCGAGCTGATGCTGGCAACCGGCATGAGCCGGGAGGATGTATATAAAACCATGGAGCCGCTGTGGAACCAGCCGCGGCGGTATTGAAATATAGAAAATGACGGGGAACGGAAAGGACGAGACGTATGCTGAGTTTATGGAAAAAGAAGCCGCAGGAAGTACAGGAGCCGCGCGGCAAGCTGGTATATGCCATCATCCCGGCCGCCGGTTCCTCCCGCAGGATGGGCGGAGGAAATAAACTGGTTATGGAGCTTGGCGGGCAGCCGGTCCTGTGCCGGACACTGCAGGTGTTTGAACAGTGTGATGCCATTGACGGCATTATTCTGGTCTGCCGCAGGCAGGATCAGAAGATTTACGCCGGTCTGTGTGCGGACTGGAAAATCAATAAGGTGATGCAGATTGTGGAAGGCGGCCCGTCCAGAGAGCATTCTGTACTGAACGGCATCCTGGCATGCAGCAGCCAGATTGGCTATGTTGCTATTCATGATGCGGCCCGTCCGCTGATTACCGATGCAATCATCCGGAAAGCGGTGGAAGCTGCGAAGCGGGATTCTGCCGCAGCACCGGGCGTGCGCTGTAAGGACAGCATCCAGCGGATGCAGAAGGGCAGAATGGTTGAAAATATCGACCGGGAATCCATCGTTGCCGTTCAGACACCCCAGTGCTTTGACATTGACCTGATCCGGGCTGCACTGACCCGGGCCATTGAACAGAATATGCAGCTGACGGATGACTGCGGCGCGGTGACTGCCATGGGGCAGCCGGTTACCATCACGGATGGCAGCTATGAGAACATCAAGATTACCACGCCGGAGGATGTGATTCTGGGTGAGGCGATTCTGAAAGGAAGGATGCTCAAATGAGAATTGGACATGGCTATGATGTGCACCGCCTGACGGAAGGCCGGAAATGCATCATCGGCGGTGTGGATATCCCTTATGACAGAGGCTTGCTGGGACACAGCGATGCGGATGTGCTGACCCATGCTATCATGGATGCGCTGCTGGGTGCCGCGGCACTGGGCGATATTGGGCATCTGTTTCCCGACAGCGATGATGCCTTCCTCGGCGCGGACAGCCTTGTCCTGCTGCAGCAGGTACGGGAGGTGCTGGCGGAGCATGGCTGGAAGCTGGGCAATCTGGATGCAACCGTGATTGCGCAGGCTCCCAAAATGGCGCCGCATATCAGCCGGATGCGTCAGAATATCGCGGACTGCCTGCAGACTGAGGTGGGAAACGTGAGCATCAAGGCAACGACAGAGGAGCATCTGGGCTTTACCGGCTCCGGTGAGGGAATTGCCGCACATGCGGTATGCCTGATTGAACCGCTCTGATACATGAAACCAAACTGGTGTGGGTAACAGCCCGTGCCAGTTTTTTTATTGCCGGAAAAGGAGATAATTTCATCATAACAAATGCATCCTTTCATTGCTGACGGGAAACATTTGTGCTATAATATTCAGTGGATTAAGTTTTGCTGCTGCAAAGGGACAAAATGGCAGCGCATGCTTTTCCGGGCGGGGAGGACTGCCGAGATGAAATCGAGAATCCTGATAGACGCGGATGGCTGTCCGGTTGTTGACCTGACGGTGGGGATTGCAAAGGAATATGGCGTGGAATGCCTGATTCTGTGCGATACCTCCCATTGGTTTGACAAGCCGGGAGCAAAAACACTGGTGTTCTCCAAAGGAGCGGACAGCGTGGATTTTGCCCTTGTCAATCTGTTGCAGCGCGGCGATGTTGTCATTACCCAGGACTATGGCCTTGCGGCGATGTGCCTGGCACGGGGCGCGGCTGTACTGCGGCAGGACGGACTGGAATATACCGCGGAAAACATGGATGCCCTGCTGATGGCGCGCCATACAGCCAGAAAGATCCGCAAAGGAGGCGGACGGCTGCATGGAATGGGAAAACGCCAGAAAAGCGAGGACAGGCAGTATGAACGTGCGCTTCGATGCGTGCTCGGACACGCGGATTCCCTGTCTCAAACAGATATACAGGAGTGAAAGATATATGGTTAAACCGATCAACAAAAACATCTTCTTTCTGCAGCAGAAGGCGGAGCCGGCAACCCTGGCAGACGCACAGGTCATGCGGGATCTGATGGACACCATGCAGGCCCATCAGATGGAATGTGCGGGTATGGCAGCGAATATGATAGGCGTAAACAAGCGGATTATCATTGTCAACCTGGGCATGGTCAACCTGCTGATGGTCAACCCGGTGATTCTGAGCAAATCCGGCAAGTATGAGACCATGGAAGGCTGCCTGTCCCTGTCGGGCGAGCGCAAGGCCATCCGTTACAGAGAGATTGAGGTGGAGTATCAGGACCAGAGCATGAAGAAGCATACGCAGAAGTTCAGCGGCTGGATTTCCGAGATCATCCAGCATGAAATGGATCATCTGGAAGGCATCCTGATCTGACATGGAACAACATTACGATATAGACAGCCTGTTTTACCGTCTGTCCCGTTCCAATTTCCGCAGCCGGTTTTGTTTGAAGCAGAAGGACCGGGACTATGTCCGCAGTAAGGGCATGGATACGGTGCGCCGCCACGCACAGGATTTTGTACGCAACAGGCTGGCACCTGCCGTCATCCCCAATGACGGGAAACAGACCCCCATGCGCGGGCATCCCGCCTTTATCGCACAGCATGCCACGGCAACCTGCTGCCGGGGCTGCCTGTCCAAATGGCATCAAATCCCGCCGGGCGTGCAGCTGACACAGGCCCAGCAGGCTTATGTGGTGGATGTGATTATGGCCTGGATTGACCGGCAGATGCAGTAGGACAACCGTCGTTTTTGAAGCAGAATAAAACCGAAGCTGGCACACAAAACCGGCTTCGGTTGTTTTTTTATTCCCATATGGAGAATTTGCAGCCGCAGTAGTTCTGGCGGTACAGGTCGTAGTCTTTGGACAGCTGGATGGAACGCTTATAGCCTTCCTTTTTCTTAAAATCTCCGGGCAGCCACTGCATATCATATTTTTTCGCAACAGTCTCGCCGATGGTATTAATCAGCGGGGCATTTTTATGGGGGCTGATGGTCAGCGTGGTGGTCAGCAGGTCGAAGCCATGCTGTTTCGCCAGGGCAGCGGTGTAATCCAGCCGCATTTCAAAGCATTTCGTACAGCGCGCTCCGCCTTCCGGCTCCTGCTCCAGTCCGCGGACCAGCTCAAAATAGCGTTGCGGGTCATAGTCACAGGGGATGGTAGGGATGCCGAAACAGTTACACAGCCGCAGCTGTTCCGACAGTCGGTGGTCATACTCCTCCGGTGGATAGATGTTCGGATTATAGTAAAACAGCGTAATATCGAAATACTTTGACAGATATTCCATCACATAACTGCTGCATGGCGCACAGCAGCTGTGCAGCGCAAGCCGCGGACGGTTCGTCAGCCCGGCAATGATTTGATCCAGTTTTTTCTGATAGTTTTCCATAGAGATTCTCCTTTCGGATGGTATGTTCTATTGTACACGCAACGGGGGAATCTGTCCATAGAACCGGGGAGATCGCATGTTCAAAAGAAAAACATATAATTCCGGTAGGAAATCCAATAAATATGCTTGACAGCAGACGAAAAACATGGTAATCTATAGACAGTTCAAAAAGCCTATATAATAACTAGGAAATATGTGAATTGAGGTATATCATGAACACCAAACTTTTTATTACAAGACTATATACCTTTTACGGGCGAATGTGTGAATGTTGACCCAGACAACAACATATATTAACCAATCGTTCGAAAATAAGGAGTATTATAATTATGAGTGACAAGAATTTTCATTTTGAAACCCTGCAGCTGCATGTAGGACAGGAACAGGCTGATCCGACCACCGACGCAAGAGCGGTTCCGATTTACCAGACCACCTCGTATGTGTTCCATAACAGCGACCATGCACAGGCACGTTTTGGCCTTGCGGATGCAGGCAATATCTACGGCAGACTGACCAACTCCACCGAGGATGTCTTTGAAAAGCGTATCGCAGCACTGGAAGGCGGTTCCTCTGCACTGGCAGTGGCATCCGGCGCAGCAGCTCTGAGCTACACATTTAAGACACTGGCACAGAACGGCGACAACATTGTAGCAGCAAAAACCATTTACGGCGGCACCTATAATTACCTTGCCCATACACTGCCGAAGGATGGCGTTACCACCACCTTCGTGGATCCGGATGACGTTTCCAATTTTGAGAAGGCAATTGATGAACATACCAAGGCAGTGTTCTTTGAGACACTGGGCAATCCCAATTCCAACCTGATTGACATTCAGGCAGTTGCGGATATCGCCCATGCCCATGGCGTTCCGGTGGTGATTGACTCCACCTTTGCAACACCGTATCTGCTGCGTCCGTTTGAGTATGGTGCAGATATCGTGGTACATTCCGCAACCAAGTTCATCGGCGGTCATGGCACCACGCTGGGTGGCGTGATTATAGAAAGCGGCAAGTTCGACTGGAAGGCATCCGGACGGTTTGCTTCTCTGGTTGACCCGGACCCGTCCTATCATGGCATCAGCTTTGTAGACGCATGTGGCCCGGCAGCATTCACCACCAAGATCCGTGCGATCCTGCTGCGTGATACCGGCGCAACCCTGTCTCCGTTCAATGCATTCCTGCTGCTGCAGGGCCTGGAAACCCTGTCCCTGCGTGTAGAGCGCCATGTGGAAAACACCAAGAAGGTTCTGGAATATCTCCAGTCCCAGCCGCTGGTGGAATCCATCAACCATCCGTCGCTTGACCCGAAGTACAAGGACCTGTACAACAAGTACTTCCCGAACGGTGCAGGTTCCATTTTCACCTTTACCATCAAGGGCGGCGAAGCAGAAGCAAAGAAGTTTATTGATTCCCTGAAGATTTTCTCCATCCTGGCAAATGTTGCCGATGTGAAGTCTCTGGTTATCCATCCGGCTACCACCACCCACAGCCAGTGCACGGCAGAGGAGCTGGAGGATCAGGGCATTTACCCGAACACCATCCGTCTGTCCATCGGTACCGAGCATTACGAGGACATTATCTGGGATCTGGATCAGGCATTCCAGGCAATCAATGCATAAACAAGTGATATTCCCTGTCGGCCGGAGCAGTTACTGCTTCGGCTGGCATCGCATCTATATTTTGAAAAGAGGTTATTGTTATCATGTCTGTTAAAACGAGCATTACCCAGCTGATTGGCGGAACCCCGCTGCTGGAGCTGGTCAATTATGAGAAGGATCATCAGCTGAACACGAAAATTCTGGCAAAGCTGGAGTTTTTTAATCCGGCAGGCAGTGTCAAGGACCGTGTAGCAGCTGCCATGATTGCGGATGCAGAGGCTTCCGGCGTGCTCAAGCCGGGTGCTACGATTATTGAGCCCACCTCCGGCAATACCGGTATCGGTCTTGCAGCAGTTGGTACGGCAAAGGGCTATCATGTCATCCTGACCATGCCGGAAACCATGAGCGTGGAACGTCGCATGCTGGTAGCAGCATATGGCGCAGAGGTTGTGCTGACCTCCGGTTCCGCAGGCATGAAGGGCGCGATTGCCAAGGCAGAGGAACTGGAAAAGTCCATTGAAAATGCCGTGATTCTGGGACAGTTTGTCAATCCGGCAAACCCGAAGGCACATTATGAGACAACCGGCCCGGAAATCTGGAAGGATACCGAAGGTAAGGTGGATATTCTGGTTGCAGGTGTCGGCACAGGCGGCACAGTAACCGGCATCGGCAAGTACCTGAAGGAACAGAATCCGAATGTGAAGGTTGTAGCGGTCGAACCGGCTTCCTCTCCGGTACTGTCGCAGGGCAAGGCAGGCCCGCATAAGATTCAGGGTATTGGTGCAGGCTTTGTACCGGATACACTGGATACCGGCATCTATGACGAGATTATTCCGGTTGAAAACGAGGATGCATTTGCCGCAGGCCGTGCTGTAGCAAAAACTGAAGGCGTTCTGGTTGGTATTTCCTCCGGTGCTGCCCTGCATGCGGCAACCGAGCTGGCAAAGAGACCGGAAAATGCAGGCAAAACCATTGTTGCCGTACTGCCGGATACCGGTGAGCGTTATCTGTCTACCGCTCTGTTCTCTGAGTAAAAAATATAGTATAATAAACCCACAGCACGCCCGCAGGGAAATTTTCAGACCTGCGGAACGGCTGTGGGATTTTTGATTTTGTGAGGTGGAAGGTTGAAACATCGTGATTTGAGTACCATTCCGAAAAAGAGCGCACAAAACCAAGCCCCCTGAAAGCGGGCAAAAATCGAAGTTATGCTTAATGTCTA
>SFJM01000095.1 GCA_004555915.1 Clostridiales bacterium | reverse complement strand
TATCACGATCTTTGTGGGAAACCTGGGAACCATATCCAAACTGTATCCGCTGGTGGCTGCGTTCACGCTTTCCGGGTATTACGAATCCACCCCGGCGGACATCCTGCTCAGTGTGATTTCGATGGCTTTGTGCGGTATGATATCCGGCATTCTGATTTATCGGCTGAGCAAAAGAGACGCTTTGCAGTAAAGTTGTGGCATCAGGTGCTTTCGGAAGCCTAAGTGGACAATTCTTCTTGCAATAAACCTAAAATTCGATTATACTTGAATTAACGAATTGCGCAGGAGGTCTTTCCATGGATGTATCCGTAGGCACCCGGCTGCGCGTGCTGCGCAAGGACGCAGGGCTGACCCAGGCCCAGCTGGCGGCGCTGGCAGGAACCAACCAGGCCGCCATCAACCGGTACGAAACCGACCGGGCGGCGGCGCCTTACC
Source organism: Clostridiales bacterium (assembly GCA_004555915.1). Lineage (GTDB taxonomy): Bacteria > Bacillota > Clostridia > Oscillospirales > Butyricicoccaceae > Butyricicoccus_A. The sequence goes on along the minus strand of SFJM01000095.1, from coordinate 2,763 downwards.
GTATTCTGGTCTGGTATGCCACCTATTTTAATGTATCACTGGACTATATCTTCGGCCTGTGTGAAGACCCCCGCGGGCGGTATGTCTGTGTCACGCCGGAGGGGGCGCAGGAGGTAGTACAGCGCAAACCGGATTGGGGCGAGTTCGTGGAAGCCTGCTTCACACCGGGCAGTGAGCTGAACCGCCATCTGAAACAGATGATCCTCAATATGGGAGAAGAAGAAAAGCACAAATAAGGAGGTGCACGCCATGAATGCCGTAATCTATGCCCGTTACAGCAGCGACAACCAGCGGGAGGAATCCATCGAAGGCCAGCTGCGGGAATGCAAGGAGTATGCCGACCAGAACGGCATCACCGTGGTGCGGACCTACATTGACAGGGCACTGTCTGCCAAAACCGACAGCCGCCCGCAGTTCCAGCAGATGATCCACGACAGCGCCACCCATACCTTTGAGGCGGTGATTGTGTGGAAGCTGGACCGCTTTTCCCGCAACCGGTACGACTCAGCCCACTATAAGCGCATCCTCAAAAACAACCGGGTCCATGTGGTGTCGGTAACAGAACCCATCTCCAACACGCCGGAGGGCATCATGCTGGAAAGTCTGCTGGAAGGCATGGCCGAGTACTATTCGGCGGAGCTGGCCGAGAAGGTCAGCCGCGGCCACAAGGAGAATGCCCTCAAGGCCAAGTTCAACGGCGGCCCGGTGCCGCTGGGGTACCGCATCGACAGTGAGCATCACTACCAGATCGATCCAGCCACTGCGCCGGTGGTGCAGGAAGCGTTCCAACGGTACGCGGCGGGGGAAAGCATCCGCAGCATTATCGAATCGCTGAACGCCCGGGGCATCCGCAACAGCCGGGGCAACCCGTTCACCAAGAACAGTTTCCAGACACTGCTCAAGAACCGCCGGTATCTGGGGGAATACCGCTATAAGGATACCGTCATCCCGGATGCCATCCCGGCCATCATTGACCCGGATTGTTTTGATGCGGTGCAGCGCCGGTGCGAGATTCACCGTCAGGCACCGGCCCACAACAAGGCGGATGTTCATTATCTGCTGACTACCAAGCTGTTCTGCGGCAAGTGTGGTACCATGATGGCAGGGGAGAGCGGCAGAAGCCACACGGGCACGGTTCACTGTTATTACAAATGTGGCACCCGCAAACGCAGCGGCAAGGAGGCTTGCAGCCTGAAGCCGGTGCGCAAGGAGCCGCTGGAGCAGTTTGTGGTGCAGACGGCGTTGGAAAAGGTGTTGAACGACCGGGTCATCGACCTGCTGGTTAACAAGCTGCTGGAATACCAGAGCAAGGAAAACACCCGCCTGCCGGTTTTGCAGGCGGAACTGAAGGAGGTGAAGCGCCGGATCGACAATCTGGTGGCAGCCATTGAGCAGGGCATCCTGACGCCCTCCACCAAGGCACGGATGGAGGAACTGGAACAGCAGCGTGAAGCACTGGAAACCAGCATCCTGCAGGAGCAGATCGAAAAGCCGCCCATCACACGGGAGCAGATTCTGTTCTGGTTCGATCAGTTCCGCCACGGCGACCCGGCGGATATCGCCTTTCAGGAAAAGGTCATCGACTGTTTCGTCAATTCTATCTATCTGTTCGATGACCGCATCGTGGTGAATTTCAACTACCAGGAGGGCGGACGCCCGGTCTCCCTCGAAGAAGTACTTAGTTCGTTTTTGGATGGGAATGGTGCACCAAAAAGACTGCAACGATTGTTGCAGTCTTTTTTTGTTGAATAAAATGATAGTAAATAATATAATATGAAATATAAGACTAGTATTTGTTTGGAGTTTTGAATCAAGATAAGGTAGAATAACTTTCGTAAAAATAAAAAGACATGGTTTGCAGATCTCTGGTATAATGATTTTGATAAAATAAAAGGAGGGAAAATATGCCTCTTACAAGATTGACAATAAAAAATTTCAAATCAATTAAAGAATGTGATATTACATTTTCTGGATTAAATGTACTAATTGGAGAAAATGGTACAGGAAAAACAAATATTCTTGATGCGGTATATTATTTTTATCGCAATCTTACTGATTCAAATATTAGTACAGATATTTTCGATGAAAATAATCATTATAGTAATGAAGTTCGTATTTCTCTTACGTATGATCTTTCTGAATTTGTAAAGATTTCAAAGTCTAATGCAGATACGGTGCCAGATTTCGGAAAGGAAGAAGCAAAAGAAAAAGGTAGGTACAGTGGGTATTACAAAACGATAATATCCATGGCTTCTAAGGTGCCAAATGGAAAGCTTCACGTTGAATTGTCTCAAATTAAAGGGCGTCCAATACGTTGGAATTATACATATGAAGAGCGGCTAATCTTTAAGAGTCTTTTCCCTATTTTCTATATTGATACAAGAAATTTGGATGTAACACAGTGGGGTTATATTTGGGATATTTTGGGCGAATTAGCAAAGGTATCCAATTCTGAAAGGAAGAACATTACTGCCAACATTCAAGAGGTGCTGCTCGATCCTGCTCATGAAACAGCCCAAAAGCTCAAGGTTATAACGGATATTTTTGAAGCTGCGAATGTAAGTGTAAAACCGGGCATGGCAAAAGAGTCTGCTACTAACTTGACCAAGGTGTTTTTTGGCGGAGACAGTATTCGTCAACGCGGACGGCATTTAGATTATTATTCTACAGGTACAAATTCAGTAAAGTATATTGAACTTTTACTAAAGTCAATAGACGCTTTGTCTCGAGTTAAAATGAAAGAGCCAATTGTATTATTTGACG
>SFJM01000035.1 GCA_004555915.1 Clostridiales bacterium | reverse complement strand
TATATGCTGCTGATTAGTTCTCTGATCTTTATTTTTGTTATTCCATCAAAGAATCCGCAGAAATAGTGGACACAGCACATAAAATTGCATAACAAAACACCGAACCACTGCACAAGTACATGCAAGGTTCGGTGTTTTTACTTTACGGTTTTGTTTTTATCATCCCGTCAGCCAGATAGGTTAACAACTCTTCTGCGGTGGTCATCTCGGACACATTCATTCTTCCCAGCTGGTACAGGGATTGCGGCTTGTTCCGACAAAGCTGGTTTTTATGTCCCGCATCTGTCGTCAGCGTGATACTATATCCCAATTGATGCACGGTTTGTTCCGTCAGCTCCGAATATGCACCTTTGGGATATGCCAATACCGACAATGTTTTCCCAGTATGCGCCTGAAATTCCTTTTGATAGCGTTCAGAATCCTCCTGCATCGCCCGAATATAATCCACTTCCGTTTCATCCGGTAATGGTGCGGCGGATTCCCGTACTGGATGATGTGTCTCCAGCTCTGAAGACTGATGCATATTATATGTATGGGACTGTACTTCAATCCATCCGGAATCCATCATTTCACAGGCTTGTTCATAGGAAAAATGCGGTATAATAGTCACTCCTGTCCCCTCATAGGTGTGATATCCAATCAACCTTCCTATTGCAAAAATGGTTGCTTTCATCTGATATTTCTTCAATATCGGATATGCCAACGTATAATTGCTCAAATATCCGTCATCAAATGTAATACACACCGGCTTCTCCGGCAACGGCTTTCCATCATAAACATAATCTACCAATTGCTGCATAGATACCGGCTGATATCCTGCATCACGAATAATCTGCAAATCTGTTTCAAACGTTTCTGGTTTCATCGTCCACAACCCATCTGCCTGCTCATCCAGATGATGGAACATCAGAATGGGGACTGTTATCTTATCTGCTTCGATCTTTACCGTATTATCGATACTTCTGCCCTCCTGTATTTCTCCCGGCGAATGATATAACCACAACTGGTACAACAGAACTATACCGACCATGACAAGCAGAATTCTTCCCCAGTGCTTCATCCCATTTCTTTTTTGTTTCATCCAATCCCCCATTTATTGCATGCAATCAGGCTGGCAATCCTAACCTTTTCTATTATAATCATCCTGCATTTTGAAATACCACTATGATTAAATTACATAATACACGGTTTTTTTATTAATTTCAATGGTAAATCTAAATTTTTATGCAAAAAAACACCGAACCACTGCACAAGTACATGCAAGGTTCGGTGTTCTGTTTTATGCGCAACAGCAGGCAGGGTACAGTCCTCCACATCCCGCGTGCACGTTTCAATATGGTATCTGAATCAGAGCTTCCCCTGTTTTATTCTGGTAAAGAAATCCTTTGTTTCTTTGACAACGACGCCGTTCAGCGCGAAAATTGCAATCATATTCGGGATTGCCATCAGTCCGTTTACAATATCCGCAATGGTCCAAACAGCCGAAACTGTCAGGTACGGGCCAATAAATACCACGAAAATGTATACCCAGCGATATACCAGAATTGCTTTTGTCTGACCGCCGACCAGATATTCCAGGCAGCGTTCAGAATAATAATCCCAGCCAAGAATGGTGGTAAAGGCAAAGAATGCGAGACACAGCATCAGGACACCGGAGGATACCTGTTCCGGGAACGGAAGGCCGTTTGCAAAGGCATAATTTGTTACCTGTACACCTTCCAGTCCTTCCACCTGCCATGCACCGGTCATAACAATTGCAAGGCCTGTCATGGTACAAATGACAATGGTATCAATAAAAGTACCGGTCATAGATACCAGACCCTGACGAACGGGTTCCTTTGTCTGTGCTGCTGCAGCCGCAATCGGTGCGGAACCAAGTCCCGCTTCGTTGGAAAAAATACCACGGGAGATACCCTTCTGCATCGCTACAAACATGGTACCGACCACACCGCCGGTAACGGCACGAGGATTGAATGCGCCACTTACAATCGTAACAATTGCGCCGGGTACAGATTTAAGATTGCACACAATCAGAATCACACAGAATGCCACATAAGCAATTGCCATAAACGGTACGACAACCTGTGCCACACTGGAAATACGCTTGATGCCGCCGATCAGCACCAGCGCAACGAAGATGGCTACTACGATAGACGCACCGACCACAAAAATGGAATACTCTCCGATATGCGGAATGGATACGATATGTGTATTGTCCGGATCAAAGAAGCCCCGAACTGCATTGGCTATGCCATTTACCTGTGTAATAGTACCGATGCCCAGCAGGCCTACCAGTACGCCGAAAATAGCGAACAGCTTCGCAAGCCACTTCCACTGCGCTCCCATGCCGCGTTCAATATAATAAAACGGGCCGCCCAGCGAATGTCCGTCTTTATCCACAACACGGTATTTGATTGCCAGAAGACCTTCTGCATATTTGGTCGCCATACCAAAGAATGCAGCGACGATCATCCAGAACAACGCTCCCGGGCCACCGGCACATACAGCGGTGGCAACACCGACAATGTTACCGGTACCGATGGTTGCAGACAGTGCGGTACATAACGCACCAAAGGAACTGACTTCCCCTTCGCCATCTTCCTCATTTTTAATCATCCATTTCAATGCCAATGGAAGCTTGCGCAACTGCAGTACCTTCATGCGTGCTGTCAGTAAAATGCCGCCCGCCAGAATCAATACCATCAATGGGATGCCCCATACCAGTGAATCAATCCGTTCGAGCACAGCGGTTAATGTTTCCATATTTCATAGACTCCCTTCATGAAATACATCCCGTAGCAATTTTGCACACAAAAAAGGACCAGAGCCATTCACTCTGATCCTTCTGATATACATTACGAATACATTCCTGTATGATATCTCCGTCCTTTTGCCTGAGAGTTTTGGAATTTTTCTGTTCCTTGCACCTTCGGCACTTCTCAACGAATCGTTAGAAGCTTCTCCAGAGTGACAATCCATTTACAGTCCTCACCATCGAATGACAGCACCTGAGAGCGTTACTCCTTCGGTCAATTTTCATTGTTTCCTGCAAACTTCTTCTTGCCCTGTATTTAATTGCAGCAGTATATGGCTGACCATGGTTTATTTTGTCATCCACATTCCACGGGTTGGTTCAAATGCAAAAGCCTTCCCGTGATACAACCGGAAAACTTTCTCATTGTTAAGTACATATTACCACAAAAAATGTATAAAGTAAACCAAGAGTTATTGATATTTGTGAAAAGAAATTCTTATCGCAAATGCTTATCCATGTATCCATTTCCCTTATGTATTTTCTTCCACCCAGCTGCGGGTATATTCTATAAATTTCCGGCATGCCATAGAACAGGTTTCCATGGATCTGGTACCGATACTGATGATACGTTTCTGCGGTTCATCAAACTCCATACAATGCAGTTCATATGGGATATCCTGCAGCAGTAATTCCGGGAAAATACAATATCCCAGATTTTTACTGACCATAGCCATGGAAGCATAATCATTGTCCATACAGAATACGGTATCTGGTGTCACACCCCTTTTCTGAAAAATTTCACTGATTCCTGTATTATCATCATATTTCATACTGATAAACGGATAATTCCCCAGTTCTGACATGGGGAAATATGTTTGCTGCGCCAGCGGATGCTCCAGTGATACAATTGCCTTCAATGACTCTTCCATCAGGGGAAATACATCCAGCTTTGCACTGACTTCTGTCAGGAAGAACCCACAGTCTACCTCTCCGTTCAGTACCATTTCCTCAGCCCGGAGGCTGTCCTCCTCCGTAATCAGTTCAATTCGGATACTGGGATAATCTGCATGGAATTTTTTGATAATGCCGGGTATCCAATGAATGGATATACTGTCAAAAATCTGCACCCGCACAATGCCTTTTTCCAGGCCATTCAATTCATCAATCGCCTGCTTCAGCTGTCGTTCACAGCGGTCCAACTGCCGGAATAACGGCAGCAATGCTGCACCCTCCGTACTGAGCCTCACACCGCCATGCTCCCGGATAAACAGGCATAGACCTGTAAGCTCCTCCATTGTACTGATAATATAACTGATTCCCGCCTGTGTATAGCCGAGTACATCCGCCGCTTTTCGGAAGCTTCCCTCCTGTGCGACTGTTAAAAACACTTTTGCATTCATCTTTTCCATAACACGAACCCCATTTATCCAGAGCAATCTATTGTATCAACAGATACGATTTGCATTGTGTACTCTATTGGTATTATATCCATATCGAACAGAGAGTTCAATATCATGACAAAAAAGCAGACATCATGGTAATTTTCCATGTGTCTGCCTCTATATCGTACACCTCAAACCCTGCAAACAGGCCGGTGCAGTTGTTTAAACAAGGGTGGCAGCAGACAGAGTAAATCTTACGGCTTGAGGTTCGGTTGGATTTCCCCACAGACGACCAGCCGTTGCCAGCTGGCGGTTTCCCATTATGGTCTGTGCCGGGTCGTTGCCGATTCCGGGACCGAATTGCCACTTAGTCCGTACTGCAATCCTCTGCCTGCCCAATTACGACAGCCTAGGTGATTTCCACGACAGCTTCCCGTACTCTTAGCCTCTTTTGCAGGACGGGTTTCACAGGCCAATACAGGCAATGTCATGGCCGTGACATATACCCGCGGATGCCCGATCCACCCGGCCCACGCAAGGCAGGCTACACTGCACACAGCGTCTTTGCAGTCTTACTGCATTCGCACCGCATTGCAGGTTTTATCCTGTCCCGTAGAACATCCATCAATCCGAAGATGTATAGGTGTTCCACAGCAACAGGTCTCCACGGAAACAGGGTCATGATTTCATGCCATTGAAAGACGCCCTGAAACCTTAACCCCCAGCATCCACCCCAAACTGGGCGTAAGAAGCAAACACCAGGGACTTCATCGATATGCCCGTCTACGGATTTTTAGGCCCGTCTTAGGAGCACGAAAAACTGACTAGAATACTGCGCCACCATGTTTAATGTATCATATTGTAAACAAATTTACAAGTTTTCACAGGACAAGTTTACAATTTATTCTGAATTATTTCTGCCGATCTGCAAGGGAAAGCGCCAGCTCCGGCAGGATTCCGGCATCTGCAAACGGTGCCAGAGCGTCAACTGCCTGCTGAGAAAGCTCATGTACCAGTTCATGGCAGCGTTCCAGACCAAGCAGGGATGGATAGGTGCTCTTACCGCTTTCGGCATCCGAGCCAATCGGCTTGCCAAAGGTTTCTGCATCGCCTTCAATATCCAGAATGTCATCCTGAATCTGGAAAGCCAGACCAATGCAGCGGGCATATTCCAGTGCAGCTGCTGTCTGCTCCTCCGAGGCATGTCCAATCAGGCAGCCCAGCTGGGCAGCAACACCGATCAGCGCACCGGTTTTCAGTTCCTGCAATGTTTTCAGCTGTTCAAGGGAAATCCGCGTTTCTTCCGCCGCCATATCCAATACCTGTCCGCCAATCATGCCATCCATACCGGAGGCGCGGGATAATGCGCGAATTGCTTTTACCTGTGTTTCCGCAGATACCATAGCGGTATTTTTCGGGTCTGAGGCAGTTTCAAATGCCAGATTCAGCAGGCCATCACCGGCAAGCACGGCAGTCGCCTCACCATATACCTTATGATTGGTAGGCTTGCCGCGGCGCAGGTCATCGTCATCCATGCACGGCAGGTCATCATGAATCAGAGAATAGGTATGGATCATTTCCAGCGCACAGGCAAACGGCAGTGCCGCCTGCTGGTCACCACCGCAGACACGGCAGAATTCCAGCACCAGCGCCGGACGCAGGCGTTTGCCGCCAGCCATGGCGGAATACCGGCAGGCTTCATAAATGATACCCTGTCCTTTGTCTTCTTCCGGCTGGATATAAGTCAGAAGCTGCTGTTCTACCAGCTTGCTGTAAGCTGTCAGACGTTCATTCAGCGTCATAAGTCATTCCCCTTCCTCTGTATCAAACGGTACTTCGGATTCTGTTCCGTTCTGTCCCGTAATCATGGTCACCTTCTGCTCCGCTGTATCCAGCAGCTTTGACAGGTAAGCCGACAGCTTTGTCCCTTCCTCGAACAGCGTCATGCTCTGGTCAAGCGGTACATCACCAGCCTCCAGCCAGGATACAATTTCCTCCAGGCGTTTCATCGCCTGCTCAAATGTCAAGTCTTCCATAATCTACTTCCTCAGCATTTCCGTTTAACCTGTTCCACTCTGCACACCGCTCCGCCTTTGGCGAACCGGACAAAAATCTCATCCTCTTTCCGCAGCTTTGCGCTGCTGGAAATGACCTGTCCTTCCTTTGTGACCACAGAATATCCCCGTGCCAGCACCTTCAGCGGGCTGTATGCATCCAGATACGCAGCCTGCTCCACAAACCGCTGGCGGTCAGCAGCCAGTATCTGCTGCATGGCGGCAGTCATCTGCCCGGTCACATGCTCCAGTTCAAAGCGTTTATCCTGAATATAGCCCATGGGAGTACGAAGCTTTCTGCGCTTGTCCAGCGCTTCCAGCTGCAGCCGGCGGTTGGTCAGGATTTCCTGTATGTTCCCCTGCAGGACACTGTCTGCATTGCGTAAAAATTCCCGGATTGCCATGCTGTCCGGTACACAGATTTCCGCCGCATTGGACGGCGTGGAAGCCCGCACATCTGCCACAAAATCCGAAATGGTAACATCCGGTTCATGCCCCACAGCGGAAATCACCGGAATCTCTGACACATAAATGGCTCTGGCTACAATCTCCTCATTGAATGCCCACAAGTCCTCCAATGAACCGCCGCCACGGCCGGTAATGATGACATCCGCTTCCCCACGGCGGTTGACCGCTTCAATGGCTTGGGCAATCTCTGCTGCCGCACCTGCTCCCTGTACCAGTACCGGATACAGCTGTACCTGTGCCACCGGATACCGGCGCTTTAAAATGCGCAGCATATCCCGTACAGCGGCACCGGTGGGCGAGGTCACAATGGCAATTCGCTGCGGCAGCCGCGGAAGCGGCTTTTTATGCTCCGGATCAAACAATCCTTCCTCATATAGCCGCTGTTTCAGCTGTTCAAATGCAACCGTCAGCGCTCCAATGCCATCCGGCATCATATCTGCCACATACATCTGATATTGTCCATATTTCGGATAAACACTGATGCGTCCGCGCGCTACAACCTTCATACCGTTTTCCGGACGAAAACGCAGACGGGATGCATCCGACCGGAACATAACCGCGGATAGCACGCCGTCCTTATCCTTTAATGTAAAATATTTATGGCCGGAGGAATGTGCCTTATAATTGGAAATTTCACCCTGAACAAACAGGTTGCGAAATCCGGGATGCTCCTCCAGCATCAGCTTAATGGCATGGTTTACCTGTGATACGGTATAAACGGTCTGTTCTTTCATCACAATTCACCACTCAGCATGGCGGCAAGTACGGCAACACCCACCGCATTGTCGCCGGATAATACCGGTTCTGCAAATTTTGCACCAAAGGCATCCTTCATACGCTGCTGCAGCAGGCGGTTGGACATCACACCACCGGCACACAGTACCGGCAGACCGGTTTTGTGTACTGCCTGTTCGGTTGCCCGGATGACAGCAGCAGATACGATGTCAATCGCATACCGTGCTACTGTTTCACGGGGAGCTCCCTTCCGATGCAGCTGTTCAATTTTATTCTGTGCGCCGGAAAGGGAAAAATGTGCATCGGTTACCTTGGGCCGGAACGGTGTTTCCGGCTGGGTGCATGCATCCGCCAGTGTTTCCAGCTCTGCCCCCGATGGGAATGGCAGGTCAAGCAGCCGTCCCGCACGGTCAATCAGCTGTCCGGCTGCAAGGTCATCGGTTCCGCCGATGATTTCCGCCTGAAACAACTCCCCTTCCGGGCGGACATATAACAGCTCGGTTGTGCCACCGGAGAGATGCCATGCCAGAAATGGCTGGCGCAGCAGCTCCAGCGCACCGGCAGACAAGGCTGCCGCCGCAAGATGTCCCTGCTGGTGCGATACCGCATAAAACGGCACATCCAGTGCATGTGCCATGCTGCGTGCCTGTCCGGCTCCCGCCAGAAAACAAGGCATATAGGAGCCTTCTACCGCCCTTGGGCGGGTACTGGCAGCGATAGCCCGAATTCGATTGCCAAAACCACTTTCCAGCTCCGCAATCCGTTCCGGCAGATGCAGGACATGCTGAAACAGGGCATCACTCTGGCGCAAGCCGATTCTGCCCTCCGGTACCTCCAGCAGCCGCCCGGAATTGTGCCACTCACGGGTTTCGCTGTCAAAAACTGCTGCAGAGGTGCGGTAATTTGATGTATCAATGCCGAAAAACAGGGACATTTATTCTGCCTTCTCACGTGCAACGGCACCAAGAACGCCGTTAACAAAGGCAGAAGCCTCCTTGGATTCATACTTCTTGGAAAGCTCAACAGCTTCATCAATCGCTGTGCCTGTCGGAACATCCTCTGCATACTTCATTTCATACAGTGCCAGACGCAGCAGGGACATGGTCATATGGGACAGGCGGTTGGTTTTCCAGTTGGTGGAATACTTTTCTACGATTGCATCCAGTTCAATATGATAGGTGCAGACACCTACAACCGTCTTGCGAATATATTCCTTCTGTTCTTCCGTCAGTTCTCCGGCATACAGTGCGATATCACCAGCCAGTGATTCCATCACGGTCTGCTCCAGACGGTCGGATATTGCGTCCTCGTCATAAAATTCCTTAAAGCTCAGCTCAAAAATCAAATGAAGTGCAATTTCTCTTGCTTCTTTTCTTCCCACAGGATTTACCTCCGTATGCTGTACCGTAACAAAAAATTTGCCATACTACAGCCATTTTATATTTTGATTTATTATACTACACAATGGCAGAAAAATAAACCGTTATCTTAGCTTTTTCTGCACAGCTTCCCCCAGGGTTCGTCTGTCCTGAGACAAAAAATAAACCCTCGACACAGCGTCCAGGGTTTATTTTACGCGCTTATTTGCAATTACTGAAGGGTATCAGCCGGAACAGTCAGAGCGGTTTCAAAGGAAACGCCGCCTACATTGATGTTCACTGCAGAGGTGCGCATGCCGGTCATCGACTGAATCGAGGAACGGACAGCACTCTGTACGTTCTTGCTGACCTCACAGATGTTATAGCCATACTGTGCAAGCAGGCTGACTTCCACTTCAACCAGATCGCCATGGAAAACGACCTTTACGCCCTTAGCCAGGCTCTTCTTGCCCAAGAATTCCGCAACATTGGTTCCGATACCGGAGTAAAGGTTGCCCACACCTTCTGTCTCGGATGCTGCAATAGCGGCGATGGACGCAATTACGTCCTCGGAAATGCGGACACTTCCCTGATCACTGGCGGAAGTCCAGTATTCCTTGCTGTCTGCCATAGGTATCACACTCCTTACGAAGTGATTATACCATAACCAACCGCTTTTGAAAATAATAAATTAAAAAAAGCCGGATTATTTCGCTTCACTGATGCGCAGCATGGAAGGCTTGGCACCGGTTTCCGTTGTCACCATTTCAGAAATGGTTGCGGCATCGGCAGAAGTCAGGCCGCCATCCGGCGGTGCTACAACCACACTGATGGTATCTTCCGATATATATACTACTGCGTCGGCATATCCCTTTGCCTTCAGCTGGCTTTCCAGACGTTCCTCCTTCACCGTATATCCTGCGATAGCGGTTATCTGCTGGCCTGCTTCCGCCTTGGCATCCTCCGAAGCATCCTCACTGGAAACCGTTTCCCGCAGCATGGTCAGCGCTTCATCCCGTGCCGTCTGGCGTGACAGGCGTGCCTGGGCAAAATAATCGCTGTCACTGTCTGTTTTTTCCGTGCCTCCGGCCTTGGAGTCTGCGCTGTCAACTGCTGTCACCTCGCCGTATACACTTCCGGCAGCAGCGTCCTCCTCCATCGCCTGATCGGCAATGGTCAACTCCTCCGGTGACTGGAAATAGCTCCAGTTCAGATATACTGCCACACAGAGCATCAGGCCGATGACACCATATACTGCTCCCCGTTTTCGTATGGACACCATAAAACTCCCTCCTATTGTTTTAGCTTTGAAATGGATATGTGGTCACTGGAAATGCCGCAAAGTGCGGAAACCGCCTGCACAATCTGCAGGCGCACCGTATCACTGTCCGCACCTTCGCACAGGATAACGGCACCGCGGAAGGTGGGATATTTACTCTTTATGAGCACCGGAGCCTCGCCATAGCTGCCGTCTGACAGAATGGACATGGTGCTCTGATAGGTTTCGCTGGTGCTGTCACTGCTCCCGCCGGTGGACTGGCTGGACTGGCTTACATCCGAAGCATAAACCGATTCCTCTCCTGCCTCCAGAGAGAGCAGCACCTCAACCCTTCCGGCACCTTCAATCTGTGCCAGACTGTCCGCCACAGATTGCTGAAAGGTCTGCAAATCAAAGGCAGCCTCTGATTGCGTCCCCTCCTCTTTCTCCAGCTCACTTGCGGGTAATTTGGCAGACAGGAGCAGCAAAACACCCACCGCGATAACAGCAAGGAAATATTTATACCTCTCCCATAGAAAACCAATACGGCTCTGCCAGTTCTTCATGTAATCCCCTCTTACTGTATGCGAATACACGCATCCGTTATACCAAGCTCCTGCCGCAGCCGTGTCCGCAGGCTGGCAAGGCTGCTGTCCGATATCGTTTCGTCCAGCACAATCTGCACGGCGGTAATGGATACAATGCCATCCCCGTCCGCTGCAGCGGTCACAGAAGCGGTACAGGAAATATCCAGGGCTTCTGCCTGCTGCACCACATACCGTGCGGTTTCCACTTCAACCTGACGGATCACCGCCTGCTGATATACATTCTCTATCTGCTGCTCCGGCACGGATACCTCCGGAAGCAAATCGGTCAATGTATGGGGCAGACTCTGCCGTAACGGTATCACAAGCGACAGAATCAGCACCAGGCCGGTCCCCATACGGATCACTTCCTTTAATGCACCATCCGGCACGAGGGACAGGGCAACCGCACAAAACAGGGAAGCTGCTGTGATACACAGAATGATCTGTCGAAGCAGGTCGATCATGTTGTCATCACCACCGAATATACCAGCTCAAAAAACAGCAGTGCGGAGCAGCTTCCCAGCATGCCCAGAATCAGCCCAATGCTGGCAGCAATACCATCCAGCAGTCCATTCAGCTGGGCAGGGCAGATAGGAGACAGCAGTGCCGTACCAGCCTTGAAAACCAGATAGCTGATTCCGACCCGCAGGAATGGAATCAAACAGATTGCCGCGACACACAGCATGCCGAATATGCCCAGCGTATTTTTCAAAACCACTGCGCCGGATAACACCGCATCGGTGGCACCGGATAAAATCGTGCCAACCACCGGAACCGAGCCGGACAGGGCAAATTTGGCAGCCTTTACTGCGCTGGAATCCAATCCATGACTGACCGAGCCGGAAATGGTAATATAAAAGAAAAACAACGTCAAAAGCAGCTTTAACGAGCCGGTAATCAGCCATTTTAAAAAGGCTGCCAGCCGTGTCAGCACATCATTCCCCATGGCGGTATTCACCGTCAGAATGGCTACATAAGCGGAAACCGCCGGGATAAATACGCCGGTAATCAGGGAAATACACAGATCCAGTGCAAACATCGTACCGCTGTACACCACAGCAGCGGTTGCCGGGGCGCCGGTGAGCGAAACTGCCGTCATCATGACCGGCAGCATGGATTTGGAAAATATCTGGATTTCCTCCGCGGTTTCTGTACATATCCCGATCATACCGGTCAGGTTTTCATACATTACGGCGGTCACCCCCAATGCACCCGCCATGCTGAGCACCAATGGGGAAATCTGTGATGTTTTAGAAAAGCTGCCGGCGCAGCTGCACAGGATCAGGACAATGGCTACCCGTGTCAGTGTGGCAACTGCGCTGCGTACTGCCCCCTGCTGTTCCTGCTGTGTGCGCTGTAATAATGTATACAACTCCTGTGCCAGGTCCTGTTCTGCTGAGATTCCATGCAGCAGGCTTTGAGACTCTCCATCCAGTGCCTGCCACATGGATGCCTGTCCGGCCGCCTGCTGATCGGAAAACAGATCCTCCGCTCTGGCCGGCATCCATAAAACCAGCAGACAGAACACAATTGCGGCAGCATGCTTCATCTCCCTTCGCTCCTTTTCCTTACAGCAGCATCGCCTCCAGCATGGCAAAGACCTGCTCCATCAGCGGAATGCAGGCAGCGATGGCGGCAATCATTCCGGCAAGCTCCAGCTTGCTTCCCAATGCCCCTTCTCCCGCATCCCGGCATACCTGCGCGGTAAGATGCACAATTACCGCAATTCCCACTGCCTTGATGACCGGCAGGTAGATCGCGCCGGAAATCCCTGCCGCTGTCAGGAATCCTGCCAATGCATTGAAAATCTGTCCGATGGGCTCCATCACCGCATACAGCAGTACCAGCCCGCAGATCAATGCCGTCAGGATACCGAAAACCGGCGTATGTGGCCGGAGAAATGCCGCCAGCAATGCGCCGCACAGGGCAACTGCCGCCATCTTGAATATCAGTCCCATAGGCTAAAACCCAAATACATTCTGAATCAGCGTAAACAGCTCGCTGATTTTCTGGACTATCAGCATCATCACAACAATCAGCCCGGCAAGTGTGGTCATCATTGCCTGTTCTTCCCTGCCGGAACGGATTAACAGCTGGTTGAGTACCGAAACCAGGATGCCTACTGCCGCAATTTTAAAAATCAGATCGACTTCCATACGCGTTTGTCAAATCAGAACCAGAACCAGCAGGATTCCCGCAGCCACACAACAGGTACGGTATACATTCCCCTTGCTCTTCATCTCGGCAGAAGCAAGCTCCAGCTGACGGGATAGCCGCACTTTCGCATAATCAATGCTTTTCTGCTGGGCCTGCGCGTCATATTTTCCCAAAAATTCCGACAAGTCACACAAAATGGCGATGTCATCCGCACTCAGCCCGATTTCCTGCCCGCAGTCCCGGAAAGCCTTCATCCATTTGAACGCAAGGGACAGGTTGTCATCCTTCTGTATCAGCTCATGCATGGTACCAAAGGCTTTGGCAACCGAAGGACGGCTGTCCTGTGCCAGCTTTGCCACAATATCCGGAATACTTGTCAGATGATAGGACAGCTCACTGGACAGAAAATCCAGTGTGGACAGCATATCCCCCAGCACCACCACATGCCCGCGGAACTGCTGCCGCTGTGACATGCCGATTCCGGTGAACGAACCGATTACCAGTACAATTCCAATGATTTTCAGCATTCTGTGTTCTCCTTTCCCTGTGGTTCAATGCGTACCACATGCCGGTTCGCCTGAATGCAGAATATCCGTGAAAAGATATTCCGTTCCAGCAGCTGCCGATACAGCGGACGCTGCCGGAAGTCGTCCCAATTCCAGGCATGTGCCGACGCAAGCACCGCCACGCCGCAATGGGAGGCGTATTCCGCTGCCCTGGCATCCGCCTCTGAGGTAATTTCATCCAGCACCAGCAGCTGCGGCGACATGGTTTTCACCAACATCATGGCAGCCTCTGCCTTGGGACAGCCGTCGATCACATCCGAATGCTGTCCGATATCAAACTGTGGCACGCCGTCATGCAGTGCTGCCAGCTCGGAGCGTTCATCTGCCAGGGCGGTGCGGACACCTCGATCCGACATCTGTCTGGCAATATCCCGCAGCAGCGTGGTTTTTCCTCTTCCCGGCGTGGACAGGAACAGTGCACTGATGATGCTGTCTGTTTCCTGCAGCTGCTCCAGCAGCTCCGGTGTGGCAGTTCCCTTCAGCTGTCTGGCGATACGGATATTCAGCGACGAAATGCACCGGAAGGACAGCACCCTGCCCTGCTGCACGGCGGTTTGTCCGCATACACCGATGCGGTGCCCGCCCCGCAGTGTGAGAAATCCCTGGCAAAGGCTGGCCGCATAGGTATGGAGGGAGTATTCCGCCGCACGGCTGAACGCCATGGCAATTTCCTCAGATGTCAGCCGGCTGCCCGGAAGAGCCTGCTCCTTTCCCCGCACCGTGACCTGTAAAGGCTGGCCAATACGCAGGCGGATTTCCTCACAGCACTGCTGCTCTCCTGTTCCCAGTTGTTCCAGCCGATACCGCAGGGATGGGGAAAGGCATGCGGCAGCCTGCTCCAGCCTGCTTTCCACTATGTATCACCTCCTGTTTTCTTCCTGTTTCAGCCTATGGGGAAGCTGTCCGGGATAGAACTGAAATGGACGCAATTCATGGATTTCCTGAAATGCACCCAAGAATTACTGTAAACCTGTACAGCATGCATGCACAATTTTTGACATCATTCTTATATAAGAGAAGAATTCGTACAATTTTTGCGGTTTTTATCAAAAAAATATTCGTTAATCTATTGAGAATCCGTTCAACTTGCTGTATTATTATGTAGGTATAGTTGGTTCTATTGGTTTGTTACGAATTATGTTTTACTGATAAGAGGAGGATATGTTATGTATCAAATTCTTAAGAAGCGTCGGCTGAGTTCGAACGTCGTTCTCTTGGTAATCGATGCTCCGTATGTTGCAAAGAAGGCTGAACCGGGTCAGTTTATCATTCTCCGTGTTGATGCTGAGGGTGAGCGTATTCCGCTGACCATTTCCGAATATGATCGGGAAAAGGGCACCATTTCCATTGTTGTTCAGGAAGTTGGTGCAACCACCATCAAGCTGGGTCAGATGGAGGAAGGCGACTGCCTGCATGACTTCGTCGGCCCGCTCGGCATTGCCTCGGAGCTCGAGGGCTACAAGAGAGCAGCGGTTGTCGGCGGCGGTCTGGGCTGTGCAATCGCCTACCCGCAGGCGAAGAAGCTTCATGAACTCGGCTGCAAGGTCGACCTGATTGCCGGATTTAAGAACACCGACGCAATCATTCTGGAAGACGAAATGCGCGCTGCTTCCACCAACCTGTATGTCATGACGGACGATGGCTCGAACGGCAACAAGGGCTTCGTCACCACCAAGCTGCAGGAGCTGCTCGAAGCAGGTGAGAAATATGATGTTGTCATCGCGATCGGTCCGATGATCATGATGAAGTTCGTCTCTGAGACTACCCGTCCGTTCGGCGTCAAGACCATCGTTTCTATGAATACCATCATGGTTGACGGTACCGGTATGTGCGGCGGATGTCGTCTGACTGTTGGCGGCGAGACCAAGTTCGCCTGCGTAGACGGACCGGACTTTGACGGTCATCAGGTTGACTTCGACGAGGCTATGCGCCGTGCCGCTATCTACAAGCCGCAGGAGCAGGCCGCAAGAGATCACCAGTGCAATCTCATGAAGATGGAGGTAAAGTAAGATGGCTAATATGTCCCCCGTTAAGAATCCGATCCCGGAGCAGGATCCGAACGTAAGAAATAAGAACTTTTTGGAAGTTTCCCTGGGCTATGACGAAGCAACTGCTGTCAACGAAGCTGAGCGCTGCCTGAACTGTAAGCATCGTCCGTGCGTGGGCGGCTGCCCGGTTAATGTACAGATTCCGGACTTTATCTCCCTGATTAAGGAAGGCAAGTTCCTGGAAGCAAACGCAAAAATCAAGGAAACCAGCTCTCTGCCTGCTGTCTGTGGTCGTGTATGCCCGCAGGAAAGCCAGTGCGAGAGCAAGTGTGTCCGCGGCATCAAGGGCGAGCCGGTTGCGATCGGCCGTCTGGAGCGCTTTGCTGCTGACTACGCTATGGCACATCCGACCGGAGATCCGGTTGAAGTACCGGAATCCAACGGCCATAAGGTTGCTGTTGTTGGTGCAGGCCCGGCTGGTCTGACCTGTGCAGGTGACCTGGTTGCCAAGGGCTATGATGTTACCGTATTTGAAGTACTGCATACTGCTGGCGGCGTACTGATGTATGGTATTCCGGAATTCCGTCTGCCGAAGGCAATTGTACAGAAGGAAATTGATACCCTGAAGGCAAAGGGCGTTAAGTTCGTCCTGAACTTCGTTGTAGGCCGTACCGAGACCATTGATGACCTGTTTGCAGAAGGCTATGAAGCAATCTTTGTTGGCTCCGGTGCCGGTCTGCCGAACTTCATGCGTGTTCCGGGCGAAGGCTACAATGGCGTTTACTCCGCTAACGAGTACCTGACCCGTGTTAACCTGATGAAGGCTTACAAGGAAGATTCTGATACCCCGATTTACCACGCAAAGAAGGTTGCTGTATTCGGCGGCGGCAACGTAGCAATGGACGCTGCACGCTGTGCAAAGCGTATGGGTGCAGAGGAAGTTTACATTGTATACCGTCGCTCTGAGGCTGAACTTCCGGCACGTGCAGAAGAAGTACATCATGCAAAGGAAGAGGGCATCATCTTCAAGCTGCTGGCAGCTCCGATTGAAGTACTTGGCGATGAAGATTTCCATGTAAAGGGTGTACGCATCCAGAACATGGAGCTGGGTGAGCCGGATGAATCCGGTCGCCGCCGTCCGATTCCGATTGAAGGCAGCACCGATGTGCTGGATGTTGACGCAGTTATCGTTGCAATCGGTACCTCCCCGAACCCGCTGATCCGTACCACCACTCCGGGCCTGGATACCAACCGCAAGGGATGCATCGTAGCAGACGAGGACGGTGCAACCTCCAAGCCGGGCGTATTCGCTGGCGGCGATACCGTTACCGGCGCTGCTACCGTTATCCTTGCAATGGGCGCTGGCAAGAAGGCTGCTGCTGCAATGGACGAGTACATCAAGAACAAGCAGTAAGGTTTTCTGATCCTCACAATACAATCCAAATGCAATGGCTGTTGCCCAAACGGGTGACAGTCATTTTTTCTTCCATGCTTTGGGCAAAGTCAGGACCACCGGCATAGCCGGTGGCCTGTTGTGGCCCTATAAGGGCCTTATGCTGGCGTAACCTGAAGGTCTACGAAGCTCCGCCAACCGC
>SFJM01000014.1 GCA_004555915.1 Clostridiales bacterium | reverse complement strand
TATTCTAACAAATTATTTCATTGCTGCGTTAGAGCCACCCCGTTTCATACCCTTTGGTGCCTTGGAGCGCAGCGGAAAGGAATGGTCATATATATGAAAGATAGCATTGAAAGGCTGAAACAGACGCGGGATTTGCCGGATGAACTGCTGCTGCAGCTGATAGACCATGTGGGTGATGATACCGCATTATTTGAAGCTGCGGACCAGGTGCGCCGGGAGCATTATGGTACGGATGTGTTCCTGCGGGGGCTGATTGAATTCACCAATTACTGCAAAAATGACTGTTATTATTGCGGTATCCGCCGCAGCAACCGCTGTGCGGAACGATACCGGCTGACCCCGGAGCAAATTCTGTCCTGCTGTGAAAACGGCTATGCCATGGGCTTTCGGACCTTTGTGCTGCAGGGGGGCGAGGATCCGCGCAATACGGATGAAGCGATCTGTTCTCTGGTGGATCAGATCAAAACACGGTATCCGGACTGTGCGGTGACATTATCCATCGGTGAAAAGCCCCGCAGCAGCTATCAGGCGTATTTTGATGCCGGTACGGACCGGTATCTGCTGCGGCATGAAACCGCGACCGATGCGCATTACCGCAGGCTGCATCCGGAGGAGCTAAGTCTTGCGAACCGGAAACGCTGTCTGTTCGACCTGAAGGAAATCGGGTTTCAGGTGGGTGCGGGCTTTATGGTAGGCTCACCGGGGCAGACAACAAAGGAACTGCTGGCTGACCTGCGTTTTTTACAGCAGCTGCAGCCGGATATGATTGGCATCGGCCCGTTTATTCCCCATCACGAGACCCCGTTTGCACAGGAAAAGCCAGGTACGCTGGAGCTGACCCTGCGCATGCTGTCGATTCTGCGGCTGATGTTCCCCTATGTCCTGCTACCTGCCACCACCGCTTTGGGTACCATCAGCCCGATTGGGCGGGAGCTTGGCCTGAAGGCCGGTGCAAATGTCATGATGCCCAACCTGACGCCCACGGATGCCAGAAAGAATTATGACCTGTATGACAACAAAATCTGTATGGATGAAGACGCAGGAAAATGCCGCGGCTGTCAGGAAAACAGAGTGAATTCTGTGGGTTATCGCATTGTCAGCGATCGGGGCGATGTGCGCCGATAAGCCATGTGAAACATGTTGGGATTGTAGAAATATATGGTGAAATGGTTGCGAATTTGTCGGTAATAAAAGAAATTTGTGATATACGATGGAAAAACAGAAAAAAAAGGGTATTCAGGAGAGGGGAGATATAGTATAATACAAAGGGCAGAATGTTAGTATACACATACTTTTTCTGCCATACATTCTGACAAAAAGCAGGTATGACCTATGACATTAAAGGATTTGGAAATTGGCCAGACTGCCGTGATTGATGTGGTGGGTGGTGAAGGTGCACTCCGTCAGCATTTTCTGGACATGGGTGTGATTCCCGGTGCAGAGGTAACGCTGGAAAAATTCGCCCCAATGGGCGATCCCATGGAGCTGCGCATTCATGGCTACGAGCTGACCCTGCGGCTGGCTGATGCGGAAAAAATTGCGGTACATACGGTAAAATCCAGGGAACAGACCAAAACAACAGCGGAACGCCTTGGGGAAAATACAGAACATCCAGGCCTTGGTGAGGGCGGCATTTACCATGTGAAAGCGGACGAAAATCCGCTGCCGGAGGGAACACAGCTGACCTTTGCCCTTGCCGGCAACCAGAACTGCGGCAAGACCACGCTGTTCAATCAGCTGACAGGCTCCAACCAGCATGTGGGCAATTTTCCCGGTGTGACGGTGGACAGAAAAAGCGGCCCGATTCGCGGCAGAGCGGATACACTGGTCACCGACCTGCCGGGCATTTATTCCCTGTCTCCCTATACCAGTGAGGAAATTGTTTCCCGGCAGTTTATCGTCAACGAAAAGCCAAAGGGCATTATCAATATCGTGGATGCCACGAATATTGAACGAAATTTGTATCTGACCATGCAGCTGATGGAGCTGGATGTGCCCATGGTGCTGGTGCTCAATATGATGGATGAGGTGCGCGGCAACGGCGGCAGTATTTACATCAATGCCATGGAGGAGCTGCTGGGCATTCCGGTGGTACCTATTTCCGCGGCGAAGAATGAAGGCATTGAAGAACTGGTCAACCATGCGGTGCATGTGGCAAAATATCAGGAACGGCCGGGCAGACAGGATTTCTGTGATGAAAGCGACCATGGCGGCGCAGTACACCGCTGTCTGCATGGTATCATGCACCTGATTCAGGATCATGCGGAAAAAGCGGAAATCCCGGTTCGGTTTGCGGCAACCAAGCTGGTGGAAGGGGATGAACGTATCCTGAACATCCTCCGGCTCACCGACAATGAACAGCAGATGGTAGAGCATATTATCTGCCAGATGGAGGAGGAACGCGGTCTTGACCGGGCCGCAGCCATTGCGGACATGCGGTTTGCGTTTATCGGAAAGCTGGTAGACCGTTGCGTGGTCAAGGCACGGGAAAGCAGGGAACGGGAACGGAGCCGGAAAATTGACCAGTTCCTCACCGGCAAATATACCGCAATCCCTGCCTTTATCGGCATTATGGCACTGGTGTTCTGGCTGACCTTCAATGTCATCGGCGCATGGCTGCAGGGACTGCTGGAGGGTGCGATTGATGGCCTGACCGTCATGGCAGATGCGGGACTGACGGCATGGAACGTCAATGCTGTGCTGCATTCTCTGGTGATTGACGGCATCTTTAACGGTGTGGGCAGTGTTCTGAGCTTTCTGCCCATCATTGTCACGCTGTTTTTCTTCCTGTCTCTGCTGGAGGATACCGGATATATGGCCCGTGTGGCATTTGTCATGGACAAGCTGCTGCGAAAAATCGGTCTGTCCGGTCGAAGCATTGTACCGATGCTCATCGGCTTTGGCTGTTCCGTTCCGGGTGTCATGTCCAGCCGTACCCTGCCATCTGAGCGTGACCGCAAAATGACCATCATGATGATTCCGTTCATGAGCTGTACGGCAAAGCTGCCGATTTACGGATTTTTCACCGCGGCATTCTTTCCGAAGCATGGCGGACTGGTTATGGTGCTCCTGTATTTCACCGGCATTGCCGTGGGTATTCTCACCGCATTGATTTCCAAGAATACGGCATTCCGTGGCGAAGCGGTTCCGTTTGTCATGGAGCTGCCGAATTACCGCATGCCGGGACTGAAAAATGTCACACAGCTGCTGTGGGAAAAGGCAAAGGATTTCCTGCAGCGTGCGTTTACCGTTATCTTCCTGGCAACCATTATCATCTGGTTCCTGCAGACCTTTGACTCCCAGCTGAATCTGGTGACCAATTCTCAGGACAGTATTCTTGCCATGGTAGCCGGGTGGATTGCACCGGTATTCGCGCCGCTTGGCTTTGGTGACTGGCGTATTTCCACCGCACTGATTACCGGCTTTATTGCCAAGGAAAGCGTGGTTTCCACCCTGTCCATCCTGTTTGGCACACAGGATCTGCTGCTGCAGGTGATTTCTCCGCTGTCGGCAGCATCCCTGCTGGTATTCTGCCTGCTGTACACGCCATGTGTGGCAGCCATTGCTTCCATCAAACGGGAGCTGGGCGGAAAATGGGCGGCAGGTATTGTGGTATTGCAGTGTGGTATTGCATGGGTTTGTGCCCTGATTGTCCATTTGATCGGCATGCTGATCCTGTAATTGAATATAACAGAAAAACAGCTGTCTCAAGGTAGATTTTGCCAGGAGACAGCTGTTATTGTTTTATTTCTTTTGGAAAGGCATTATTTGTTTCTCAATGCGTTCTGCTTCATTTCCTTTTTCCGCTCCAGATTGGAAACAATCATGGTGCAGGAGGCGTCACCGGTAATATTGACAACGGTACGGCCCATATCAAAGATACGGTCTACGCCGGCAACCAGTGCGATGCCATCCACCGGCAGGCCGACAGAGGTAAGCACCATGGCAAGCATGACCATGCCGGCACCCGGGACACCGGCAGTACCGATGGAAGCCAGAGTTGCAGTCAGCACGATGGTCAGCATCTGGGGGAAGGTCAGGTTGATGCCATAGCAGGCAGCGATAAAGATTGCACAGACACCCTGATAAATCGCGGTACCATCCATATTAATGGTAGCGCCCAGCGGCAGGACAAAGGAAGCGATTTCTCTGGAAGCGCCCATTTTTTCGGTGCATTCCAGATTGATGGGCAATGTGCCTACGGAAGAAGCACTGGAGAATGCGAACATGATAGCAGGGAGCATGCCTTTAAAGAATGCAGCCGGGTTCATGCCGCCCATAGTCCGGACAGCAGTGGAATAAACCACAACCGCATGGACGATATAGCAGATGTAAGCCGCCAGAAGAACCATGGCGAGGGAGCCGATGATTGCGGCACCGTTGGCAGCGACTACCGGACAGAGCAGGCAGAAGACACCGATGGGGGACAGCTTCAGGATCATTTCCATGCACTTCATGAATACGGCATTCAGGCTGTTGACGCCGCGGATGACCATGGCAGCCTCATCACCGATCAGAATAATGGCGAAGCCGATCAGCAGTGCCATGACGATGACCTGCAGCATATTGGCCTCGGACATGGGCTGGATGAAGTTGGATGGAAAGATGTTTACCAGCGTGTCCATAAAGGACGTTGCCTCTGCGGCCTCATAGGTCAGATTGGTTGTGGCAACCACAGGGAACAGGCCCTTGAACAGGTTGCCGCCGATTAGGCCAATGGTGATGGCAAAGGCGGTGGTACATAGGTAATAGATGACGGTTTTCAGACCGATAGAACCCACCTTGCGGATATCCTGCATGGAAATGATACCGCTCATGATGGAGAACAGCACGATGGGAACAACAATGAATTTGAGAAGGTTGAGGAAAATGGTACCGAAGGGCTTGATGTAGCTTTCAGCAAATTCCGCGTGGCTTCCCAGCAGCAGACCGGCAATGATGGCGAGCACCAGTGCGATAAAGATCTGCATGGCGAGAGACAGTTTCCGTTTCTCTTTCATGTTTCATACCTCCTTAAAATATATCTTTTCGCAGAAAAACTGCCGGAATGAGCCATCGGAACATACAGCAGATCTCCTTAACGAGATTTTAGCATAATTATGCTGAGAAAGCAAGAATCTTTGGTTAATTGGTATAATATACCGATGGAACCGGATGGAATCAGAGGCAATATCATCAAAGCATGGAAAAGAAGCTGCATGAAGGGGATATTGGTGATAAAATTGGTAAAATACTGGATTTTTTCCATTGAACCCCTGCTTTCGCATTGACAGAACGCGGTGAGATGGTATAATAATTCGGAAGATGAAACCAGACACGTGGAACGGGCATATGGTCTGCTGAAAATCGGCAGGGCTGGCCGGATACACGTGCTGATATAGGAACAGGAGAACAATACCATGGAATTATGGGATATTTATGATGAAAACAAGCAGCTGACCGGCCGCACAATGAAGCGCAATGACTGGAATATGAAGCCGGGGGAATTTCACCTGACCGTACTTGGTGTCATTCATCGCCCGGACGGAAAGTTTCTGATTACCCAGCGTGTGATGACAAAATCCTGGGCACCGGGCTGGTGGGAGGTCTCCGGCGGCGGCGTCATGGCAGGTGAAACCTCGGAGCAGGCCATCCAGCGTGAAATCCGTGAGGAAACCGGTCTGGATGTAAGCCAGGCAGAGGGCGGCTATCTGTTCAGCTACAAGCGGGTCAACCCGGATGAGGGTGACAATTACTTTGTGGATATCTACCGCTTTGAGATGGACGTTGCCGAGGAGGATGTGCACATTCAGGAGAAGGAAGCGCTGGGCTTCAAATTTGCCGATCTGGATGAAATCAAAAAGCTGGCAGCGGATGGCATTTTCCTGCATTACAGCAGCATCAGCCAGGCCTTTGAAGGCTAATCCGATCACAAAAGAAAACGAGGCTTACCGGAAGAAAAACAACCGGGAAGCCTCATTTTTTATTCTTTGGCGGATGATGGCAAATCGCCACGGTACAACTGTTCCAGAAAGACCGCAACGCCGTCCTCATCATTGGAAAGAGTGACATAATCCGCAGCAGCCTGTACATGTGCCGGACTGTTGGCAACTGCCACACCGAATCCGGCAAACTGCATCATGTCCATGTCATTTTCCGCATTGCCGAAGGCGGCAATGTTTTCCGGAGGAATGCCCAGGTAATCCGACAGCTTTCGTACCGCGGCACCCTTTCCGGCAGCCGCATCGGAAATTTCCAGCAGATAGGGGACAGAGGAGGTGATATAAATTCCCGGGATTTCCCTGACCCGATCCAGCAGCAGCTGCTTCTGCTCCGGACTGGCGGTAATCAGGTCAATGCAGTCCAGCTCCTCCAGATGCTCCCGGGCAAAGGCAAGCAGATCCGGCACCGGCTTTCGTGTCCGCTGGATATAGGGAATGGCGTGGTCGGAGGCGCCATAGCGGGTGGGATGGCTGACATATTCCGCCGCGGCATAGGGCACGCCATCCAGAAAGGTTTCAAACACCGCGCCGGTGTCGGCAATCAGCTGCAGCAGCTGGTGGGCACAGGCTGGTTTAAGCGGGAAATGAAACAGCTTTTCTCCGGTGCTTTTTTTGCAGACTGCAGCACCGTTGGAGGTAATGGCATATTCGATGCCGGGGACGGACATGACCTCCTGTGGCAGGGAGGCATAGGAACGTCCGCTGGCTACCACTACATGGGTACCCTGTTCCATATATGTTGTCAGAATGGTTCGTGTCCGGTCGGTCAGCCCTTTGTCGGTATGCAGCAGGGTTCCGTCCAGATCCAAAGCGATGAGACGCAGCATGGTTTCACCTGATTCCTTCCTCATGGGGAGATTTTTTATCGTTCTGATTTTAGCATAAAACCGGCAGGTTATCCACTGTTTTGCAAAAGATATGGGAAAAGCATGGACAGGGTATACAAGATTCAAAAAAGTCGTCGAAGGCAGGTGGATTTTCCGGAAATTTGTGTTATGATGTATGAGCACATGAAAAAAGAGGAGGCTTTTGTTATGGAGACAAAAGGAAAGCTGTTTTTACGTGCCGTGCTGGCAGGTATCTGTATTGGCATCGGCGGAACGGTTTATCTGGCCTGTTCCAATAAATATGTCGGTGCATTCCTGTTTTCCATTGGTCTGTTTGCTATTCTGACGAGAGGATTTGCGCTGTATACCGGTATGGTGGGCTACCTGCCGGAAAATCTGCATGTGGATTATGTCATCCGTCTGCTGGTTGTCCTTGCGGGAAACCTGGTGGGTACCGCCTGCATGGGTCTGCCGCTGGTGCTGACCAGACAGAAAGAGCTGTGCCAGACCGCAGCGGATATGTGTGCGGTCAAGCTGGGGGATTCATACCTCAGTCTGCTGATTCTGGCAATTGGCTGCGGCATCCTGATGTATCTTGCCGTGGACGGTTTTAAACGCTCGAATGACCCGCTGATCAAGGTATTGGGCATTTTCCTTGGCGTACCGGTGTTCATCCTGTGCGGCATGGAGCATTCCATTGCGGATATGTATTACATCTCTGCCGGTATGGCATGGAGCATGAAGGCAGTCCTGTGCCTTGTGGTCATTATCCTTGGCAATGGCATTGGCGGCGTACTGATTCCGCTGATTACATCCAAAACGAAGTAAAAAACAAACAGGAGCGGTATCTGGTGTGGATATCGCTCCTGTTTTCCTATGCAATTATGATTCCGTATCAGCGGGATTGACATGGATCATGATATGCTTCACATTGGGGAAATCGGTTTCCACATTGTCATGAATCCGTTCGGCAACCGCATGGCTTTCCCGCAGCGTCTTATCACCGTCCATCTCAATTTCCAGATCCACATAGACCCTGTTTCCAAACATACGGGAGCGCAGCACATCCACACGGATCACATCCTCCTGTGCGGCAATGTACTCCCGCAGCTGCCGCTCATAATCCTCCCCGCAGGAGGTGTCGAGCATTTTGGTCAGTGCGTCTTTGAGAATGTCATAGGCTACCTTGAGGATGCACAGGCAGATCACCACGCTGGCAACCGAATCCAGTACCGGAAAGCCGAGCATAGCGCCGCCGATACCCAGAAGGGAACCGATGGAGGAAAAGGCATCGGAACGGTGATGCCATGCGTCTGCCATAAAGGCCGCGGAATTCAGCAGTTTGGCGTAATGCCGGGTGTACCAGAACATGGCTTCCTTCAGCGCAATGGACACGACAGCAGCGGCAAGCGCAATGGCACCGGGCGCGGCAAGGGTTTCATACTGGCCGGACAGAATGGTTTGCAGGCCGACCTTTCCGATACCGACACCGGTTGCCATCAGAAGGAGGCCGAGAACCAGGGAAGCCACACATTCAATGCGTTCATGGCCGTAGGGGTGGGACTTGTCGGCTGCTTTTTTGGACATTCGGACGCCCCAGAACGCAATCAGGGTTGAAACCACATCGGAAAGCGAATGGACGGAATCGGATACCATGGCACTGGAATGTCCCACGATGCCTGCAAACAGCTTGAATACAGTCAGGACAATGTTGCCAATGATGCTTACCAGTGAAACCTGCCGGATGATGGCAGGTTCATTGATGTTTTTCTGGACGGATGTAACCTCCGTGGAAGAGCGCTTGTTAGCTGACATAAAAATACCTCCAGGTTCTGCCCCATACAGGGGACGTATTGCTCTGAGTGCATCATGCTGAGAATGTTTTGCTCCGAAGATGAAAAAAGCACATCCGTGGAACATACAACTGTCCCACAGATGTGCAATCAAGCATACCATCTGCTGCCGCAAATCCACGGCCCGGCCCCATGACCCGAAGGTTCATCGCCTGCTCAGTTTGTACTGTGAATCTCGCATTCCAATCAGAATGTCATGTGCAGTGCAAAGAATTTTTATATTTTGCCACATCCTATGCGTTCTGTCAAGAGGTTGTGAGCAGATTATGCGAATGGAAATATATGGGGGTGATTTTTTGGTATTGGGAAGGGTTAATGTACAACAACCGGCATGGTTCCGAAGCAGTTGTTATAAATCGTCCGGGCTGCAGAGACCGGCAGATTGATACAGCCATGGGAACCGGTTGAAATGTAATACTTTCCGCCAAAGGTGCTGCGCCATGAAGCATCATGCAGGCCGACACCGGTGGAGGTATCAATCGGCATCCAGTAGCTGACGGTTACACCATAGCGCGGCATAGCATAATTGCGGCGTTTGAATTCAATCCAGTAGGTACCGGTGGGGGTAATGGTTCCTCTGTTGACATTGCCGGTGACACATGGAGTATCCACAATCACCTTGCCGCCGTAGACCAGCCACACACGCTGCTGACTGATGCTGACGTCAATATAGGTACTGCCAAGGCCGCCGTTGTCCTTATAGGTTTCCTCACGGGAGTAGACCGGTTCACGCTCCACCGACTCGCCGGACAGGATATCCTTGGCAAGCTGTTCGGTTTCGCCGTCCACATCCACCAGATAGCCATAGATACCGCCGGAAATGGTAAAGGTACCGCAGCCTGCCGTGGTCACAGTACGTTCCTTGCCGACCGTCTTGAACGGCTCTGCAATATTTTCCTCCACATAGGTTTTGAGCTTTTCCTGGTCCACGGAAGCCTTCAGGTCATCCCCGATTGTGAGGACAGAGGCAACATCATCCGCGGACAGTGTGACGGAAATGTCATCCCGTTTCAGTGTCACTGCGGACTGCAGTGCCGCATCCAGCTGGGATTTTGCCTTTTTGAAGGCATCGGAATCCTGTGTCAGCGCCGGCTGGATATAGCAGTCAATCTGGTATTCTGTATTGCCGGCAGCCAGCTGCTCTGCCAGCACGCCGGAAAAGGTTTCGGCATCCAGCTCGTTGCCGTATACCTCCGGCACGATTTCAAACGCGCCGTCCTTGTATGCCACACCGGCATTCTGCGCCTGTACCCTTTTGTCCGGATTCATGCACTTCATGCCGGAGATTTTTTCGCTTAATTTTTCTGCGTTATAGCTGGTTTCCAGCGTATATTCCCGGCTGCCAAACAGGTCCGCAACCCATTCATAGGGATGCTGGTCGGAAAGCGCGGTTTCCATGATATTCCCTGCGTCGTACTGATAGGTAAAATCAATATCAGACGCGGAAAGCTGATCCTCTGTATCCTCACCCCTGATGGTCAGTGTATAGGATTTCAGGGAATCATCCAGTGCCTGTCTGGCAGAATCCATGGATTTACCGCTGACATTGACGCCGTTAATCGTGGTATTTGGTGCATAATGATTGTGGAAATAATATGCGCCGCCAAATTCCGCCGCGCAGAGTACACCGACGACAACCGCAGCGCTGATTCCGGCAATGAGCTTTTTGTTCAACAATCTGTCCCCTTTCTGTACGATTTTTCCAAAGCTTGTTTTGTCTTGCTACCATTATACCACGATGAGAGACAGGTTGCCACGCTTTGAGGGAATAAAATTCCATTTGACACAAAAGAATGGAAAAAAGAAGGTTCTGGACAAGCAAAAACTTGACCTGCGGGATGGCACAGGGGCGTATTTTGTGTTATGCTGAACAGGATGAGAAATAAACCGCTACAGACAGGAGGAGCATGCATGGAATATCTGGATCTTTATGATATCAACCGGATGCGCACCGGACGAACCTTTGCCAGAGGGGAGAAGCCGAAAAACGGGTATTATCTGGTGGTACAGGTGATATTATTCAATGCACAGGGACAGATGCTGATTCAACAGAGGCAGTCGGACAAGGTTGGCTGGCCGGATAAATGGGATGTATCCGCGGGCGGAAGCGCACAGGCCGGAGAAACCAGTCAGCAGGCAGCAAGGCGGGAATTATGGGAGGAGTTAGGGCTGGAGATGGATTTTTCCGGCATCCGCCCCAATGTGAGCTCTACCTTCCCCGAAGGCTTTACCGATGTCTACCTAGTGGAGAAGGATGTGGAGCTCTCGCAGCTGACCCTGCAGCCGGAGGAGGTGCAGGGGGCCCGGTGGGCAGACCGGGAGGATATTTTACAGCTGATTGAAACCGAACAGTTTGTGCCCTATTATCCGGGCTGGATCAGCTACCTGTTTGAAAGCCGCAAAGGCTATGGAAGCTACCGGCGCGGCCCGAACTCGTCTGCTAAGAACAAAGCATAACATAAGGCAGGTACCGTATGATGGGATATCATACAGCACCTGCCATTTTTTGTATTGTCCGGTGGGAAAGACGGTAGGTCAGACTGCAGAGGTTTCCCTTTGTTTCGGCACATAATGCCGGCTTTTTTCATTCATAATCAGCATTTGCAGACGATTTTCCACATTGGCAAAGCTGGTATCCGGATCAAGGTCCAGCGGAAGAATCTGAATGCCCGGGAAATCCTCCTTCAGCTGCTTGGTGACGCCGCGGCCACTGATATGGTTTGGCAGACAGCCGAAGGGCTGCAGAATAACAAAGGACTGTACCCCCTCTGCGGCATATTCCTCAATTTCACCCGGAATCAGCCAGCCTTCACCGGACAGGAAGGTCCGGTTGAGCACGCGGTCATTTTCCGCCGCCAGCTCCGGCAGTGGTTTGGGTGCCTTGTACAGCGGATGGCGGGAGGCAATGCGATCCAGCAGGTTTTGGGAACCGGAAAACAGCTTTTCGGCAAAGCGGTCAAAGGCAGCTTGCCCCAGAGGATATTTGACCTTCAGCTTCTGCATTTCGTAGATACGGGACATGTAATCCTTACGGAATACGTTAATCATGCGGGGCAGGATGACCTCCAGACCATTGTCTTCCAGATACCGTTCGATACCGAAATTCGAGCCGGGATGGAAGGTAACCAGGTATTCACCGGTGACAAAGACACGCGGACGAGGCTCACTGCGGTCATAGTCGATGTGGCAGAACTGTTCGATGCCCTGCCGAAAGGCCTGAATCAGCTGGGGGATGCCCTGCTGGAGGGCTTCGGCGCAGTCGTCAATGACCATATCAAATACGCCATCGGTTACGCCTGTATGCCGTTCATAGGGACGGATTTTTCGCCGAAGCTCTTCTAAAATATCCATCACTTCGATAGCCCACAGGCATTTGACATTGAACATGGCGCCCAGACGCACATCCGGATGCATCTCCTTGGAATCAATCGGGTCGGTGGATACAATGGGGACCTGGGTAAAGCCTGCCGCATCCAGCGCACGGCGAAGCAGCGCGGAATAATGGGACAGGCGGCAGTCACCCTGATATTTTGCCATGGCAATGGCAACCTGATCCAGCGGGTATTTGCCGCTTTGCAGTGCGGAGATCGCTTCGCCAATACACATCTGTGCCGGGAAACAGGTATCGTTATGGACATATTTTTTACCCAGCTGGATTTCATGGATGGAACCCAGCGGGAGCGGAACGGCTTTTACCCCCTCCTTGCGCAATACGCCGCTGAGCAGCTTACAGAAGGCAACCGAAACATTCGGCACCAGTACGGTGCGGATTTTCTTGTCTTCCTTGTGGAACTTTGCCGGATATGCATCCCCAAGCGGCTGAAATTCCGGTTTGTCCTGCATGGCACGCCGTGCCGCGATGGTTTGCAGGAAGGACTGTACACGGATGTTAAGGGAATTGGCCGCGCCGCCCTCATCCAGCTTGAGAATCAGCGGTGCCTTGCCGGAGGTGTTTTGCATGATACGGATAATTTCATCCGAAAGAATGGCATCATGCCCACAGCCGAAGCTGACAATCTGGACATACTCCAGATAGGGAGACTGAGAAGCCAGCATGGCACCGGACAGCATACGGGTGTGGAAATTATTCGTCACCTCCGCACGGGTATACCGCAGGTCAACCTGATTCAGCTCCGGCAGGGCATCTACGGTAATGACCGGCACACCGGCTTTGGTAAACACGCGGGACAGGTCATGGCAGACCAGCGGGTCATTGTGATATGGACGGCCGGCAAGCACAACCGCAAAGGAATGGTTCTGCTCCGCCTGATGGAGAATATCCTGTGCGATATCACGCAGCTTTTGGCGGAACTGCAGCAGGACGGCTTCACCCTGATGGAAGGCATCCAGAATTTCGGTTTTGGACAGACCGTATTCCTTCTGAAAGAACATGACAATCTGGCGGATACGGTCCTCATGGGTATGCCAGTGAAACATGGGACAGTCAAACGCAATGTGCCACTGGTTTTCCGGCTCGTCGGAATGGTGTACAATATGCGGATAGCCCTTGAGGACGGCACAGACGTAATTGCTTTCCCCGTTTTTATCATCCGGCGGCATTTCCATCATCATCGGCATAAAAATCCGGTCTACTCCCTGCTTTGCCAGATCCCGCACATGGCCATGGGTCAGCTTGGCAGGGAAGCAAACGGTATCCGAGGCGACGGATGGAATGCCCTGCTCATACAGCGGGCGGGAGCTTGGATGGGATAATTTGGTCTGGTAGCCCAGCGCATGGAAAAAGGTGGTCCAGAACGGCATGCTGTCCCAGAATTCCAGGGTACGCGGCAGGCCGATGGTGATGTGTTTGTCTGGGCTGACCTGCCTGAAGGGATAGTCCCGGAACAGCATGCTCTCACGCATCAGGAACATATCTGGCGCGGTTTTGACCTGCTGCTGCGGCTGATCCTCCAGCACCTCGCCCCGCGGGCACCGGTTACCAGTGACGAAAGCCGTGCCATTGGAAAAACGCACCACCGTGCGGCTGCAATGGTTTGCACAATGGGGACAGGGGAGATTTTCTGTCTGGGTATAATCGAAATCCGGCAGGGCGGCAAAGCCGATAAAGTGGCTGGCAGCGGATGCTTCTGCTTCCATCTGCCGTTTGGTCAAAAGGGCCGCGCCAATGGCACCCATTTCACCGGCATAAGGCGCACGGGTCACCTCCCGGCCCAGGTATTGCTCCAGTGCGCGGAGGACGGCATCATTTTTGAAGGTACCGCCCTGCACGACAATATGCTCGCCCAGTTCATCGGTATTGGAAATACGGACAACCTTGGTAAACACATTTTCAATGATGGAACGGCACAGGCCAGCCATGATATCATCCGGACTGCGTCCGTTTTTCTGTTCGGTAATAATGGTGCTGTTCATAAATACCGTGCAGCGGCTGCCAAGGTCAGCGGGATGCCGGGAACGAAAGGCGGCATCTGCAATCTGATCCACCGGAATACCCAGGGAAACAGCAAAATTTTCAAGAAATGAGCCACATCCGGAGGAACAGGCTTCATTCAGCGTGATATTGGTGACGATATCGCCGGAAATCCAGATAGCCTTCATGTCCTGCCCGCCGATATCCAGAATAAAGCTCACATCCGGGACATATTTTTTTGCCGCAGCGGCATGGGAAACGGTTTCCACCGTATGATAATCCG
Organism: Clostridiales bacterium; assembly: GCA_004555915.1. Lineage (GTDB taxonomy): Bacteria > Bacillota > Clostridia > Oscillospirales > Butyricicoccaceae > Butyricicoccus_A. Next base: position 68,278 of record SFJM01000014.1, on the reverse strand, counting down.
CACCGAAGGCCTTTGCCAGCATCAGCTCGCCATAACCGGTGGTACCCAGGCCGAGCACCTCCAGATGAACGCCAAGGGCATTGTATTTCTGTTCCAGCTCCATCAGCCCGTGACGGATGGTACGGATGGGATCGCCATGATTGCCGGAATAAAACCGGTCAACGACCTGTTCGGTTTCATCGAGAAATACCAGCTTTGAGGTGGTACTTCCTGCATCAATGCCAATATAAACCCGCAGGGTATCCCCGGGCTGCAGCTGAGGCTGTGCCAGCGGAGGTGCGGCATGGCGTCTGATCCATTCCACACATTGCTCTTCGGAGTCAAAATACGGTCCGGCATCAGACAGACTTGCCTGCTTTGGCTGATGGATGGCGGTATCCAGTGCGTCAATGGCATCCGGCAGCAGCAGGAGATCGGTTTCCGCTGTGTCGGAAAACAGCTCCTCCAGTGTCAGGGCAGCGCCCTGCGCCACAATGGTATCCGCATGCTCCGGACGGATGATATCCTCCGGCTGCAGCTGTAAACGCTCCGCGAAGGCGCGAACCAGTGTAGGATTGAAGGTCAGCGGGCCGCCTTCAAAGATGATTGGTGCCTGTAATTTCAGGCCTTGTGCCAGACCGCCGATGGTCTGCTTGACAATGGCATGGAAGGCGGAAAGGGCAATGTCCTCCTTGCTGCCGCCTGCATTGAGGATGGACTGGATATCTGTTTTGGCAAAGACACCGCAGCGTCCCGAAATGCTGTGTACCGTGGTACCCCGGGCTGCCAGCGCTTCAAAATGTTCCGTGGGCGTTTTGAGCAGCGCGGCGATTTCATCAATAAACGCACCGGTACCGCCGGCACAGCTGCCATTCATGCGCATATCAGATGCCACCAGGCGGCCGGCTGCTTCATCATAGTAAAAGAAAATGATTTTTGCGTCCTGACCGCCCAGCTCAATGGCGGTACGAGCCTGGGGATACAGCATGCGCACGGCGGATGCGTTTGCCACGACTTCCTGGACATAATGTGCCCCGATGTGTTCCGCAATGGGCTTGCCGCCGGAGCCGCAGACAGCAATACGGAAGCAGTTTTGGGGGAATGCCGCGTGCACCTCGCGCAGCAGGTTGCGGATCGCACGGGCCTGCTCAGCATGGTGGCGGCGGTATAGGGAAAATAAAACCTCTGTCCGACCCGGTTTCAGTACAACGGCTTTGACCGTGGTGGAACCAATATCAAGACCGAGGAGAAGAGTAGAATTTTTGTTGGACATACAAGAAACCTCGATACATAAATCAGAATGACTCCTGTCGATTTCAGTCGAAGGGTTTTTTTCATTATAGCATGCGGTTCTGTTAAAAATATGTACATATTCCAACGGGAAATGACAGGTGATGGTTATCTGTGTAACATTTTTTATCGTTTGTTTGATCTTCCACTTGTACCATGTTATGATAGACTTACACAAAAAACGGAGGGAGGATATCATGGAACGGCTGATTTTTCATGTGGATGTCAACAGCGCATACCTTTCCTGGGAGTCCGCACGGCGCGTGAAGGAAGGGAAGGAAGATTTGCGGCTGATTCCCTCCTGTATCGGCGGCAATCCCCAAAAACGTACCGGTGTGGTGCTGGCAAAATCCATCCCGGCGAAGCGGTTGGGCGTGCAGACCGGAGAGCCTGTGGGCATGGCCCTGCGCAAATGTCCGGAGCTGGTGATAGCCCCACCGGATTTCCGACTGTATGAGGCCTGCTCCAAAGCCTTTGTGGAGATCTGCCGCAGCTATGCGCCGGTGGTAGAGCAGTTTTCCATTGATGAATGCTTTCTGGACATGACGGGAACCGGGACCATGTATCCAGATCCGGTTGCAGCTGCCTGTGAAATCAAGGATACCATCCGGGATACCCTGGGCTTTACCGTGAACGTGGGTATCGGGCCCAATAAGCTGCTGGCAAAGATGGCAAGTGATTTTGAAAAGCCGGACAAGGTACATACGTTGTTTTCCCATGAGATACCGGCAAAGCTCTGGCCATTGCCGGTGGGTGACCTGCTGACCGTGGGAAGAACCACGGCGCAAAAGCTGCAAAAGGCACGGATTGTGACCATTGGCGACCTGGCCCGGCAGGATGTCCGGCGGATACAGGCGCTGGTGGGCAGCAAGCTGGGCATGCAGCTGTACCGCTATGCCAACGGCAGAGATGACACGCCGGTGCAGGCACAGCGGCAGGAGGCAAAGGGATACAGTGTTTCCACCACGCTGGAGGAAAATGTAACCACACAGGAGCAGGCGAACCGGATTTTTCTGTCCCTGACCGACAGCGCGGCCTCCCGCATGCGTGCGGACCATGCAAAGGCGTATTGTATCGGGGTCAGCATCCGCTCGGCGGAGTTTAAAAACCGGTCCCATCAGCACAAGCTGGACATTCCCACGGATATTACTTCGGAAATCTATGGAATTGCCAGACAGCTGTTTGCGGAGCTGTGGGACGGGAAAACACCACTGCGCCTGCTGGGATTGTCTCTGTCGGAAATTACCCGGGAGGATGTGGAGCAGCTCAGCCTGTTCCCGGATGAACAGAAGGAAAAGGCACGGAAGCTGGACCGGGCTGTGGATGCCATCCGCAGCCGGTATGGCGTGGATACCATTACACATGGCTCGGCCTGTGACAACGCAAAGCGCATCGGGCGGAAATACCGCGCACAGATGGAGCAGAAAAAAGAGTAAAAGAAAAGCGGGTGGCTGAGAAAACCACTCGCTTTTTGTGTTATTCGATTTCCGGTAGATGCAGCTCCTTCTGCCGCATGTCCTGCATTTCCATGCGCATCATGACGATGGCAACGACAGCGGCAATGCCATCTGCGATGGGGCCGGAAAACAGGATGCCATCCATGCCGAAGAACAGCGGCAGAATCAGAATCAGCGGAAGCAGGAACAGAATCTGCCGGGTCATGGACAGGAACATGCCTTTTTTCGGTTTGCCAATGGCGGTAAAGAAGGTGGACGAAATCGGCTGCAAACAGTTGACAAAGGTGCAGAAGAAATAAATGCGGAAATAGGAAACGGCAAACTGGTAATACAGCGCGTCACCCGAACCAAACAGGGAAATAATCTGCCGTGGGAACAGCTGGAATACGGCAAATGACAGAATGGAAATGACAAAACCAACCCGGATTGCCAGATAATAGACCTGCCGTACACGGGGATACTGCCGTGCACCGTAATTGAAGCTTGCAATCGGCTGAATGGACTGAGACAGGCCGATGATGACAGAAAAGAAAATCTGATTTACCTTGGTAATAATACCGGCACATGCCAGCGGGATGGATTCGCCATAAACAGACAACGCGCCGTAATAGGTCAGCGATTTGTTGAGTGCGATCTGTACGATGGTCATGGCAATCTGGTTGAAGCAGGAGGCTGCGCCCAGCGACATTACCCATCGGATATACTGCCATTGGGGACGCAGATGCTTTCGCTCCAGCCGGACGGTTTTATAATGGCAGAGGTAATGGATTGCCATGGCACCGGAGACAAACTGTCCGATGATTGTGGCAAAAGCCGCACCGGCCATGCCCCAATGGAAGCCGAAGATAAACAGCGGGTCAAGAATGGTGTTGATGATGGCGCCGGTCAGATTGCATGCCATAGAAAAACGGGGACTGCCGTCCGCACGGATGAGATGGCCGCTGCCGGTTGCCAGGATGAGGAATGGGAAGCCAAAGGAGGTAATATTGGTATAGGTTTTCGCATAACCCAGCACATTGTCCGGTGCACCGAAAAACTGCAGCATGGGTGTAAGGAACAGATGGGTGACAATACACAGGACAATACCGCAGGAGACCAGCATGGCAGCCGCGTTGCCGATATAATGGATAGCCCGTTTGCTGTCGCCGCGGCCCATGGTCAGGTTAAAGGCAGATGCACCACCGATGCCAAACAGCAGGGAAATGGCAATACAGATGGTTGTAAGGGGAAAGGATACATTGGTGGCGGCATTTCCCAGCTCACCAATACTCTGTCCGATAAAGATCTGGTCAACAATGTTGTACAGCGCACTGACCAGCATGGCAATGATGCTTGGAATGGCAAAATTGCGCAGCAGCCGGCTGATTTTTTCTGTTTTTAATGGATTTTCCAATGGTTTTACTGAGGCTCCTTTCCGTTGTAACGGTAAAAAATGCGTAAAGCTTAAAAATCAGCCTTACGCGATTTATTCTGTTTTTAGCTTAACAAATGGAGAAATAAAAGTCAAGCCGTCAAAAAAACGGAACAGGAAAAAAGATGCACCGCCATATGGCAGTGCATCAGGAAAATCAGTTGGAAATATGAGAAAGCCGCCGTTTGAGCATCGGTGTCAGGACAATGGCAACACAGATACCCAGCAGGATTCCGCCCAGTACATCTGTCGGGAAATGTACATAGCAGTACAGGCGGGAGAAGGCAATCAGGAATGCCAGGACATAAGCCGCGATACCGGCTCGACGGTTGTTGAAAAACAATGCGGTAGCCGCGGTAAAGGAAGACGCGGAGTGTCCCGACGGGAAGGAGGTGGTATGGGGAACCGAAACCAGCATATCCTCAATGGGCCGCAGGATACAGGGCCGTTGCCGCAGAAACAGGTGCTTGAGCAGCCCTTCTCCCAGCAGGCAGTCAACGGCAAGGCAGACCAGCACGCAGATGCCCCAGACACGTGTCCGGCGCGGAATCAGCAGCAGGATGCCCAGCACAATCCAGCATAAGCCCTTATCGCCCAAATGGGTGATGAATGGAAGAATGGTATCCAGCACCCCGCAGCGGAGATGCTCCTGAATCCAAAGCAGGATGGAAAAATCCAGTGATGTAATCATAGCCAGCATGGAAACCATACCTCTCAGGCCAGGAACTGGAACAGTCCGGCAACACCGCGGGAGGCTACGGTCATGATAATACCGGCAGTCAGTACGCCGGCAATGACAGCCGGTATGGATTTCTTCAGCGGGACATCCAGAAGGGATGCGATGACGGAACCGGACCATGCACCGGTACCCGGCAGCGGGATGCCGACAAACAGCCACAGGCCGTAAAAGGCAAACTTTTGAATGGTATCCGACTTGTTCAGCAGGCGCTGTTCATACCAGCGGGTAAAACGGGACAGAAACGGAAGTGTTTTGAGCCAGCCGATGAGCTTTTTGCCGAAGATCAGGATAAACGGGATGGGAATCAGGTTGCCGACAATGCTCAGCAGAAGGACATTCATCCATGGCAGGCCGAAGGCTGTGCCGACGATCACCGAACCGCGCAGCTCAATGAGCGGAATCATGGAGACAATGAAAACAGCTCCATAGGCGCTGATATGCTCGGTCAGGAAGGTAAATAGCGTGTCAATCATGCGTCAGAATTCCTTTCATAAAGATAAGACGAAAACATTACCACGATAGTATACCACAAATCCGGCAGGTCAGAAGTGCTAAGTTGTTAATTTTTTGCAAAAACTGCATATTTTATACGATATAAAAGGAAACGGGCCGTTTTCTCTGTGGGATTGTGTATTTTACATAAAATTATAATACAATCCCTTCCGCTGCGGCGGGAGGGATTTTTTTCTGCACGGGTACAGACGAAAAATCACCAAACCTTACCGAAAAATTCACAGGAGCACAGCCCATGCAGTTGCAAGAAACGCTTCATTGTGATAAAATCAACTATAAGCGTATTGTTTTGCGCAAAAAAATAACCCAAAATTCAGGATCAGGAGAGAATTGTTATGGAATATAAAATCGCTGACCATATCGCGGCTATGAAGCCGTCCGCTATTCGTGAGATCTTCAAGGTACTGGTGGACCCGGAGGTCATTGCACTGTCTGCAGGTTCCCCGGACCCAGGTTCCTACCCGACAAAGGAAATGACAGCAATCGGCAATGATATTTTTGCCAATGATCTGGTTACCACGCTGCAGTACGGCACGACAGAGGGCTATACCCCGCTGCGGGAGCAGACCAAAAAGCGCCTGATGGAAAAGTATCAGACCGGCACGGAGGCGGATGATGTGATTATCACCACCGGCGGCCAGCAGACCATCAGCCTGTTTACTCAGACCATGATTAACCGCGGTGATGTGGTGGTCTGCGAGGAGCCGAGCTTCATTGGCGCCCTCAACGCATTCCGCAGCTTCGGCGCACAGCTGAAGGGTGTGCCGATGGATGAAGAAGGCATGCGCATGGACAAGCTGGAGGAAGTACTGTCTACCACGGAAAACGTCAAGTTTATCTATGTCATTCCCACCTTCCAGAACCCGTCCGGCCGTACTATGACGCTGGAGCGCCGCAAGCAGCTGCTGGAAATCGCAAAGAAGTACGATGTGCTGATTCTGGAGGATAACCCGTATTTTGAGCTGCGTTATGAGGGCGAGCCGGTTCCCACCGTCAAGTCCATGGATACCGAAGGCCGTGTGGTCTATGCAGGCTCCTATTCCAAGGTTCTGTCTCCCGGCATGCGTATCGGCTTCTGCCTGGCAAACAAGGACATTATCAACCGCATGGTAGTCTGCAAGCAGGTAAGCGATGTACATACCAACATGTATTTCCAGATGCTGGTATCCAGATATCTGGATACCTATGATCTGGATGCGCATATTAAGGATATCTGTGAGCTGCACAAGATCAAGCGTGACGCAATGCTGGCAGCACTGGATAAGTATGTGGATAAGCGTGTGACATTTACCCATCCGAACGGCGGCTTGTTCATCTGGGGCGAGCTGCCGGAGGGCTATGACAGCTTCAAGCTGTGCCAGGAAATCACCAAGCGTAAGGTTGCATGCGTACCGGGCAATGCGTTTGCCACCGATGAGAGTGCCGTATGCAATGGCTTCCGCATGAATTTCTCTATGCCGAGTCTGGAAAATATTGAAATTGCCTGCCAGCGGATTGGCGAAACCGTAGCGGAATTTTTGAAGTAATCGGTGCCGACGTAATCTGAGGTGCTATATGGATGAAATATATCTGGTTGTGGTCAGGGTTCTGGTGGCGTTTTTTGCGGCAGGACTTCTGTCCTTTGCCCTGACACCGCCGGTAAAGAAGCTTGCACACCGCATCGGTGCGATTGATGTGCCAAAGGACGCGCGCCGTATGCATAAAAAGCAACCATTTTGCTGGGATCGGCGATGATTGTCATCCTGGGTATTTTTGATGACCGCAATGCGCTGGGAGCAAAGTTCAAGTTTGGCATTCAGCTGGTTGCGGCAGCCATTCCGGTGATTTTCGGTAATCTGCGCATTGAGCTGATTACCAATCCCAACCTGTTCAGTGACCAGCTGTACCTGCAGTTTGGCATGCTGTCAATCCCGATTACGATTATCTGGATTGTTGCCATTACCAATGCGGTCAATCTGATTGACGGTCTGGACGGTCTGGCCGTGGGCGTGTCGGCGATTGCCTGCATGACCATGCTGGCGGTATCCCTGCTGATTGGTGAAATCCCGATTGCCATCCTGCTGGCTGTGCTGGCGGGTGCCTGTGTGGGATTTATGCCGTATAACCTGAATCCGGCAAGTATTTTCATGGGTGATACCGGTTCGACCTTTCTGGGCTTTATGCTGGCAACCATGTCCATTCAGGGCATGTTCAAGGTATATGCGATTATTTCGTTTGCCGTACCGTTCCTGATTCTGGGCCTGCCGATTTTTGATACGGCATTTGCCTTTACACGCCGGATTCTGGCGGGACGCAGCCCGTTTTCCGCAGACCGCGGACATGTCCATCACAGACTGATTGATATGGGCTTCAATCAGAAGCAGACGGTTGCAATCCTGTATATTATTTCCACGATTCTGGGACTTCTGGCTGTCGTGCTGACAACGTCCGGCGAGTTCCGTGCCATTGTCATGGTGGCAGTGGTACTCATTACCATTGTCATCGGCGGCATTGTGTATCTTTCCGCGGAAAAACGCAAGATGCAGCATCATGAGCAGCAGCTGCGGGATGAACTGAAAAAGCGGGAGCAGGCGGAAGGAAAAACAGAGGAACAGGAGCATAACGAACCGGCAGATAAACCGGATAATCAGGAACATTCTGAACAGAAACCGTAATGGCGGAGGATTTGAGAATGAAAACAATCAAAGTAATGACAGTCTTCGGCACACGGCCGGAGGCGATAAAAATGGCGCCGCTGGTACATGAGCTGGAGCGGACAGAGGGCGTGGAGTCCATTGTCTGCGTCACAGCACAGCATCGGCAGATGCTGGATCAGGTGATGGATATTTTTAACCTGACAGCAGATTATGATCTGGATATCATGCAGCCGCGGCAGACGCTGGCAACCATCACCACCAAGTCCCTGACCGGACTGGATGAGGTGCTGGAGCAGGCAAAGCCGGACATGGTTCTGGTGCATGGCGATACCTCCACCACCTTTGCCGGTGCGCTGGCAGCATTCTATCACAAGATTCCGGTGGGTCATGTGGAAGCCGGTCTGCGTACCTTTGACAAATATTCCCCGTTCCCGGAGGAAATGAACCGCAAGCTGACCGGTCAGATAGCCGAGCTGCATTTTGCACCCACAGAACGAAACCGGCGCAATCTGGCAGCAGAGGGCATTACAGATGGCGTGATTGTATGCGGCAATACCGTTGTGGATGCCATTCATTCTACGGTTCAGCCGGAGTTCCGGTTCCGGGACAAAACCCTTAACGAGCTGGATTATACCGGACGGCGTGTGATTCTGGTAACAGCCCACCGCCGTGAAAATTATGGCGAGCCCATGGAAAATATCATGCGTGCCCTGCGCCGCCTGGCGGATGCCTATGCAGATATTGACATTGTATATCCGGTGCATCTGAGCCCGTACGTGCGGGAAACCGCGGCAAAATACCTGTCCGGCCATGAACGGATTCATCTGATTGAGCCGCTGGCTGTAGATGAAATGCACAACCTGATGGGACGCAGCTTCATGGTCATGACGGATTCCGGCGGACTGCAGGAGGAGGCTCCCAGCCTGGGCAAGCCGGTACTGGTGCTGCGCCGTGAGACCGAACGTCCGGAGGCAATTGAAGCCGGTACCGTGCGTCTTGCGGGCGTGGAGGAGGAAACCATTTACTCCATGGCATGCACCCTGCTGGATGAACCGGAGGAATATAACAAAATGGCACATGCAGTCAATCCGTATGGCGATGGACAGACCTCCCGCCGGATTGTACAGATGATCCGCTGGTATTTCGGGCAGGTTTCCGACAAACCGGATGAATTCTGTCCGTAAAAGGGGCTTTTGCATGGAAGAAAAAACGGAGATTGCCCCGCGTGAAAAAAAGCCGCGGCATACCGCGCTGCTTGTGTTTGCCTGTGCGGTGCTGCTGACTGTGGTCACGGTACTCTGCCTGGGCGGAAACGATTCAGGCATTGCGCTGCCTACTGGCAGCGCGGCTCCGACAGAACAGATGGAACAGGACAGATACCAGCTTACCAATGCCAGTATCACGACAGACAATGTACAGCAGGTCATTGCCAGCATGAGCCGTCCGAAGGCGTATACCGCATCGGTCACCAATACCCTGTACTGGAGCGGCAGCTGGGAAACGATTTATGCCATGCAGTATGTGCGGGATGGTGTCTGCCTGACCGGTTATTTTGATACGGAAGGCAATGTGGAACGCTATCAGGCCATCAAAAACGGAACCTATTACGCATGGCGCAATGGCGGCACGGTACAGTATGCCGGTGCGGCCGGTGTGGTATCTGCGGATGACATGAGCATGATTCCCACCTACGAAACCGTTGTGCAGGAGGAAAAGGAAAGCATCCTTGCCGCCGGTGAACGCACGGTGAACGGGGAAGCCTGCATTTATGTCACGGTGAATGACAGCCAGACCGGCTACAGCCTGACCTATTGGGTATCCGCTGTCAGCGGTTTGCTGGTTCAGGCAGATTACAACCGGGGCAGTGAGCTGGTGCGCAGCGTGGTGATTGACAACATCCGGCAGGAGGAGCCTTCAGAAGGATTTTTCCTGATGCCGGATGGCACTTCGCTGCTGGCGGATGACACAGCGGCATGACAGCCCTCGCCGGGCGCAAGCATGCCACATCAGGATAACAGAAAAAGGACGGATTGCAGTAATGCACCGTCCTTTTTGATGAAATGAGGAAAACAACATGGATTGGATATGGAGCGATTTCGGGTGTCTGCCGGAGGAGGCACGCCGGATTCGGGAGACTGTTTTTATGCAGGAGCAGGGCTTTTGCGATGAGTTTGACGAGCTGGATGCCTGCAGCTGGCATGTGCTGCTGTGCCGGGACGGCGAGGCGCTGGGTACAGCACGGCTGTTTTCAGAGAAAGACACCGACTGCATGCACATCGGCCGGGTTGCCGTATTAAAACCGGCACGGGGCGGCGGCAGCGGCTCAGTCCTGTTACAGGCGTGCTGTGAAAAGGCAGTACAGCTCGGGGCAAAAAAAGCAGTGCTCGGCGCACAATGCCGTGCCGTACCATTTTATGAAAAAAACGGGTTTCAGCCTTTTGGAGACATTTATGATGAGGAAGGCTGCCCACATCAGATGATGGAGAAGAAATTATGACATACTTGGATATTTCACCAGACATTCGACAGCTCGGCAGGGAAGCTGAGCAGGCTGTTCGTCCGTTCTTTGACCGGATTGACGCAATCAGTGAGCACAATACCGAAAAGGTTCTGGCAGCCTTTGCCAAAAACCATGTTGCCGAGGCCATGTTTGCCGGAACCACCGGCTATGGCTATGATGACAAGGGACGGGATACGCTGGATCAGATTTATGCGGACATTTTCGGCACGGAAGCCGCGCTGGTACGCATCGGCTTTGTCAATGGCACCCATGCCCTGTGCTGCGCCATGTTTTCCGCAGTAAAGACCGGTGATGTGGTACTATCTGCAACCGGACCAGCTTATGACACGCTGATGAACACCATTACCGGTGATATGGCAGGAAGTATGAAGCAGTATGGTATCGGTTATCGTCAGGTAGAGATGAAGAATGGCCTGCCGGATATTCCCGCCATTGTGGAGGCTGCCAAAAAGCCGGATGTCAGGCTGGTATTCATCCAGCGCAGTAAGGGTTATGCCGTGCGGGAATCCCTGTCCTGTGAGCAGATCGGTGAGGTCTGCACCGCAGTACATGAGGCAAATCCGGACGCGGTGATCATGGTGGACAACTGCTATGGCGAATTTGTAGAGGAACTGGAGCCTACCCAGGTTGGTGCGGATATCATTGCCGGTTCCCTGATTAAAAATCCAGGCGGCGGATTGGCTCCCACCGGCGGCTATATCGCGGGCCGGAAAGATCTGGTAGAAAATGCGTCTTATCGTCTGACAGCACCGGGAATCGGCGGCGAATGTGGCTGTACGATGGGTCAGAATCGTCTGCTGTATCAGGGTCTGTTTTTGGCACCGCATACCACAGCACAGGCACTGAAAACCGCCATTTTTGGTGCGAAAGTCATGCAGATGATGGGCTTTGAGGTGCATCCGCTGCCGGAGGAAACCCGTCATGATATCATCCAGACCATTGCCTTTGGTGCGCCGGAGCCGCTGTGCCGGTTCTGTGAGGGCATTCAGTCCGGTGCGCCGGTGGATTCCTTTGTCACGCCGGTACCCTGGGCAATGCCGGGCTATGAGGATGAGGTAATCATGGCAGCCGGTGCCTTTGTACAGGGTGCATCCATCGAGCTGTCCGCCGATGCGCCCATGCGTGAGCCATATGTCTGCTATATGCAGGGCGGTCTGACTTATCCATCCGGAAAGGCAGGAATCCTTCTGGCTGCGGAAAGAATCCGGCAGGCAGGCTATGGTGTATGATTTTGCACAAAAGCGAAGGGATTTTCTTGTGATATTACCGCCAATGTGGTACACTAAAGGTGTATATTGCGGAGGAGGCTTGCATGATTATTCTTGGCATTGATCCGGGATATGCAACGGTAGGATATGGTGTGGTACAGTATGAACGAAATCAGTTCACCCATATCCGGCATGGTGCCATCACCACACCTGCGGGTGTGGCACTGCATCTGCGTCTCAAGGAGATTTACGATGATATGCTGACCCTGCTGGATACCTTCCGGCCGGATGCGGTTGCAGTGGAGGAGCTGTTTTTCAACACCAACATTACAACCGGTATCCAGGTGGGACATGCCCGAGGCGTGATCCTGCTGGCCTGTGCGCAGCGGGGGATCACACCCGCAGAATACACGCCGTCACAGGTCAAGCAGTCGGTTGTGGGCTATGGTAAGGCGGAAAAAAAGCAGGTGATGGAAATGACCCGGATGATGCTGAAGCTGAACCGGATGCCGCGGCCGGATGACGCGGCGGATGCCCTTGCGCTGGCAATCTGCCATGGACATGCGGCAGGCTCCCAGCTGGTGAAACAACGGCTGCAGCAGTTTGATATTCATGCGGGAAATTAGGGCGTATCCGAAACGTCCGACCGTTTGACGATCTTATTCAGGCGGTTACTTTATGAAAAGCGTTCATGCGGAAAGGAAGCATGGTTTGTTTTATTATCTGGAAGGAACAGTCGCACTGATTGAAAAGGAGCTGGCAGTCATTGACTGCGGCGGTGTGGGTTATGCATGCCACACCTCGCAGAATACCTGTGCCTCCATCCAGTCGGGCAAAAAAACACGGCTGTACACATATTTGAGCATTCGGGAAAATGCCTGTGACCTTTATGGCTTTGCGGAGCAGGAGGAGCTGAATCTGTTCCGGCTGCTGCTGGGCGTGTCCGGCGTGGGCCCGAAGGCTGCGCTGGCGATTCTCAGCATTGCACCGCCCAGCCAGCTGGCACTGTGCATCATTACAGAGGATGCAAAGTTCCTGACACAGGCGCCCGGCATCGGCAAAAAAATTGCCCAGCGTATCTGTCTGGAGCTGAAGGACAAGCTGGCAAAGGAACAGCAGACCATACAGACCGGCGGCGGACTGGTGATGCAGGTACCGGCACAGTCCGGAGCAGTAAACGCAGTCAGCGAAGCGGTGTCTGCCCTGATGGTGCTGGGCTATTCCCAGGCGGAGGCCATGCAGGCCATGGAAGGGCTGAAAACCGATTCCAGCCTGACGGCAGAGGAGCTGATCCGTGCCTGCCTGAAGAAGCTGGCAGCACAGTAACAGAGGAATAAAGAGTTATGAGTATCGAATTTGATGATGATTTTTCCGAGCGTGTTGTGACGACCTCACAGACCGCGGAGGACAGCGGAGAACCCTCCCTGCGCCCGAAAACCATGGCGGAATATATCGGACAGGCAAAGGCAAAGGAAAACCTTTCCGTCTTTATTGAGGCCGCCAGACGGCGCGGAGAACCGCTGGATCATGTGCTGTTATATGGCCCTCCGGGACTGGGTAAAACCACGCTGGCAGGTATCATTGCCAATGAGATGGGGGTCAATATCCGTGTCACCAGCGGCCCGGCGATTGAAAAAGCAGGGGATCTGGCGGCACTGTTGACGAATCTGAGTGAAAATGATATCTTATTTATCGACGAAATTCACCGGCTGGACCGGAGCGTGGAGGAAATCCTGTATCCGGCGATGGAGGATTATGCCCTTGATATCATCATCGGCAAAGGCCCGTCCGCCCGTTCCATCCGTCTGGATCTGCCGAAATTTACCCTGATCGGCGCCACAACCCGCGCCGGACAGATGACCTCCCCGCTGCGTGACCGTTTTGGTGTCATGCTCCGGCTGGAGCTGTATTCGCCGGAAGAGCTGCAGCAGATTGTGGCACGGTCGGCGGAAATCCTGCAGGTGGAAGCGGAACCGGCAGGAACCTATGAAATCGCACGCCGTTCCCGGGGTACGCCCCGTATTGCAAACCGGATGCTGCGCCGGGTACGGGATTTTGCCGAAGTCCGGTTTAACGGTGTCATCACGCAGCAGGCTGCGGATACGGCACTGCGGGCGCTGGAAGTGGATGAGCTGGGACTGGATGCCATTGACCGCCGGATGTTGCGCAGCATCATGACCACCTTTGGTGGCGGTCCGGTAGGTTTGGATACCCTTGCTGCCACCATCGGTGAGGAAGCGGTGACGCTGGAGGATGTCTATGAGCCGTATCTGATGCAGATTGGATTCCTCAACCGTACCCCACGCGGACGCTGTGTCACCGCGCTGGCCTATGAGCACCTGGACATCCGTCCCAATGAGCCGCAGATACCGGAGCAGTTCCGGTTTGACGGCATAGAATAGAGAAATCATACCATGATGTGCACAGATGGATTGGGTGCACAGTATTTTATCTGATAAAAGGAGAATAATGATATGGGCAAGTATTTTGGAACAGATGGTATACGTGGCGTTGTCAATGTAGAGCTGGATGGTCATCTGGCATTTAAGGTAGGCCGTGCCGTTGCATATGCATTGTCACAGCAGTCAAATCATCGCGCCAAGATTCTGATTGGTAAGGATACCCGCATATCTTCGGATATGCTGGAGGCGGCACTGACCGCAGGTATCTGCTCCTCCGGTGCGGATGTGGAATCGCTGGGTGTGATTCCGACTCCTGCTGTTGCACATCTGACCATTAAGCACATGGCGGATGCAGGTATTGTGATTTCCGCATCACATAATCCCTATGAGCACAATGGTATCAAGATTTTCGCAGGCAGCGGTTATAAGCTTTCGGATGAACTGGAAGCACGGATTGAGGAATACATTGACCATGTAGATGACCTGCCCCGTGCAACCCATGACAAGATTGGCCGTGTCCTGCCGCTGGAGATGGATCCGGTGGAGGAATATACCGATTATCTGGCAGAAACCATTCCGGGCGACCTGTCCGGCCTGCGTGTTGCGGTGGACTGTGCAAACGGTGCATCCTCCGCGACGGCATCCACCCTGTTCCGCAAGCTGAATATGGATGCCACCATCCGGTATTATGAGCCGGACGGCTGCAATATCAATGCCCATTGCGGCTCCACCCATCTGGAAGCGCTGCAGAAGCTGGTCAGGGAAGGCGGCTTTGATGTAGGCGTTGCATTTGACGGCGACGCCGACCGCTGCCTGATTGTGGATGACAAGGGCGAGGTACTGGACGGTGACCGCATCATGGCAGTCTGTGCCGCTGAGCTGAAGAAGCAGAACAAGCTGCGCGGCAATGCCTTTGTTGCCACCATCCTGTCCAATATGGGCCTGCATGCCTATGCACGGGAGAAGGGCATGGAGATTGTCTGTGCCAATGTGGGTGACCGCTATGTACTGGAAAAAATGCTGGAAAACGGCTATATCCTCGGCGGTGAGCAGTCCGGACATGTTATTTTCCTCGAGTATGCAACCACCGGTGACGGTGAGCTGACTGCGGTACAGTTCCTGAAGATGCTGAAGGACAGCGGCAAGCGTGCATCGGAGATTGCGGCAGAGGTCATTCCGTGGCCGCAGGTGATGATTAATGTCACGGTTCCCACTGCGCTGAAGTATTCCCTGGCAGACCGTCAGGAGGTACAGGATGCCATCGCAAAGGAAGAGAAAACCCTGGGCGAGGGCCGTATTCTTGTTCGTCCGTCCGGCACGGAGCCGCTGGTTCGTGTCATGGTTGAGGGCGTAAACAAGGATCATGTTTATGCAGCAGCAGAGGCGGTTGCACAGGTCATCGAATCCATTATCTAACCGAAAACCACAAGGGGGTCTGGTTTGCCTGCGGTGCTGCAGGGAGTCAGCCCCCTTTTATCGTTGCGCCATCCGGCATGTTTGGAAAAAAACAGGGAAATGCGTGGATGTTGTCGGAAAAATATACAAAAAGAGGGTGGAAAATGATGAAAATACCTGATAAAGTAGACAAAATACATTGACAAGTTTTAAACAATAGGATATAATAAGTAACGATATGATGTATGACAATGATAATCCGAATTTTGAAGATTGTTCTGATGAACAGCTTTGTGCCATGGCACAGCAGGGCAATCGGGCAGCAGAAGAAGGTTTGGCTGTCCGGTATTTCAGTGTGGTGAAGGCATGCAGCCGGCCCTATTTCCTCGCCGGAGGCGATTGCGAGGATCTGATTCAGGAGGGCATGCTGGGACTGCTGAAGGCGGTGCGTGCCTATGAGCCGGAGCGGAATGTTCCGTTTGAGGCATTTGCGCGTATGTGCATCACAAGGCGTGTTTACAGTGCGGTCAGTGCAGCCTCTGCCGTCAAGCATGAGCCGCTGAACCATTCGGAGAACATTGCAAAAACCCCTCTTTTTGACGAGAATTCCAAAGCGGTGCACGCTGTTTCCGATCCGGTCAATGTCGTGATTGATATGGAGGAGTACCGTGAAAGACAGCAGAGGCTGCAGGCTTCGCTGTCAGCGTTTGAATCCAGGGTACTGGCATTGTATTTGGACGGCTGCTCCTATGAGGAGATGGCAGCCGAAGTCGGCAAACCCGTGAAATCGGTGGATAACGCGATTCAGCGGATTCGGCGGAAAGCCGCGGCTCTATTCCCGGACGATCACAGAGACTAACACGTTGTTATCTGTGCGTAATAAAAATTCGTTCCCTTTCAGCAGACAGGGGCAAAGTCAAGGAGAGGAAAAGTATGTATCAGGATAAGACATTGGTATGCAAGGAATGTGGAGAACCGTTTATTTTCTCTGCCGGTGAGCAGGAATTTTATGCGGAACGCGGCTTCCAGAATGAGCCGCAGCGCTGTAAGAGCTGCCGTGACAAGAGAAAAAATGTTAACCGTACCCCACGTGAATATTTTACCGCGACATGCGCAGCCTGCGGCGGCGAGGCAAAGGTTCCGTTCCAGCCGAAGACCGACCGTCCGGTATATTGCAGCGCATGCTTTGCCAAGATGAAGGCAGAGGGCTGATCCAGCAATATGTCAGAACACCCATCAAGCTGGTGGGTGTTCTTTTGTGCGTTTTCTGCAAAATGTTTTGTTATGTATTGAAAAAAACAGAAAGAGACAGTATAATACAAGATATCTTAATTTTATAAAAATACAGGAGGTCATTCCAATGGCTGCTATTACCAAACAGAGCACAATCGGCGAAGTTCTCGCTCGTGATATCAATACCGCTCAGTTCTTTATCAACATCGGCATGCATTGCCTGGGCTGCCCGCATTCCCAGGGTGAGAGCATTGAAGAGGCTTGCATGGTTCATGGTACCGATGCAGATGAGCTGGTAGAGGAACTCAATAACTACTTCCAGAGCATTGGTTAAGTTATTGCTTCATAGGATACAAACGCCGAAGGGTCGATGCTGCATGTGTCGGCCCTTTTTCTGCAGGAAGGAAGAGGTATGCTGGATAACAGAATGCATTTAACCCCGCGGCTGCGCACCATTATGGCGCAGGTGCCAGCCGGTGCGAGACTGGCGGATATTGGTACGGATCATGCGCTGATTCCGGCAGCATTGCTGCGGCGGGGCATCATACAGACGGCCATTGCCTCGGATATCCGGCAGGGCCCGTTGGACAGTGCGGCGCGGACAGCACAGCAGTTTGGATTGGACGGACAGATTTCCCTTCGGCTGGGTGCCGGTATGTGTACGGTACAGCCGGAGGAGGCGGATACCATTGTCATTGCCGGCATGGGTGGTGAGACCATCGCGCAGATTCTGGAGGATGACCCATGGGCACTCGATGGGGAGCATCTGCTGCTGCTGCAGCCCATGACAGCACAGCCGTTTTTACGGCAGTATCTGGCAGCGCATGGCGGCGTCATAGAGAAAGAATCTCTGTGCCGGGAAGGGAAACGCATGTATACCGTGCTCACCGTCCGCGGCGGCGGAAAGCCGGAGGAAAAGTCCCTGCCGGAATGCTGCATTTCGGAAGTACTGCTGCAGGACCCGATGGCGGAGCCATATGTCAGCCGGCTGCTGGAACGGGAGAAGAAAATCACCGCATCGCTGGAATCTGCGGCGCATCAGAAGCCGGAGGAGCTGGCATTGCACCGGGGAAATGTACAGGTATTGCAGAATGCCCTGTGTCAGATCGGAAAGGAAGGATAAACATGGTTCAGGTAAAGGATGTGCTGCATTGTCTGGAGCAGGCAGCGCCTTATGCGCTGGCAGAGCACTGGGATAATGTGGGATTGCTGGTAGGTGATCCGGAGGCAAAGGTAGAAGGCGTATTGTGTGCGCTGGATATTACGGAAACGGTAGTGGAAGAAGCCGCAGAACGGGGCTGCAACCTGATTGTGGCACACCATCCGGTGATTTTCACCTCAGTCAGCCGTGTCACAGCGGATACGGTTACCGGACGGATTCTGATTTCCATGATTCAGAAGGGGATTTCCGGTATCTGCATGCATACCAATATGGATTGCGCGTCTGCCGGTGTCAATGATCTGCTGGCGGCATCGCTGGGACTGACCGATGTGATTAATATGGAGGCAGGAGAAGGCGGAAATCTGGGACGGGTTGGCAATCTGCCGAAGCCAATGACATTGCAGGATTTTGCAAAACATGTCAAGCTGTCCCTGGGAGCCGGTGGTGTCCGTGTGGCAGACGGCGGGAAAATGGTACAGCGGGTTGCAGTAGGTGGCGGTGCCTGCGGCAAGCTGATGGACTATGCTGTGGCAAAGGGTGCGGATACCTTTGTGATCGGTGACTGCAGCTATGACCTGATGATGAAGGCACATGACATCGGACTGAACCTGCTGGATGCGGGACATTTCCCCACAGAGAATCCGGTGGCGCATGGCTTCCGTGACCTGATCGCGGCACAGTTCCCGGAGCTGGATATTACGGTTTCCCGGCTGCACTGTGACTGCATCAGCTTTTATTAACATATGAAAAAAACCTTGGGTGACAGAAAATGGTTCTGCCGCTCAAGGTTTTTGTTTTACTCAGAGATTACTTCAAAAACATGTGCACCAGTTTGTCATACAACCTGGTATATGGCTGATACCGCATGGGCAAATCCAGCCAGGTCTTTTTATCCACAATGCTTTTTTGGTGGGAGAAGGTATCAAAGCCAACCTTGCCATGATAGGCTCCCATGCCGCTGGCTCCGGTGCCGCCAAAGCCCATGCGGGTGGTTGCCAGATGAATGATGGTATCATTGATACAGCCGCCGCCAAAGGCACAGTGTTCCGTGACATATTTGATGGTTTTTTTGTCTTCGGTAAACAGATAGAAGGCAAGAGGGTGGGGATGGGCATTGATTTCCTCCAGCGCCTCCTCCAGCTGCGAAAAGGTCAGAATGGGCAGGATCGGTCCAAAGATTTCCTCCTGCATCACCGGGTCATCCCATGTCACATCGGTGAGAATCGCGGGAGCAATGCGCAGCTGTTCCGCATTGGTCTGACCGCCGTAGGCAAGCTTATCCGGGTCCAGCAGACGGCAGATCCGGTCAAAATGCTTGCGGTTGATGATATGCCCGTAATTGCTGTTTTCCAGCGGATGCATGCCGAACTGACGCTTGATTTCCCGGATGCAGGCTTTTACCAGTTCCTCCCGGATGCTTTCGTCACAGTAAACATAGTCCGGTGCCACACAGGTCTGTCCGCAGTTGAGATATTTGCCAAATACAATCCGGCGGGCAGCAAGGTTGAGTTTTGCAGTTTTGTCCACAATCACCGGACTTTTTCCGCCTAATTCCAGTGTCACCGGTGTGAGGTTTTCCGCCGCATGGCGCATGACCTCTTTGCCTACTGTCTGGCTGCCGGTGAAAAAGATATAATCAAAGCATTCGCCCAAAAGGCAGCTGTTTTCTGCCCGCCCGCCAGTGATGACAGCCACATAATCCGGAGAAAAGCATTCTGAGAGAATCGTTTGCAGGATGGCACTGGTGTGCGGGGAATAGGCGCTTGGCTTGACAACAGCGGTATTACCAGCTGCAATGGCATCTGCCAACGGGTCAAGGGTGAGCATCAGTGGATAATTCCATGGGCTCATAATCAGTGTGACACCCCGCGGGGATGGCTTCACATAGCTGCGGGAGATATACTGGGCCAGCGGTGTGGGAACCCGCTTTTCCCGTGCATAGGAACGGACATGTTTGATAAGGAAGGAAATCTCACTGAGTACCATACCGGTCTCACACATATAGCTTTCCGAGCTGCTTTTTCCCAAGTCCTTTTCCAGAGCATCTGCAATATCCGATTCATGCTTCAGGATTGCTGCCTTTAACCGGCGCAGTGCATCAATCCGATGGTCAACAGGCAGGGTTGCACCGCTTGCAAAATATTCCTGTTGACGGGTGACAAGCTTATGAATTTCTTCCGGTGTCATGCGGATACCTCCATTACATCATAATAAAACTGTTCCAGCTGTCCGGCATTCATCAGTACCGGTACCGGATACAACGGATTGGCTTCTCTGGCGGCAATACGGGCAAGTGCCGGAATATCCTTTTCCTGAATTTCCGGAATGACATCCGGAATATCCAGCCGGAGCTTCATTTCCTGAATGGCATGGATCATTGCCTCCGCGCCATCCTTTGCGGATTCCGCACGGGAAACCAGTCCGGCTGCAATAGCCAGCTCTGCCAGCTTTTCATGTGCCGCTTCGCCATAGGCCTCCAGTACATGGGGCAGCAGGACGGCATTGGCAAGCCCATGCGGTACATTATATTTTCCGCCGAGGGAATGTGCAACCGCATGGACATAACCTACATAGGATTTGGAAAAGGCGGAACCGGCGAGATAAGCCGCATGCAGCATATTGCGCCGGGCTTTCATGTCATCCCCATTGCGGCAGGCTCTGTCCAGATTGGCAAAAATCAGGCGCACGGCTTCGGTTGCGTCCGCGCGGGTTTCCGCTGTGGTGGAATGCCCGATATAGGCCTCGATGGCATGGGTCAGGGCATCCATACCTGTTGTAGCGGTCACATGGGGCGGCAGGGAACGGGTCACCTCCGGGTCAAGAACCGCATAATGCGGGATGAGCGGGAAATCATTGATGGGATATTTATGCCGGGTTTCACTATCTACAATGACAGCGGCAAGTGTGGCTTCACTGCCGGTTCCGGCAGTCGTCGGGATGGCTACCAGCAGCGGCAGCTTTTTATGTACCTTCAAAATGCCTTTCATGCGGGACAGCTTCTGGCGCGGTTTGGCAATGCGTGCACCGGTTGCTTTGGCACAGTCAATGGAAGAACCGCCGCCAAAGCCGATAATCGCCTGACAATGATATTTGAGAAACAATTGGCGGGCAGCTTCCACGTTATTGCTGGTGGGATTGGCAACTGTTTTATCATAGACAATACAGGTAATGCCGGATTTATCCAGTGTATCCTCCAGCGGACGGGTAATGCCCAGCCTGCGGATGCTAGGATCGGTAATCAGCAGGACGCAGTCAATGTCCTTTTTGCGAAACAGATATGGTACTTCATTGATGCTGTCCAGCAGCTTTGGCTTGCGATAGGGCAGAACAGGCAGGGCGGTATGCAGCACAGCCTGAAAGGCACGGCAGTATATTTTTTCAGGAATATTCATGAAACATCTCCAAAAACAACATAATATCAAATAACAGTCTGATAATATCACAGCAGGACAGATTCGTCAAATAACAAACGTGCTAAAAATATCCCGATGTTTTCCTGCATGACAGAGTGAAATGGCTGGGTGGATGCGGACAGAAACCGCTGCATGCCTTGACTTTCTGGCTGTGGGTCGATTATAATTTGTTCAGTAAAAGAATTAAAAAAAGGAGTAATTCTATGCCATTGGATGCTGTGTGCCTGCTGGCAACGGTACGTGAACTGGATGCACGTATGGCTGGCGGACGCATTGATAAAATATACCAGCCGGAACGGGATGAAATTGTGTTATCTGTCCGGCTGATGCGTGGCGGTGTAAAGCTGCTGTTGTCTGTGGGTGCAGGAACACCCCGGATGCATTTCATTGAAACCGGTCGGGAAAATCCTGCGGCTCCTCCCATGTTCTGTATGCTGCTGCGCAAACATTTACAGGGTGCAAAAATTGTTTCGGTTACTTCACCGGATATGGAACGCATGGCTATCATTACCTGTGATACCGTAGATGAAATGGGTGTGCCCAGCCAGAAATATCTGGCTGTGGAACTGATGGGCAAATATTCCAATATTATCCTGTATGATGCGGAAGGACGTATTCTGGACGCGGTCAAGCGTATTGACGGGGATACCTCCGGCAAACGGCAGGTATTGCCGGGACTGTTTTACCGCATGCCGCCTCCCCAGGACAAGCTGAATCTGATGGAGGTATCTCAGGCGGGACTTGCGGCAGCGATCCATGGGGCGGAGGAAGATACGCCGTTAGACCGCTGGCTGCTGAACCATTTCAAGGGATTATCTCCGCTGCTGTGCCGGGAACTGGCATGCCGTGCCTGTGGAGAAACAGCGAAGCCGATGTGTGACCTGACGGCAGGAGAACGCAGCAGCCTGTCCGATGTACTGGCGGATTTTGTCCAGATGATTGAGGACAACCGCATGAAGCCATATCTGGTGACCAATACCACGGATGGCACGGTATTTGATTATACCGTGATGCCAGTAACCCAGTATGGTGATCTGATGCAGAATACACAGGCAGAAAGCTTTTCTCAGCTGTTGTCGGATTTTTATGAGAAAAAGAGCAACATGGAACGCATCCGCCATCATGCTGCCAATATGAACCATACCATTCAGAACGCGCGTGACCGTGTGCGCCGTAAGCTGGTTGCACAGCGCAAGGAACTCAGTAGCTCACAGAACCGGGAAAAATTCAAAAGGCGGGGTGACCTGATTACCTCCAATCTGTATCAGATCGAACCGGGCTCCCGCAAGGTAAAGGTGATTGACTATTTTGATCCTGCCTGTCCGGAAATTGAAATCAATCTGGATATCCGGCTGTCCCCGCAGCAGAATGCACAGAAGCAGTTTAAGCTGTATACCAAGGCAAAAAATGCAGAGGAACAGCTGACAAAGCAGATTGCCCAGGGGGAACAGGAATTGCTGTATCTGGACAGTGTGCTGGAGGCCATTACCGAGGCGGAAAATCTGACCGATCTGGCACAGATTCAGGAGGAATTGATTTCTACCGGATATCTGTCTGCCAAGCAGGACAAGAAAAAACGCCGCCGGGCCAAGCCGGTACAGGGCAAGCCGTTCCACTACCGCACGACAGATGGTTTTGATGTATTTGCCGGTAAAAATAATACGCAGAATGACTTGCTGACCCTGAAAACCGCTTTTAAGCATGATATGTGGTTCCATACACAGAAAATCCATGGTTCTCATGTCATTCTGGTATGTGATGGTCGGGAACCGAGCAATGAGGCTATGACAGAAGCGGCGGAAATTGCTGCCTGGCATTCCCAGGCACGTGGTTCTTCCCAGATTCCGGTGGATTATTCCGAGGTTCGGAACATCAAAAAGCCTAACGGTGCCAAGCCAGGTATGGTGATTTATCATGTCTATCAGACCGCATTTGTCACACCGGAGGAAAAGAAAATTGAAAAACTCCGAATCGAGTGAGAAAATATCTTGTCGATGACACAAAAGTATGGCATAATGAATAGATAAAAATAATTTGTAAGGAGTAGCTCGTATGCAGAATCATCAGTTAGTTCTGATTGTTGACTTTGGCGGCCAGTATAACCAGCTGATTGCCCGCCGGGTACGTGAATGTAATGTATACTGCGAAATCAAGCCGTATACCACTCCATTGGAAGAAATCAAAGCGATGAACCCCAGCGGTATTATCTTTACCGGCGGCCCGAACTCGGTTTTTGACATGAGTTCCCCGCATTATACAAAGGATATCCTGGAAATCGGCGTACCGGTACTGGGTATTTGCTATGGCTGTCAGCTGATCGCATGGATGGGTGATGGCGAGGTAAAGACCGCTCCGGTGTCGGAATATGGTAAAATTGAACTGGAAGTGACCAAACCGGAATCCAGACTGTTCAAGGATGTACCGGAGCAGTCTGTTGTATGGATGAGCCATACCGACTATATTTCGACTCCGCCGCAGGGCTATGAGATCATTGCAAAGACCAATGACTGCCCGTGTGCTGCTATGGCAAATGCGGAAAAGAAGATTTATGCGGTACAGTTCCATCCGGAGGTAACCCATTCCGAATATGGCAAGAAGATCCTGCATAACTTCCTGTATGAAGTATGTGCCTGTGCCGGTGACTGGGTCATGGATAACTTCATTGAAAACACGGTGGCAGAGCTGCGGGAGCGAATCGGCGATAAAAAGGTCATTCTCGGCCTGTCCGGCGGTGTGGACAGCTCGGTTGCAGCCGGTCTGCTGTCCCGTGCGGTTGGCAAGCAGCTGACCTGTGTGTTTGTCGATCAGGGCCTGATGCGCAAGGATGAAGGCGACTTTGTGGAGCAGACTTTTACCACGATGTTTGATATGAATTTTGTCCGCGTCAACTGCGGTGAGCATTTCATGGCACAGCTGAAGGGTGTTACCGACCCGGAGGAAAAGCGAAAGATTATCGGCAGAGAATTCTATAAGGTTTTCTGGGACGAGATTCGCAGCCAGGCAGAGGAAGGCTTCTTTGCGCAGGGCACCATTTATCCCGACAGAATTGAATCCGGCAAGGGCAAGAGCGATGGTAAGGCAAATACTGCTGTCATTAAGACCCATCATAATATGGCAAAAATGCCGGAGGATATCCAGTTCCTTGGCACCATTGAACCTCTGGGTGATCTGTTCAAGGATGAGGTTCGGGCAGTCGGTGAAAAGCTTGGCATTCCGAGAGAGCTGGTATGGCGTCAGCCGTTCCCGGGTCCGGGTCTGGGTGTCCGAATCATCGGTGAAATCACAGCGGAGAAGGTAAAAATCCTGCAGGAGGCAGACTGGGTACTGCGGGATGAAATGGCGAAGAATGGCTATGAAAACCAGCTTTCCCAGTTCTTCTGTGTGCTTCCGGGCGTCAATACCGTTGGCGTTATGGGTGACCACAGAACCTATGACCATCTGGTGGCAATCCGTGCCGTGACAACAGACGATTTCATGACTGCCGACTGGGCGAAGATCCCGTATGACATTCTGGCGAAGGTATCCAACCGCATTACCAACGAAGTGGAACACATTAACCGCGTTGTGTATGACATCACAAGTAAGCCGCCGGGAACCGTCGAGTGGGAGTAAAAATTTTGTTCTTTCGCAAAGGTCATTATCCTGTTTTTTGTAAAACGGATTATCCTCTGCTGAAATCACAACAAAATAAAAATCAGACCTTGAAGGAGAAATCCTTTGAGGTCTTTTTTGTTATAAACGGAGCAAAAACCTTGAAAATCGTTCTCTTAATGCTCGATAAAATGCTAATTTCATTGGGGAGGTAAAGCCGTTTTAAAGTCATTTTGAGGTAATATTTAGAGTGAAGACGCTAATGAATTTTGCGAAAAACACGCTAATGAGACTTGCGAAATGACAGCAGCGTTAGGATAAAAATCTTAGTGAGGACCTTGGAGAAGAAATTCTCTGAGGTCCTTTTTTCATGAGAAAACACAGTCGGGACTGAAAAATTCAGCTCGGACTGTGTTTTGACAGGATCAGAAGTATTTTGATTTAATGGGAACCAAAGCGGTTATAACGGAATGCGTCAATCGGTAAGGTGGAGGTTTTGCCGTCCAGAACCAGCTCGGACAGCAGCAGGCCGGTAATCGGGCCGATGCCGAAACCGTGACCGGTAAATCCACAGGCAATGGCAAGTCCGTCGACCTCATCACAGCGGTCAATGACGGGAACCTTGTCGGCACATTCATCCATAGAGCCGCCCCAGGTACGAACCAGTTTGGTGTTTTTCAGGCGGGGGAAGAAATTCAGGATGGCACGTGCGGCGGTTGGTGCGGAAATTGCCTGGGACCGGCTGTAATCCTCGTTGGCATAGGTGCCGAAGTACGGCTCCATGCCCGTGTGTCCGCCGAATACAAAGGAACCGTGGGGCGTCTGATGGCCATAAAAATCCGCCATTGCCGCACCAAGCATCTGCTCGAACATGGGAGGTTCTGCCTCTGTGACAATACATTCAAGGAGAGCTTTGTTCATGGGAATGTCAATGCCGACGGTGTGCAGCAGCTCACGGCTGCTGTATCCGGCAGCCACCAGAATGGTTTCCCCTTCAAAAACATCACCACAGGCGGTTCTGACATAACGCAGCTTTCCCCGTTCCATGACCAGTTCTACAGCCTGTTCTTTGGTATAAAAGCGTGCACCCAGGCGGCGTGCGGCACGGTAATAGGCCAGTGTTGCCTTCAACGGATTGGCATGCCCATCCGTGGGACACCAGGACGCACAGGTAACCTCTTCGGATAAATACGGGTTAATGGCGCGGACATCATCACCGTCCAGCATGCGGACATCCAGCCCCTGAGCGGTGCAGCGGTCACATAAACCCTGCAGAATCGCTCTGTGGTTTTCACCGATACCCAGCCGGAGATTGCCCTTCTTAAAGTATTCCACATCCATGTCCAGCTCTTCAGACAGGGTTGGCCACATATGTTCTACTGCATACATGGCAAGAGGAAGCTCACGGGGATCACGGGCGGACTGACGGACACCGCCACCATTGCGGGAGGAACCGCCGTTGCCAATGATTTCACTGCCTTCCAGTACAATGACGGAGGCACCGCGCTTTGCCATATAATACGCCGCTGCATTGCCAATGATGCCGCTGCCCACAATGACAACCTGCGCCTTATCTGTTACAGCCATCTTATTTGACCTCCTTTGCATAAACGCTCATTTCCACCGGCCGAGCCGGGGCACGGGAAGTGGTCATGGGAAGATCGGAGGGACGGACACCCAGCTCTCGTGCGACAATCGAACGCACCAGACGGGAACAGGTCTGGCCCTGGCACAGTCCCATGCCATTGCGCAGCACACGCTTGATTTCCGTCAGGGAGCGGAAACCGTCATGGACTGCCCTGCGAATTTCCCCCTTGGTGATTTCTTCACAACGGCAAACAATCATATCATCATCCGGCATCGGAACAAACGCGCCGATGTCCTCGGAACGATTCATCAGCTTATCCATCAGTCAGTACCTCCATTCAGTTTGAAGGCACGGGCCTTCATAGAGTATTCCTTTGGAACCGCAATGGTGAGCAGAGCGGTTCCATCTGTTGCGGCACTCTTGCGCAGAGAGATGACTTCCGCTTCACAAACCGGCTCACCGGAACGGTTCAGCGCAATGCCGGTTTGTCCCTTTTCCGGATAGGGAAGGAATTCATATGCCAGCGTTACAGTTGAACGTGTTTCTTCAAAATCATCATTGACAAGGAAAATGGCCTGACCGGAACAGCTTGCCACACACATACCACAGCCGGTACATTTTTTCTCACGGTCAATCTGTGGAATATTGGTAATCTGCCTGCCGACCATGATGCAGCCGAATTTGCAGGCATCCTGACAGGGATTACAGGGAATATTCTGGGTGCACTCAATAACCGGATGGACACCGGAAACCACCGCATTGGCAGATGGGAATGCCTTCAGCTCTTCTTCTGCCACAAAGCCCTTTGCCAGCAGATTTTTGGAAAGGGCATAGCCCTCTTCGGTTTTTGTCAGGTCAGTTCTGCCCCGGTTTTCCTTGGCGAACATGCCCTGACGGAGCTGGGTCAGGGAATCCCGCGCAGCCTGTGCCTGCTGCTTGAATGTTTCTTCCTCCAGATAACCGGCACGGTGTGCGGCAGCCAGACCGGCAATGCGTCCGCCAATCATGGCAGAAGATGCTTCTTCAATGCCAGCCACATCTCCGGCGGCGAACAGGCCCGGAATTGTGGTTTCACCATATGCATTGGTCTTTGGTACTAAGCCGCCGGGCGTATCCTCGATTTCACAGCCGGACATGCGCAGTACCTGGCTCATGGGGGACAGACCTACCGCTAGACAGATGGTATCAATATCCAGGTGCTTTTCGGTTCCCGGAATTGGCTGGAATTTTGCATCCACCTCGGCAATGACAGCGCCTTCCACCTGATCCTTTCCCTCTGCGCGGACAATGGTATGCCTCATCAGAAACGGGACGCCGTAGCGTGCCACCTTGGCTGCATGGACACCATAGCCGCCTACACGCGGCGCAGCATCAATGAGGGCCACAACCTCGCAGCCTGCCTGTAACAACTGATAGGAAACAACCAGACCAACATTACCGGAGCCGACCATGAGAATTTTCTGGCCGGGCTGTATGCCGTGCAGATTCATCATGGTCTGGGCAGCGCCTGCGCCAATCACGCCCGGCTTTGTCCAGCCGTCAAACAGAACCATGTTTTCCGCAGCGCCGGTCGCTACGATAATATTGTCGCCAGAAAACTGTTCAATGTGGTCGGAATAACGAACTGTGACCCGCTTCTCCGGAAAGATACCCAGAACTGTGGCATTCAGGCAGACCGTTACACCGGCTTCTTCCGCTTCCTTCAGCAGCATCTGGCCGATACGGAAGCCGCGGATTTTTGCTTTATGTTCCTTTGAACCGAAGAATTTATGGATCTGCTTGAACAGCTGGCCGCCTGGACGGGCGTTTTCGTCAAATACAATGACGTTCATGCCAGCCTTTGCACCTTCAATGGCAGCAGAAAGACCTGCCGGACCGGCACCAATGACAATCAATTCATATCGCTTCATTCTGCATCCTCCTTCGGTCCGACACCGTATTGTGTCTGCACCTTCATGCCTGCCTGCAGCGGTGTGATGCAGGTGCGGATATTGGGTACACCATCCACCACCATCACGCAGTCCGTACAGCGGCCAATGGCACAGAATACGCCTCTTGCTTCACCGGTCTTTCTGGTATGGCGATGCTGCAGGATACCTGCTGCACGAAGGGCTGCTGCAATCGGTTCACCTTCATAGCCGGTCATTGTTTTGCCATCCAGTGTAAATTCCACCAGCTGACCTTTGTCATAAGTGCCCAGAATCGGGTGCTCCTGGATACGCACGATACTTCACTCCTAATTCTTCAATTGCTTAGAAAACCAGGACCATCCAGAAATTGTGTAAAAAAATGAGGTCTGCCAGCTTCCTTGCTGCCAGACCCCGTTGTCCTGATGGGTATTATGATACACGGTTGTCCATGTATCGTCAATGTACGGATTTCATAAACTGATATGTCTATTTTACGTCAATATTGAAAAACAAGCAAAATATTGGTTGGTTACATTGCCAATAAAGCGTCTATTCTTCTTCTGCACCATGCTTCCTCATGGCAAACAGGGGAGATCTGGGACCAGAGAGAATCCGCGTACTGGTAAAATCCGGTGACGATGGACATCTCCTCCGAATACATCCGGTTGGAATACAGCTTTGCATCCCATGCCGCAGCCATGCTGTCATCCTGTACAATCATATTGCAGGGAGGGGTAAAGGACATGTCCAGACGGGAAAAGGGATAAATGGTAAGAGAGTAATGGGGCGCACGCAGGTGCTCACGCAGAAAGAGGAGCTGTTGCTTGAGCTGTTCCCGCGTAATGCGGATTTCCCGTCCCACAATTGCGGATAAATCGTAATCTATGATATAATCCTGTTCCAGTGCGGACTCGATGGCATCCAGATTATATAACTGGCGGCTTTCGCAGCGTGCCCGGGTAGATGTGCTTTGCAGTCCTGCAGCCATACATTCCTGATAGCAATTGCCGGATACATGGTTGGCACGCAGGATTTCGTCGAGAAGCTCCGAGGGCATATTGCGGAAAGTGGGCAGCGCATTAATCATATACAGCAGGTGAGAGCTGCGCATCTGCCTGGCGATTTTCTGAAGGAACGGTGTCAGCTGCTGCACCTTCATGGTCTGCATCATGGGCTTGCTGTCTGCAAGCAGGGTGCTGGCCATTTCCTCATATAAATGGATGTATTCCGGCTGTGTATACAGTGCGGAAAGAATATGGGACGGATCCGTTGAGGCGCTGGACATGGTGAGTACACCGTGTCCGCGGATGAGAAGGATATTCTGACGCAGCGGCAGCGGCTTGGGATTTCGATAAAAATATGTGGTTGTTGTAGGTTGCAGATAGATTGGCATCCATTGGAACATGTAATCCCGTGGGCGGTAGGAATCCGTCAGCTGGTCAATGATAATCATGGCATGCTTTCTGTCCCTCAGTGCATTCAGGTTATATTGCATGGTATCCGCAACCATCGCCGGTGAGCAGGCAGACCAGTTGACTGCACCAAGGTCAATCATGATGATTTCCTGTCCATCCGGCAGCTGCTGCAGCATTTGAAACATCTGATTCTGTGCCTCAAAAGCAGCTTCCAGTCCCAAAGCTGTTTCGGTTGAAGCGAAACCAGCCGTTTGCCTCACAGGTTCTTCTGCAGGCTGCTGGGGAAGTGTCAGCCATAAACGCAGCGCATCAGCCCGTTTCCGGTCGTCTGCCAGCGAAAGGGAGGGATCCCATTCGTGCAGCATGTGGGCAATCACAGCTGTGTTCTGTTCCTTTGGACTGCGGACAGCCCATTCGGCAATGCGTTGCGCATAAACGGAATCATATTTTAAGGTTCGCTTGTTTTTTCTCCATTTACTCATGGTTGAGCGGTCAATGCCAATCTGATCGGATAAATCTTTCCCCGAAGTTCCGAGCGTGCGGATTAACCAGTCTAATCGTTCTCCTGTCAAAGCCATTGCCCTCCTTTTTGGCGCCAGTATACAGGAAAACAACAAAAATGTCAATTTTATGCCAATTATTCGTAACTCTTTTGGATTACTTCATTGCACTTGGATAAAAAAGACAAAAAATAGACACGTGATTTTTGCTATCTTGCAGCATGACACAGCACCGGAAATTTGATAAGATAGGTTCAGCTTAGAAAACAAAACCAGTCCAATATACGAATTCAACAATGGCGTTGTGCGCAAAAGCGTACAGCGCCATTCTTTTTTCCCACATATCGAAAGGATGTTTTGTCATGAATGAATCAAAGGTTGATTTCCTGTATTTGAGTGAACAGGATATGATTGATGCAGGCGTAAAGGACATGAAGGGCTGTGTAGATGCCATTGAGGAAATGTTCCGGCTGATGAAGATGGGGGATTACCGCATGGGTGGCGCAAACGGCAATTCCCATGGATGTATGGTCAGCTTCCCGGAGCATCCAGCCTTCCCAAACATGCCGAAGGATGGACCGGATCGCCGCTTTATGGCTATGCCGGCATATCTGGGCGGCAAGTTCGATATGGCAGGCATGAAGTGGTACGGCTCCAATGTGGAGAATCGGAAAAAAGGACTGCCCCGGTCCATTCTGATGCTCACATTGAATGATAAGGATACCGGTGCACCGCTGGCATATATGTCCGCCAATATCCTCAGTGCATACCGTACCGGCGCAGTTCCCGGTGTCGGCTTCAAGCACTTTGCCCGCAAGGACGCAAAGGTGGTAGGCATCATCGGACCGGGTGTCATGAGCAAGACCGCCTTTGCTGCAGCGATGGCAGTCCGCCCGACCATCGACACACTGAAGATCAAGGGCTCATCCATGACGTCGCCATCAGCGCAGAAATTTGCGGATTTCGTACGTGAGGAATATCCGCAGGTAACCAACATTTCCATTGTGGCTACCGAGGAAGAGGCTGTCCGTGATGCGGATATCGTAGAAATCGCAACCTCCTCGCCTACCGGAGACCCGTCCACGTATCCGTATATTGCAGAGGAATGGATTAAACCGGGCGCTGTCATTGCCTGCCCGGCAGCGGCACGCTTTGATGATGATTTTATTCTCAACCGCGCACGCACTGTCACAGACAATATTATGCTTTATGAAGCATGGGCGGATGAAATGCCATATCCGGCATATGAGACCATTCCGATTCCGGCGGTTCATGCCATGGATCTGATCCATGATGGCAAGATGACCCGTGCGGATATTGATGATCTGGGTGATATTCTGGTGGGCAATATTCCGGAGCATCGCAAGGAAGATGAAATCGTAATTTATTCCGTAGGCGGTATGCCGACCGAGGATGTTGCATGGGGAACAGTAGTCTACCGCAATGCGTTGAAAAAGGGAATCGGTACAAAACTGAATCTGTGGGAAACACCGGATCTGGCATAAATCGTATGAATGGAAAAGATATGCAGGAGGAAAAACAATGAGCATTTCAAGAGTAGAAATTATAACATCCATGTCCAAGATGGATGATCTGAGAATCGAACTGAGCAAGATCAGTGTCACCGGCATGACGGTTCTGCAGGCCCTTGGCTGCGGCGTACAGAAGGGAACCCTGGAGTATGCCATCAAGGAAAATACAATCATGGAGCTGCTGCCAAAGCAGATGATTATTCTCATTGTACCCACAGAAAAGGTTGCAAAGATTGAGGATGTTGTCAAGAAATGCCTGTATACCGGACATATTGGTGATGGCAAGATTTTTGTTTCCGAAGTAACCGATGTTGTCCGCGTCCGTACCGGCGAGGATGGAGCTGACGCGCTGGATTAAATCCTGAAGGGGTCTGATATGCTATGAATGAAAAGAAATTAGGTCTGTTCAGCGTCGTTTCCACCGGCGTTGGATTGATTGTTGCAACCACATGCCTGATGTCGCTGTGCCAGGGCTCGGCCGCAATTGGCGGAATGTTTATCGTTTCGATTGTTCTGGCCTGTGCACTGAATATGATTACGGCAGCATCTCTGGCAGAGCTGAATGCATTGATGCCGAACCTGACCGGCGGTCTTGCACAGTACACGCTGGCAGGACTCGGTCCCTTTGTCACACTGGTTTCCATGGTGGGCGGATATATTGTCTGTAATGCGCTGATGGCGCCATCAGAAGGCGCGATGTTTGGCCTTGCCATTGTGGAACTGACCGGAACGGCAATTCCATCCTCGGTCATCAGTGTGGCATTGACCGTTATCCTGATTGTCATCAATCTGATGGGCGTGGATATGTTCGCAAAGATTCAGGATATCGTTGCATTCCTGTTGATTGGTTCCCTGCTTCTGCTGGGCATTATCGGTATGATTGGAGCGGGAACCGGCGTACAGGTATCACAGCCGCTGAATCTGACCGGAGATATCATGGATGGTATCAATATGGCAGCGGCAGCCTTCTGGCTGTTCATCGGCGTTGAGTTCATTATCCCGATTGCAAAATATGTGGACAATCCGAAGCGCAATATACCCGTTGGCATGTTCCTCAGCCTGGGCATTATCTGTATCATTCAGATTGTCATGCTGCTGGGCCTGCACAATTATACCAATTGGTCCGAGCTGGCAGCATCGGATACACCGCATATCCTGTATGGCATTTCCCTGCTGGGCAATGCAGGCAAGGTCTGGGTCGGCCTGGTAACCGTTCTTGCAGCCATCAGTACACAGAATTCCGTCATCAACAGCATTACAAAAATCTGCTACGGTATGGCGAAGATGAATATGCTTCCGTCCATTTTCCAGAAAACCAATAAGAACGGCTCTCCCTATATTGGCATTTTGCTGTACGGCGCAGTCATTGTTGCCATTGAAGCGACCGGACTGGCAAGCGCTTCCTCACTGGGCTTTATGATTCTGGTCGCATCGGTATTCTGGATGGTTTCCTATATCATTTCCCATATCAATCTGCTGGTGCTGCGCAGACGGATGCCCAAGGCACCGCGTACCTTCCGGATTCCGCTGGGACCGGTGATTCCGGTCATCGGTATTGTGGGCATGCTGTATATGATTGTCAATATTTCCACGGATCCGGCGGAGCGGGCATTGATTCTGACAATTGACGCGATTATCTTTGTGATTCTGGCAATCTATGCCGCATTCTGGACAAAATATAAGCTCAAGATGCCGCTGTTTAAGCCCCTGAGCATTGAAAAGGTTATGGCAATGGAAAATCCGCTGTACTTTGAGGTTCGCAAAAGAGACTCTGTTCGCATGAAAGGGAACAAGGGAAATTCTGTACCAATCACGTAACAGGAAACCATCAGCTGCCGGTTAAAGCGTGCGGCACAGCAAAGGCAAAAACTACAAACCTGCAAGACCCTGAACAAAAACTTCGGGGTCTTTTGCATGGAAAAAAGACAGAAACAATATAGGCAGAATGATATTTTTACAGTATAATGAATGTATTCTTATACGTTCAAGGAGAGAAATCTGATGGAATTATACGAAAATTATGGTATGAAATATCCGGACAATAACATCGTTGGATGGTCAGATTTTCACATTCACTCAACAATTTCGGATGGCAGCTTGTCTGTAGCGGATGTTTGCGGATTGGCGTACAGGCATGGCATCCGGAGGATGGTCATGACAGACCATGATGCGCTGCAGGACCCGGAACAGCTGCAGCAGGTGCGGAATCGGCTGCCGGAGGATATCACGATTGAAAACGGCTGTGAGATCAGTACCTGGTATCGGGCAAAGGACGGCAGAACCATAGAACTGCATTTCACGACATTTTTTGGCGATTTAACCGGGAATCAGAGTTTGGAACAGATATTGAACTATAATGAGAAAGTGAATTACGAAGGACGTTTGTCGTATGTGGATGCAATGATACAACGATTGAAACAGCGGGGGATTGATATCGGTACAGTAGAGGAAATGCTGGAAAAATATCCCGGAAGCAATCGAATCGGCAAGAAGGCTGTGGCAAGCGAGATGTATGACAGAGGCTTTGTTTCCAGTACACGGGAAGCGCTGGAGGAATATATCGGTAAGATGGGCAAACGGAAGGCATTTGTGGATATCTCCGATCATGTTCGATATATTCCATGGGAACAGGCGGTGGAAGCCTGTGCGGGAAAGCATATTATCGCTTTGGCACATTTAAATTATTACGGACTGGATGATGCAGAGCTTCGGGAAATTTTGCACCGATTTCGGCATATCGCAGGAAAATCTGCTGCCATTGAGACAGAATATCAATTCTATTTGCCGAAGCATGTGGAGAAATTCCAGGCCTGGGCGGAGGAATTTGATTTTGGATGCTCCTGTGGTTCTGATTTTCATGACAGTACCGCAGATCAATTCCAACAGTACAGCGGCAGCTATTATCCAAACCTGCGGAAACGATGGGAGAGCTTATAAACGTGGCAGGAAAGGGAAAATACTAAGAAGAAATTCAAAAAAATGAAACTGGCAGGAAATGAGAATGCAGTATCAAAACACAGTCATGGCTGAATTTTGCGACCGTCCCAACCGGTTTATTGCCAATGTCAGCATTGATGGAAAACCGGAGACAGTCCATGTAAAAAACACCAGCAGATGCAGAGAGCTTCTGCTTCCCGGTGCACCGGTGATTTTGCAAAAGTGTGATAATCCGAAAAGAAAGACACAGTATGATCTGATCGCAGTGGAAAAGCCCGGAAAAGGCTGGGTCAATATTGACAGTCAGGCACCCAATCAGGTGATGGCAGAATGGCTGGAGAAACAGGATTTCAGATGCATCAAACGGGAATATCTCTATGGAAAGTCACGTCTGGATTTTTATATGGAGCATGATACAACAAGGTATCTGATGGAGGTCAAGGGCTGCACGCTGGAAATTGACGGCATCGGGTATTTTCCTGATGCGCCAAGTGAGCGGGCTGTGAAGCATCTCCATGAGCTGACAGATGCGGCGGAGCATGGCTTTACCGGCATCCTTGCCTTTGTGATTCCCATGGAAGGGGTCACAGAGGTGCGGCCGAATATGCAGACGCATCCGGCATTCGGAGAGGCTCTCGCAAAAGCCATTGCAAAAGGTGTAAAAATCTGGTATATGCCATGTGGTGTCACACAGGACAGCCTGCAGATTCAGGCATGTGTGGAGCACAGATGTTAAAACCAAATAGATCGGGCCGTGCAGCAATACAGAATGCCCTCTGGAAAACAGCAGATTTTCCGGGGGCATTTTTTACTGCGTTGGGGCAGAGTTGCTGCAGTAGATTTTTTCGTCCATAAAATGGGGTTTTAGTCAAAATTTTTGCCAGCTATTCACTTGTGCACAAATTTAAGGTATAATATGAACGTATATTTCATTTAAATGATAACAATCCCATCAAGTGGAAGCAAAGGGGAGGATGTTATGTTTCGGTCAGAGAAGTTTGTGCAGCTTGTCTTTGCGGATCCCGAAGATATTTACTGTCTGGAGAGTGGCATGCAGATGAATCTGGATGCTTTTCTGTGGTTCCAGCTAAGCCGTGCCGGCTTTCATGGCATTTATTTCATCACCGGAACAGCGGACGACTGCCGTGTCGAGGTGCTGGATGAGCCTTCCTTTGACCAGCTTCAAAACCGGGAAAAAAAGGGTTTGCTGCAAAAGTTATTCGGCGCTCCTGAGAAAACCTTTGACCGGACCAACCGGAGCTGCAGGATGGATACAGAGGAATACCAATCATTTCGGACATGGATTCCCGGGCAGCTGCGCAAAGGCGAACAGGCCTTTGTTTTCCGGATGGATACCTTTTGCTCGATGGTGGATGGCTGCGGCGGTGAGGAGCTGCTCAGGCAGATGGTGGAGCTGCAGAACCGGCAGACCCGCAGTAAGATCCTGCTGTGTGCACCAAAGGAGGCAGGAAAAACCATTCAGCTGCTCAACAGTTCGGTTTTTTCCCGTGCCTTCGGGCGGGATCATCTGTGTGACGATGTGTATAAAACCCTGCACGAAGCGGAACGGATTCCGTTGTTTGACGGATTGAAACAGCGTATGGGGGATGCCGCCGTATTCCTGAATGATTATGCACAGGATCGCATTACCGCTCTGATGAATGCCGTACAGAATGCACCGGGAACACAGTTTTTATCTGAGGAGCTGCGCACTGCCATGGTGGAATATCTGGATTGCTGGGCACATTCCTACAGCATTCGCAAGCGGGATACCGTGCTGGATACCGACGGTGCCATGCTGTCCTATCGGGAGATGATGCAGCGGCTGCAGCAGAGTAAAAACTGGAAACAGCTGGCACGCAGGGCAAAACAATTCCGGGAATATGGCGGAAAAGCCAGTGTGGAGGACTATCAGGACATTTCCATTCGCACAGAGATGCAAACCCATACGGACCTGAGCCGGCGGGCAGAGCACATTGTCATACCGGAGGAAAACGGTCAGGCAGCACGAAGCTATCGGGAAGTATGCAGGCTGCTGCGCACACCATGGAACCGGCTTCCGGCAGAGCAGATGAAGCGGTATGCCAGCGGCTGGCTGCCGCGGCTGGAAAAGGCCTGCCGGTGTCATGACTGTGATGAGATGAACACGCTGGTTCGCGCCTTGCTGTTTGCGTGCCGCCATCTGTGGCTGGAGCCGGATGGAAATGCTCCGATTGAGGACGCACAGAAAATCTGCGAGCTGTATGATAAACTGCTTAAGTTATACCGGCAGCAAAGGGTTATTACAGAACGCCTGAACAGCATGCCGCATAAAGAAATGGATCCGGAAACGGAGATACGGTTTAACAAGCTGATAAGTGAACTGCAGCTGATTGAAAATGCCATACGGTTTGAAAACGGACAACTGGCTGAGCTGGAGGACAACTTTGGCAGGAATGCCATGGAGACCCGGCGGATCATTGAGCAAATGGAGCAGAAAAATACAGAAATGCTGTATGGGGCACAAACCGCCCAGGACGAAGCGGTTTCGGAATGGACGGATGAGGATGAAAACGATGCCAGGGAGCTTTTACAAAATTTTTGTTGATATGAAATGGAAGCATGGTGCGATATCGCAGATGACGGCATAAGCAGCACCAGATAAAAAGGAGTGCAGAGAAAACATGGGAGTTTTAAGTATCGGCGCAGATCTTGGCAGTACATATTCGTGCTTTGCAGTCTATGATCCGGTCGAGAAGGAGGTTGCGACAAAGGCAGAAAAGGAAGGTGGCGGCGGTGCGATTCCTTCGCTGGTCTGCCTGGATGACTGTGATGACCTCCAGTACGGAAATGCAGCCAAGGAGCAGCAGCTGCTGCCGGATGTCAGGCTGTTCCGTGCGTTTAAAATGCTGTTGCCGGAGGTCCGGCAGGATGTGCTGCAGGACCGCGGCTATGACGGTCATTTTACACCGCAGATGATTACACAAAACTATCTGGATCATTACCTGAAAAGCATTGCAAAGCGTGTTTCCAGTGACGATCCAATCATTGACCGTCTGGTGATCTGCGCACCGGAAATCTGGAGCAACAGTGACAGTATGCAGGATGGCCGTCCGATTCTGAAGGAAATCTGCAGCAGCCTGGATTATGTGAAAGACGTTACGGTTGTCAGTGAGCCGGCAGCGGCAGCGGCATATTTTGCCTATAATTACAACCGGGATACCGGAGATGCATATAATGGCTATATCCTGATTATTGATTACGGCGGAGGTACGCTGGATATCACGCTGACCGATGTAAAATCCGACATTGCAGCCGATGGCACGACGGAAACACAGATTCAGATTATGGATTCCGTGGGAGCCGGAGAAAACCAGAAGGATGGGCAGGTTGGTGATGCGGCAATCGCCTTTATGGAAGAGCTGTGCCGTATGGCACTGCAATCCAGTGGCCGTTTGGAGAATGGTCAGGAACCGGATGGAATGAAGTTCAAAAAAATGTTCGGACAGCTGGAAAATAAGCTGTTGGATGGCAATACCATTGATGAAATTGAATTTCAGCTTGCCATGAGCAGTGAGGCATTTGCACAGAGTGAGGATATCCTGTTCAAGGTACCTTATGACGGTGCAGTTGGTGTGACAGGCCGTCTGCTGCATGGGGCATACCAGAAGGTCATCCAGCCGGTACTGGATGAACAGCTGGATGCGATCATTGACATTGTGGATCGATGGAAGAATTTTGGCGAGCACAGAACACGCGGGCTTGGCAATTACACAGATCCCAGGACAGAGAATTTCAAAATTGCATTGGTAGGCGGCTTCGGCAGCTTTGGGCTGGTAAAGGAACAGGTTCGTCAGAAATTCGGGTTCAGTGGAACCGACCGCCGGAAATATGACATCAGTGCAGACAAAAAAGAATGTGCGGTAGCTCTGGGTGCAGGTTTAATTGCCGGGGATGTCATCCGCATTGTGAACACGGCAGACCGCAGCCTGGGCATCCGAAGCACCCGAGGCGGACAGGAGGTCTATGACTGGGCAATCCAGTACCGTCAGGAAATCAAACCGGGGGAAGTCTATTATATCAGCCATGAAGACGGTACACCGGTTACATATTTTAATCCGGAACGGAAGATTGAGACCTTTGCAACCGTCCGGCAGAACGGCAAGCCGAGAGAATTGCTGCTGAAAGAGGAACTGCGGGAAAAGCTGCAGCACCTGCCGATTGAAATGACCCAGTACGGTTTTTCCGTGGATGAATCCGGCGTATATTATTTCCATGTCTTGTTGGAAAGTGAAGATGGAACATTTAAGCCATTTGGAGAGCCAATCCGTCTGGATCAGGCAAAACGCTTCTGCAGCGGACTGCATCAGGTGGATTGATACACAACAGACATGCCTGTACTGATTCGCATACAGAGAGAATAAAAGCAGAACCGCTATGGAGGTGAATCATTTGTCATTTCGTGATATAGCAAAGGAAATCCAGGAACTGGGGCAGCGGCGGCAGATTACAGCGGATGAAATCCTGAATCTGTATCAGCAGCTGAGTCATACGATAAAACAGCAGACCGGTAAAGCAACAGAAGAATGCAAGGTCGGCAATATTGGCGATTTTGCACGGCTGCTGGCATGGGAAGGCGGTGAATTTTCCCGTATCTATGCGGCAAATCGGGATGCAGTCTATGAATATAAGGCTTTTTTTGCAAAAAAGCTGGATGAAATGAAAACAGAAGCCCTTGCGGGCGCCGATGAACTGAAAACAATCGAGCTGCAGGCAAAGGAAATCGAGCAGAAATGTGCGGAAGCAGATACATACCGGGAGCGGATTGCTGAACAGGCTGCTGCGCTGGAGCAGAAAAAACGGGAGCTGGCACAGCTGCAGGCTGAGACTGACCGGGAACGTGCGGCATGTGATGCCCTGAAACAGGAGCTTGACCGCATGTCGGTACCGGCTCTGGAGGAAGCCCGTGCCGAGAAAACCATGTTGCAACAGCAGCTGGCAGAGCTGAAACGGCAGATCGGGGAACAGGATGGCCTGCAAACAGAACAGTCCAGCATCCGTCGGCAGATTGCGGAGCAGACCAGAACGCTGGAGCAGAAAAAGCAGGAGCTGGAACAGCAGAAGCAGCTTGCTGATATGGAGCAGGAAACATGCGATGCTCTCACAAAGCAGGTGGAACAGCTGGAAACCGTTGACCTCCCGTCGATTCAGTCCAGACGGGCAGAGCTGGAGCGGCAGGTGGAACAGCTTGGTTTGCAGATTGCGGAACAAACCGTAGTATGTGACCGTGAGGCAGAAAAGAAACAGAAGGCAGAAGCTGAAAGAAACCAGCTGCAGACCGAAACCAGCCAGCTTCTGGCGGATACCGAAGAACTGCTCCGACAGACCGAACAGCTCAGCGATAAAAAGCTTGCGGTGGAAAGCGATTTTGAAACGAAACAAACCGAACTGGAGCAGCTCAAGGGCGGATTTACCCGTTTGAGCGCGGAATACCAGCAGCTGCTGAGTGATATACAGGAAAGAAAGCTACGCAATGAACAGTTCCGTCAGGGACAGCTGGCACAGGCACAACAGGCCTGTGCGGAAGCAGAACAGGTGCTGCAGGATATGCAGGCAGAGGTACAGAAGTGCCAGACTGCACAGGAGTCCCTGATAAAGCGGACGGATATGGCACGTGCACAAAAGTCCAGATTGCTGGAAGATTGTGACACGATGCAGATTTCTGCGGAGCTGGCGGAAAAGAGCCGGGAGGAACAGCAGCAGGAGCTGGATCGTCTGGCAGGATTGAAGCTGACGGCAGAAACCGCACAGAAAATCGCTGCGGAGGACTGTGCCGCACTGCAGACCAGGCTGGAAGAAATGGAAAAACAGAAGGCATTTCTGTTGGAACAGAAACCGGTTCTGGAGCAAAGACTGGAAGCTATGGCGATTAGCCTGCAAAACCAGCAGGCAGCATATGAAATGAAGCAGGCAGAAGCGGAGCGCAGGCAGAATGAGCTTTCCGAAATGAATGACAAGCAGCAAAGTGAACTGGATGGGCTGAATGCGGATATTGACCGCCTGAAAGAACGGTCAGAAAAGCTGCAGGACAGTATTGCGGAAGCAGAAAAGAAACTGAAGGAATGGGAGTCTGATGGTGAAAAGAAACAGAGTGAGTTCCAGAACCTGCAAAGCACGCTGATGGATCTGCAAAATGCCATGGCATCCGATGAATATCAGCAGCAGACCATGCGCCTGCGGGAAATCCATTCCAGGCTACGATTCCTCAGCAGCAAGTTCCGGAATCTGTCCGAGGAAAGTGCGGTGATTTCCGCACAGAGTGGTGGAAGAATCACAGCATTTGATGTAACAGCAGATGTCCGGGCTGCGCTGGAGGAAACAGATGCAAAGCTGAAACAAATCGGTGAACGGATGAATGAATATGAAAAAATGGTAAAGGAGGATTTATCTTGAATAGATGCATGGTATGCGGAGGCGTAATTCCGGAGCAGGCGGGAAACTGTCCGTATTGTGGAGAATATGCGGTACAGGTAATCGGCGAATGCAGCGATGAGGCAATGCAGCGGCTGGAGCAGAAGGCAGCGGTAAAACGCGGGAAACTGTTGGAAGGCATTTCTGTACAGCTGGTTACGCTGGATTGGAAGAATGATGGTCTGGAACAACATACCGTATCGGTAGGGGCGGCTGAGGAACTGTATCACACGGAAAAATGGCTGGACCTGAACTTTGCACCGGCATATCAGCTGAGAGAACTGGAAATCAAAAGTGTGGTTGTGCGCGGCGGACAGCAAAAGCAGCTGCATCTGTGCGTACCGGTGCCGGATGGAAGTGGTGAACTGAGAGCCGGCGCGATGCTGGATGATGGCTTCTGTCTGTATGTGCTGTTAAAAAGTGAGAACGGAACAGTGACCCGGTCCGAGCCGGTAGAACTGTTGAAGCTGTGATACAGACGGTTTTTTGATATCGTACGAAAAGAAAGGAATTATTATGGCTACAAAAAAATCAACGGGTATGAAGAGAAAGGCGCAGAAGACGCTTGGCTCATTGGGCAGCAAGATTTTGGGCAAAAAGCAGGAAGAGGTAAAAAATCCGGAAGAACAGGGCGCAGAGCAGATTGCGCGTGCAAATGAAATGGTTTCCATCCTGAAGTGCATTCGGTTTGATACCAGCCCGCTTCCGGCAGAAATCCTGGAGAAAAAGCACAGCCCCACACAGAAGAAGACCGACATGGAGCTGTTTCGTGATGCCGGCATCAATATTCTGAACCGTGGCGCAATCACCGAGCTGGATACCGAAAAGATTGATGAGACGTTACGGTATGCAGTCAATACCTTTGAAGAAGGTATCAAAAACGGTCAGCCGGAAAAGGCACAGCGCGGCGGCTTTGCCGTTCTGTTTATTGCCAATACACTGCGCAGGGAAGTGGATGAAACAGAGCGGGAAATGGCACAGCAGATTAAGGCTGAACGGGAAGAGATGTGCGATTATATCAAGACCATGCTCAAGCAGTGCAGAAGGATTGATGCCTATGAAGGACAGCGCGCGAAAAAGCTTGTGAACTTCGACAATGGTACCAAAGAGACGCAGAAGCTGCAGGATGAACTGCAGGCATATCTGAATACGGATGAAGGCGCCGCTGTTTTGCAGGAACTGGAGGATCATATGATCCATCCGGACAAGCGGTCTATCAAAGCACAGGAGCTGGACAGCCGTTTTACCCTTCTGGCACGTAAGGAAGACCATCTGTTTACG
Organism: Clostridiales bacterium; assembly: GCA_004555915.1. Lineage (GTDB taxonomy): Bacteria > Bacillota > Clostridia > Oscillospirales > Butyricicoccaceae > Butyricicoccus_A. The sequence goes on along the minus strand of SFJM01000014.1, from coordinate 25,715 downwards.
CTCCGCGGGGAATTGAGTGCCCTGACACATGCGGTTTCGGAAGAAAATGCGCAGCTGGAACGGGTGCTGGAAACCATCAATGGCAAGGGCTATGTGGAGGATCCGGAGCTGCAGTCCCGCGTTGAAGAGATTATGAATGAACGCGTGAAGGCGCTTACGAGGCTGCAGGAACAGAACAAACGTGTATCCGCAGCGCTGGATGCGCATGATGAAGCAATGAGAGCTGCCATTTCCGATCCGACGAATGCGGAACGTACAGCGAAGAATCTGGAATACTGGGATAAAAAGCGGAAGAAAGAGAAGGAACAGGCAGAGCGTGAGCGCGCTGCAAGAGAGAAACGGCTGGAAGAGCTGCGAGAGCAGCGAAAACGGCAGGAGCGGGATGCAGAGCTGGACCGCGAGATTGAAGAACTCCAGGAGAACATTGACCAGTTTGAAGACGACATAGAGGACGATGTTGAAATGGACTTCGAGGAGCAGGCGGAGGAGAATCACCTGTATAACGAATAAGATACGTGGCATCAGATAAAGGAGTGAATACCATGGGATTGTTTGGCAATCGTGAAGAAAAAAAGCGTGCAAAGATGCGGAAAAAGCAGAATGAGCGCTGGAAGAAGCAGCTGGCAGAATCGCTGTCCTATGTGGACTGTGCGGCAACACTGAATCAGTGCGAGGAGAAATTCAAGGTTTCCATTCGTATGGAACGTGCCCGTTATCAGGAGAGACTGAAGGAGGGCTTGCCGACCGAACGCCAGCAGGAGCGGATTCGGAATGCAGCCCGGGGCCTGCGTGTGGTACAGGAAGCAAAGGCAGAGCTGGAGGACAGCAGACTGGATGGCGATCTGGCTGGAACCATCAATATGACCTGCCTGGCCATGAAGCAGATGCAGCGTATTTCCGACAATACTGCCAGTGTCAGCTTTGCCTTCAACAAACGTGCGCAGAAGCTGTTCCGGTCAAGAGAAGAGTATGAAAACGAACTGAATGAAATGGAGCTGCCAAAGAGCATTGAAAATGATATTGACCAGCGCTTTGTCGATGACCTGATTGCCGGAAAGAGCTATGAGGAAGCGCTGCATGACAAGCTGTCAGGACGGCCGCTGCCAACCGGAGGCGTTGGGCTGGAGGATCTTTCCGCAGCAATTGATATGCTTCCGGACGATGGAAGCAGTACATCTGGGATGAATGACGAGGATGAAGCTGCTGCCAATGACATTCTGTCAGGCGGGATTCATTAAGGGAGGTGCAAGAATGACCCGGGATATGTATTATCGTGACATGAACCGTCTGAACAATGAATACCACGCACTGATGGATCAGGCAGCATCTGTCAGCCTTGCCAACAGCGGCGCACCGACCCGTGCGGAAGCCAAGCTTTACCAGCGCGCGGCGGAAATCTGTGCACAGGGTGCGGCAAACAGCACGCGGGAGCTGCAGAGCCAATGGATGGAACGGCAGCGGGAATGTGAGCAGAATATCCGCCATATCGTGCAGGCACTCAATCCGGACATCCTGCGTCGCAGCCGTCCGGCAGCCGATGCTTCTGCTGCAGCATCGAACCAGCCAAAGGCAGAGCCGGAGGCAGGGGACAAAAAGCCTGTACGTGACGGGAAAAAGGAAAAACGCAGCAAAAGCGATGTAATCAGCGAAGAAACCGTGGCTTCATGGTTTAAGGATCCGCCGAAGCAGACCTTTGAACAGGTTGCCGGTATGGAAGATCTGAAAAGGCAGATGGAACGCATTGTGCTGGACATTGGCAATTCCGAGCTGAATGCCCTGCTTGAGATGGAAACCGTACAGTCCTTTTTCTTCTATGGCCTGCCAGGCTGTGGTAAAACCTTCCTTGTAGAGGCATTTGCCAATGAACTGGTATCGAAATATGGATTTAAGTATATGAGTCTGTCCGGCTCAGACATTCATGAAAGCCTTGTGGGTGTGACGGAAAAAATTATCGACCGCATGTTTGAGGAAGCGCGTAAAAACGCACCGTGTATCCTGTTTGTGGATGAAATTGATGGTGTTTGTGTCAACCGGAATTCCCTAAACCTGCCGGCACATGTCACCAGCGCGACCAATGCGTTTCTCACAGGATTCAATGATATGAGCAAGGCAGAGGAGCAGATTATCTTTATCGGTGCCACCAACCATCCGAAAAATGTGGATCCGGCCATGCTGGACCGTGTGGAGATGATTGCGGTCAGCCTGCCGGATATCGATGCCCGTGCCAATTATTTCCGCATGCAGTTGGACCATATTATTCAGCTGGAAGAGGGATTTACTTATGAGGAAATGTCCGAGGAATGCTTTTCTTTCAGCTACCGTGATCTGCGCAAGCTGACCAGCCGGGTGAAAAAGGAAATCAAAACCCGGGTGGGAGAAGTATATGGCAACAATGATGCGGCAGCTGCCGAAGCAATTCGCAATGGTACCTTCCGGCTGGAGAGGGAAACCTTTTTCGCCGTTCGTGACGGATACCGGCTGCAGCCAAAGGACGAGAGTGAAATGTTTGCATGGGCATCTCAGATGGAGAAGGATCTCGGATGAGCGGAGACGAAGCAATGGCACAAGCAACAGAGAATACAATGCGAACCGAAGGGCCTGTGGAAACACAGGCTCTCACTGCTGCACAAAAAGCAGATGTATGGGTGCGGGAATCGCTGATGCCCATTGACGAAGAATTGTTCGATGGTGCGCAATCGCTGGACGAGCTGCCCCGGACCTATACACAGGCCGGTCTGCTGCGCAGGCTGCTGCCGGATTTGGATGAAGCGGATGAAGCCGAGCAATGGATGGGTCTGCTGGGGATGGAGATGCCATCCGGTTTTCTGTTCTGTGGACCGGCAGGCTGTGGAAAGCGGGAGACCGCATGGGCCATGCTGGGAGAACTGCATAAGCTTGGATATCATGAATTGATTTATCTTACCGGTGCGGAGATGAATCTGGTTTCCGTCAAAAAGGCGAAAAAGCGCATCAAAGCGATTTACCGTTATTCGGATGACGGGGATGGAAATATGATTGTTCTGTTGCTGGATGGCATCAGCAAATGCCGCTGTGGCAGCTGGATGATGGATTATGTTTCTAATCAGGAAGCCTATGTTCTGCCGGTTTTTCTGGAAAACAGTACAGAGGTATTCAATCCGGACCTGCTGCGGAGATATCCGGTCATTGCATTTCCGCTGCCGGATCAACAGGCGCGTCTGGAATTCCTGCGAGACAACATGAAGGGAGAACTGGACCCGGAGCTGCTGCCGCATGACCAGGACGATGATTTGGACTATACGGAGGACGAGCTGGAAGCGATGACACCGGAGCAGCGGGAAGCGCTGAACCTCGGCCGGCTGCAAAAGACGGCCTATGAGATCGAACTCGATGAAATGACACAGGAGGACATTGCAGAGCAGACAGACGGCTTCAATTATCGGCAGCTCAGGCAGTTGACCGATTTGATGCGGTTTGAGCTGATGCAGATGCTGCAGGAGAATGCGGCAATGGATATGCTTGAGGCGGCCAATGCATTGACCAGCGGCGGCCGTTATCGTATCAAGTCATACACCATTCAGAAAATGATTCAGCTGCTGAAATGCCAGACAAATGCCGGATTTGTGCCGCAGATGCCGGTTTACGCCGGCAACATGGTACAGCCTGTGGCACATCCGATTCACACTGTGTCAACCGACCGTTCTGTATCCGACGAGCAGCGGAAAATCAAGGAAGCAGCAAGAGGCGGAAGGAAGGATTATGCATTTCTGGTACAGCATTTTACCGGATCCGTTGCAGAGCGATTTAACCGGCGTGATCTGGGTGAGGTGGATCAGGTGTATGCCAATAGCAAGGAAAGTGAAAGTGATCTGAAGGGAATACGAAATCAATCCTCACATGGCTAAATCAATGGAAGCATGGTGCGGCGTGTGGTACCGCAGCCGGAAGCCTGTCCGGGGGATGGATGCCAGCCCTCCGGTCAGCATACAGCTGCATGGACTGAGGGAAATGGTGCAGAGGGTGCGGAGGTGCACATGCCATCTGTCCGGGTGACCCGTCTGCCGGATGGCTGAAAACGGATATGCCTTGACAAGCAGCGTGCCAGGAGCTATAATAAAACAAAAGTTGCACAACGATAGATGTATAACCGGCCGCTGGAAAGGGGGAGGGATAGCGTGCCTCCAAAACCGAAGCATACGAGAGAACAAATCATTGCGGCAGCGCTGGAGCTGGTCAGCGAAAAGGGAATGGAGATGCTGACAGCCCGCGAACTGGGTGCCCGGCTGGGGACATCTGCCCGACCGATCTTCACCGCCTTTAAAAACATGGAGGAAGTCCAGCAGGAGGTCATTGGCGCGGCAGTCAAACGGTTTCAGAGCTACGCGGAGAAGGCCGTGCATTTTACACCGGCCTTTAAACAGCTGGGCATGCAGGTACTCCTGTTTGCCGCGGAGGAACCCAGGCTGTACCAGCTGTTGTTTATGCGGGGCGACGGGACACGGCGTTCCTTTGACGAGGCGTTTTCCTTCGATGATCGTATGTCTGTGGCAGGTATCCAGATGATACAGAAGGATTATGGACTGTCTGCCGAAGAGGCAGCGGTACTGTTCCGCCATGTTTGGATTTTCACCTTTGGCCTCGGCGCTCTGTGTGCCACAGGTGTCTGCTGCTTTTCCGATGAGGAAATCAATGACCTGCTGGGACAGAATTTTATGGCAATGCTCGCCCGTGTCCAGTCGGGAGAGATCCAAAAACCTACGGTGCACCCGCAGTTGAATGCTATGGATTCCGACTGAATGGTGCGGGTAAAACGATTTTTATATTGAGCCGGACGCCAAGACGCAGAGCCAGATGTCCCTGTAAAAGGGATGTATCGCTCTGCGTTTTTTGTTCCATGAGTAAAGTGGAAAAACAATGCCTGATGTACATTTCCGGGAAAGGAGTACAGTATGAGTGGATTTGCCGTATTGGTGCTGTATGCAGCCGAGGTTGCTGTGGTAGCAGCTGTGGCGTATTTCGTCATTCGGAAGGCAGTGCGGGATGCGCTGAGAGATCATGAGAACGAAAAGAAGAACCGATCGGGAGGCTGATGAATATGCTGAAAATCGAGCATTTAACCAAAGTCTATGGTGAGAAAAAAGCAGTAGATGACCTGTCACTGCACATTCGTCTGGGAGAGATTTACGGCACTTGCGTATATACCGGATAATCCGGATTTGTATGAATTTATGACCGGAATCCAGTTCCTGCATTTTGTGGCGGATATTTTTGGTATTTCCGCCACGGACCGGAAGGAACGCATTCACAGGTATGCGGATGCCTTTGAACTGACTGCGGATCTGGCACAGCCGATATCCGCTTATTCCCACGGCATGAAGCAGAAGCTGGCGATTATTTCCGCTCTGATGCATGCCCCCAGGCTGATTGTCATGGATGAACCCTTTGTGGGTCTGGATCCCCGGGCATCCCACTTGCTCAAGGAGCTGATGCGGGAAATCTGTGACCGGGGCGGTGCTATTTTCTTTTCCACCCATGTACTGGAGGTGGCGGAAAAGCTTTGCGACAAGGTTGCCATCATCCGCAATGGCAGGCTGATTCGTTCCGGTACCATGGAGGAGGTCAGGGGTGACAGTTCACTCTGCACATGCCGAATCTGCACTGGACCAGCGAGATTATCCCGATTAAGCAGAGCATGGGTGTGATGATTTCCCTGTTTGGCGGCTGGATCGCTGTTGTGGTACTGGCAGGTTTGTATTATCTTCTGGCAGGTATCCTCAGTCCGCTGGCTTATCTGCTGTGCGCCGCAGTATTGTTGATGGTTTTGGCTGTCATCCTGCTCAGTTGGCTTCAGACCAGGGGGGGCACGGATGTTGGAAACACTGTAAAACAGTACATCGGTTCTGGCATGCAATGAGGTGAATGACATGAAAAAAGGGTTGCTGCGATCCGGCATCATCCGCATGATTGCCGGTCTGGTGTTGATGGGAGCGCTGCTGTTCCTGCCGGCAGGGACATGGTGCTATCCCGGTGCATGGCGGCTGCTGGCACTGCTGTTTCTTCCCATGCCGGTGATTGGCATTGTTCTGGCAGTCAAGGCGCCGGAGCTGCTGGCAAAGCGGCTGAATGCAAAGGAACAGGAATCTGAACAGAAGCAGGTCATTGTGATGTCCGCACTGATTTTTATCCTCGGCTTTGTCCTGGCTGGACTGGATTTCCGGTTTGGCTGGACAAAGCTGCCGCTGGCTGTGGTGATTGCTGGCATGGTGCTGTTCCTGATGGCCTATGTTCTGTATCTGGAGGTCATGCGGGAAAATGCCTATCTCTCCCGCACGGTAGAGATTCAGGAGGGGCAGAAGGTGATTGATACCGGATTGTATGGCGTTGTGCGCCATCCAATGTATATGGCTGTCACCATCCTGTTTCTGTCCATGCCGCTGGTACTCGGTTCGGTGATTGCCATCCTTCCGTTTTTGGGTCTTCCGGCGGTGCTGGTCAAACGAATCAAAAATGAGGAACAGGTATTGGAGGCGGGCTTGCCGGGATACCGGGAATATGAGAAAAAAGTAGCGTTCCGGATGATTCCGTTCCTCTGGTAACGATGCCCGGAGTAAAAAAGGAGAGATCATATGAAAGAATTTATCACGGCTGCATTGCCCTTTGTGCTGATGGGACTGGCTCTGGCAATATGGGCCGTGAACAGTACCGGAAAAAAGGGCAAACAGCAGGACAAAAATATCAGTCAGGGTATGGCGTTGGGTCTGCTGGCAGGCGTCGCCATCGGAGCCACCGGAGTCATGGACTATGCGGTCTGCATGAGCCTTGGTATGCTATGGGGTATTGTGCTGGGAACCGTATATTCGGACAGAAAATAGCCCCTCGATCGTTGTGCGGTTTCTTTGAAATCAGAAGCCAAGCTCCTCACCGATGAGAATCAGCTCACAGCGGTCATGGGAACGCATTGGGCCCTGGTGGATGACAATGGCACGGCAGATGCTGTTCGGTGCTTTGCAGTGGTAGCATTTGTCCCCACCTGCCGCAGTACATGCCGGAATAGAGGTATTTTTACTGTCGCTGTCCGCATGACCAAACAGACGCATGGCGTTTCTGGGAGCGGCAATGTTCTGTGCACGGTCAATGGCCTGGTGCAGGTCCGGCATGACCTTGTTGACACCGCAGACAAAAAAGACTTCCTTTGGACCGTACAATGTGGCGGACACCCGGTTTCCCGCACCGTCGATGTTGACAATCTCGCCGGTTTCGGATACCGCATTGGCAGAGGTCACATAGACTTCGGAATCCTGCACATAGCCGTCCCCCTTCCAGTGCCAGTGCACATCCGCACCGGACTGCAGGGCTTCATAAGCGGAAAGCTGTTCCAGTGTTGTGGAACCGCCAAAGGATACGGTTTTTCCTGTGGTCTGCTCTGCAAGATACTGCACAGCCTCCATACCGGTTTCAAAATACCGGACAGAAAAACCACGGGCTTCAAATGTACGTTTTAATTTTGTGAAATCCATTGGATACAACTCCTTAAAAAATAAATTGGACAGATGGAATCTATCTATAGTATAACACGTTGTGTATTCCTATGCTATCGTAACCGGTAATCTTACCAACCACATTGAGCGGCATGCCACGGAAAATCTGGCGGAAATTGCCGGAATGGATATTGCTCGGCATGCAAATGCTATGTGTAATGCCGGAACTGATGGAATATCTCCCTTCTTTTTTATAAAAGTCCGGTTCAGCGGCTCTGCTGGCCGGATTTTTGTATGCCGCAAATTCACAAGTTCGTTCGACAACTTTACATACATTTTACCTTGATGCGGTCAGAACTTTACATTCATCCGGTATACTGTCAACTAAGAATGTAAATTAAGAATGTAATGCTTCGAGATTGATTACAGGAGGAAGTTATGAACGACATACTCACAACGGTATTTGGCCTTTGCGGTGGTCTTGCCATGTTCCTGTTTGGCATGAACAGCATGAGTGACTCCCTGCAGAAGGCAGCCGGAGCGCGGATGAAGCAGATACTCAGTTATCTGACCCGAAACCCGATTATGGGTGCGCTGGCTGGCGCTTTGGTAACCGCTGTTCTGCAGAGCAGCTCTGCAACCACAGTCATGGCCATTGGTTTTGTCAGCGCGGGACTGATGAGCCTGCCGCAGGCAATTTCTGTTATTTTTGGTGCCAATATCGGTACAACCATGACCGCACAGCTGATGGCGTTTAAAATCAGTGACTATATTTACCCGATCATTTTTATCGGCTTTATGATTTATTTCGTCAGCAAGAAGGAACGTGTCAAGAACATCGGTATGGTTATCTTTTCCTTCGGCCTGCTGTTTGAAGGTATTGAAATCATGGGCAGTGTGATGAAGCCGCTGGCCAACAGCGCAATCTTTACCGACCTGATGGGTAAGGTAACGGAAATTCCGGCGCTGGGTATTGTACTGGGTGCTGTCATGACACTGGTAGTTCAGAGTTCTTCGGCAACCATTGCCGTATTGCAGAACTTTGCGGCACAGGCAGGACCGGACGGCGTGACCAGTATCATGGGCCTGACCGGTGCTATCCCAATTCTGCTGGGTGATAACATTGGTACCACCATTACGGCACTGCTGGCATCTGTGGGCCAGAACAAGGCAGCAAAGCGTACCGCATTGTCCCATAGCGTGTTCAACCTCAGCGGCAGTATTGTCATGGCATTTCTGATTCGACCCTTTGCCGCGTTTATTACCTTTATTTCTCCCCGCGGCAATGAAGTGGATGTGATTGCAAGACAGATTGCAAACGCGCATACCACCTTTAATATTGTCTGTACCCTGATCTGGCTGCCGCTGATTCCATTGATGGTAAAGATTGTTACCACGATCATTCGAGGCGATGACAAAACAGCACGTGCTGCCTGTCAGCCGCAGTATCTGGATAACCGTCTGATTGATCAGCCGGTCGCTGCCATGTACCTGGTTTCACAGGAAATCAGACGCTGTGCAGCGTATGCACTGGACATGCTGCGGTCCTCCAAGGCAGTGCTTGCCGGAGAGGAAGAGCTGGCAAACCAGTATGACAACAATCTGGATATCGTCAAGCATCTGCGCGCCAGTATTGTGGATTATACCACCCGCCTGCTTTCCCGCGGCGGTCTGACAGAGTTCCAGTCCGAACGGACCGCCGGACTGCTGTATGTCGTCAATAATATTGACCGCGTGACGGAGCGAACCGAAGAAGTAACCGAAGTTGTCCGTGATCTGCAGGCTACCGGCAAAAAGCTTTCCGAGCAGGCAAACAGTGAGCTGCAGCACTGCTATGATGTTGCGTTGAAGCTGTTTGACCGTTCCCTTCGCTCGATTCAGGAGGGCGACACGGAGCTGGCGCGATCCATTACCGTGGACAAAAAGAAGATGCGCAAGGCACAGAAGAAATTCAACAAAGCCCATCTGGCCCGTGTCAAGGCAGGCGAGTGTGAGCCGGAGATGACTGCCCAGTACACTGCAATCCTGTATGGTCTGGAACGTATGGTGGACAACTGTGTCAGCATTGCGGAAGAGGCAATGGATGGAGTACGGTTCGTCACGCTGGAGCCTGCTGTCGCAAAGGAACTGGCGGTAGAGAATACACAGCTGCCGGAATAAATGCACCGCATACCGGGAAATTATTTTACAAAGATTCAATATTTTACATTTTTAAATCATTCATTTTGCAAAAAATGAATGATTTTTTTTGTTATTTTACCGAAACCGCATAGATCACTTTACATAGCGGGTCTAAAATAGTAGCTGTTGAATGAAACACATCAATCGAAAACAGAAAGGAATTATCACAATGAAATTCACAAAGAACATGAAACGTTTTGGCGCGGCAGCACTGTCCGGCATGCTGCTGGTGGGTGCTCTGGCTGGCTGTGGCAGCAGCAACTCCACTTCTGAAACAACCGAAGAAGGCTCCAATACAACAGCGGCAGTAGTAAGCGGCGTCATTGATGTCGTATCCCGTGAGGACGGTTCCGGTACCCGCGGCGCATTTATCGAACTGTTTGGCATTGAGACCAAGGACGCTGACGGCAACAAGACCGACCGCACCACGGCAGATGCGATTATTGCAAACCAGACGGAAGTTATGATGCAGAATGTTGCAGGTGACAAGAATGCAATCGGTTATGCGTCCCTTGGATCTGTCGATGATTCCATCAAGGTACTGTCTATTGATGGCGCAGAGGCTTCTACTGAGAACGTACTCAATGGATCGTATCAAATTTCCCGTCCGTTCAACATTGCTACCAAGGGCGAACTCAGCGATGCAGCCCAGGATTTTGTGAATTACATCCTGTCTGCAGAAGGTCAGAAGGTCATTAACGATAACGGTTACATCCAGATTGATGACAAGGCAGAAGCGTTCAAGTCTAACGGTGCAACCGGTGAAATCACTGTTGCAGGTTCCTCTTCTGTAACCCCGGTGATGGAAAAGCTGAAGGAAGCATATGAGGCAGTAAACAGCGGCGTGAGCATCACCATTCAGGAGTCTGATTCCACCACCGGCATGACCAGCACAATGGAAGGTGTCTGTGATATCGGCATGGCATCCCGTGACCTGAGTGAGGAAGAAGCAGCAGAGCTGACACCGGTTAAAATCGCACTGGATGGCATTGCGGTCATTGTCAATCCGGAAAACGCACTGGATGATCTGAGCACCGAGCAGGTATGCAGCATCTTCACCGGTGAAATCACCGACTGGAGCGAGCTTGGCTAAACCCACTTTTCCCTTTGTACAGCCTTCAGTCAGAAGAGTCTGGCTGAAGGCTGAAATCTATCGGAAGTAAGGATGAGGTTAAAGAATCTATGAAACGACAAAAAATACTGGAAACCGGCATGTCATGGCTGTTTGCACTGTGTGCATGTATGTCTATTGTAGCAGTTGTCCTGATTTGCGTTTTCCTGTTTGCCAACGGTGTGCCGGCAATGAAGGAAATCGGTTTTGTAAAATTCCTGCTGGGAACCAGCTGGGCACCGAAAAATGAACCGGCATCCTATGGCATTTTACCAATGATTATCGGCAGCCTGTGCGTTACCATAGGAGCGATTGTCATCGGTGTGCCCATCGGACTGCTGACAGCAGTATTCCTGTCCCGGTTCTGTCCGAAGAAGCTGCACAGCGTGCTGGAACCTCTGGTTCAGCTGATGGCAGGTATCCCGTCAATTATTTACGGCTTTTTCGGACTGGTAGTCATGGTGCCGCTGGCACGGATGATTCCAGGCTGCACTGGCGTCAGCATGCTGACCGCATCGGTATTGCTGGGCATCATGATCCTGCCTACCATTATTAACCTGAGTGAATCCGCGCTGAATGCCGTACCGAACAGCTATTACGAAGGTGCACTGGCGTTGGGAGCCACACATGAGCGTTCGGTATTTTTTGCCGTACTTCCGGCAGCAAAATCCGGCATTCTGGCAGCAGCTGTGCTGGGTATCGGCAGAGCCATCGGTGAAACCATGGCAGTTATCATGGTAGCCGGTAATCAGGCGAGAATCCCCACCAGTATGCTCAAGGGCATCCGCACCATGACAGCAAATATTGTGCTGGAAATGGGCTATGCTACCGGCCTGCATCGGCAGGCACTGATTGCAACCGGCGTTGTGCTGTTTGTCTTTATTCTTATCATCGATCTGACATTTTCCATACTAAAGAAGCGGGGTGAAAAGGTATGAGCAGTCGTGCTATGGTACTGCCGAATCACAGGACACGGGCAGGCAGGAGATCCAATCCGCCGGAACCGACACAGGGAATCCAGTCACTGGTTCTGCGTGTTCTGGTCTATGGAGCGGCAATCTGCACCTTTGCCGTGCTGCTGTTCCTGATCGGCTATATCCTGATCCGTGGTATTCCTTATCTGACACCGGACCTCTTTTCTCTTGAATATACATCGGAAAACTGCTCTATGCTGCCGTCCATTATCACCACAGTGGAAATGACGCTGCTTTCTCTGGTCATTGCCATTCCGATCAGCGTGTTTACTGCGGTTTATCTGGTAGAATACGCGAAAAAGGGCAATAAGCTGGTAGGCCTGATGCGCCTTACGACTGAAACCCTGGCCGGCATTCCTTCCATTGTATACGGTCTGTTCGGCATGCTGTTTTTCGTTACCCAGCTGCACTGGAAGCTGTCACTGCTTTCCGGCTCCCTGACCCTTTCCATTATGGTTCTGCCGCTGATTATGCGCAGTACGGAGGAAGCACTTCTGGCCGTACCGGATCTGTATCGGGAAGCCAGCTTCGGACTGGGCGCAGGCAGGCTGCGCACGGTATTCCGCATTGTATTGCCGTCTGCAATGCCGGGCATTCTCGCCGGTATCATTCTGGCGGTGGGACGTATTGTGGGTGAGACTGCGGCGCTGATTTATACCGCAGGTACGGCAACAGAGCTGCCCTCCGGCCTGCTTTCCTCCGGACGCACGCTGGCAGTGCACATGTACTGCCTGTCCAGTGAAGGACTGCATACCGACCAGGCATATGCAACCGCCGTTGTGCTGCTGCTGATTGTCCTGGCAATGAACACGATTTCGGCACTGATTGCACGAAAGCTGACAAAGAATTAAGAGGAAGAACACAATGAGTATGCATACAAAATATAAGATTCAGGATCTGAACCTGCATTACGGCACGTTCCATGCCCTGAAAAATATCAATCTGGAGCTGCCGGAAAAAGAAATTACCGCATTTATCGGCCCATCCGGCTGCGGCAAATCCACACTGCTGAAAACCCTGAACCGCATGAATGACCTGGTGGAGGGCTGCAGCATTGACGGCACCGTACTGCTGGACGGCGAGGATATTTTTGACCGGATGGATGTCAATGTCCTGCGCCGCCGTGTGGGCATGGTGTTCCAGAAGCCGAACCCGTTTCCTATGAGCATTTATGACAACATTGCTTTTGGCCCGCGCACCCATGGTATCCGCAAAAAGGCGAAGCTGGATGAAATTGTGGAAAAGAGCCTGCGGGATGCAGCCATCTGGGATGAGGTCAAGGACAGGCTGGATAAAAGCGCGCTGGGTATGTCCGGCGGACAGCAGCAGAGACTGTGTATTGCCCGCGCGCTGGCAATTGAGCCGGAGGTACTGCTGATGGATGAGCCTACCAGTGCACTGGACCCGATTTCCACCATGAAGGTGGAGGATCTGGTACAGGAGCTGAAGCGGGAATACACCATCGTCATGGTTACCCATAACATGCAGCAGGCAACCCGTGTTTCGGATAAAACCGCCTTCTTCCTGCTGGGAGAGGTAGTGGAATTCAATGAAACTGCTGAACTGTTTTCCATGCCGAAGGACCAGCGGACAGAAAACTACATCACGGGACGGTTTGGATAAGGAGGAACAGGAATGCGAAATAAATTCGATCAGGAATTATCCAATATGCATGATGATCTGATTTCCATGGCAGCCATGGTGGAAACCGCCATCAGCCGGGCCGTGGAGGCATTGAAATACCGGGATGCCAGCCTGGCCAGACTGCTGCAGGAAAAGGACCATGAAATTGACCAGAAGGAACGTGCGATTGAAAGCTCCTGCCTCAAGCTCCTGCTTCAGCAGCAGCCGGTGGCACGTGACCTGCGGGAAATTTCCACTGCACTGAAAATGATTACCGATCTGGAACGCATCGGTGATCTGGCGGAGGATATCGGTGAAGTGACACTGTTTCTCTGTGATACGCCGGGATATAATGCGCCCAAGCAGTTGTCCTATATGGCTGAGGCTACCATCCGGATGGTGCGGGATTCCATTGACTCCTTTGTGGCAAAGGATCTGAAAAAGGCACACAGCGTCATTGAATACGATGATGTGGTTGATAAGCTGTTTAATGAAACCAGGTCCGAGCTGATTGGGCGTATCCATGAATCCATCACGGAAGCGGAGCAGGCGATGGACAGCATGATGATTGCCAAGTATTTTGAACGCATTGGTGACCACGCGGTTAATATCTCCGAATGGGTTGAATTTTCCATCACCGGCACACACAAAAATATCCGCGTAATTTAAACAGATGATGCGGGTAGCGCATCATCCGTTCCGGTTCCGGACAGAAACCTTCATTGCAGGAGCTCTGCGATGGAGGTTTTATTTGTGTTCGGGAGAAGCCGTGCTATGCCTGCCGTCTATCACGGAGATGACTCCAAAATTCTATAAAATATATACAATTTTTGCGGTTTATTTTCAAAAATATATTGACATTTTGCCTATAAATGTACTATAATTTTTGTAACATAAAAGAACAGTTTGACCTGCGGAAGGCAGGCGAAACCACAAAGGTTCCGGGAGTCTGGAGGTGTTCCTATGTATCCTATCATTACCATCAGCCGTGAATTTGGCAGCGGCGGACATTCCATTGGTGAGGCTGTTGCAAAGGAATTGAATATTCCGCTTTATGACAGCGTCATTGTGGATAAAACTGCGGAGGAAATCGGATTTACCAGAGAAACCGTTTCCCAGGATGGTGAATATATTTCTCCGTCCCAGGCATGGTACAGCTCCAGAATTGCTTACAGAGCCAATTTCCCAAGCCCGCAGGATCGGATTTTTGATACCCAGCGGGATGTGATCCTGAGCCTGGCGGCAAAGGGCCCCTGCGTCATCGTTGGACGCTGCGCGGATTATATTCTGGACAATACACCGTATACCACGCTGAATGTCTTTATTCATGCGGATAAAGAATACCGCAAGGCGCATGTCCTGGAAAAGTATGGCGAAAGCGATGTTCCGATTGAAAAGCGTCTGAAGAAGAAGGATAAGGGCCGCAGAGCATATTATCGCTATTATACCGACCGCGAATGGGGCGACTCCGCAAATTATCACATCAATCTTGACAGCGGATATCTTGGTGAGATGGTATGTGTAGATATCATCACATCGGTTGCCCGCAGGATGGATGCCCAGAAGTGAGTTCCCGATGGTCTTTTTGACAGTATAACAGAATATTTCCCCGGTAGATTTACCTGTTTTCCCATGGTAATGCTGCCGGGGATTTTTTGCGGATATAACAAAGGCACCGGCCATTTCTGGTCGGTGCCGTATGATGAAAGGATTAGAATTTATGGTACTTGCGGTTCTCTTCCTCATAAACCGGGTCGCAGGTGAGGTACATGCCAAGCTTCTGCATGGTTCCGGTATCAACCGGGGACAGGATTACCGTGGAGTGTGCATCACAGCCCTGCAGCTTCGGAATCTGACGGAGGGCAGCGGCAGCCTGCTCGCTTTCCGCAGCGGAAATAGAAAGCGCAATCAGGATTTCATCGGTATGCAGCCGGGGATTTTTGCCGCCGAGATAGGCGGTTTTTAACTGCTGGATCGGTTCAATCGCCTTAGCCGATACCAGATCAATGTCCGGATCAATTCCTGCCAGATGCTTCAGGGCATTCAACAGGGCGGCAGAGGCAGCGCCCAGCAGATGGCCGGTCTTGCCGGTAATGATGGTGCCGTCCGGCAGTTCAATGGCCGCAGCGGGAAGGCCGCCGGTGCTTTCCGAGCGTTCCTTGGCCTGATCCACAACCTTCCGGTAATGCTGGTTGAGTCCGGCCTGGTTCATCAGGGATTCCAGCTTGTGCTGGTCATCCTTGGTAATGCCTTCGGATTTTTGCTCACAGAGGCATTTATAATACCGGCGGATGATTTCCATATTGGCAGCCTCACGGCAGACGTCATCATCAATAATACAGTTGCCTGCCATATTGACGCCCATATCCGTTGGGGATTTATAGGGGCTTTCACCGGCAATCAGGTCGAACATGGCGTTGACAACCGGGAAAATCTCAATATCACGATTGTAGTTGACAGCACCCTTTCCATAAGCCTCCAGATGGAACGGGTCAATCATATTCAGGTCATTCAGGTCGGCAGTAGCTGCTTCATATGCCAGGTTGACCGGATGCTTCAGCGGGATATTCCAGATCGGGAAGGTCTCGAATTTTGCGTAGCCAGCCCGTACACCGCGCTTGTATTCATGATACAGCTGGGACAGGCAGGTTGCCATTTTACCGCTGCCCGGGCCCGGTGCCGTGACGACAACCAGCGGACGCTGGGTTTCGATGTATTCATTTTTGCCATAGCCTTCATCACTGACAATGCGTTCCACATCGTTTGGATAGCCGGGAATCTTGTAATGGCGGAAGGTTTTAATTTTCAGGCTGTTTAATTTTTTCTCAAACAGCTCTACTTCACTTTCGGAGGTATATTTGGTCAGGCATACACTGCCCACATACAAGCCATGCTCCTGGAAGGCATCAATCAGACGCAAAACATCCAGATCATAGGTAATTCCATAGTCACCGCGGACTTTGTTGTTGACAATATCCTCTGCACTGATTGCAATGACAATTTCCACCTGATCCTTCAGCTGTAACAGCATCTGCAGCTTGGAGTCAGGCTGGAAGCCGGGTAACACACGGGAAGCGTGATAGTCGTCAAACAGCTTACCGCCAAATTCCAGATAAAGCTTATTGTCGAACTGTGCAATTCGCTCCTGAATATGCTGGGACTGCATGGCCAGATATTTATTGTTGTCAAATCCTGTTTTCATTCGTGTAACCGCCCTTATCTTATCTGTATAAAATGATACGTTTGAAAAAATAAATTGGAATACAATAGGGATATTATATCACGCCGTCCTGGAAATCGCAATCAATCCGGACAAGGTTACAGGTAGAAAATATCGGTATCAGGCGAAGATTAGGAACTTTTGGTGTTTCTGTGAGACACTTTTCCGGAATGGAAACAACCAGGAATGGAAAACGGAGCTTTCGCCGGAGACAGAAAAAGAGCACCAGCCGGTAAATGGCTGGTGCAAATGGGAATATGGCATTGATACTGCCGATCAGATGACAGATGCAATGGCAAAATAATGGCACAGGCTGCCAAGCATGACGCAGACATGGAAAACCTCATGGGAACCGAATTTCGGGAATCGTTCATTGAATACCTTCAGCTTCATGGCGTAAATGACGCCGCCGACGGTATAAATAATTCCGCCGATGGCCAGAAGCAGAAAGGCCTGCAGAGAAAGGCTGACATACAGCTGCGGCATGACAAAAACGCAGACCCAGCCCATAGCGATATAAATGATAGAAGAAAACCATTTCGGACAGGTCACCCAAAACAGCTTGAGTATCATTCCGACAAAAGCCAGCCCCCAGATCGCAGCCAGCAGGTAGGTTCCGGTTGGCTGTGAGAGAACCATGGCGCAGACAGGGGTATACGAACCGGCAATCAGCACGAAAATCATCATGTGGTCAATACGCTTCAGGATTTTCTCCGTGTGCGGCTGTACAATGAACGTATGATACGCTGTGCTTGCGCCGTACAGCAGAATCATGCTGACCATAAAGACGCTCAGGCTGACCAGTCCGGCCAGCCCTACATGGCTGGAAGCGGCATAAATCAGCAGTCCTGGTGTTGCCAGAATGGCACAGATGAATCCGATAAAATGCGTGATGGAACTGCCTGGGTCTTTGATATGAAACATAGTATCTGTTGGATAGCCTCCGTTTTTTATGGGATTGGAACGATATAATCTTGCTTCCATAAGTTACACCTCTTATTTAATCGGTTTTCGGAAAACCTGTATGAGGTTATCTTACAACGGTATGGATGTTCTGTCAAGAGTTTTTTAAAAACTTCTGCAAAGATAACTTGAACTTTATAAGAAACCTGATATACTTAACATATGCAGCCGGGATGAACCGATATACATGTGTTCCATATGGCTGCAGGAACGATACGGGTCAACAGGGAGAGAATTTTTATGGAACAACAGGCAAAAAAGCAGATTGCCCAGTCCATTCAGGACTTTCAGCTGCCATTATATACGGAAATTCCCAATGTCGGGCTGTTTTTGGAGCAGACAACAAAATTTGTTTCCGAATATTTTGAGACCATGCCGGGTATCACCATTACCTCATCCATGATTAGCAATTATGTGAAAAAGGGACTGGTGCATAATCCGATCAAAAAGCAGTATTATCGGGATCAGATTGCACATATCATATTTATTGCAGTGGCAAAGACGGTGCTTCCGCTGGAAAATATCCAGCGCATGATCCGGCTGCAGGAACAGGATTACAGCGACCAGGGAGCGTATGAATATTTTTGTCTGGAATTCCACAATATCCTCCAGTATGTGTTCGGTGTCAGTGACACATTGGAACCGCTTGGGGAAAAGGAAACAGATGAAAAATTGCTGCTGCGCAATACCATTTTTTCGGTATCCTATAAGCTGTATCTGGATAAGTGCTTTGAATACCTGAATCTGCCGGCAGGGAAATAATGTATAAAAAAGATAAGGGCCTGATTTCTGCAGCAACAGAGATCAGACCCTTTTGTGTTGGTATAAATGGCGTCCAAAGCTACCGTTTCAGCCGCATCGGACGGCCGATTACCAGAGCGCGGGAGTCAGCGGCATGACCAATAGAAGGGGTTTTGGCAATTGGGATATCCGGAGACACGAAATCCAGAATCAGCTGCTCCATGGCAGGCTGTGTATGGTCATGCTCCAGTTGCGTAAAGGTGCCAAGCAAAATACCGTTGACAGCATCCAGGGCGCCAAGCTGCTGCAGCTGGCTTAAAAAAGCGATCATCTGTGGCTGTAAACCGCTGCGGGCTTCGAGAAACAGGATGTTTCCCTGCATTTTGGGAAAATATTTTGTACCGGCGAGCTTGAGCAGGCAGCGGATATTGCCGCCCACGACGACACCTTCCATCTGATTTCCCTGTACAAAGGAATAGGGGAATGCAAACAGCGTATCCCTTTGCTTCGGCGTGTAATGGCGGATCTGGTACAGCACGCCGGTATTGCCGGTCATGGCATAGATGGCGTTGAGTACACAGGTAAGGTCGCTGTAGCCCCAGAGTGGTTTTCCGCTGCGGGCAATCGCAGCATAATCCAGATGGGGCAGGATTTCATTGGCGATATCCCCGCCGGAGCAGTCAAAAATGGCATCCGTCTGCGGATCAAGATAGAAAGACATCAGGCTTTGTGCACGCTGCCGTGCAGTTCCGCTGCGGATACCATCTGCGGCAAAGAGATACGGGCTCAGGCTGGTTTTTATACCTTCTGCCGCAAGTGTCTGCTGCAATTGCTCCAGTTCTGCACCAGCTGTTGACGGGAGCGCATTGGAACAGCAGACAATACCTGCTTGATGAATCTGTTTCATGTTGTTGTACTCCTGTTTTGGATGGTATTGGATGAAAGGGTTGACGTATGTCATAACTATTTGTATAATGTATATAATAGGAATTGTATATCATAATATATCATATTTTAGCACACATCAAAGAAAATGGAGGAAAAAATCTATGGCAAAATTTTATGTATGCCGTCATTGCGGCAATCTGGTTGGCATGATTCATGACGCAGGTGTTCCGATTATCTGCTGTGGCGAGAAGATGGAGGAACTGGTTCCGAATACGGTGGATGCAAGCAACGAAAAGCATGTGCCGCAGGTTACCGTTGCTGACGGTATCGTCAAGGTCAATGTGGGTTCGGTTGAGCATCCGATGACTCCGGAGCATTCCATCCAGTGGGTTTATGTGAAGACAGAAAAGGGCGGACAGCGCAAGAGTCTGCAGCCGGGCGAAGCACCGAGCGTATCCTTCAGCATCGCTGATGACAAGCCGGTTGCTGTTTATGCATACTGCAACCTGCATGGCCTGTGGATGACGGAAGTATAATCAAACATCAATTTTGCGGACATCAGGCGGTATGGCTTTCCGGAGCTGTACCGTCTGTTTTATTTCCGTATTGGATGGGACATTTCTCAAAATCGTCACATTTGGCATTTACTTCAGGCATGGAAAGTCAAAATCCCATGTTTGCCAGCCAGTCAGCCAGCCGTTTTTCCCGTGCCTGTCCTGCCGCAAAACGGCCAACCGGAAGCTCTGCCCGGATCCTGCCATCCTCCAGATAAATGACGCGATCCGCTCTGGCAGCAACCTTTGCGTCATGGGTTACCAGCAAAATGGTAGTACCTTCCTGATGGATCTGGCTCAAAATGTCCAATACCTCTTTGGTGGCAGCGGAATTGAGCGCGCCGGTGGGCTCATCGCCAAACAGGATTTTTGGGTGGTTTATCATGGCGCGGCAGATGGCTGCCCGCTGCAGTTGCCCACCGGATACCGTTCGGATATCCTGTGCGGCAATAGCCTCAATGCCCATACGGTGCATCAGTGCTTCCGCTTCTGCTACAATGTCACGCCGGGGACGATCTCCTGCCTGAAATGCCGGGAAAAGAATATTGTCCTGGATGGACAGATTTTTTAAAAAATTGGCCTTTTGGAAAATAAAGCCCATGTGGCTGAGCCGCAGATGTTGCGTTTCCTTTGCAGATATCCCGGTCAGGCTGCGTCCCTGGAACAGGATTTCACCGGATGTGGGCTGATCCATACCGCTGATGTAGTACAGCAGGGTAGACTTTCCGCATCCGGACTGTCCCATAACCGCCACAAATTCACCCGGTTTAATATGAAGGCTGACATTGCGCAGCACTTCATTTCCGTCAAAACGTTTACATACATTCGTTACCTGTATCATTTGCTGTTTCCTCCAATGCCCGAATGGGTTTTGAGCGATATATGCAGGGCGCAAGGATGCACAGGCATAATCCGCCAGTGATAATCAGCAGTGCCGCCCCCCGGCCCGCTCCGGTTCCGATTACCCTGCCAATATTGTCATAAAAGATGCCGCCTGTTCGCAGAGCAGGTTCAAATACATAGTCCGTCAGATGACCGATGATGGCATTTGCCAGCACATAGCCCATCTGGGAAATCAGGCTGATGATACCCCACGCCCGTCCCTGTAATGCATTGGGAATATTTTTTCTGACCAGAATATCCAGACAGGTATTGGCAAAGGGAAGTTCCATAAAGAACAGAAAACCTGCAATGGTGACCAGTACGATGTTTTCCCGGAAGCCAAACAGCATCATAAACAGCCCGATGAGGAAGAAGGACAACGACAGGATGGTAACATAGCCTTTTTTGATGGATGCCATGCCGATGACCAGACTGGATACCAGCATGCCCATAGCACAGATGGTCTCACAAATACCAAGGGTTGCCGTATCAGAGAACCCGAGGATCATCGGCGTACAGAGAGTCTGGATAAATGTCAGGAAGAAGCAGACCACTGCGGACAGCAGAACCAGCAGGAATACACCGCGTTTCCGGACAATGGCACCAAAGCCCTCCCGGAGCTCGTTCAAAAAGTGTGCCTGTTTTGTCACCTGTTTCCTGCCCAGACTCTTTGCCACGAACAGAGTTGCAAAGACAGTAACGAAAAATGTACCGATGTCAATCCATAAAATCAGCTGGATGCCCGAAAACTTCATGATGAAGCCGGCGAGAAAGGGGGAGATAAGATATTTCGCTGAGCCTGCCAGCTGCATCAGCCCGCTGGCTTTGGAATACTCCTCTTTGGACACCAGATCCGTGATGGTTGCCCGGTAAGCGGGTTCCAGCAGGGAAGCAAACACAGAGCTGATGGTAACGCCGATGCAGATTTGCAGCAACCCCGCGTTTCCGCGTATCAGACAAAACAGAATGTAAAACAAGCCAAGGGCAGACAGGCTGTCTCCCAAAATCATCATATACCGCCGGTCATATCGGTCTGCCAGAACACCTGCCACCGGTCCCAGCAGAACCGTAGGCAGCAGAGCCAGCAGCGATACCAGTGCGGTTGCTGATGCAAGCCGGGTTTGCTGGTAAACATAGACTCCCAGACCAAATGCTGTCAGGCCGCTTCCGATGGTGGAAATCAATTCTCCGGCCCATAAAACGAAAAATTTTTTCATTCTATTGTGTTTCACTCCTTTTTGGGGGCATTATTCATTCAAGTAGCTTGCCGGATGCATTTTGCGAAGCTGGTGGCAGGAGAGACAGGTTACCGCCGAACAGACTGCAAGCAGTGCTGCCATCCATCCCGCAACGGACAGCAGCGGAAAGGGGGAAAAGGTTACCCGTTCCAGACCGATTCCCAATATGCTCAACAAAGTGCTGACAAGACGCTCGCCGATTAACTCCGTTAAAATGATACCTGTCAGAATGCCAGAGCCACCGGTCAGCACAATGGGATAAAGCTCCTGCAGGACAATGTCACGGAAGGACAGCCCGATGGCCTGTTTTGTGGCCAGTGCTCCCATTTCCCTTGCGATACGCAGCTTTATAAACAGCAGAACCATCAGTCCTGCAAGACAAAGTCCCAAAAAGATTACCAGGCCGGATGCCCGTTTTACCTGTGCGGATACGCCACCCAGCGTCTGGTGAATGAACTGCGCCATGTCCTCAATGCTGTATCCGGTTCCAAGCTTTGTCCGCCAGCAAATCCACAATGGTAACGGCATGAAGCTTTCGCAGGAGGTGACGGGCAAACAGCATCACAAGCCCATAGAGCAGGATGCAGACCGCCACTGCTGCCAGACAGCACATAGGCGATATGTTCTGGTTTCCGAAGGTTTGCCGCATATGCGCTGTGAAAAAGCTGCTGCAGCACGCAGCAAGAAGCAGCCCGGCGAAACTGCCAACAGCCATGAGAATCCGGATTTTATGTAGATACAGGCTTTGGATGCCATTTTCCGGGATTCCAATGGCCTTCATGGTACCGATTTCCTTTGCATCCTCCTCCAGCTCGGTCAGCAGGCAGTACCGCAGGCAGAGCAATGCGATGACACTCAGTAAAATGCCCGCCAGCAGGAATACCATCGCCATCATCATGTCGGTCATGGCACTCAGAAGGAAAATCATGGGATAAGTCACAGCCTGCCCATCTTTTGGAAGGTTACTTTCGCTTTGCTCATATGCGGTCTGATAGCCAGAAGCAAGAGCGCTGTCTGTAAAATACGCTTCGATCAGGTATTCCGTTTCCCCGACCTGTCCGAACAGCTCTGTAAAATCCGCATCGCTGATTAGGAAACGGGTGGAGGAGCACAGGGTGGAATTCATCTGTGCGTCATAGACATAATTCGATACCTGGAAGGATTGTTCTGTTTTTTCATTTCGCAGCGTGATGGTATCGCCGATTTCAATGTCATATTGCTCCAGCAGGATGACGGGAACACCGATTTCACCGGGACGCATTTCCAGCTTATGCCGGTTTTCGTCCAGCAGCAGGTCATAGGCATCGTTCTGACGGACAAGGCTGATATCCAGCCTGCAATCCGACAAATCATAGGTGTGGCCGGTGGGGCTGGCAACAGAAAGCGTTTCCCCATATACATCAATCATGGGAACTGTCTGCCAGTGCTCTATACCGGGATAGCCTGCGTTAAAGGCGTCAATATCTGCCTGATTCAACTCGCCCTTGTGCATTTGCAGAAAGTGGGGAGGTTTGGCTGTCCCATACATAGTCGACAGGGAGGTAAACAGCTGGGTCAGCATCACGCACACCGATACGGCAATGGCTGCGGATACAGTCATAAACAGCAGCAGTGTCATATTGCGCCACAGGTTCTTTTTTAAATCATTTTTCAATAGTTTCCCAAACATAGCGTAATCCCTCTTTGATTCCTTTATGAAAAAACGCAGAGCAAATCATCTGAAAAAGAATCATTGGCTCTGCGTCTTGGCGGCTGGCTCGGTAACAATATACATTTGTCTGTCTTTTACATTAATCAGGGTTTCTTTCTTGCACTTGGGACAGAAAAGCGGGAAATGCTTTAATTCTGTGTCAGGTCTGATTTTGTCCCGTGTCTTGCTCCTGCAGATGGGACACAGGATCCATTCGGTTAGCTGCATACCAACAGTATCCTTTCTTATGGATCAAATTTCCAGTATTTGCGGGTCCGTTCAAGAAACTGTCCATCCTCCACACCCAGCATCTTTTCCAGCATGGAGACCAATGCGTCGAATAATTGTCCTGTTTTTTCCGGCTCAATATGGAAAATACCGTCGTCCAGAAGAGTAAAAGCGGCTGAGAGGAAAATCTGGATGCTCTGCTCCGGGTAAGCGCACCGGAACACACCGGCTTGGATGCCATCCTCCACAATCCGGGTCAGAACAGGGGTCAGCTCGGTCACACAGGCGACCAGATTTTTCTGATGCATCAGCGCATTTTCGGTTTTGTGCATTTCCTGCAGCAGGGCCTGGTCTTCCTTGCGGTCCGCCCGCATGGCGAGGAATACCTGAAACAGCTTATCCTCCGGCATCAGATCCTTGCCTGCCGTTTCCTGAATGCGTGCCACAATCCGGTTTGTTGTTTGGCTGACAACCGCATCCAAAACATCCTCTTTGGATCGGAAGTAGTGGTAAAATGTGCCTTTGGCAATCCCAATCGCATGCAGAATATCATTCACACTGCACTGGTCATAGCCTTTTTGGGCAAACAGCGTTGCAGCTGTTGCAATGATTTCATTTTTTCGCTCATCATGCTCTTTGACAATTCGCATCACAGCTGCCTCCGACATGGATATAGACCGACCGTCGGTCTATTAAAGCTATTATATACGAATAGCCCGGTGGTGTCAAGCAGGATTGCAGGGTTAAAGATATCATCGGGGGGGGAAGTGCTTTTCCGAAAAGTGTGGGGAAAATGAGATGCCAAAGCAAAAACAGAGAGGAAACGTAAAACGCCCCGCTGCCGGCCCAATTGACCGACAGTGGAGCGTTTTTCATTGCTTTTGTCATTCTACTCAGATATAAGAGTTAAATATGTAAATCTTTTTTACAGAAAACCAATATTCCTGCGGAAAATAACAGGATTGCGCCGACCAGCAAAACAGCAATGCCAATCCAGGCATTGTTTTCTCCCGCTATGATTCCATTCGCATCAAAAAGCGTAAAAAAGGTAAAATATTTTGCCGCTTCCGCTTTTTCTCCCACATTTGCAAGCATTTGCAGCACATACATCAGTGCAGGAATACCAGCGCCAAAGGCGATGCTGTATTTTGTATCAGAGAAAAGACAGGATGCAAGGAAACAGATTCCACCGATAAATGCATGCAGGCACAAGAGGCCGCCATTCAGCATGAGAAGTTCTGAGAGAATCAGTTCACCGGGAAACAGGTTCTGCGCAACACCTGTTTCCAATACCGTAACGAAAAGCACTAAAAGGAGAACACCGCTTAAAAGCACCGACATTTGTGTACATGCAATTGTGCGGCGTTTTACCGGAGCGGCAACCAGAGAAACCATAGAGCCTTTATCCACATATTTTGCAATCAATCCGTTGGCACGCAAAATACAAAAAACCATCGGAAAGATCAGAAGAATAAATCCATACAGATATGAAATCATAAAGCCCAATAAACTGGTTGCTCCCGCGCTCATACCTACTGCTGCCATCAGTTCCGGCATAACTTCTACAAAACCATCCAGAGTTTTCATTAATTCAGGATCATACATGCTGATAATAACCGAAATGTACAATGCCATAACGGCGGCAAATATCACAAGCAGTTTGATACTGCCTTTCATTTCACGTTTATATAATGCCAGGTTCATCATTTTTCTCCTCCATAATAATGCATAAAGATATTTTCGAGGCTTTGCTTGCAAACGACGGTAACCTTCTGTCCGTCACGGGTGCCGCCAAAATCTTCGGCAAATGCTTTTGCCACATCCGCGTTATCCAATGTGACGGTATAGCTGCGCATATGGCGTTTCCGTAATGCTTCTACAGAATCGACCGCGACCAGCTTTCCTGTCCGAATAATGCCGATACGGTCACAGGTGCGTTCCACTTCCTCGAACATATGACTGGAT
>SFJM01000094.1 GCA_004555915.1 Clostridiales bacterium | reverse complement strand
TAGTGCTATACTTTGGCATTATTGTGTCTATTGCAAGAAAGTTATATGTCTATCTTACTCAATATAGTGCTGTTGCCACTTT
The DNA here is from genome assembly GCA_004555915.1 of Clostridiales bacterium. Classification (GTDB taxonomy): domain Bacteria; phylum Bacillota; class Clostridia; order Oscillospirales; family Butyricicoccaceae; genus Butyricicoccus_A. Next base: position 3,324 of record SFJM01000094.1, on the reverse strand, counting down.
TGCTTAGTGGTGTTATTATGCTATGACGAGCTGCAAGGATAAACTTTCTTGCGGCTCTTATTTTGTTTTGGAGGTGCTTTATGAATAGTGCAGAACAGATAGTTACACATAATTTACTCCGTATAGTGTCGGTTCCTTTTGGTGAAATCTATACGGAGTAAACATTCAACGAACCGATTTTGTATCGTATGACACGCAAAGGAGTGCAAATTTCGCCCGAACGGTGTGAGGATTTCGTTTCGGACGGTGTGAGTATTTCGGTTTAAGCGGTGCGGCTGTTTCGGATGAACGGTGCGTACCAGCTTTGGGTGTGATACAGTCTTTCCTGCAGCAGCCGCTGCAAGAAAGGAGTATCATTTTCAATGCAAAACAGCACAACCATCCTTGGCATCATCGAGATGCGCCTGAAGGGTATCTCCTACGACGATTGCCGCAATCGCTACGGTGTCGGCAACAGCACCGTGAACCTCATCATGTCCCGATACCGGGCCAAGGGCATCCCGCTGGAGGTTCTGAAGCAGATGCCTGGCTCGGAGGTGGAGGCCTCCTTTTATCCGCCATCTAATGTCCGCAGGAAGTCTGAGGACATCATGCCGGACTATGAGGCCATCTACAATCGGATCAACCAGGATGGCAGTAAGGCCAATTTGTACTTCATGTGGCTCCGGTACAAGAAGGAGCATCCCTCCGGATACCAGTACACCCAGTTCTGCCATTACTTCAACCAGTATGTCGACACTCACCACGGATCTCAGAACCTCCGCATGGCGGTGGAGCGGGTTCCAGGAGAGCGTGTGTATATCGACTGGGTCGGTGACCAGCCGGAACTTCTGGTAGACTCTCAGACCGGCGAACTCCGGAAGGTGCATATCTTCGTCACCACCGTGGGTGTCAGCAGCATGATCTATGCGGAAGCTTTTCCTGACGAGAAGCTGCCCAGTTTCGTCGCAGGCACCGTCCATGCCCTAGACTACTATGGTGCGGCTCCCAAGTATCTGGTTCCGGACAACCTCCGTGCCGCCGTTACAAAGCACACGAAGGATGAGCTGATCCTCAATTCTGCATATCAGGATCTGGAACAGTTCTATGAGGTGGTGATTCTGCCACCTCCGGCCCGGAAGCCCACCGGCAAGGCTACCGTGGAGAAAGGCGTCCAGTGGCTGGAAACCCACTTGCTGGAGGACCTAAAGGAACAGGTCTACTACACCATAGAGGAGCTGAACCGGAATGTCCGGCGGATCGTGGATAACCTGAACGACCGAAAAATTCAGGGTCAGAGTTTCTCCCGGCGGGAGGCATTTGAGTTTTACGACAAGTCAAAGATGCGCCCCTTGAATAGCGGACATTTCACTCCCTGCGAGTATCGTTATTTTGGGAAGGTTCCCAACAACTACCATCTTCTGTTCGACGAACATTACTATTCTGTTCCCTGCACCATGTATGGCCAACCTGCTTTTCTCAAAGCAACCATGGCAGAGATCCGAATTTGTGACCGGAATAATAAGCTGATTTGCACCCATAGACGGTCTTATACCACATTTCCAAAGTACATCACGAAGACTGAGCACATGCCCCCGGAACATCGTTTCTACCGGGATGTGAATGAGAAGGACGGCGAATACTACCGCCGCTGGGCCGCCGGATACGGCCCCTATACGGCAAAAATGATTGACACAGTTCTCCTTTCCGGGCAGCATGAGGAACAGTCCTATAACAGCTGCAACGGTATCCTCCATATGTGTACTGGGCAGTCCAAGCTGCTGGTGGAGGAAGCAGCCCGGCTCTGCGTGGAGGGCAACGCCTGCCGATATTCCTATTTCAAACGGTGCCTGAAGCAACTGACGAACCGCAGCCAGACAAAGGAACAGCAGCAGCTACCTTCCCATGAGAATCTCCGAGGAAAGGAGATCTATAAGTGATGACAGATATCCTTTCTACCGGAGATTATGAACTGTGCAGCAAGCTGAAAGCCATGCGATTTTCCGGCATGGCAGAGGCATTGGAGGAACTGCTAAGGGATCCCAACTCCGACTTGATCCCGTTCCGCGAGAAGGTTGGCAGATTGGTAGATGCAGAATGGGATCTGCGCTACAACAAAAAGCTGAACCGCTTCATTAAGAAGGCTACGCTGAAATATCCCCATGCCGATCTGGATGAGACGATCTACGATCCGGAACGGCTTCTGGATACCAGGATCATTGAGGAACTGACCAAGTGTAAATGGGTGGAGGAAGGCCGGAACCTGATGGTCACCGGCCAGACCGGCTCTGGTAAGAGTTATCTGGCTAACGCTCTGGCGATCTGTGCTCTGCGGCAGTTCAAGACCGTGAAGTACTGCAAGGCCAGCCATCTTATTGACGAGCTGAACCGGGCCGAGGCAATGGACAACTACCGGGAGACGCTGGCTAATCTGGTGTCATTTGACCTGCTGGTGATTGATGATTTCGGCCTGATGCAGCTGGATCTGAACAAGTGCCGGAACCTGTTCGAGGTACTGGAAAGCCGGGATCCGGGCCGGTCCACCATGGTGATCTCCCAGTTCCCGGTGAACGCCTGGTACGACCTGTTCCAGGAACATACCTACGCTGACGCTTGTCTAAATCGATTGTTGCATAACTCCTACCGGCTGGAAATGAACGGCAAAAACATGCGCGATCTGACACCCCTGAACAGGTAATAATTTCAAGCCATAACTCACACCGCTTCAACCGAACTGCCCGCACCGTTCATCCGAAACGGGCAGTCCGTTGAAGCGAATTGGGCAGGTCATGGTCTTGTCTGTAGTTTTCATATCATTTTCCTCCATTCACCCAATTTAATGTCTTGGAACTCCAGTTTCTAAGCAAATCTTCCTCTGTCGTGATTGCCTCCCAAACCGGCAGCAGAAAGGTTTTGATGCCTTTCATTACATCTGCAAAGGCCATATCGGGATTTCCAAGCGTTTTTAGGAAGTAGCGCCACTTTACCTGCATATCTTCATCCTCCGCAAGGGCGAGGACGCGGTCGAAGCTATCCTTTTCATAGGCTGTGCCGCGGTTTTGCAGGGTCTCCTGGATTGCGGTCTGCAGTTTCAGACCCTCGAAGTCAAAGGAGCGGGATAAATAATAAATGTCGTAAAAGTCTTTCATGCGTCCGGTCAGCTCAAAGCGCTGCAGGATAGCATCGAACTTTTCGGCAATTGTGCTCTCCAGGGAATAGGTCAAAATTTCGGGCTTATCGTAACCCTCAAGCTGTGTCTGAATATTTCGGCGCTCGGCGCTCGGTACGATCACGTCGCCAACGCCAACATCAACATTAAAAGGCACGCGAACATTCTTTATGTAT
>SFJM01000093.1 GCA_004555915.1 Clostridiales bacterium | reverse complement strand
CTCCGACTTAATACCTATTTTCAACTGCGCTACTTTATATTTTGCACCACCAAAATCGCCGTATTATCGTTTGTATTTATGTCATGCTGTTCGATTTTTTCATCTCTATTGAGGGTCGTTTTTTGCGATGTTGAACTACGACTCTTGAGCGATGCTCAACTCAGCTAAACTTCTTCTAAATATATCTTGCGCAAGTCTTGCTTTTTGTATAAGATAAAAATATACAAATATTATCTGCACATCTAGGATACGTTTGGAGGGCTGTACATGAATGACGCCACAGAAATCTACATCTTAAAAAAACGCATTGCCTATCTGGAAAGTATTCTCTCAGCCCACAATATTTCCTTTGATGCTCCGGATGTTCCCGGTAGTCAAAGTATAATTGCCCCGATTTCTGTGGTCATCAGCCCAACTCATGCCCGTTTCTTCTATTCCTTATTTCACGGGCGCAGTGACGTCTACGCCAAACGTGCGGTGATGAAAAGCGGAAAAGCCGGGTATTTTCCTGTCTGTGAAAATCTGTGGCGATACGGCGTCTGCCCAAAAGCAGACCGTCAAAAGGTCAAGTGTGCGTCCTGTCCCAATCGCAGCTGGGCGCCGCTAAATCAGCGCGCATTGATGGCGCATCTGACCGGAGAAAAATCCGATGGCAGCGACGTGATCGGCATCTATCCTCTGCTGCCGGATGACACCTGCCGTTTTCTCGTTTTTGATTTTGATGACCACGAAGCATCCCCCGGCACTGTGTGGCAGGAGGATGTGGATGCTTTGCGCCAAATTTGCAGCCAGAACAGTGTGCCTTGCTACGTGGAACGTTCCCGTTCCGGCAGCGGCGCACATGTCTGGCTGTTTTTTGATGCACCGATTTCTGCTGAACTGGCCCGCAAATTTGGCTCCGCATTACTTACTAAGGGCGCGGAGTCCGTCAATTTAAAAGACTTCAAAACCTATGACCGTATGTTGCCTGCACAGGAGCATCTCCCCGATGGCGGTTTAGGAAACCTAATAGCCCTGCCTCTGCAAGGGCAGGCACTTCAGCAAGGCAACAGCGCATTTGTAGATGAAAGCTGGGACGCCTATCCCAATCAGTGGGAATATCTGAAATCCGTACAGAAAATCAGCAAGACGTTTATCGAGGAAAAGTCAGCGCTTTGGAGTACAGACGGTGAGTTGGGAACGCTTGCCAAAACGGAAGATATAGAAGATACTGAAAAGCCGTGGAAAAAATTGCCTGTGCTGTTTCATAAAGAAGATGCCGCGCAGCCACTGTCCATAACGCTTGCCAACGGCATTTACATAGACGCAGCCGGCGTAAAGCCCCGCTTACAAAACGCGCTGCGGCGGCTGGCGGCTTACAGCAATCCTGAGTTTTACAAAAAGAAGGCTCTGGGGTTTTCCACGCGCAATATACCGCGCATCGTTTTCTGTGGTGAGGATGTCGGCAACTTTATTCACCTGCCGCGCGGCTGTCAGAATCAGCTGACGGCGCAATTAGCCACTGCCGAAATTCCTTATACGATAAGCGATGAGCGCCAAATCGGCCATAAAATCAAGGTGGATTTCCATGGCTCACTATACCCTGCGCAGGCAGAGGCCGCCGCTGCAATGCTGGCGCAGGACACAGGTGTGCTCTGCGCCGCCACGGCTTTCGGCAAAACGGCGGTTGGTGCATACCTTGTGGCGCAGCGCAAGGTCAACACCTTGGTACTGGTTCATAATGCCGAAATCATGAAAAACTGGCTGGAGGATTTTGAGAAATTCCTTCAAATCGACGAGCCCTTGCCTGAGTACATCACCCCAAAAGGGCGGCATAAAAAGCTTCCCAGCCTCATCGGCACGCTGTCCGGCGGGCGCAACAGGCTTGGGGGAATCGTAGATGTCGCTATGATCACCTCTTTGGGGCAGGGCGATGCTGTGAACGCACTGGTCAAAAACTATGGCATGGTCATTATGGATGAATGCCATCACGCCGGGGCTGCCATTGCTGAGGATGTACTGAACGCCGTCAGCGCCAAATATGTCTACGGTCTGACGGCCACGCCCAAGCGTGACGATGGGCAGGAACAGAAAATTTTTATGCAGCTTGGGCCTATCCGCTACCGTTATACCGCCAAGGACCGCGCAGCCGCGCAGGATGTGCAGCACCTCGTTTACCCGCGCTTTACCCGTTTGTTTGTGCCAAATGCGAACAAACTCAGTTACAATCAGGCCCGCCGCGCCGTGGTGGAGAGCGAAGTCCGCAACGAGCAAATCCTGACTGATGTGACTGCATGCCTGCAGGCCAGACGCACACCGCTGGTGCTGACCAAGGAAAAAGAGCATGCCGCATTTTTATACGAACGCCTGAAAACGAAAACCGACCACATTTTTCTATTGCAGGGCGGCAGCAGTACCAAGCAAAAAGAGGAACTGCGCACCCAAATGAGGGCAGTTCCTCCTGCGGAAAGTGTTGTTTTGGTGGCTATCGGCCAATATATCGGCGAAGGGTTCAATTTCCCGCGGCTGGACACCATGATGCTGGCCATGCCGATCTCGTGGCAAGGCAATGTTGAGCAATACGCAGGCCGTCTGCACCGCGACTATGAGGGTAAGCAGGATGTCATCATTTACGATTATGTGGATGCACACATCCGCGTGCTGGAATCCATGTATTACAAACGGCTGCGCACCTACAAGCGGATTGGCTATGAGATCATTACAGCGCCAAATCAGGAAAAGCAGACTGCTAATGCTATTTTCGACAGTGAATCCTATCTGCCTGTTTACGAAAAGGATTTGCAGCAGGCAAACAAGAGCATTTACATTGCAAGTCCCGGATTGAATAAGAGCAAAGCTCGCCGGCTGATTGCACTGGTAGAACAGCAGCAAACGGCTGGGGTAAGCGTAACCGTCATAACGCTGCCCGCCGATAGTTACCCGCAGGCCCGCGTAGAGCCGACCAAGGCACTGCAGACCATGCTGCAATCCGCCGGAATCTATCTCGTTCTCCAACCCGACCTACACACGCATTTTGCTGTCATTGATCAGGAGATCGTCTGGTACGGCAGTACCAACCTACTATCACGAGATAAAGAGGATGACGGTCTGATGCGTATTTGCAGCAGGGATGTGGCGCTCGAGTTGTTGGAGGAAATAGGTCGATAGTTTGGCAAACAGGATTTACACCGTTGACTTTTTCACGGTATCGTGATATAGTGATAGTAAGGAGATGATCGATATGCCCGTATTATCAAGATTCTATGGAATTATCATTCGTATGTATTTCCTGCAAAGCGAACATAATCCGCCGCACATTCATGCCATCTATAACGATGATGTAGCTGCTATTGATTATATGACCGGTGAAGTTTTAGAGGGTTATTTGCCTCCGAAAGCATTGGCTATGGTTCGAGAATGGCTTGCGCTGCACAAAAATACCTTGCAGGAAATCTGGGAAAC
>SFJM01000092.1 GCA_004555915.1 Clostridiales bacterium | reverse complement strand
CTGGGGCGGCAGCTCGCCCAGCACCAGTTTTGACTGTTCCGGCTTTGTCAGCTGGGTCATCAATCACTGCGGTGTGGGCTGGAATGTGGGGCGGCTTGGTGCCGAAGGACTGCGGAATATCTGTTCCTATGTTTCCCCGGCCAACGCCAAACCGGGCGACCTGATCTTCTTTGAGAAAACCTACGACACTTCCGGTGCGTCGCACGTCGGCATCTATGTGGGCAACAACATGATGATCCACTGCGGCGACCCCATCCAGTACACGAGTATTGATACGAACTACTGGCAGCAGCACTTCCTGCAGTTCGGAAGGCTGCCCAGCCCGTAAGAAAGGAGAAGTATGAACCCGAAAATTGAAAAGCTGAAGGCAGAGAGAAGCAGGAATACCGAAAAGATTTCCGACCTTCAGAACCGCAACCGCAAGCTCTCCGAGCAGATTACGAAGCTGGAGAACAACGACATCATCGGCATGGTGCGCGAGATCGGCATGACGCCGGAGCAGCTGGCCGCGCTTCTGAGCGGCAGGACTGCGGATGTGCCCGGAACCGAAGATCCCGATGAACACGAGGAAACGGAGGAATATGAACATGAGAACTAAAAGGATGCTTCGCAGGGGGCTGACCGCACTGGCGGCAGCGCTTGCCATGATGACGGCGCTGGCAGCTCCCGCCTTTGCCTACACAGGAGATTCTGCGGACAGCACAGCAGAGACTGCTGCACAGCAGTCCTCCGCCAGTCAGACTGCCGTTCAGACAGAGAGGATAGGAACGGTGACAACCAACGGCGGCAGGCTGAATCTGCGTGACGGAGCCAGCACCAGCTACAATATCATCGGCCAGCTTCCCTGCGGCGATACCGTCACGGTGATCGGCGAAGAAAACGGCTGGTACAAAGTCATCGTGCCCGAAAAGGAGGGCTATGTATACGGTGGCTATCTGAAGGTCAGCGAGGGTACGGTTATTGCCGGTGATAATGTTGATACAAGTTCAACCGGAACCGGAAGTACCGGGGATACAGATTCCGGAACCCCGCTGACGCCCGACGGCAACCTGGAGCTTGTGGATGACGTGTACCAGACCTCGGACGGAAAGCAGTTCATCACGGTGCAGTCCAAAAATGACAACACCTTTTACGTCGTCATCGACCGGAATAAGAACGGTGAAAACGTCTATTTTCTGAATCTGGTGGACGAGGCTGACCTGATGGCGCTGATGCAGGACGGCGAGGTTACGGTCAAATGCACCTGTACCGACCGCTGTGAAGCCGGTGATGTGGACTTGAACTGTCCGGTCTGCAAGGCCAATCTGACGGAATGCACCGGTACGGTCAAGGAGGAACCGGAACCTACCGTTGCTCCGGAGGAGCCGGAAGAACCGGAGTCTGAAAAGAGCAGTTCCGCGCCTCTGCTTCTCCTGCTGCTGATCGCCGGTCTTGGTGCAGGCGGTGCTGTGTACTGGTTCAAATTCAGAAAGCAGAAGCCCGATACCAAGGGCCCCGATGATCTGGATGACTACGACTTCGGCGATGATGACGAAGATGATGAGGAGGAATACGTCATCGAGGACGACCAGCCGGAGGAAACAGATGAAGTGTAATGGTGCAGACCGCATCTGCGCTAATCAGAGAAAGGAAGGATAACGATATGAAGCTTGTGATTACCGAAAAGCCATCTGTGGCCAAATCCATTTCTGCCGTCCTTGGCGCTGACAAGCGCCGGGACGGTTATTGCGAAGGAGGAAATTTTCTCGTTTCCTGGTGCTTCGGCCATCTGGCGGAGCTGGCTTCCGCCGAAGTGTATGACGAGGCGTATGCGAAATGGAGCCGCGAACAGCTCCCCATCATTCCGGAAAGCTGGCAGTACAGCGTCGGGCGCGATAAGAAAAAGCAGCTGGATCTGCTGACGGAGCTGATGCGCCGCTCAGATGTGACGGAAATCGTCAATGCCTGCGATGCAGGACGCGAGGGCGAGCTGATTTTCCGCACTGTTTATCTGCTGGCAGGCTGCGTGAAACCCGTGAAGCGCCTCTGGATTTCTTCCATGGAGGATGCGGCAATCCGCGAGGGCTTTGCAAACCTGCGCGACGGCAGCGAGTACGACCATCTCTATGATGCTTCGCTTTGCAGAAGCAAGGCGGACTGGCTGGTGGGCATCAACGCTACCCGGCTTTTCTCGGTGCTGTATCACCGCACGCTGAATGTCGGACGCGTGGTGTCGCCTACGCTGGCGCTGCTGGTACAGCGGGAAGCGGAAATCAAGGCATTTCAGCCGGAGCTTTTTTATACGGTGAAGCTGGACGCCGGTGATTTCACGGCAACCAGTGAAAAGCTGAAAAACAAGCCGGATGCGGAAAATCTGAAATCCGCCTGCACAGGAGCGCCGGCAGTGATCCGCAGCGTGGAGCAGAAAGAAAAATCTGAAAAAGCCCCTGCGCTCTATGACCTGACAACGCTCCAGAGAGATGCCAACCGCATCCTGGGCTTCACCGCTCAGCAGACGCTGGACTACCTTCAGTCCCTGTATGAGAAAAAGCTCTGTACCTATCCGCGAACCGACAGCCGCTTCCTGACGGACGATATGGAAAGCGGGGTTCCGGCCGTCGCTGCCTGCGCCGCCGGGATTCTCGGCGTATCGGTCGGAGATGTATCTGCAAAGCAGGTCTGTGATAGCCGTAAGGTTTCTGATCACCATGCCGTCATTCCCACGATGGTTGCCGGAGAAGCTGAACTCTCTGCGCTGACGGCCGGGGAGCGCGAGGTTTTGAAGCTGGTTGCCCGTCAGGTGCTGATGGCGGTCAGTGCGCCGTATTCCTATCTGGAAACGGTAGTAACTGTTGAATGCGGCGGGCAGGTATTCACCGCAAAGGGAAAAACGGTGCTGAACACCGGCTGGAAAAGCTATGCGGCGGGCGAACAGAAGGAAAGGGTACTCCCTCCGATGACGGAAGGACAGTCCATTGACAGTTTTGATGTTTCGCTGGAGGAAGGAAAGACAAAGCCGCCTGCCCGATACACCGAGGATACGCTGCTTTCCGCCATGGAAAATGCCGGGGCGAAAGAGATGCCGGATGATGCCGAGCGCAAGGGGCTGGGCACACCCGCCACCCGCGCCGGGATTCTGGAGAAGCTGGTTTCCTCCGGTTTTGTGGAGCGAAAGAAGAATAAAAAGGCGGTCAGCCTGGTTCCGCAGGACATCGGTATCTCCCTGATCACGGTGCTTCCGGAACAGCTTCAGTCTCCGCTTCTGACTGCGGAATGGGAGAACATGCTGAAAGAGATCGAGCGCGGCGAGCTCTCCCCAGAGGCGTTCATGGAGCAGATCAGCCGCATGGTTTCCAAATTGGTGCGCGACTACGAACCTGTGAGCGGTGCAGAGGTGCTGTTCCCGTCAGGACGCCCGGTGGTTGGAAAATGCCCTCGCTGCGGCGGTCCGGTTACGGAGAGCAAGACCGGCTTTTTCTGTGAGCGCCGCGACTGCCGCTTCGGACTCTGGAAGGACAACCGCTATCTGTCCGCA
>SFJM01000034.1 GCA_004555915.1 Clostridiales bacterium | reverse complement strand
TCATGAGACCCTGCCGTACTTCCACCGGTGTACCGCTCTCTGTGAGGGAGACTCCCATCAACTACTTACACATCTTCACAGTTGCTTCATTTTAGCATGATTTGCCTGAAAAGTCAAGATATTGGCTCAAAAAATCTATCTTTCTGTTTTCAGAAGCAAAAAAATCGCTGTTTCGATTTACAATTCTACCGACATACCGTATAATAGAAACCATAGTCGTATTGGTTTCCCTGATACGGCAAGAAAAAATACAGGAGTGTTTACGACATGGGAAAAGAGAAAAAGCGCGGCAGCTTTTCCGGACAGCTTGGTTTTATCATGGCTGCAGCCGGAAGCGCTGTCGGACTGGGAAACATATGGAGATTTCCATATCTGGCCGCAAAGGATGGCGGCGGTGTATTCATTGTATGCTATCTGATTCTGGCATTAACCTTTGGTTTCGCCCTGCTGACGACAGAAATTTCCATCGGCAGAAAGACCAGACAGAGCCCGTTGACCGCATATAAGCAGATTCATCCGAAATGGGGCGGCATTGGTATTCTGGCCTGCCTTGTCCCCACCATTATCCTGCCATATTACTGTACCATTGGCGGCTGGGTATTCAAATACCTTTCCGTTTATGTGACCGGACAGGGTGCTGCTGCTTCACAGGATGGTTACTTTACTTCCTATATCATCAGCTTCCCGGAGCCAATGGTTTGGATGCTGATTTATTTCGCCATCACGGCGTTTGTCATCATCTGCGGCGTGGAAAAGGGCATTGAAAAATTCAGCAAAATCCTGATGCCGATTCTGGTTGTTCTGGTTATCGGTATTTCGATTTTCTCCCTGACCCTGAGCCACACCGATGCAAGCGGTGTCACCAGAACCGGTCTGGAAGGCCTGAAGGTTTATCTGATCCCGGATTTCACCGGCATGACCTTCAAGCAGCTGATGATTGTCATCATGGATGCGATGGGACAGCTGTTCTTCTCCATCAGCGTGGCAATGGGCATCATGGTAACCTACGGCTCCTATGCACGTAAGGAAACCAACCTGATGTCTTCCATCAATCAGATTGAAATCTTTGATACCGGCATTGCACTGCTGGCAGGCCTGATGATTATCCCGGCCGTATTCACCTTCGCAGGTATTGAGGGCATGTCCGCAGGCCCCGGTCTGATGTTCGTATCCCTCCCGAAGGTATTCTCTGCAATGGGCGGAATCGGTGCCATTGTCGGCCTGATTTTCTTCCTGATTGTTTCGTTTGCCGCAGTTACCTCCTCCGTTTCTGTCATGGAGGCGATTGTTTCCAGCATCATGGATGCCTTCCATCTGACTAGAAAAAAGGCTTCGGTACTTGTCACCATTTATACGGTCATTGCCGGCATCATTGTCTGCCTCGGCTACAATGCACTGTACTTTGAGGTCACACTGCCGAACGGCACCATTGGACAGATCCTCGATATTATGGACTACTTCAGCAATAACATCTTTATGCCGCTGGTTGCTTTCCTGACCTGCATCCTGATCGGCTGGGTTGTCAAGCCGAAGGTCATTATCGACGAAGTCACGCAGGGTAAGTTCAAATTCCAGCGTAAAACGCTGTATATCATCATGATTAAGTTTGTCGCTCCAATCATGCTGCTGATCCTGCTGCTCCAGTCCATCGGTCTGTTCTGATCGAAACACAAAAAAATGATGGCTCTGACCGTCCTTCCACAGCGAGGGACGATTGGAGCCATTTTTTATAACCTGTGAAATTGTCCGGTCAGTCAAGCAGGTCTGCCAGAGGGCAATAGGGGAAAATGTCTGCTTCCTCCCCCGGTGTACAGTTGATGATGCGGATGCCATGCTCCTCCGCATACTGTGCCGCGGTGCGATAAGCCGCAGCCATTCGCTCACTCCGGGGATGGCAGCAATCACAGCCCAGCAGATAAATGTCCTGTATCCCAAGATATACGGCGATCTGCAGCATGGAATAAATGACACTGTAGCCATCATAAACCACCTCCAGCGCATTGCCGCTGAATTTTGTGCCATACTCCTGATACCGGTTGAGATAGTACTTATATACCCCCAGATATGGATACTGTACTACCTGCTCCGGCAGGTTAAACCGTCCTGCCAGATTGTCTCCGGCAAAAATCGTTTGATATTCTGCCAAAAGTGTTTGTTCCAATGCCTCATACGCCTGCGGGTCCTGAATACCCAGATATGTGGGCTTCCAGCCGCTCCATTTCAGCTGTGTACCGCAATTGACACCGAACACCAGCTCCTGCTCCAGCTGTTTCCCCTCTTGCGCAGACAGGCTGCTGCCGTCCGCAACGATAAAGCAGCGTTTGCCCTGACAGCTGTTTTCCATCGCCTTCAACTGTTCAAACTGCGGCGGGATCATTCCCTTTTTCCGTTGCGCCATTTTATCTAATTCTTCACGGTAATGCGGTCGCTGCCGGATTTTCTGAACCTGATAGCGGATTGCCCCGATGATTTGCCCCATCTTTGTCCTCCTGTTTTCTGTTGTCCTAGCGGACAGTCCATACCGCCTCGCCGGCTGTTTTAAGGCTATTATACCGGATTGGGCCGGCCTGTTCAAGCGGCAACGTATTCTCCCACTTCTGCGCAAAATCCGTTCTCCTGTTTGTAAAAATGCCAAAATCACAATATTGTCCTAAAATTTCAGCACGCTATCCCTATTTTTCTGTTCCGGAGAATGCTATAATAAAAAGGCATTTCTAAACATAAAGGAGCAAATAACTGTTATGAACGGAGTATTATACGGAGTCGGCGTGGGCCCGGGTGATCCGGAGCTGATGACCCTGAAGGCTGTCCGCCTGATTCAGGAAAATGAGGTAATCGCCCTTCCCGGTGCGGTTCCACAGGAAACCATCGCCTATCAGATTGCCGTACAGGCTGTCCCGGAACTGGCAGAAAAGAAACTGGTTTCTGTTTACATGCCCATGACCCACGATCAGGAAGAGCTGAAAGCCAACCATGAGAAGGGCGCCCGTACGGTGGAAGCCTATCTGCAGCAGGGCAAAAATGTCATTTTCCTGACTCTGGGCGATCCGTCCATCTATTCCACCTTTACCTATATCCAGCAGGTTGTGGAGCAGCACGGCTATGGCACGGCAATGGTCAGCGGCATTACCTCGTTCTGTGCCGCAGCTGCCCGGGTCAACATTCCGCTGGTCAAATGGAATGAACAGCTGCATGTGGTACCTGCGGTACATTCCCTCAAGCACGACCTGTCCGCTTCCGGCAATTATGTCCTGATGAAATCCGGCCGGAAAATGAAGCAGGTCAAGGAAAAACTGGCTGCCGAAAGCCGTTCGGTTGTCACGGTAGAAAACTGCGGCACCGCAGACGAGAAAATTTACCGCGGTGTGGAGGAAATCCCGGATGACGCAGGCTATTATTCTCTGATTATCGCAAAGGAAGCCGATTGAAATGATTGAGCTGAAAAACCTGACCAAACGGTTTGACCAGTTTACCGCGGTGGATTCTATCAATCTGACCATTCAAACCGGCGAATTTTTCGGCCTGCTGGGACCCAATGGTGCAGGCAAAACCACCACCATCGGCATGCTTTCCACCCTGTACCTGCCCACTTCCGGGGAGGTTCGGATTGATGGGGAGCTGCTGACACGGAACCGTACCGATATCAAGCGAAAAATCAGTGTTGTCACCCAGGAATATTCCATGCGGCAGGACATGACCATGGATGAAATTATGGAATATCAGGGACGGCTGTATTTTATGTCTCGCCGGGAAATCCGGGAACGGACCGAAGAACTGCTGGATTTCTGCGGCCTGCTCCCGTTCCGCAAGCGGACGGTGCGCAAGCTGTCCGGCGGCATGAAGCGTAAGCTCATGGTATGCCGTGCCCTGCTCACCAGCCCGGAAATCCTGATTCTGGACGAACCTACAGCCGGAATGGATGCCCTGTCCCGCAGGCAGATGTGGAACCTGCTGCACAAGCTGAATGAACGGGATTTGACCATCCTGCTGACCACCCATTACATGGAGGAGGCGCAGTCCCTGTGTGACCGGCTCGCCATGATGAACCATGGCAAGCTGGAGGAAGTCAACACCTCCGCCGGTTTTATTGCACATCTGGGTGCGTTCACTGTAGATGAAATGACCGCTTCCGGCATCAAAAGCCATTATTTTCACCAGCGCAAGGATGCCCTTGCCTTCCTCGAGCGCATGGATGGCCGGTTCACGCTGCGGGAAACCACGCTGGAGGATGTCTTTGTGGAACGCTGCGGCGGACATCTGATGGTGCGTTAGGAGGCTGACATGGGAATACTTACAATCTTATGGGAAAAATGGGTGGAATTCCGCAGGGATTTTTATAAAATCACCCTTGCTGCCATGATTGCCCCGCTGATGTATCTGGTGGTGTTCGGGCTTGGCATCCAGACCAGCTCCCATGGCGAACCTTACCTCAATTTTCTGATTCCGGGTGTCATTGCCCTGACAACCATGAATGGCAGCTTCAATGCCATTGCCCAGAACCTGAATGTCCAGCGGCTGTATGAAAAGGCATTCGACCAGATTATGATCTCCCCTACCCCATTGTGGCAGTTCATTCTGGGACAGATTATCGGCGGCAGCCTGCGCGGTCTGTATGCCGGCGGAATCATCCTGCTGCTTGTCCTGCCCATCAGTACCGGTCTGATTTTCAATGCCATGTCCATTGTTGTCATGTTTTTAAACGGCGCGGTATTTTCTGCTGTGGGCGTTGTGGTTTCCTTTCTGGCAAAGAACCATGCGGATGTCCCCCGGTTTTCCAATTATATCATCATGCCAATGGCATACCTGTGCAATACCTTCTTTTCCATTGACCGCATGCCCTCGGTTCTGCGTGAGCTGGTATCCGCATTGCCGCTTTCCCAGGCCAGCAGCCTTTTGAGAAGCATTGCCAACGGAGAAGGCTGGCGTGCTTCCGGTATTGTCATCCTGCTGGTCTATCTGGCAGTATTTCTGGGCATTTCCCTCAGCTTTATCTATAAAAAGCAAAACATGTAACGGCAGGAGGTTGAAAGGATGAAACAATGGATACAACGGTGTGCACTCCTGCTGGCTATGATGCTGGGCATGCTTTCCGGTTCTGCTGTTGCAGCTGACAGCACGGTTGGACAATATGGCATGCTGCCGGTCTATGGCTTTGATATCCGGGGCGGTGCATATTCTGTGACCATCGAGACCGACTGTGAACTGCTGCAGGATGCCCTTGCGGACATTACCGTGACAGATGGAAAAATTACCGCCAAGCTGCTGCCCGCTTCCTCCCGGCTGACTGCCATTTCCATAGAGGATGCCGGACAGGAAAGCTCTGCCATTCAGCCGGATCAGGATGGTATATTCACCCTATCGGTAAAAGCAATGGATACTGCCATTTCTCTGTCTGTCTACGACGAACAAAAACAGGAATGGCAGCATGGCTCTGTGCTGTTCCGTGCGGACAGCCTGCCAGCAGATGCCCTGCTGGTGGACCTGCCGGATTATAACCTGATTGAGCAGGCCATCGACCAATATCAGGGGAATGCGTCAGAAACCCGGCAAAACGCCACGCCGGTGGAAGCTGTGTCTGTCGACCTGCCGGACGGAGAATATTCCGTTTCAGCAGAGCTTACCGGCGGAAGCGGCAAAGCCTATGTTGCCACACCAACCCTGATGACTGTCAGGGACGGCAAGGCATATGCCCGGCTGGAATGGAGCAGCTCCAATTATGATTACATGGTTGTGGGGACGGAAACCTATTACAACACCGCCGAGGAAGGCAGAAATTCCGTCTTTGAAATCCCCATCGGATGCTGGGATACCAAAATGTCGGTGATTGCAGATACCACTGCCATGGGAACCCCTCATGAAGTTCAGTATGACATCACATTTTATGAAGCCTCCATCGGCGACAAAGGACAGCTCCCGCAGGAGGGCGCCAAACGTGTGGTTATTGTAGCACTGGTCATTATCATCGTCGGCGGTATTTTGAACCATATCGTCAAAAAGAAACGCAGAGTGTAATCCATGCTGCTAAAAATATGAAACAGCCTGTGCCCTCCTTTCGGAACGCGCAGGCTGTTGCTTTTATGTTTGTTTCAAAACAGCATGTTACCGGTATGCTTTTTCAAAAATTGCAGCGCATGCCTCATCCGACAACGGCACACGGTCTGCCTTGAACAGGCCGCCCATGGTTGCACGTGCATTCTGTGCCAATACAGCAGCTTCTTCCTTCTGCATGCCGTAATCCGACATTTTCATTCCATCCACGCCACATGCCTGCTGCAGCTCCGTCAGCGCCGTAATAAAGTCCATCGGTTCAGATGCATTCTTTTTGCCCAGCGCCTGTGCCATGCGGATAAAGCGGTCATCACAGGCATGCTGCTCAATGAAATAGGTATAATATGGAATGGATATCAGGATCAGACCCGCGCCATGGGGCAGGTTCTGATGGTATGCACTCATCGCATGTTCCATGGCATGCTCACTGGTCAGGGAACACATGGTCATGACAACACCGGACAGCGTATTGGCAAAGGCAACATGCTCTCTTGCCTCCAGATCGGAACCGTCTGCCACGGCACGTGCCAGATAGCTGCCAACATTCTCCATGGCTGTCAGCGCATACATGTCACTCATCAGATTGGCAGAATTGGAAATATACGCTTCTATGCTGTGGAACAGTGCGTCAAAGCCCTGAAATGCGGTAAATTTCGGCGGAACAGAGGTCATCAGCTCCGGATCAACAATGGCAGTCTTGGGGAACAGACGCGGGTCACCGCCCAGTCCGATTTTCTCGTTTGTTTCCTCGTTGGAAATGACGCTGAATGCATCCACTTCACTGCCGGTTCCCGCTGTTGTGGTAATCGCAATCACCGGAAGCGGATTTTTACTGATTCTCTGGCACTTGCCGGTTCCGCCATATACATAATCCCACAGGTCGCCCTCATTGGTTGCCATGATGGCGATTGCCTTGGATGCATCAATCACGCTGCCACCGCCCAGTGCAACGATAAAATCACAGTCCTGTTCCTTTGCAAACGCACCGCCCTCCATAATGGTGGATTTCAGTGGATTTGCCATAATTTTGTCAAATACCACAGCTTCTGCGCCAGCCTGCTCCAATGCCTGCAGAGTTCGGTCAAGGTATCCATTGGCTCTGGTGGATTTGCCGTTGGAAATGACAACCAGTGCCTTTTTACCCGGCATCTTCTGACGGGACAGCTTGTTCAGGCTTCCGGCACCAAAAATAATTCTGGTCGGTACATACATACGAAAACTCATAATCTCTCCTCCTGCGTCTCATCTATTTCTCTGCATTTGAATCTTTTTATGCTTATTATACTACATGGGTCCGAGTTGAAGTCAATGGGTTATGGCAAAAATGTAAATAAAAAACAGAACAGCTGCCCGTATCCGTACGGGAAACAGCTGTCCATTTTGTTTATAGGTTGATTTTTATCCGAGAATTGCCTTTAAATCCTCCTCCGGTGTGGTAATCGGAGCAATATGGAACTGTTCTACCAGATACTGCAGCACATTCGGGGACAGGAATGCCGGAAGGGTCGGGCCCAGCCGGATATTCTGAATGCCCAGATGCAGCAGGGTCAGCAGAATGCAGGCTGCCTTCTGCTCATACCATGACAGAACCATAGATAAGGGAAGTTCATTGACGCCACAGCCAAAGGCTTCTGCCAGTGCCACAGCTACCTTGATCGCACTGTATGCATCGTTGCACTGCCCCATGTCCATCAACCGCGGCAGCCCGCCAATCGTACCCAGATCCAGGTCATTAAACCGGTACTTTCCGCAGGCCAGTGTGAGAACCACGGTATCCTTCGGTGTCTGCTGAACAAATTCCGTATAATAATTGCGTCCCGGGCGCGCGCCATCGCAGCCCGCCACAAGGAAGAAATGCCGGATGGCACCGGTCTTTACAGCATCAATCACCTGATCGGCAACTCCCAGTACGGTTCCGTGGCCAAAGCCGGTTGTAACCTGCGTACCGCCATTGATACCGGTAAATACCGTATCCTCCCCATAGCCGCCAAGCTCCAGTGCCTTTTCAATCACCGGTGTGAAGTCCTTGTCCTCGCCGATGTGTACCAGCTCCGGATAGCCTACCAGCTCCGTGGTAAATACCCGGTCTGCATAGCTGTCCTTCGGCGGCATCAGGCAATTGGTGGTAAACAGCACCGGTGCCGGCAGATTGGCAAATTCCTTCTGCTGGTTCTGCCATGCTGTACCGAAATTGCCCTTGAGGTGCGGATACCGCTTCAATTCCGGATACGCATGTGCCGGCAGCATTTCACCATGGGTATAGATGTTGATGCCCTTGCCTTCAGTCTGCTCCAGCAGCAGCTTCAGGTCATACAGGTCATGTCCGGTGATGACGATAAACGGACCCTTTTCCACAGTCAGCGGAACCGTTGTGGGGACCGGCGTACCGAAGGTTTCGGTATTCGCCTGATCCAGCAGTGCCATGCAGGTCAGATTCACCTTGCCCAGCTCCATGCATAGCTCCACATATCGTTCCAGCTCCCACTCCTCTTTCAGGGCAAACAAACCCTTCTGAAAAAAGGCATGAACTTCCTCACTGGTATAGCCCAGTACCATGGCATGATAGGCATAGGCCGCCATACCCCGCATACCGAACAGCAGCATGGATTTCACCGAACGGATATCCTCCTCTGCTCCCCACATGTGCTCCATATCATAATCATCGGTATTGCCGCAGCGTGCCTGACAAAATGCACAGCCCGGAGCAACCGCTGCTTTATCCGCATGCACACGGTCCAGCAGCTGCTGCAGAGCGGCATCGTCAAAATTCACATTGGTCAGTGTGGCAAACAGGCCTTCAATCATCAGCCGGTCGGTTTGTTCCGTTTTGGGATTATTGGAACAGGCATGCGCCAGCCCGATCAATGCACCGGTCAGTTCATCCTGTAATTTTGCCGTTTTGGCAGTTTTCCCGCATACGCCCCTTGCTCCGGTGCAGCCGGAACAGCCTGCGGTCTGTTCACATTGAAAACAAAACATAGTATGTTCCATGATATTCTCTCCTGTATCTGTCAGCTTCAACGGAAGCTGTTGTTGGTATGCTCGCAGTATATCGGAATTTGTTTGAGATGTATGTTGGAATTACAACGAAATTAAAAATTTCATCTTTCTGTCCTTGTTCTCTGTTGTCAGAAAATGAAATATATGGTATGATTACGCCAGTCTTTTACAAAAAAAGAAAGGATTCATTTTATTATGAGTGAGAAGAATTATTCCATTGTTCTCGGTGCATACAAGGGTATTCAGCGGCCGTCTGTAACTGTTACCGTTACAGATGAAGAAATTCAGGCTGCCCTGCTCCAGGAACAGCAGAAATGTGCACGGCTGGAAACTGTAAACGGTCCGGCTGCGCTGGGCCACACCGTAGTCATTGATTTTGCCGGTTTCCTCGGTGAGGAGCAGTTTGAAGGCGGCACATCGGAAAACTATCCTCTGGAGCTGGGTTCCGGTTCCTTTATTCCGGGCTTTGAGGAGCAGCTGGTCGGCGCTTCCGCAGGAGATTCCGTGGATGTCAACGTGACCTTCCCGCAGAATTACCATGCAGAAAATCTGGCTGGCAAACCGGTCGTATTCAAGTGCAAGGTGCATCAGGTACAGGAAAAGAAGCTGCCGGAGCTGAATGACCTGTTTGCAAAGCGGTACCATGCACCGAATATGGATGCACTCCGTGAGAACATCCGTCAGTCCATGACGCAGCAGAAGCAGCAGCAGGCTGACGCGCAGGCACAGCAGGCAATCCTGGATCAGGTTGTGGCAAATGCACAGATTGAGCTGACTGACGCATTTGCAGAAGCCTTTGTCAATCAGCTGTTTGCTTCCTTTACCCAGAATCTGATGGCACAGAATATCACACTGGAGCAGTTCCTCCAGTATCAGGGCATTTCTGAGGATGACCTCAAGGCGCAAATGCAGCCGCAGGCTGAAGCTGCTGCCAAAGCAAGCGCTGCGCTGGAAACCATTGCTGAAATCGAAGGACTGTCTGTTGCAGAGGAAGAAATCGACGCCGATATCCGCAGAATGGCTGCTATGTATGGCATGCCGTATGAGGATCTGGCAAAGGATATCACAGCGGACAAGCGTGAGATCATCCAAAACGGTATGCTGATGACCAAGACACTGGCATTTTTGATGGATGCTTCCGTAGAGGCGTAATTCCCTGTCAGATATTATGAATACAGCAAAGCGGACGCCATGGCGTCCGCTTATTTTTTTATCCTTCTTCCCTGGTATTCCAGAGAACCGGATATCCATATGTAGTCCCGTGCCTGTAGCTCCACTTGAACAAAAATATTTTTTTGTGCTATTCATTGCATACTTATCTGTATTTACCGTACTTCCTTCTTACGAAATACCGTATACAGGACAGGCTGAAGAACCAGTGTCAATACTGTATATAACACGAATAGAATACTTATAGAACCCACAACTGTTCCGCCGATAGAATACAGGCTAAAGCGGCACAGCACAGAGTTCAATTGCAGCAGCTGATCGGGCAGTAATCCCACAATTTTATCCGCCAGCAAACTGGTTGACTGATTGTAGATAAAATTCGGAATAAAGATTGCCACAAATGGAACCAGCACTGCCAATACAGTGGAATTTGTCTTTGCGGAAACCAGCATGGTCAGCGCTGACAGAAACAGACAGCCAATGTATCCTCCAACGGCAAGAAGCAGATACTCCTGCCCGATTGTGATGTTGTAAAAGCTCTTCCAGTGCATGATCTGTATCATACAGTCTGCACCTATAAAGCCGGTGCAGCCCAGCACAAACAGCGTATATAGCAGGAATACCACCCAATACAGCACTGTGACAATACAGAAACCTGCCAGCACTTTGGCGCGGACCCCTTTGCTTCTGCCATACTGCGCAGCATAAAAAACCGCATCCGCTTTGGTCTGTGCCTCACCGGAAAAGATTCCGGATACCAGAAATCCCAGCAACATGGCAAGGAACATCTGAATTGTAACAGACCACTGAAAAAAGCTGTCCCAATTCCTGACAAAATCATATTTCAGGGGTATTTCCATCTTCTGATACTGTTCCAGCAGGAATTGCTTTTCCGCATCGGAATATCTATCGGTATTTTCCTCATTGCTCAGCCATTCTTCCAGATGAGCGGTACGATTGCTGTAAAAATCCGCCGCATCAGCAGCAGTCAGTGTATCCGCTTTATAATAGTCATATTCCTGAAAGGCACAGAAGGAACTGTTAATGACATCACGGATGCCTTCTATTCCCTGCCTCCAGCTGTACGCAATGTTCTGTTGCTGAATATCCTCCGATTGTGCTTCCGGCGTATTCCTTATTCGTGCGTTTTCCTGTATTACCTCCGCAATACATTGCTCTGTCAGCGTTCCTGCCCATTCGTGCTGCGCTTTTGCCAGCTTTCGTACCGCATGGATACCGTATTCTGACTCTCCTGTTTCATTAACCCAGTAATTCTCATTCTCCCGTATCGCCATAACCGATGCAAACAGCAGAACAATCGCCAGCAGCACCAATACAACTTTGTTTACCACACGGGAAAATATCTTCTTCACCTCATAAAACAGCATTGTTTTCTCCTCCTGTCTCGCCAAAATGATAGAGAAAGACATCTTCAAGCGTTGCCGCTTCCTGCACGGCCTGCGCGCAGGGCTGCTGCTCAGACAGAATGCGCAGCTCTGTCCCGCCAACAGTCAGCTTCATATTGGCAATTTTATATTGTCTGGTATAGGCTGCTTCCTCCTGTTTTGTGACCGTACAGCGCCACACATGTATCGGCATGTCAGCAATCAATTGCTGTGGTGCCCCGCTGCATGCAATGCGTCCTTCTTTCATCAGCAGGATATCATTAGCAATATACTCCACATCTGAGACAATATGCGTGGACAGCAACACCAGCCGCTGTTCCGAAAGCTCACTGATGAGGTTACGAAAGCGAATGCGTTCATTCGGGTCCAGTCCGGCGGTGGGTTCGTCCAATATCAGAATCTGCGGATCGTTCAGCATTGCCTGGGCAATGCCGATACGCCGTTTCATACCGCCGGAAAATTTCTTCATTTTCTTTTTGCGCACCTGCTCCATGCCAACGGTATGCAGCAGCTCATTGACACGCTGTTTTGCCACAGCCGGGCGAAGGCCCTTGATGGAGGCGATATATAACAGGTACTCCTCAGCGGAAAAATCCGGATAAAAGCCAAATTCCTGAGGCAGATAGCCCAGCACACGGCGGTATTCCCCATCCAGACTCCAGATATCCCGTCCATTCCAGGTAATCACGCCGTCGGTCGGCTTCATCAGCGTACAGATCATGCGCATCAGTGTGGTTTTTCCCGCACCGTTCACACCCAGCAGGCCATAGACACCATTGCGCATGGTATAGGAAACCGCATCAACCGCGGTCATGTCACCAAAGGTTTTTGTCAGCTGTGCCAGCTTTAATTCCATATTAAATTTCCCTCCCAGCTTTGATTGGCGGATTGCAATACCCGCCTGACTGCATAAACGAGATACACAGCGGAAATGACTAAAAGTGCAATCCATATCGGTTTTGAGATCATTGTATAAATGGTTTCGTTCATGACAATCCACATCCAGACGGCCGACCAAAACAGCGACAGCGCAACGGCAAAATATTCCGAACACAATCGGCTGCATAGTACCCTCAGGCAGATACAGCAGGTCACATGGAATGGGATGACAAACTGAATGAGTATATCCCACAGTGTCAGACTGACTGTCATGGTGGTGACCGCGAGAAACAGCGACAGCAGCAGCAAATCCACCGTGGCAAACACGGTCAGCCGCGCAGCATAGACCTGCCGCAGGGTGAAATAGGATGCGCTTTCCACTTCTGTGGACTGTGTGCGGACATTTTTCCAAAGCTCCGGCACCATCAGGATGACAAATGTCGAGATCAGCACGCCGGAACCACGCCGCAGGAAATCCGCATCCTGCATGGTATACAGACCAAACCACAGTGCTGCCAGCACGGCAAGCTGTGCCACCCACCAGCTTTTCCGCATGAACCGCGCCTGTAACAGGACAAAGGAAAGATATGTACACGGCTGTGCACGTTCCCTTTCATAAAACGCTTGTTTTGCCCGTTCAACTGTGTGCTGTATCTGTGTTTCCCGCACGACAGGCAGATGCTCCTGTTCCCGCCAGATTCTGATTTGTTCCTCCAGCCTTGTCATGGGTATTCCTCCTCCCCTAATAACTCACGCATGCATGCTTTGGCTTGTCTCATCCGGTATTTCACCAAAGGAAGTCCGATTTGCAGGATGTCCGCAATCTCTCTCAGCTTCAGATCCTGAAAATAATGTAAAATCAGGACATCCCGCAGCTCCATGGGCAGTTTCTGCATTGCGACAGAGAGATCCGTCTTTACCGCAATTTCCTCCGCATGGTTGCCAGCGGCTTCCATGGATTCGTCCAGCGGCACGGCAGATGCTGTGCCATACCGGCTTTTGCACAGATTTCCCGCGATGACATACAGGTAATTTTTTGCCTTGCCGTAATGCCGGTAATCCCGCAGATGACGGAAAAAGCGTTCAAAGGTTTCCTGTGTCGCATCCTCCGCTTCCCCGCTGTCATACAAATGTCGGTAGCAGTAATGCAGGATGTCCGCATAATATTTGCGAACAAAGGCATCCATCGCCGCTTCACTGCCCAGCTTCATTTTCTGTATCAGGAGAAAATCCTCATCCATGCCGCACCTCCTTCCGTTTGAAACGCGCTTCTATCTGGTATAACTGCCACAGACAGGAAAAAGATAGTCCACTCCGGAAAAATTTTTTATCTTTTCCGGGCAGGAAAAAGCGGACGCCTGGAAAACGCCCGCCTGCCCATGTCTGTTTTATTTTTTGCCCCCAAAGGCCGCGCCGATAGCCTGTGCAATGTTATCCGTCTGAATCACGCGGAAGCCTTCCGGAATCTGCATGCGACCGATGTCCTGCTTGGGCATGATGCAGGTGGTAAAGCCCAGCCGAATTGCCTCGTGAATCCGCTGTCCCACTGCTGTCACGGCACGCAGTTCGCCGGTCAGGCCCACTTCACCAAATGCCATCACGCCCTCCGGCAATGGCTGGTCACGGTAGCTGGATGCAATTGCCAATGCAACCGGCAGGTCAATTGCCGGTTCATCCAGCCGCATGCCGCCAATGACATTGATATACGCATCACTGGAGGACAAATACAGTCCGACCCGTTTTTCCAGAATCGCCAGCAGCAGCACCATGCGGTTGTAATCCACACCGGCTGACATGCGGCGCGGGGTACCATAGGCGGTCTTGGTAACCAGTGCCTGTATTTCCGCCAGAATCGGCCGGCTTCCCTCCATGGTACATGCAATGCAGTTGCCGGAGGCATCCATCGGGTGACCGGACAGCATGGCAGCGGAAGGGTTTGGCACTTCCACCAGACCACAGTCACTCATTTCGAATACACCAATTTCATTTGTCGAGCCAAAGCGGTTTTTTGCCGCACGCAGGCAGCGGAAGGAGATCTGCTTTTCACCTTCAAAATACAGCACACAGTCAACCATATGCTCCAGAATCTTCGGGCCCGCCAGCGTGCCTTCCTTGTTTACATGTCCTACAATGAAAATGGTCACATTATGCCGTTTTGCATACTGCATCAGTGTCATGGCACATTCCTTGATCTGTGTGGTATTCCCCGGTGCACTGCTCAAATCGGATTTATAGACCGTCTGAATAGAGTCAACAATCAATACATCCGGACGCAGCAGCTCGGTTTCCTCAATAATCTCCTCCAAATCGGTTTCTGCCAGCACAAACAGCTCTGGAGAGGAAATATGCAGCCGGTCGGCACGCAGGCGAATCTGCCGCAGGGATTCCTCACCGGATACATATAACACCTTTGCCTGCCGGCACATTTCCTGACACATCTGCAACAGCAGTGTGGACTTGCCGATACCCGGTTCACCGCCTACCAGCACAAAACTGCCATGTACCGCACCGCCACCCAATACACGATCCAGCTCGGAAATGCCTGTATGGAACCGCAATTCCGCTTCTGTCTCAATGTTGGCAATGGCCTGTGGCTTATTCCGGGTACGCCGTCCGGTTTTCGGCAGCGTTCCCCGGGGCGCCGCAGCTGCTTTTGCTTCTTTAAACTCATCCATGGTATTCCATGCGCCACAGGAGGGGCACTTTCCGTACCATTTGGGGCTTTCATATCCGCATTCGGAACATAAAAAAGTTGTTTTCTGTTTCATAGGCATCCTTTCAGTTTGTATTGTCTGCAGAAGGGAAAATTCCTCTCAATCCATCCGCACTGCGCACGGCAGCAATCCGCGGCACAAGCCGTTCCGCATATGCATGTAAATATTGTCTCGCCGAAGCGGACCGCATGTCCATTTGCTCTGACAACCTTTGTGCCGCCCGGCATAGGATCTGTTTGATTTCACCTGTTGTTTGCCCGGCAAAGTACCCATGCAATGCCGTATATCCATCCGGCGGGATAACCAGTGCACAGATATCCCTGTCCAGCAGCACACAGCCCAATGCATTGGCGGCAGCCGGCTCATATAGATTGACCAGAAGTCCCTGGTAATCCGGACAGTAGCTGTTCAGAACCGGCTCCAATGCCTCTTTTGTGAACTGCCGCAAAAAACTATTTTCAACGGCAAGATGTTCCAGATACCGATTGATATAATCCACGCCATGCAGTTGTTCCGATACCGGCGCACTCAACTGGTAATCCAGATCTCCCGGAACCTGATGTGCAAAAAAAACGGGGATTATATTGTTTCCAGAAGGTACCGATTCCGCCCAGTGTATCCAGCATGGATTGGTTTTCCACCGGCGGCAGATGGTTGCAAATCTGCTGCCACAACACTCTGCCATGCACCTGTTTGCGCCCAATCCGCCGGATTCCTTCCTCCAATGCCTCCGTACCATCGCCATGCAGCAGGACATGCAGACCGGCTTCATGCTGTTCCAGACAAAAGCAGATGGAATCCAGCAGCTCTGCTGCCAGCTCCTCCGGAATGGAGCTGCTTTCTCCCGATGTATATTTCTGTGTCTGTCGGGCAAGCAGGAGATATAACTGCCGCTGGATGGTCAGGGTCTGATCTGCTGTCAGGCCTTCCACAGGCAGGAAATGTTCACACATCTTCCCACCTCATTTCATCCCGTTCCCAGTCTGTGCCGCGCAGGCTGCCGGTACGGACAATGCGATAAATCGTATCCCGGTCGGCATCTGCCAGACGGGTCAGATCTCCATGTACAGCTTCATTATATATCAACCGCATCGCTTCCACAAGCGCATCATCAGAAACCCGCTCCATGCATTCCGTTTTGAACGCATAAAACAGCTCCTGTAATTCCGCCAGTGTTTCCGCATACGCCGCCTGCTCCAGATAGGGCGAATCGCAAAAGGCACGCGCCAGTTTCTCCAGAATCCCCGGTCCAAACTCCACACGCCCGGATGCATGTAATGCTTCCACGCGCCGCAGTGCCAGCTGTTCCATTTCTGCTTCCGTCAGTGAAAGTCCATACCGTTCCGTGAGTTGATTGCATTGCATCAGCTCCGCTTTTGTCTGTTCCATCTGCACCGGATGGAACCATGCCTGTAATTCCTGCATTGTCATACACCTCCCTATACTTCTTACCGCATTGGGAGGGAAATAACAAGACTTGAAAAAATTGCGATTTTGTGGTAATATAAGAGCAGTAAGAGAGAAGAATTTTTACATTCTTCTCTCTTTTTTCAAGACTGCTCCGCATATTGCAGGTAGCCATTGACGATGCACAGTGTAAGCCGTTTCTGATACGTATCCTGTTTTAACAGCTGTGCTTCCTGTTGATTGGATAAAAAACCGCATTCCACAATCACGGCGGGACAGGTCAGATGCTTCATCAGATAAATATCATCCGATGCCTGCTTGGCATTCCGTTCCTTCTTCGGAGATAATCCAGATGTAAACGCTGCCTGTATCTGCTGTGCCAGCAGCTGTCCTTCCGGATTGTTTTTCGACCAGAAAACCTGTGCGCCGGAATACGCTGAATCAGAAAATTTATTCAAATGCACCGAAAGAAAAATCGGGTTTTCCACCTGCGTGACAATCTGTTCCCTTGCATGGATATCTGCAACCTTATTTTGCCGGATGCTTTTTTCAGCATCATAATCAATGGAATTTCCATCCGCACGGGTTAACAGTGTATGAATGCCGAACATGCCGGCAAATGCTTCACATTTCCTGACAATCGCCAGATTGATATCCTGTTCCGCTGTCCCGTCATCTGCCACGGCACCACCGTCAAACCCGCCATGTGCTGGATATTATTTGCGCAAACCTTTTATCCGCCTGTCAGGCTATATATGCTGGAAAACAGATGCTCCAGCTCATTTGAAAAATTATACCGGATTTTGATTTTGTCATTCTCATATATGATAATTTCATGTATCATTTCAACCACCATTTCCCGATCCAATTTCTCAATATCTCTTTGCTCCAGCAGGTGTTTCAGCCATGGGGTTTCAAAAATATCCTCCGCGGTCTGCTTCTCCATTTTCTTTGCCAGTGCTTCCATTTGCTTCGCGTATAATTCCTCTTTTTTGAGATATTCTGCTCTGTAAGAAAGAAATTCATCCCTGGAAATCAGCCCCTCTTTGTAATCCTCATATACGGATTGTTTCCGTTTTTTTATACGTTCCAATTCTGATTCCAGCTTACCTTTTTCCGTATCAACCATTTTCTTTGTCTTGGAAGCCGATTGATGGTGCTGCGCAACAAACTCCCGCAAATCATGCACATGCCTTACAATTATTCTGAGGTCGCTTAAAACAATCTCTTCCAGAACCTTGAGCGGAATGGTATGCGGCGTGCAGAATTGTGCTCCATACCTGCGATATGTCCCACAGTTGAACGCATATGCCTTGCCGCCATCTGCCAGATGACACACATGTTTTGCCATTGCTCTGCCACAGTCACCACATTTCAGGAAC
>SFJM01000033.1 GCA_004555915.1 Clostridiales bacterium | reverse complement strand
ACAGCGCACTGCGGAGCAGCTGCGGTACGCGGCTGCTGGCTGCACAGAATGTAGGCTTGCCATCGGCATCGTAATCGATGTAGAGGATGCGTGTTGGCACCTCCAACAAAAAAAGGCGGAAGAGACTTTCTGCTTCTCCCAGCCTGTGCCGCAGATAGCGTGGCATATCAACCAGCCCGCCTGCGTACTGCAAAATAGCGATGCAATTGACCAGCGCTTCGCGGCGGAACAGCGTGAGCGTAAACGGTACGCTGTCTTTTCTTCTCTGCGTGCTGAGATTTTGCCCACAGGAAATAGAGAACGCAAGAAAAGCTGACCGCAAGCGCTGCGCCAAATGAAGATAATGTGCCTGCTGCAATTGCAAGCACAGGTCATTCATATCCGCTTCAGACAGCGTTTCCGTGTACATCTGGCGGGCGGCATCGGGCAATTTATGGGCTTCGTCCACCACCAACGCCTGATAGCTGCGAAGCAAAAGCGGCCGATCTTCCAGGCGATGGGAAGCATCGGCCAACAGGTAATTGTGGTTGCAAATTTGGATGTCGGGCTTCATGGAATCCCGCAGATATTGCTGATAGCGGCAATCTAAGCGCATAAAGCAATCTCGCGGGCAGGACTGCGGCACACAGATTCGGCAGCGGTCATAATGAGAAAGTTCCGGGATATGATCCATATCCAGAATGTTTTCTGCAATGCGCAGGCTGTTTTTCTCTCGCGTTCGTTTCGGATGCACCAGCGCGGTTCGTTCGGCAAGACGTGCATCGCAGACAAAGCGCTCTTTGCCCTTGCGGACAACGGCGGTGATGGGTTCACGGATGATGCCCTCTCCCAGCAAAATAGCAGATAGATCTGGTAGATATTCGGTGAGAATTGCATCCTGCAAAGCAACGCTGGAGGTGGAGATAACGATAGGCAGCTTCATCCGTTCGGGACGATTCATCTGCCACAGAATACAGGCTACAAGGTAGGCCAGTGTTTTGCCGGTGCCTACGCCTGCTTCACACAAGGAAATTTCCTTATTATATAGGGTATCTAAAACTTCATGGCAAAGCGCGATTTGTTCTTCGCGCACCGCCATACCGTGCCGGGGTAAAATTTCCCTGAAAATTTTCTCGGCTACACGGTGGGATTCCGCATAGCCCGTTGGATAGGTTTGCATTGGTTTACACCCCTGTTTTCCATCCCGTTTAAAGCAAAATGATGGACAGCAGGCGCTTGGGGTCCTGCTGCCCACGATTTGCCCTAAACGGCAAAGTAGATAGTTAAGAAACTGTGCCACATTTGCCGCTCGCACCCCTGACACAGGGAACATAACAGGCAGGCCACTGGCAATGGCCGTTCACTGACTCTGCCGAAGTCTTACTGCTTACAACTCCGGCTCGGTCACCCCCTCTGACGCGGGAGGCCGCTGGCGTATCATTGTAGTCTTTCCCGCCGCAATTGTGGTCACCAGACCAGCCCGCTGCCGGGAAAGGAACGTACCTGTTATGCTGAGTATTCGGTTATCAAGGTGCAGGTAGGAGGATTCCATTTATTTCCTCTATTAACAGTGACAAAAATCTGTAAAAACAGGCGCTCTTAACTGAACTTTTATTAGAGTTTTTTTCCGAGTCTCTTTAACCCCCGTCTGATGCTATCACGGATGCGGCTTGGGTCTACGCCCTCCACTGCGGCAATTTCATTTACCGTCATGCCCATGTAGTAGCGGGCATAAATCCTTTTTGCCTGTTTCTCCGGCAGCTTCATCACAGCAGCATAGACCTGCTTTTGAAACTGCTTTTCTT
Source organism: Clostridiales bacterium (assembly GCA_004555915.1). Taxonomy (GTDB): domain Bacteria; phylum Bacillota; class Clostridia; order Oscillospirales; family Butyricicoccaceae; genus Butyricicoccus_A. The sequence goes on along the minus strand of SFJM01000033.1, from coordinate 17,745 downwards.
CCAGAAGCATCTCTAGTGTTTGCGGTTTCGGCAGCACAGCATTTTCAATGCCATTCTCACAATCCAAAGAATATTGTGCCTTATAGCGATATATCTTTCTCCTATATGCGGCTTCTGCACGTTCGAATTCTTGAATCGTTTCAATGACATCCTCTGTCACTTCTACAAAAAAATCAGTTGTATAAACATCGGGATAAATCTCCCGCAGGTTGATTTTCTTCATTATGTATCTCCATTCGATTCACGGGTGATTGACGGGCAAATCGAATGGAGGAGGGGAGCGGCATCGGCAGATAACTGGACTATCTACAAAAAAACGGCAGCAAAAAGCGCCAGATTTCCGCGATGGAAAATGGCGCACCAATAGTGGTTATTATTATGCTGAATCACATGGAGCGATAATGCCGATTTGAAGCTATGTTTATCTGTGAAAGATGTAAGACTTTTTTGGCAGATGTTGATTATGTGCGCAGTGAAAACGCAAACAAGACACGGGCGATTACCCCTTCAACGGCTACCGTGCCCCTGCAAGTCGTTATGGGTTCGTATAAGAACAAGGAAACGACGGCTCCGAAAAGCCGCCGCTTCCAATGGACATGTCAAATTGTCTGCTGTACAACAGCTTTTTTCTTTTGCCGTCGTGCGGCAGGTTGAAATAAATTTGAATGTTGTAAACTAATCTTTATTATTTCCAACTGCTTGATTGTCTGCGGAGTTCATTTCGAGGTTTGCCAAGTCAAAATCGATATATTCTCAATTGATTTTGAAAAGACGAGGAAACGTACACAGATTTTGAATGCCGTACTTCTCATACAAGTGATGGCATGGACATTGCTGCTGCGAGCCTCAAGATTCAACTGTTCAAAGCTGTTCTCCTTGGCAAAGGCTATGATTGTTTCCGTTCGGGCAGGTGCCGCACCACAGCCCTAATTGCATCGGCATTACAGTATATAGGTTGATGAATGCTATGCAAATATATAGACAGTAATTGTAATATGACGATTCGGCGAAACATTTTCGAGCTGTCTGCATATAGATGTCTTCGTTAAGAAATAGCGTCCTCTGTTCAGACTGAACCGAGGACGCTATTATATATGATAACTATATCTCCTTCGGCAATGAAACCGCATGCTTTTGGCATGAAAAGTGCATAATGGTTATCAGACTAATTAAAGCGGCCAGCGTAGCACCAAACATAAGAAGTAAATTGCCATCACTGAAACCGGCCACAAGATAGCCAAACAGACAACACCCGGCAACAAGAAGTGCATATGGCATCTGTGTTGCAACATGGGTTAGGTGGTCACATCCTGCTCCGGTACTGGACAAAATTGTGGTATCGGAGATAGGGGAGCAGTGATCCCCAAAGATACTGCCGCCTAATGTGGCGGAAAGCGAAACAATAAGCAAATTCGGACTGAGTGCTGTAGCTACAGGTACGATAATGGGAATCAAGATGCCAAAGGTGCCCCAAGAGGAACCAATCGAGAAGCTGAGGAAAGCGGCCACCACAAAAATGATTGCTGGCAGCAATGCACCGGGGATTTGACTGCGGGTCATGGCATCGCGTACAAATTCAGCGGTCAGTAATTGGTCGCGGCACAAGCCACTGATTGTCCAAGCCAATACCAGGATTGAATTGGCTGGAATCATATTTTTGAATCCCTCGGTTACACAAGCCATAAACTCTTTAAAAGTAATCAGGCCACGGGGCACATACAACAAAAAAGCAAACAACACAGCACCAAAACCACCCCAACACAAAGCCTGGGCTGCGGTACAGTTGTTCAAGGCACCGGTTAGGGAATGATATCCGGGTTCACCCGCTGCCCAGAAACCACCATTGTATAGCATGCCAAGCATTGCCAGCACAATGAGCAGGACAATCGGCAAGACCATATCTGTCACGGTTCCGCTTTTACAAGGACTTTCCGCCTGCCGGGCAGTATCGTCCGGCGCCGTACTAGCTGCAGACATCTCTTCCTGTTTGCGCATGGGCCCGAAATCCCAACCAGTGAAAATCAGAAATACGATCATCAGCAGAGTCAATAATGCGTACAGATTATAAGGAATCGTAGCACAAAAAGCGGAAAAATCACTGGCAAAAGAACCTGTGGCACGCAGGCTGCTGCCTACAGCGCCAGCCCAGCTGGAAATCGGCGCAATAATACAAACAGGCGCTGCTGTACTGTCGATGAGATACGCCAGTTTGGCGCGGGAAATCTTCTGCCGGTCGGTCAACGGCTTCATCACGGTGCCGACTGTTAGGCAGTTGAAGTAGTCATCCACAAAAATCAGGCAGCCAAGTCCTGCTGTTGCCAGTAGAGTACTGCGGCGGCTGCGCAGATAACGGCTTCCCCAGCGCCCATAGGCTGCCGAGCCGCCGGACAGTGAAATGACCTGTACAAGTGCGCCCAATAGGAAAACAAAGAAGATAATGTACAAGTCCAGGTTGGCAAAAGAGGTGTTGAAGAGTACCTCTACAGGTGCCACCAGGGGATTCAGCCCGGCCAAAATCGTGTAAATTATTGTGCCGGATAAAATACCCATCAACAGCGAAAAAACAACATCTTTGGTGAGCAGCGCCAGTATAATGGCCAGCACAGGGGGAACTATGGAAAAAATACCCGCATGAATAGCTTCCATGATAATTTTGGTTCCTTTCAGACCGGGCAGAAAACACCGGTTTAGTTGCCGAAAAACAAGGCGGCACTGTATCTTTGCAAGGCAGGGATACAGTGCCGCCTTGTGCTTTGTCCAAACGAAGGGGCAAGAGAAAAATCAATCTGCCTGATACACGATCTTACCACCTACCATGGTCAACACAACAGCAAGGCTGCGAGCATCTTCCACAGGGATGGTAAAGATGTTGCCACTCAAAACAGCGATATCAGCCTTTTTTCCAGCTTCCAGTGTGCCCAGCTCTTTTTCCTGCCCCAGATTATAGGCACCGCCGCGCGTCCAGGCTGTCATCAGCTCAGGCACAGTTAGCATATTCTGCTTATTGAATGGCTCGCCGCCTTCGGGAAAATAGCCGCCTACCGCATGGTATACCGACTGAGGAATGTCATCGATCAGTAGCGGAAGATCCGTACCGCAGCTGAGCAGCACCCCGCTATCCGCCATCTTGCGGCGGTTCCAGTAGTATTTCCCGCGCTCCATGCCGATCTTTTCTTCAATCATGGCCAATTTCCCGGCACGATCGGCAATCGATTGGATCTGCGGATAGATTTCAGCAATCACACCCAGCTTTCCCATCCGTTCCAAATCAGCTGGATCACTGAATTCCAGGTCCGTAATGCTATGGCGATTGATCACGCGGCCATGCTCATCTCTGTGGCAGGTCTCATAAATATCCAGCACCTTGCTGATGGCGGCATCGCCCTGGGCATGCAGAGAAAATCGGAATCCTTCTGCATCTACGGCACGGGTCTCATCACCAATTAGCTTCCAGTCAATCTCCTGGGCGCAAGTCGTATCGGGGGCGCAGTTGTACGGCTTTTTTAAGTCACCGCAAAGCTGGCTAATCGAACCGTCCGTCATGCGGTTGAAACCAGAAAAATGTACAAACTCGCCCTTAAATTTATCCCGCATGGCACGGGCATAGGGTAGGTCAGCGTTACGGCGTACCGGTTGTGTCATAAAACTGACGCGCAGAGTCAGCGCATTATCCTTTTCTAAGTCAGCCAGTACGTCGGTAAAGCCGTCATAGTCATCAAAGCCCATCTCTTTTACCGAAGTAACACCGCGGCTGTTCATCAACTGCATATAGCGGCGGAATTCAGGCTCAATATAAGCCCTGTCACCCAGCACTACCGGCAGCAACTCAGCATAGGACTCCGGCCAGCAGGTTTCCGGTGTAAAATGATAGGCTTTTTGCGCTGCGGTATTCATCCAGCAAGTTTCGCCGCCGGCAGCAAATAGAATGACCGGCCGGGAACCGAATGCTTCATCCAGCGCATGAGGGCCGGCAGGATGAAGAACCTTGCTGTTCCAGCCGTGACCCAGCACCGGCTTACCGGCAGACAAAGTTTCTGCATAGGCTTTTACGGCTGCCAGAATCTCCTCACAGCTGGCCACTTTGCTCAGGTCAACACCGACAAAACCCATAGTGTAACCGGTAAAAAAGCAATGGACATCCGTGTATCCGGCGCTTACGGTTTTGTTGCCCAAGTCGATCAGTTCTGTTTCAGAAGTGACCAGACTCTCCGGGCAGGGGCCTGCACCAACCGCCAGAATACGGCCATCAGCAACCGCAACATAACCATCGAAAGGGGCACGGCCGGTACCATCGAAAATGCAGTGGGAAAGCAAAACCGTCTGTGCAGTATTGGCAATAGACATAAAGTGAAACTCCTTCCATGAAAAACATTGTTATAACACAGCACCGCACGACACGGTTCGGGTGTCGTGCGGTGTTCGCAATATAGGCGAAGAAGCGGAAACGCTCCCTGCTGGCAGCTGGCAATGGAGAAGCACCGGCTGTCGCCAGGATCAGGAGAAACATGTAACGGAAATTTCAAAGATCCGCTGCACATCGGATCTTGAGAACGCTGTCACTATAACACGGTTTTTGGCTCGACGCAAGGGGATTGACCGAAGTTTGGAGAATGTTCCACTGTAATGCCTGCCCGGTTGGAAAGATTGCTGTAAGTGGTATCTTTTTGATGGATAAATCATTCCACTGAAAAGATAAGACTTCCTGAGAAAATGAGAACGATAACGGGGACAGGCTGCTATTACAAAAGGTATAAGATCGTCATGCTAACCATAAAAGTAGCGGAAAATTACAGCATATTGCTTAAATTGGTATGAAATCACGATATGAATGAATACATGCTCGGTCAGGAATAATAAAAAGTGGTATCAAAATTAGGGGTATCTGCAAATTGACCCACCCTGCTACATGGGATATACTTTTGATGTGGTCACAAAAAGGTGATGCGCGGTAAACATGACGGGTTCCAGGAAGCTGCTGCACAAAGCACTGCCAATTTTATAACAAAAAGGAGACAGATTACCTATGAAAGCAGCTATGATTGGTGACAACTGCATTGATGTCTATAAGCGCATTGATGGTGTAGAAGTCAATCGCCGCTATCCAACCGGCAACTGTGTGGATACCGGTGTGAATCTGCAAAAGCTGGGAATTCCCACGGCCATTATTAGCACCACCGGTAATGATGCCGACGGCGACTGGATGAAAGAGGCCCTGACAAAAGAGGGACTTGATATTAGCCATCTTAAAACCGGGAACGGTGCAACGGCCGTTACCTACATGGATATGAACGGCACCGACCGCGTACACGGCGATTATGTCGAAGGAGTGCTGGAGAATATCGTCTTTGACGAAGAAGACATCGCTTTTGCGGCCTCCTGTGACCTGGTTCACACAGCACTCTGGGGCAAAGCCGAAGATGTGTTGCCCAAGATCAAAGCTGCCGGAGCCAAGCGCATCAGCTTTGATTATGCAGACCGGCTGGATCATCCCCTTGTGGAGCAGACGCTGTCTATGGTGGATTATGGCTTTTTCTCTTACCATAAAGAGCGAGATGACTTTATCGAGGCTTTCCTACAGGACAAGGTCAACCGCGGTATGAAAATCGCTGTTGCAACCTTTGGTGACAAGGGCAGTCTTGCCTGTGATGCCAACGGTTTTACGGATGGCAAGGTGTTTCCCGCGAAGCATGTTGTTAACACTGTGGGAGCCGGGGATAGCTTTATTGCGGGCTTCATGTACGGTGTTCTGAACAATCTGCCGGTGGTTCAGTGCCTGGAAACAGGCTCTAAAGTAGCAGCCCAGGTCGTACAGGTCTTTGAGCCCTGGGTCACAGAAGCGTAAGGGAGGGACGGTTTTATTATGAAAATTGGTATGTTTACTTCCGGCTACCAGCGCAACCCACTGGAACATTGCTTTCAGGATGCCAAAGAGTATGGCTACGATTATATTGAGCTTTGGGGCGGCCGTCCCCATGCCTATCCATATGATCTGAAAGCAGGCGACATCAACGAAGTTCGCCGATTGATCGATCAATACGAAATGCCTGTTTACGGCTATACACCGGAACATAATGCGTATCCATTCAATTATATGATCGGCAGCGAGGCGCAGCGTGAGGATGCGGTAGCTTACCTGAAAACCGCCATTGATATGGCAAAAGAAATGGGTTCCGACTTTGTGCTGACCAGCCCTGCCAATGGCGGCTATCTTGCAACTTATGGTGAACTGTGGACCCGTCTGGAGAAGACTATCCGCGAGCTGGGTGACTATGCGGCTAAGAAAGAAATTCATCTGGTGGTTGAAGCTCTGACGCCTTATGAATCCAACTTCTTCACTCGTGCCAATGATCTGGTCGAACTGTTCCGCCGCGTGGATAACCCCTATGTGGTAGGCATGTGTGATGTGGTACCACCCTTTGTGCAACATGAAAGCATTATGGCCTACTTCGATAAGTTAGGTAGCAAGATGCACCACATGCACATTATTGACGGCGAGCAGGGAACGGACAGCCATATTATTCCCGGAGAGGGATCTATGCCCATGAAGGAAATGCTCTACGAACTCAAGCGAGTTAACTATCATGGCACTGCTACCTTGGAACTGGTCACTGGCTATATTAATGAACCGCGCATGTACGCCAAGCGTGCTGTGGACAATGTTCGCAGCCTAATGGCAGAAGCCGGCTGGCAGGAGTGAGAAACAATGTTTATTGATATCCATGTACACCCGGCATTTTTTGAACCGATCAATACAGACCCCGCAAAAGAAGAGATGCGGCATAATGTGCTGAATATTCATAAAAACGGCACAGCTCCATTGGAGCATATTTTTAACCAGATGCACTGCGCCGGACTGGACCGCCTGACACTGCTGCCCCAGGACTACACTTCCACCGTGGGCTGTGTTGTCAGCAACGAAGAAATCCGTCAGCTGGTGGACGCAGCACCGGATAAGTTCATTGGCTTTGCCGGAGTGGATCCGCTGGACCCAGAAGCCCCAGATAAGCTACAGGATGCCTTCACCCGGCTGAACCTCAAAGGACTGAATCTGCATACCGGGCGACATCATCTGCTGCCCAGTGACCCCCGGATGGAACCGATTTATGAAATCTGTGAGCGGTATCATAAGCCCATTATGTTCCATGCAGGCCTTTCTTGGGAACCTGATACACAGACAAGCTACTGCACTCCGCTTGCCTTTGAGATTGTGGCCGAAAAGCACCCAAAACTCAAGATCTGTATGGGGCATTTCGGCTGGCCCTGGGTGAGGGAAACAGCCATGCTGATGCTGAAATATCCCAATGTCTATGCAGACACCGGTGCCTTGTATTTTGATAACGCACGGGAGTTCTACACACAGACCTTTACCCGAGATATTCCTATTACCTGGATTGACCGCAGCCTGCGCCATCAGGTTATGTTCGGCTCCAACAATCCCCGCTTTGAGCAGATCCGTATGGCGCAGGCCATTGGTGAACTTGGATTCCGAGACAGCACACTGGAGCTAATTCGCGGCGGCAATGCGCTGGAATTTATCGGCGGTCTGGATTGAGGGAGGACAGCAGTATGTTTGTAAAAACCATTCATATCCTGACGAAAGTCTATAACGAGCTGGATATCATTACCCCTCAGGTTGAAGAGGCGGTGGCGGAAAGCGGTATTCAGGACGGTATGGTCACTGTCATTACCAAGCACACCACCACCGGCATTACGGTAAACGAAGCACTGGAATGCCTGGAAAGTGATATTTCAATCGCATTGGCTACCTTTGCGCCGGAGGACCGGCCATACAGCCATGCCCGCATGCTGCGGGATTACGGCTCTACGGCAGGAAACCCCACCGGCCACCTGAAAGCCATGCTTACCGGCAACCACTGCCATTTTCTGGTGCAGGATGGAAAGGTTGTAAAGGGCGGTGCACAGGAAGTGTATTTCTGCGAATTTGACGGCCCCGCACAGCGCAATATCCTGGTCGTTGTGGAAGGAAAATAAATCCAATGTTCATAACCGTGCAGGGAAGCGCGCGGTTATTATAAGGAAAAATATCTTACGGAAATTCCCCTGTATTGCGGCAAGGAAACAGGGACTGCACAACCCTGTTTCCGCTAATTTGAAAGGAGAATCTTTCTATGTCCGAATCAACAAAAGACCTGGGGCGTAAGCTCGGTTTGAGCGCTGTTATCGCCTTGGGCGTCGGCACTACCGTCGGCTCCGGCATCTTCTCGTCCCTGTCCGAAGTAGGCGCAGCCGCCGGCAGCAGTCTGTTTATGGTGTTGGCCTTTATTATTGGCGGCCTGCTCCAGATTCCTTCTAATTTCTGCTATGCAGAGTTGGCCTCGGCATTCCCGGAGGATGGCGGTCAGTACGTCTACTTCCGTGAAGCCGGCTCCCGTCCGCTGGCATTCCTGTGCGGCTGGATCAGCTTTTGGGCTACCGATCCACCGTCCATCTCCATCATGGCACTGGCCATCGTAAACTACCTGGCCGTTTTTGTTCCCATCCACGGTCTGCTGCTGAAGTGTGTTGCTGTGCTGTTCGTCCTGTTCTTTATGTGCGTACATCTGCGCAGTGTTGAAGGCGGCGGCAAGTTCCAGACGATCATCACTGCTATGAAGATCCTGCCTTTTGCCCTCATCATTGGCGTTGGCCTGTTCTTCATGCGCGGCGACCTGGTTCTTTCTGCTGCGCCGGCATCTACGGCTACTGCCAGTGGCATTATGGCTCTGCTGGCCGGTGTCTCTGCTACTACCTGGTCTTATGATGGTATGGGCGCTGCCTGCTATATGTCCGGTGAGATCAAGGATCCCCACAAAAATATGCCCCTGGGCCTGATTCTGACGGCCTTCATCGTTCTGGCTCTGTATGCCGGCCTGACCTTCGTTGCTTCTGGCCTGCTCACCATTGATGAGCTGGTTGCTTCCGATGCACCCATTGCGCTGTTGGCTTCTAAAATTCCTGTCATCGGCAATTATGCCGGCACCATTGTTTCCATCATGGCAATTATCGTGGTTATTGGCTCTCTGTCCAGCTGCATCATGTTCCAGCCCCGCATTGAGTATGCCATGGCGAAGGATGGCCTCTTCTTCAAGTCCTTCGCAAAGGTGCATCCCAAGTATGAGACTCCTTACTTCTCCATCATTGTTCAGTGCGCTGTGGCCATCGTTCTGATTTTCGCCACAAACCTGTCGGATCTGCTGGGCTACTTCACCCTGGTTGCTCTGCTCAAGAACTTCCTGACCTTTGGCACCATTTTTGTACTGCGCCGCAAGAAGAGCTACAACCCCAGTTATCGTCTGCCCTTTGGTTATCTGATGCCGATCATCGCTATGTTCATGACCGGTACGCTGATCGTTTCCACCTTTGTATGGGCGCCTGTTGCCGGTTTGGTTTGCGCAGGGCTTGCAGTAGGTACGGGTCTTCCTGTATTCTATATCTGGGACCGCAAGAATAAAGCGGAAAATGCCAATGCCTGAGTAAAGCCCCTGGGCTGACTGGGCACGAGAGGAGACTTATCAATGCTTGAAAAGAAACAGGCCCGCCCACAGGCGGATGCGATCGAGCAAATTGAAGCCTATATTCGTAAAAATGCCCTGCAGCCCAACGACCGTCTGCCCGGTGAGCGCGAAATGTGTGAGATGTGGAATGTGTCACGCACAACATTGCGCAGCGCAATTCACCGCATGACAGAAGAGGGAAAACTTTACAGCCAAAAAGGTTCAGGCACCTATGTGGCCCAGCCGCGGATGGAACGCAATCTGCGGGATATGAAATCTACCAGTGAGCAGATTCGTGGCACGGGGCATATTCCTGGCACCCGTGTATTATATGCGGATGTCATCGAGTGCACCCGCTATCTCTCCCACAAGTTGCATCTGCCGCTGGGACACAAATTGTTTTTTCTCAAGCGCCTGCGCCTGATGGATGGTGCGCCTTATATGTTGGAGCTAAGCTATGTCGATTATGACTGCTGTCCGGGGATTGAAAACATATCCTTCCATGAGGAATCGCTGTATGCAGAATTGAAGCGCTTTGGTGTGCAGATGGCCGAAGGCCATGAAACAATTGGCATCACCTATGCGACCGAGGAAGAAAGCCAATACCTGCAAGTAGATGAGGAAACATATCTTTTCTACCTTACCAGCACCAGTGTGGATACGGATGGAAAAATCTTTGAGTTTTCCAAATCCGTTGCCAGGCCGGACAAGGTGCGTTTTACCAACACATTGCACAGACGAGCAGATCCTGAACAGAAAGGAAGTAACGAATTATGAAACTTGCAGCTGTTGGAAGCAACTGCATTGATTTTTATCGCAATCTCAACGGAGGAACACCATTTCCTGGCGGTGGACCCGTGAATATGGCGGTCTATACCGTCCGCATCGGTGGGCAAAGCACATATATCGGCCATGTAGGTGATGATGCCAACGGCAAGGTTATGCGCAATGCAATCGAGGCAAAAGGCGTGGACACATCACACCTGTACACTAAGCCGGGCAGAACTGCGGTAACGCAGGTTGAAATTGTAGATGGTGAACGTGTATTTGGTGATTATGATGAAGGTGTTCTATCGGACTACTGTCTCACAAACGAAGATATTGAATTCATCAAAAATTATGATGTTGTCGTATGCGATTTGTGGGGTAAGGTAGAAGGCCAGTTCAAGGATTTGAAGGCGGCCGGAATTACGACCGCATTTGACGGTGCTGACCGCCCCGATGATCCGGAATGTCAGACCGCTATGCCGTATACCGATTATCTCTTTTTCTCTACCGAGAACGGCGACACCCCCGAACTGCGCGCCCAAATGCAGCGTTACGCCGCTCGCGGCCCCAAGTTGGTCATTGCCATGCTGGGCAGCGAGGGGAGCCTGTGCTGGGATGGCAAGGAGTTCCACAAGTTTGGCATTATCCCTTGTGAAGCATTGGCCGATACGATGGGAGCCGGCGACAGTTATATTGCTGGTTTCCTGTATGGCATTACGGAGGGATTCTCTATTGAACAGGCGATGGAAAAGGGAGCCCGCACAGCGACCGATACCTTAAAATATTCCGGTGCGTGGTAAACCGCGCCGACAGTAGGTGAAAACACAAATGGCACAGGTAACGTATGAATCCCCGGTATATCACCAACTGCGTGAGGTGATTCGCGACAAAATTGAGGAGGGCGAGTATCCGCTCTGCTCAGCAATTCCCTCAGAATCTGAGATGGCTGAGTATTATGGCATAAGCCGACAGACTGTCCATAACGCATACAACGCACTGATCCTGGAAGGTGTTCTCTGCCGGGTACCGGGCAAGGGCGTATTCGTGCTGGGCAAAAAAGTTGAGCGCGACCTGGATGATCTTTCTGGTTTTAACCAGACCATGCGGGAAAAACATGTAATACCTTCGGTCAAAGTGCTTAGTCAGAATCTGCGGGATGCAGGTGAGTATTATGGGGAAATGTTTGGCATAGCACCAGAGGACGAAATCTACTACATCAAACGGGTCTGCTATGCCAATGGGGAGCCTGTCTCGCTGGAAGAAATCTATGTGCCGCAATATGTTATCCCCAAAATGGGCGGTATCGATTTGTCTGTGTTTTCCGTTTACGAAATTTATGGAATCTATGGTGTAAACCTTCAGCGTGCTGAGCAAGAGCTTTATCTTGTTCACCTGGACCAAAAGGATGCCCGTGTACTGGGAATCGATACCAGCCTACCGGTCATGAATTTTGAGTCGATTTCTTATGATGAGACCGGCCGCGTGGTAGAGTTCAATCGCAACTATGTACGTGGGGATAAGTGCAACTTTACCGTACACTTTCGCAATATCTGATAAAAAAGGAGGCTTCTTCAATGGGAATCTTCTCAGGAGAATTTTATTCCTCTGATTTGCAAAAAACGACATCTCTTCGTGTGATATTTCCGGATTCCTCCAACGATGTTACACCAATTGTGGAAGGGGAACCGCGGGTGTTGTATCTGTTGCACGGTCTTTCCGGTAACAGCGCAGAGTGGAGCCGCTTTTCCAAAATCGAATACTACGCCAAAAAGTACAATTTTATCATTATCATGCCGGAAGCTGACCGCAGCTTTTACTGCGATACAGTCTGCGGTACCCGCTATTTCACCTATGTGGCAGATGAACTGCCCGTTTTGTGCTCCCGCTGGTTCAATCTGACAAAAGATCCATCTTGCACTTTTATTGCCGGCGAGAGCATGGGTGGCTGTGGGGCTGTCAAAATTGCACTGCGCCGACCCGGCCAGTATGAAGCTGTGGCATCGCTCTCCGGTGTGTTGGATTATCCGGCCATGGTACAGCGAGTGTTGGATGGAAGCTGGCCCGATATGCAGCCAAAGGAATTCCAAGCAATCCATGGCGGCAGCGGTCTGCCAAAGCCGGAAGATGATCCACTGTTTCTGGTGCAGAAAATGGCTGCCAATCCGGCACGCCCGCGGTTACTGCAGATGTGCGGCACCGAAGATTTTCTGTACGAAGATAATCAGCGGTTCCGTCGTGCCGCTGAAGCAGCCGGCTACGGCCATACCTACCGGGAGGAACCCGGTGACCATGAATGGCCCTATTGGGATAAAGCCATTCAGTGTGCATTTCAATTTTTCTGCGGAATGGATATAGATACATCTCCGCTTTTCTGAAACTGATTATAAGGAGTTGTTTGATAATGAAATACGAAGCTGAGCGTTGGAAAGAACAGGAAGGCCCCAGCCTTCGCAACTTTGACGAGACTGGTGATCTTGCCAGTGTAAACGGAGCCCTGGCTCTGCGCCCTCAAATCGAAAAGATTATTGATCAGATCTGGGACGAAGGATTTGACGGCATCTACTTCATCGGTATTGGCGGTACCTACGCCTCCAGCATGCAGGTAGAGGTTTACATGCGCGGTCGCTCCAAGCTGCCGGTTTATGTGGAAAATGCTGCCGAATTCTTGACTACCGGTAACAAACGCTTTACGGACCGTTCTGTTGTCATCTACTCGTCTGTTTCCGGTAACACCAAAGAGATGATCCAGCTTGTGGATGATGTCAAAGCAAAAGGTGCCCGCGTTTTTGCCTTTATCGACACACCAGGTTCTGCCCTGACAGCGCCTGATAAGCACGACCATCTGATCGTCTACCCCAAAAATGAACAGTTGAAATTCTACATGGTTGCCAACTACCTGATGTACAAAAACGGTGAATTCCCGGAGTATGACCGCTACAATGCAGAGCTGGAAGCTAACCTGGCCCGTGACCTCGTAGAAATTGAGAAGGCGGCCGATGCCTGGGCTTATGATTATGCCAAAAAGCAGGTCGCATTCCGTGCAGAACATCCAGATTTGCCGCACTACTTCATCGGCTCCGGCAATCAATACGGCGCCACCTATTCCTATGCGATGTGCTATTGGGAAGAACAGATGTGGATCCGTACCAAGAGCATCAGCTGCCAGGAGTTTTTCCATGGCATGCAGGAGATCATTGTAGCGGATACCCCTGTAACCCTCTTTATGGGCGAAGATGAGCAACGCCCCTTGGCCGAGCGTGTGGCACGTTTCCTGCCCCGTGTCTGCGCCAACTACACCATCATCGATACCAAGGAGCTGGAAATGCCTGGCATCAGCCCGGAGTTCCGCGGCACACTTTCGCACCTGATGATGCACGCGGTCAATAACCGTGTAGATGCTTACATGGAGTTGTTCCTGCGTCATCCGCTGTCAATCCGTCGGTATTATCGTCAGTTTGATTACTAACTAAAATAAGCCCAAAACCGCGAGAATTCACCCCCCTCGCGGTTTTGGGCTTATTTACAAAATCAAATGTTGCACACTATGTCTTTCGCCTCAAAGATTTTGCGGTATGGCCTGCACATCAAGGAGTTGGAGACGAGAGCGCATTGATTAAAGCAGTAGAAAATCATATAAAAGACAGTATTCCCGTAGCGTGGGCGGTGAGTTTAGAACTTATCAGCACACTGTCCGCCGTAAATTTCTACAAGGGAAAAGACTTTAAGGAACGCCCCCTGCATGTGGGATGGTCATGGAATACCCAAAATAATTATGCGCAAATAAAACGATAGAAGCGACACTTTTCACAAGGGAAAAGTATCTCTGCTTTTATTTATCCCTCGATTACAGCTCCGCAAAATCAGCATAATCATGCTGTTTTACAGGCACAATAAGGTTATTCCTTTACATAAATCGGCACGATACAATAGCTGGTTGATGAATTGACTGCGCTGGGGCAGAAAATGCGCCAAGCTCGTAAGAATGCAGGGCTGACACAGCAAGAACTCTCAGACCAAAGCCATGTTTCGTTAAAGTAGATTGCCCATATTGAAAAGGGAAAGATGAACCCATCTTATTTGATTATGCGGGCCTTGGCTAAAGTTTTACACCTTTCTTTAGATACACTCATCAATCCGGACATTTCATTGGATGATGAAAGGGCTACCCAAATTAAAGTGATCTATTCTAATTGCCCTTCCGAAATGAAAGAATCTCTGTTTCAGCATACGCAAGAACCAGCTAAAGAACTTGCTGAATTATCAAGAAAATCAGAGAGTTTCTGAGCAGGAGAGTAAATCTAAGACTTTATCTTCTGCTTTTTTCTTCATATCGAAAATACGATTCTCTGTTTCAAATATTTGTTACACAGTAAAGTATGTCTCGACATCCCTACGAACGCCATTAACATGAACCTCAAAATGTAAGTGATTGCCCGTAACCCGCCCGGTATGGCCGACATAGCCGATGACCTGTCCGGTCTGCACTTGCTGGCCGGTGGTGACGCAAATAGAGGAGCAGTGGGCGTACAGCGTTTCCAGCCCACCACCGTGGTCGATTTGGATGTAGTAGCCGTAGCTGCCGCCCCAACTGTCAAGGCCGTTGGCAACGGTGACGGTGCCATCTGCGGCGGCAAGGATGGGTGTACCCTCGGCGCAGGCGATGTCGGTGCCGGTATGGGAACTGACCTCGCCGGTGATGGGGTCTACTCGGTGGCCGAACCGCGAGGTAATCGTGCCCGCAACAGGCAGCGGCCATTGCAGCATCCCCGTCGGAGTACGAGTCCCATCCGGGTTCATAAGTTCACCGCCCCCTTGTGCGAAGCCGCCAAGCAGTTCTGCCCACAGTTCCTCATATTGTGGGTCTTGCAGCAGTTGGAGATAGGTATTCTGGCGGGTGGTAAAGTGGTAGTTTGCCGCCATCTCGTTAGGCGTTTTGTGAGTGAGTTCTATCACAAGAACAGTTTCAGTAATGGTCGTGGTAGGGGAGAAGGCATTCTCATCGGCGTTTTCTATAATGATAGTCTCAACACGGGTGGAGTAGTCCACCTCGTTCATTGCCCACATAATTTCTCGCAGCTTGTCAACTTGTTCTTCTTCCAGCGAAGCAACGGGGGCGCCGAACTCGTCACCTGACACATACGAAGAAAAGACCGCCAGGACATCCTGCCAACGGATGAAGTACACATCATCGTTGGCCACAATGTCCTGGCGGTCATGCTGTATGGTGTTGGAGATTTCTTCCAGCCGGTCACGGTATTCCCCTGTGAGGGTTTCCACGGCTTCTTGCACAGAGATGGCGTTTTCGTTTGGGGCATTGGCGGCAAAAAAGATGCCGTAGGCCGAGCCGGACACAAATGCCACAAGGCTTATGACAATAATAATGCTGAGTGCCACGCTAACGCCGGTAGTAATGGCTACGACAAGGCTGTGCAGGCTGGCGAGAAAATGGCGGATAGCCGAGCGTGCTGCTGTAATAGTTTTTCGGGTGCTGCTGGCTGCTTTTTGTATGGCAAGCTGCACTTGCCGGGTATGGATTTGCACTTGAGATTGGGCTATTATATTCTGCGCGATTTCATTGGCGGCGGTACGCAACTGGCGTTGACCTTGAGTCACGCCGCGAATGTCGCGCGGTGCAGTTTTGGCGGCAGTAATTTTTCCTTTCGCCCCCTGGCGTGGCAAATCCACTCCACGGCGCGGGTGTTGCTCTGCGTCGGGCAACATGCCGCGCCCGGTCTGTTTGTGGCTGATACTGTGCTCACTGGCGGTGTGGGCGCGGCACGTCTTGACCTGCTCTGCGGTGCGGCGCTCCCGGCACTTTTCAATCTGCTTGCGGGCAAACTTGCGCCCCTGCTGTACGGTGAGGTTGGTGTTTTTCTTGATAACCGAATAAGATGTATCAGCTACCATCCCACCGGTGTCGTTGGCGGCGGTATAGCTGCCATCTACTTGCGTAGAGGCGCTTTCCCGCAGCTTAGTTCGGCTTTTCTCCTTTGCCTCCGTCAATGCCTTTTTCAGCGCCATTCTGGGGATTTTCCCGGCCGTATTGCTTTTCGGCACCCGCCCGGTGGGCTTTTCTTTAATATTTTTCACAGCATCACCTCTGTCATAAAATATTCAAATAGAATTTCAAAATCGTTCAAACGGTTTTTAAATTCTGCACACAAGTCTCCACTATAATAAGTCTCGTAATCAAAACAAACGCGGGAGACGTTTCGAACTCTACACTGCGCCTTAGACCATGCCAGAGCAATCGCTCGGTCAAGGCCAGACAACAAATTAGGCTGCAAGGCCATTACATATAAAATTTGCTCTGCATCACACAGTGCAGAGCTTTTTGTTTGCAAAAGCCATCTACGGTCGTTATAATGGGAGCATAAGAATAAAAGTAATTGAGAAAATGAATCCAATAATATCACACTATATTTAAACCGTGATCATATTGATTTTGTGATTGTTAGGAGTGCTATATGAAAGCTGAAGAAATCGAACGGGCCTTGATTATTAGATCCATTCGAAGACATGCACGCGTTTCATAGCGCAATACTATCTGTTGTTCCAGAATTTTATAAATGTGCTTTTGAAGTAACAGATAAAGACATTATGTGCGAATTATTTCGTAGTATTTTTTCCTGTAAATATAATCGTCCAATCGAATTCAACACAGGAATAGGAAATGATTCTATTACTTCCATAACAAAATTGGAAAACGACGACTTCTTAATGGACTTTCGTCAGCTAAATATTCGGGCGATTTGGGGATTGCTTACTGATAATCTTTATGATGACATCTTATTGTTAGAAATAGGCAAAACGTTGCCATACACAATCGAAGGAAACGAGTATTATAACGTTGGAGTCATTGAGAAAAAGCATATCATCCCTTACGAGCAAATGGCAAGCGGATATGTAAGATACAATGGTAACGTCCATAAAGTTTCAGATTTGGATATTCAGGATCGTTTCGTTGTAAACGACTATAGAGTAATTGCCATTGCTCCATTTCATAGCTGTACTATTCTTGAAAAAAATGACATCTTTTTAAATGAATTACAAAAGGTAGATACCTTAAAGGCAGAAGATATCTTCACCTTAAGACGAAAAATCCATATGAACAGAGCCGATGACGTTTCTATGATGTTGTAACATTGTCTTCCTGCCAATTTTCCGCCCTACTTCATTGAAGTTGAGGGCCGCTTCGGCGGCCCTCTATTTTTATAGTTCATAGGCTCACTCCTTTTTCTGTTCGTCCGGCTTGGTCGTCATCAAGCCGTAGAGCTTCGTATTCTTCGGGAAACTGTTGGTAAAAGGTACGATATTCCCCGCACAGCGGATCAACCCGCAGCCTGCGGGGACATTGGTGACGTAGCCAAGCTGGTTGTCCGAGATGTTCAGCAGCTTCGCCAGTTCCGCGCGGTCGGTGGCGCTCTGGTTCAGCATCACCAGAAACTCCGAGTTTGCCAGCATCAGGCGGGCGGTGTCGGAG
>SFJM01000013.1 GCA_004555915.1 Clostridiales bacterium | reverse complement strand
GGTCTGCGGTTGGCGGAGCTTCGTAGACCTTCAGGTTACGCCAGCATAAGGCCCTTATAGGGCCACAACAGGCCACCGGCTATGCCGGTGGTCCTGACTCTGTTTCAGTATAAAAATGCCGGACAGACAGGCGGAAAAACGTGACAGCAGAAGACTGCCATGATATAATGAATGTGTCTACAAAGAAAACAGTCAGTAGGAGGGAGAGACCTATGTATTGCAATCGATGTGGTACATTTATGCCGGATCATGCGGAGTTCTGTCCAAACTGCGGTGGTCAGGTCAAACAGACACAGGAGATATCGGTACGAAAGGAACCTGCAAGGGGAAGTAAAAATACCGTCATCATCGGTGCCATTGTGGCCGTTGCCGTGGTGCTGGTTGTCAGCATTATCTGCTTTACCATTGTCATGAAGGGCAATCAGGATGCGCAGCTGGCAGAGGTACAGAATACCGTAACCCAACAGCAGGAGGATACTGCGGCAAAAACGGATACCCCGAAACAGTCGTCCGAAACCACGCCCCGTGATACAACGGAGTCGGATACCCCGGAACAGAAGGACACCGACAAGTCTGATTCCGACAGTACCAGCACCGTTACCAATAACTATTATTATTACGGCACCGCTGCGGTGCGGGATAACGATTATTATACCCGTTCGGTCAGCTCAGGCTATCTGTGGCCGACAGATACACGGTATATTTCGTTCTCCGACCTGAGCGGACTGAACCAGGATACCGTGGCGGCCATCCGCAATGAAATTTATGCGCGCCATGGCTATGCGTTTACCACTTCCCGCTGGCAGAATTATTTTGCCGGGAAAACCTGGTACCATCGGGACAGCAGCTGTACCGAATCCACCATCAATGCACGGCTGTCCTCGCTGGAGCGGGCGAATATCAGTACGATTGTTTCCTATGAGGAGAGCAAGGGATGGCGTTAAAACGATGGATTGCGGGCAGCCTGCTGCTGGTCTGCCTGCTGTGCGGCTGCGGGAGACAGGTACAGGCCGGACAGGCTGACTCCGGCTCAGCGCAACCGCAGCAGGATCTCGGCTCTGCACCCGGCAGTGCAGAACCGGCTGTGACGGAGGAGGAGCTGGTGGACCCGCCGCTGGAGGAGGATGCCGTCAGTGATGATGCGGAACAGCTGCCGTTGTCCGGCGTGGTCATCTGTCTGGACCCGGGGCACGGCATCACCAACGCAAGCCGGCAGGAAGCGGTTTCCCCCTTGTCATCGGAAACCAAGCCTGCCTATGTCAGCGGTGCTGCAGGAAACAGCCAGACGGAGGAAGCCTTAAATCTGGCCGTAGCAGAGCTGGCACGGGATGAACTGGAGGCACTGGGCGCACAGGTTGTCCTGACCCGGCAGACCAATGAAGCCACGGTCAGCAACATTGAACGGGCACAGATTGCCAATCAGGCAGGCGCGGACCTGTGCATCCGCATTCATGCGGACGGATCGGAAGATTCCTCCGTGTACGGCATGTCCATGCAGGTACCCGCAGGCAGCCTGCTGGGAACCCCATCCATTGAGGAGCCCAGTGCCCGGGCTGCGGAGATCATTTTACAGGCTGTGACAGAGGCCACCGGCGCACGCAGCCGCGGTCTGGCACAGCGCAGTGACCTGACCGGCTTTAACTGGTCCGAGGTTCCCTGTGTTCTGCTGGAAATGGGCTTTTTGAGCAATCCGGAGGAGGATGCCAGACTGGCACAGACGGAATACCGGCAGCAAATTGCCTCCGGTATCGCAGAAGGCGTGTGCCGTTGGATGGGTGTAAGATAAGAATTAAAGAAGGTTGATTACAAAATGAGTTTTACCATCAATCATGCGATTGACATAGCCCTACAGACTTTTGCGTCACTGTATGCCGGTGCACCGGTAAAGGTGCTGGTTCTGGTGCTTGCATTGCTGCTGTGCTTTGCAGGCTGCAGGCTGATGCGCTGGTCCAGTGCGTTGTATGGTGTTATCGCCGGCGTAGCAGTGGGTACCTGTGTCACCAGCCTGATTCCATTCGGTCAGTCGCAGGTAAACAGCCTGATACTGAGCATTCTCGCCATGGTAATTGGCGGCATTGTGCTGGGAGCGCTGGCATTCCGGTTCCGTTATCTGGGTATCTTTCTGATTTGTGGTTTTCTGGGCGTGATGGTTGCCTACATACCGGCAACCTTTGTACAGGAAGTTTCCTCCATGGGCTTCTGGTGTGTGCTGCTGGGATGCGGGGTGCTGTTTGGCATTACCGGTGTGTTGTTTCTGAAACCGGCCTGCCTGCTGGCAACCGGTCTTTCGGGCATTCCGGCGGGACTGGCACTGACCGGCCTGATGGGAGTTTCCATGGGTGTCGGCATCCTGCTGGGCTGTGTGCTTACCATTGCCGGATGTCTGGTGCAGCTGTATCTGCTGCGGCAGATGGAGGATGCGGCGGAACTGGCATTGCAGCATACCGATCCGAACCTGCCGGTTGTTATGGAGGAGTCCGGGGAAGAACAGGACGATATTGACAAGATTTCCAGCCGTGTTGCGGAGCATATCGGCATTACCGGTTCCTATCAGACCGTGGATTTTGCGGTTTCGGATGAGCCGGAAACCGTGGATGATCGTACCATGATGGTGCCGGACATAGCGGAGCAGCCAGAGGAAAGCTCCGAGCCTGCAGAGGAGCCTGTTGCGGATGAACCGCAGAAGGAAACCGGGGCGATGGAGCAAACCGCGCAGTTCGCATGGACGGCAGAGGAAGCAGTGAACCAAGCTGCTGCAGCGCCTGCGGAAGCATCGGCTGTGGATGAGCAGACACAGCCGCCTGAGGTATCCGGGGAAACCGCGCAGTTTGCGTGGATAAAAGAGGAACCGGTGCATGAGACTGCGGAAGAACCGTCTGCAGAAGGGCAGTTACAGGAACACGGGGAAGCTGTTCCCGCGGAACAAGCCGCGGCAGAACCGGCGCTGAAACCGAAAAAATCCAGGGGATGGTTTTTCCTTGGACGTAAAAAGAAAATACAGGCAGAACAGCTGAAGGAACAGCCCCAAGACCTGACTGACCAGATGGAGGAACCGGCAGAGCTGACGGAGGAAGCCGAAGAAGCAGCTACACAGCCTGAGGCATCGTCCGACAAGCCGGAAGCACGGTCCGCTGAGGAAACGGAAGTTGCTGCAATCCTTTCCGCAATTGAAGCGGAAATGGCCTCCCAAACGGAGGAAGACCCGGCAGAAGGGCAGACGGCTGAACCGGCGGATGAGGTAATTCCGTCACATCCGGATGAAGCGGAAGCGGTTACCATGGCGGAGGTACTGGAGCAGTTCGCATCGGTTACGACAGAGGACGCGGAAACTCCGGCAGAAGATACCGGCATAGAACGGGATCTGGAGCCGTCGGTCGCTGCGGAGCCGGTGCTGGATACCGGAGAAAAGCTGTCAGAATCGCTGGAGCAGTTTATGGCTGCTGCAGAGGAAAACAAAGAGGAAGAGCTGTCCGCAGAGGAACCGGTGGCAGAGGAGCAGGCGGATGGATTCCAGACACAGGAAACCAAAACGGAAGAAATCCTGCAGGAGCTGGAAACGGAACCGGTGGAGCCGGAGCATCTCTTCCAGATGACGGAGGAGGTTCTGTCAGAGGAACCGGAGCAGGAGAAAAAGCAATCCCGCTGGATCATGCCGGTGGTGCTGGTGTTGGCTGCGCTGGCTTTTGCGCTGGTGGGCATCCAGTATGTGGAGCTTCTGCTGGCACTGTGCTTTGCCGGTTATGTGCTCAGGCATTACCGTTCCGTGGCCTTTGTCTGTGCGGTGCTGTGTATACGCCGCGTGGCAGACCTGTTTCTGTTGATTCTGCACCAGGAGAGCTGGATGCTGGTTGCACCGCATGCGGTATCCTGTATCTGTTTCCTTGTGCTGACCATTGCTGCGTTGCGTGCCGATTCCCGGGCGCGATAAGATCAAACGGAAAAAGAATAAAAAAGCTGTTCGTTTCCGAACAGCTTTTTTGCTGCAACAAAGGTGGAAATCCTGTGTCGCAAAAATGAAATGAGACGGTTCACCCAACCGTCTCATTTCTCTCTCTTCTCTGTATGGCATTTCTCTCATACCTTCTGTTTAAGGCGAGGATGCAAGTACTCCTGCTAAAAAGTACGTTAATAAATATACCACAAGCGATTGGGAAAAAGTAGAGACAAAATTGATAAAAAGCAACCGTATTTTTTGTGCAATAAGCGTAAGGCACGGAATAAAAGCGGTCAAAAAGCATATTTGGGGATATTCCGGTACGATGGCAGGAGGGAATGGAAAAATAATTGTATTTTTGCCTGCAAAAGCAGAATACAGGAAAAATTTGTGCTATACTGGACAGGAATGCAAAAAATATATGAATGGAGGAATGAGGCATGGGGACTCACACGCGTTCCGCATGGATGGTGACCGGGGCAGGTGCCCTGTGGGGATTGATTTCCCTGTTTGTCCACACGCTGCAGGCAGATGGCCTGACATCACTGCAAATTGTCTTCTTCCGCAATCTGCTGGCCGCAGTGGTTCTGGGCGGCGTGATTGTGGCAAAGGAACGGAAATTACCCCGGTTTCGCCTGCGGGATCTCTGGATGTTTATCGGAACCGGCATGGTCAGCATTGCCCTGTTTAATTACTGTTATTTTGCCGCGCTGGAACGCAGCAGCGTTGCCGTGGCATCCCTGCTGTTATATACCTCGCCGATTTTTATTCTCGTGCTGTCGGTAATCCTGTTCCATGAGCGCCTGACTGGGCAGAAGCTGCTGTCTCTGGTGATGACGGTGGCGGGCTGCGCGTGTATTACCGGTGTTTTTTCCGAGAGCCAGGCTGTGGCATGGACAACAGTACTGTTGGGACTTGGTTCCGGTTTATTCTATGGACTGTACAGCATTTTTGGAAAATTTGCCCTGCGGGATTACAGCGCCATGACGGTATCGTTTTATACGTTTGTTTTTGCGGCAGTGGCCACAGCGCCGTTCTGCGCGGCAGACAGCATCCGGTTTGCCGCAGGCCATCCACAGGACCTGCTGGTTGGCGTCGGACTTGCCGTGGTGAGTACCGTTGCCCCGTTTCTGCTGTACACCGGCGGGCTGAATGGCATCCAGGCATCCAAAGCAGCGGTGCTGGCAATTGTGGAGCCGCTGGTGGCAAGCCTGCTGGGTGTCGTCGCGTTCGGGGATTCGTTTACCATCTGGACGCTGCTGGGTATGATCCTGATTTTCAGTGCCATTGCCGTGCTGCAGCTGCCGCAGCGCAGGAAGGAAAAACTCCATGGATAGTTTTATTTTCAGCCTGAATGCCACCATGCCGGTGTTTCTGGTCATGGTGCTGGGCTATTTTCTCAAGCAGGTGGGCATGCTGACAGAGGAATTCTGTTCGGTGGCAAACCGTTATGTATTTAAGGTATCCCTGCCGGTGCTGCTGTTCCGGGACATCGCACAGACCGATTTGTATGCCGATTTCAACCTGTCCTTTGTGCTGTACTGTGCGGGGATCACGAGCGTGATGTTCCTTGGCGTCTGGTTCCTTGCGTCAAAGCTGATTCAGGACAAGACGCTGGTGGGTGCGTTTTCACAGGCAGCAGTCCGTGGCAGCGCGGCAGTACTGGGCATCGCGTTTGTGGAAAATATTTACGGTGATGCCGGCCTGACACCGCTGATGATTGTGGCAGCCGTACCGCTGTTCAATATTTATTCTGTGGTCATCCTGACCTTTTTGGCAAACGGCGGACAGCACGGGTGGGAGGCCATGAAAAAAGCCTGTATCAATGTGCTCAAAAATCCGATTATCCTCGGCATTCTGGCAGGACTGCCCTTTTCCCTGCTGCAGATCACAATTCCCACCATCCCGCTCAAGGCGATTGACAGCGTGGCGGCAACCGCTACGCCCATTGCGCTGCTGGTTGTGGGCGCGGGCTTTGAGGGGACAAAGGCACTGGCAAAAATCAAGCCTACGGTGATCGCTTCGGCGGTCAAGCTGGTGGTGCTTCCGGCGGTTTTTCTGCCCCTTGCCATCGCACTGGGCTTTACCGGGGCTGAGATGGTAGCAGTGTTGATTATGCTCGGTTCCCCGGCAACGGTGAGCTGTTATATTATGGCAAAAAATATGGATAATGACGGCGAACTGTCTACCAGCATCATTGTGCTGACGACCCTGCTTTCTTCGATCACATTAACCGGTTGGATTTTTGTTTTGCGTCTGATGGGGATGATTTGACAGGGGTTTTGTATAAAAATAAACATAACTCTCCTTGACATACGGATAGTGGAATGAGATAATAAAATTAGGAAAATTGTGTTCTGTTGTGGTGATGAATAGATAAGATAGAGGAAGAAGGAGTTTGGCAATTATGAAAGGTTTGGTTCTGGCAGCGGGTAAGGGCACGCGCCTGTACCCGATGACGAAGATGATCTGCAAGCCGTTGCTTCCTGTGTATGACAAGCCGCTGATTTATTATCCGATCAGCGTGCTGCTGCAGGCCGGCATTACAGATATCATGGTGATTATTCCGGATGGTGAGGAGGAGACCTTTGAGAAGCTGCTGGGAGATGGCAGCGCATGGGGCGTACATATTTCCTATGCTGTCCAGAAGGTGCCGCGGGGCATTGCGGATGCGTTCCTTGTGGCAGAGGATTTTATCCGGGGTGAGTCGGTCTGCCTGGTTCTTGGTGATAACATTTTCTATGATGAGAGCCGGGATTATGTGTTTATGCAGCAGGCAAGGGAATGCAATGACGGTGCCACCGTGTTCGGCTATTATGTCGAGGATCCCCGTCCCTTTGGCGTGGTGGAATTCGATGAAAACGGCAATGCGCTGAGCATTGAGGAAAAACCCCGTTACCCCAAGTCCAATTACATCATTCCGGGCCTGTATTTTTACGACAGTGATGTGCTGGAGATTGCGAAGAATCTGAAGCCGTCTGCCCGCGGAGAGCTGGAGATTACCGATGTCAATCTGGAATACCTGCGCCGCGGCAAGCTGAAGGTGGTTCCGCTGAGCGATGCATTTGTATGGCTGGATGCGGGTACGGCGGACAGCCTGCTGCTGGCATCTGACCGCATCCGTGAGGTGCAGCATCGCACCGGCCGGTATGTGGCATGCCCGGAGGAAATCGCTTTTATGCGTGGTCTTATCTCCGAGGAGCAGGTACATGCCATCGGCGATCAACTGCATCAGACGCTGTATGGACAGTATCTGCAGTGTATGACAAAATAAGCTGCAAAAAGCGGTCGTCTGACCGCTTTTTGTTTGTTCCGGGAGGAAAAAGCATTGAAAACAACAGTATATTTTATCCGTCACGGTACGACGGAAAGCAACATCGGCGGTCGGTTCCAGGGGAAGTCAGACATCCCGCTGGGGGAAACCGGTTTGAAGCAGGCAGACTGTTTGGGAAAACGGTTTGCATCCGTGCCGCTGGATGCGGTGTATACCAGCCCGCTGATGCGTGCCCGTCAGACCGCGGAAGGCGTCTGCTCCAGGCTGGCGCTGCAGCCAATCCTGTGTGAGGGATTACGGGAGATTGACGGCGGCGTGCTGGAAGGGCGGACGAATGAGGACAATATCCGGGATTATCCGGAAACCATGCAGGCATTCCGCCACAATCCCAGCGCGTTTGCCCCGCTGCAGGGGGAAAGTGCGCGGCAGGTGCATGAGCGCGTCATGGCAGCGGTGCGGCGCATTGTGCGCGACAATCCGGGCAAGTCGGTTGCCATAGTGTCCCATGGCTTTGCACTGCTGTGCAGTGTGGGCTGCCTGGGCATCCCCTTTGAGCAGCTCCGGCCGAATATTCTGGCCAATGCGTCGGTCACCTGCGTGACCTTTGCACAGGACGGCAGCCATGAAATTTTATTTGCCAACGACCAGAGCCATCTGCCGGAGGACTGCCGGTTTTATTCTCCATTCTGGAAGGAAAATACCGCCGACATCCGGTGACTGCTGGCAGGCAAAACAAAAGCTCCCGTCAGGGAGCTTTTGTGATTTTTTTTCATCCATCCGCCCGGATTTGACGGATTGAATAAAAGAAAACGCCGCTTTCTCCAAAAAACTGGAAGAAGCGACGGGCATACCAAAGAGGGTATATCTTGACAAAAAGGCATAGATATGATATTATAAATTAGTTTCCATATAGGTCAACGGAAACCTTAACCAAATACATTCTAGCATTTTTTCAGTCAAGATGCAAGAAAGAGGAAAGTAATAATCACTACGCAGCCAGGCGTATCGAATACTTGAGAAACGGAGTGATGGGTACAACATGGCAAATGAAGCAACGATTAATGGCGTACATGTCCATGACGTGCAGTATGGACGTACCACCAGAAAGAGCTTTGCCAGAATACCGGATGTTCTGGAAATGCCGAACCTCATCGAGGTGCAGAAGAAATCTTACGAGTGGTTTTTGACCGATGGTCTGCGCGAGGTCTTTGATGACGTCGCATGTATCACCGACTACACAGGCAATCTGGAGCTGTCCTTCATCGACTACAAGCTGGACGATGAGCCGAAGTACAGCGTGGAGGAGTGTAAGGCACGCGATGCAACGTATGCATGCCCGCTGCGTGTCCGCATGCGTCTGCGCTACAAGGAAACCGGCGAAATCAAGGAGCAGGAGCTGTTCATGGGCGATTTCCCGCGCATGACCGATTCCGGCACGTTCATCATCAACGGTGCGGAACGTGTTATCGTATCCCAGATCGTCCGTTCCCCGGGTGTCTACTACGGTATGACACTGGACAAGACCGACAAGCCGCTGCTGTCCGCTACCGTCATCCCGTACCGCGGTGCATGGCTGGAATACGAAACCGACAGCAACGACGTATTCTATGTCCGCATTGATAAAAACAGAAAGATTCCGATTACCTCCTTCATCCGTGCCATCGGCGTAGAAACCGATGCGGAGATCATCGAGATGTTCGGTGAGGATGAGCGCATCCTGGCAACCCTGGACAAGGACCCGTCCAAGACCGTTGAGGAAGCCCTCATTGAAATTTACAAAAAGCTCCGCCCGGGCGAACCGCCTACGGTGGATTCCGCACGCAGCCTGCTCAACGCGCTGTTCTTCGATACCCGTCGGTATGACATTTCCGCAGTAGGCCGCTATAAGTACAACAAGAAGCTGAATATCGCACGCCGTCTGGTGGGCCATAAGCTGTGCGAGACCATCACCGACCCGATGACCGGCGAGGTGCTGGCAGAGGAAGGCGATGTATGCACCCGTGAACAGGCAAACCTGATCGCACGCCGCGGCGTACACGGCACCATCATTGAAGCCAATGACGGCACCCGTGTCAAGGTATTCGGCAACGGCATGGTTGACATGAAGGACTTTGTTTCCTTTGACCCGCAGGAAAAGTGCGGCATCAAGGAAAAGGTTCGTTTTGTCGTCCTGAAGGAGCTGCTCGAGTCCGCGGAGGAAGAGGGCAAGACCGAGGACGAGCTGATTGACGATATCAAGGCTGCCAAGGACGATCTGATTCCGAAGCACATTATCGTGGATGACATGCTGGCATCCATCTGCTACCTGCTGGGTCTGGGCCATGACATCGGCACCACCGACGACATCGACCATCTGGGCAACCGTCGTCTGCGCTGTGTCGGCGAGCTGCTGCAGAACCAGTTCCGCATCGGCTTCTCCCGTATGGAGCGTGTCATCCGTGAGCGCATGACCATTCAGGATCTGGATATTGTTACCCCCCAGTCCCTGATTAACATCCGTCCGGTCACCGCAGCGATCAAGGAATTCTTCGGTTCCTCCCCGCTGTCCCAGTTCATGGACCAGAACAACCCGCTGTCTGAGCTGACCCATAAGCGCCGTATGTCCGCGCTGGGCCCCGGCGGTCTGTCCCGTGACCGTGCATCCTTTGAAGTACGAGACGTACACTACAGCCATTACGGCCGTATGTGCCCGATTGAGACCCCTGAAGGTCCGAACATCGGTCTGATCTCCTATCTGGCAACCTATGCACGCATCAATGATTTCGGCTTTGTGGAAGCACCGTACCGCTTTATCGACAAGGAAACCGGCCGCGTGCTGGATGAAGTGCATTATATGACCGCGGATGTGGAGGATGAATACACCATCTGTCAGGCATATGAGCCGCTGGATGAAAACGGCTGTCTGGCAAACCAGCGTATTACCTGCCGCTGCCGTGAGGAAATCGTCGAAGTAGACCGTCAGGATGTAGACCTGATGGACGTATCTCCGCGTATGATGGTATCGGTTGCAACCGCGATGATCCCGTTCCTCGAGCACGATGACGCAAACCGTGCACTGATGGGCGCGAACATGCAGCGTCAGGCTGTGCCGCTGCTCAAGACCGAATCCCCGGCTGTCGGCACCGGCATGGAATATAAGGCATGTGTGGACTCCGGCATTGTGCCGCTGGCAGAGGGCGACGGTACTGTTACCCGTGTTACCGCACGTGAGGTTGTGGTCAACTATGACACCATGGGTGAAAAGACCTACCACCTGACCAAGTTCCTGCGCTCCAACCAGTCCACCTGTATCAACCAGCGTCCGATTGTCAATCTGGGCGAGCGTGTCAAGAAGGGCGATGTACTGGCTGACGGTCCGGCAACCTGCAATGGTGAGGTTGCACTGGGCAAGAACGCCCTGATCGGCTTCATGACCTGGGAAGGTTATAACTACGAGGACGCTGTACTGCTGAACGAACGTCTGGTTCGTGACGACGTATACACCTCCATTCATATTGAAGAATACGAATCCGAATCCCGTGACACCAAGCTGGGACCGGAAGAAATTACCCGTGATATCCCGAATGTGGGCGAGGATGCACTGCGTGATCTGGACGAGCGCGGTATCATCCGCATCGGTGCCGAGGTGCATTCCGGTGATATTCTGGTTGGTAAGGTTACCCCGAAGGGCGAGACCGAGCTGACCGCAGAAGAGCGCCTGCTGCGTGCCATCTTCGGTGAGAAGGCACGTGAGGTACGTGATACCTCCCTGCGCGCACCCCATGGTGAGGCCGGCATCGTTGTGGATGTCAAGGTATTCACCCGTGAGGCCGGCGATGACATGTCTCCCGGCGTCAACATGACCGTCCGCGTTTATATCGCACAGAAGAGAAAGATCTCCGTCGGCGATAAGATGGCAGGCCGTCATGGTAACAAGGGTGTCGTTTCCCGCATTCTGCCGCAGGAGGATATGCCGTTCCTGGAAGACGGCACTCCGCTGGATATCGTACTGAACCCGCTGGGCGTACCGTCCCGAATGAACATCGGACAGGTACTGGAGGTTCATCTGGGTTATGCTGCCATGAGCATGGGCTGGAAGATCGCAACGCCGGTATTCGATGGCGCGAACGAACAGGACATTGCAGATGCACTGGCAGCCGCAGGCAAGAACCCGAACGGCAAGTCCGTGCTGTATGACGGACGTACCGGCGAAAAGTTTGACAATGAAGTAACCGTTGGTTACATGTATTACCTCAAGCTGCATCATCTGGTAGATGATAAGATCCATGCACGTTCCACCGGCCCGTACTCCCTGGTTACCCAGCAGCCTCTGGGTGGTAAGGCACAGTTCGGTGGCCAGCGTTTCGGTGAGATGGAAGTTTGGGCACTTGAGGCATATGGCGCAGCGTATACGCTGCAGGAAATCCTGACCGTCAAGTCTGACGATATCGTAGGACGTGTGAAGACCTATGAGGCAATTGTCAAGGGTCACAACATCCCGTCCGCAGGCATTCCGGAATCCTTCAAGGTTCTGATTAAGGAACTGCAGTCCCTGTGCCTGGATATCCGCGTGCTGGATGAAGCAGGTGAGGAAATCATTCTGTCGGATGACGATGATGAAACAACCAACTTCAATCAGGTCGAGCGTGAAAACCGTTCCAACGCAACTGCAGAGGAATTTGAAGCAGCAGGCTTCGGCGTTTCCGATGCAGAGGACGGTGACCATCCGCTGATGGAGGATGAATCCGCAGTAATGGACGACCTGTTTGGCAGCGATGATGTAGATGATATCTATGACGGCGAGCTGGAGGAGTAAGCATGGGATATAATACGTTTAATGCAATTAAAATCGGCCTTGCTTCGCCGGAGCTCATCCGCGAGTGGTCTTACGGCGAGGTCAAGAAGCCGGAAACCATTAACTATCGAACACTGAAGCCGGAGCGTGACGGTCTGTTCTGTGAGCGCATCTTTGGCCCACAGAAGGACTGGGAATGCCATTGCGGACGCTATAAAAAGGTTCGCTATAAGGGCAAAATCTGTGAACGCTGCGGTGTAGAGGTTACCAAGTCCAAGGTACGCCGTGAGCGCATGGGCCATATTGAGCTGGCAGCTCCGGTTTCCCACATCTGGTATTTTAAGGGCATTCCGTCCCGTATGGGCCTGATTCTGGATATGTCCCCCCGTCTGCTGGAGAAGGTACTGTACTTTGCCGCATATATCGTAACCGATCCGGGCGAAGGCACCGGCCTGATTAAAAAGCAGATCCTGACCGAACGGGAATACCGCGATATGCGCGAGAAGTTCGAGGATGATTTCGAGGCAATGATGGGCGCTGAGGCAATCCAGAAGCTGCTGCGTGAGCTGGATCTGGAGCAGCTGAGCGTGGATCTGAAGGCAGAGCTGAAAAATGCTACCGGCCAGAAGCGTGTCCGCATCATCAAGCGCCTGGAAGTTGTAGAAGCATTCCGCCAGTCCGGCAACCGTCCGGAGTGGATGATTATGGATGTGGTTCCGGTTATTCCGCCGGAAATCCGTCCGATGGTACAGCTGGACGGCGGCAGATTTGCCACCTCTGATCTGAACGACCTGTACCGCCGTGTCATCAACCGAAACAACCGCCTGAAGCGTCTGCTGGAGCTGGGTGCGCCGGACATCATCGTGCGCAACGAGAAGCGCATGCTGCAGGAAGCGGTTGACGCGCTGATTGACAATGGCCGCCGTGGCCGTCCGGTCACCGGCCCGAACAACCGCCCGCTCAAGTCCCTTTCCGATATGCTGAAGGGCAAGCAGGGACGTTTCCGTCAGAACCTGCTGGGCAAGCGTGTTGACTACTCCGGCCGTTCCGTAATCGTCGTAGGTCCGGACCTGAAGATTTATCAGTGCGGCCTGCCGAAGGAAATGGCAATCGAGCTGTTTAAGCCGTTTATTATGAAGCGTCTGGTACAGACCGGACAGGCTTCCAATATCAAGTCCGCAAAGAAGATGGTAGAGCGCGGCAAGCCGGAGGTTTGGGATGCGCTGGAAACCGTCATCAAGGGACATCCGGTTCTGCTGAACCGTGCACCGACCCTGCACCGTCTGGGTATCGAAGCCTTCGAGCCGATCCTGGTAGAGGGCCGTGCGATCAAGCTGCATCCGCTGGTTTGTACCGCATTTAACGCCGACTTTGACGGTGACCAGATGGCAGTCCATCTGCCGCTGTCCGTGGAAGCACAGGCAGAAGCACGTCTGCTGATGCTGTCCGCCAACAACCTGCTGAAGCCGCAGGACGGCAAGCCGGTTACCGTACCGTCCCAGGATATGGTCCTCGGTTCCTATTACCTGACCATTGACCGTGACACCGAACAGGGCGCAGGCAAGGTATTCCGCGATGAGGATGAAGCCCTCATGGCATATGATGAAGGCGTCATCGGCATTCACGCGCCGATCAAGGTGCGCAGAAGCATGGTCATCGACGGTGAGACCGTTACCGGTCTGGTAGACGCAACCGCAGGCCGCCTGATCTTCAACCAGAAGATTCCGCAGGATCTGGGCTTTGTGGAAAGAAATACCAAGCAGGATATGCTCAAGCTGGAAATCATGCAGACCTGTGGCAAGAAGCAGCTGGGCAAGATCATTGACAAGTGTATCAGCATCCATGGCTTTAACAAGACCGCCGAAGTACTGGACTCCATCAAATCCATGGGCTATAAATATTCCACCAAGGGTGCGCTGACCGTATCCTTCTCGGATATCGCCGTACCGGAAGAGAAGCAGGAAATGATTGCCGCTTCTGAGAAGAAGGTTGCGGCTATCGACCGCAAGTACAAGCGTGCCCTCATCACGGATGCGGAACGTTACCGTCTGGTTGTACGCGAATGGGAGAACACCACCAAGATTGTTACCGACGCGCTGCAGGAAAAGATGGAAAGCGACCGCTTCAACCCGATTCATATGATGGCACAGTCCGGTGCGCGAGGCTCTATCAACCAGATTCGTCAGCTGGCAGGTATGCGAGGCCTGATGGCAAACGCAGCCGGCCGCACCATCGAAATCCCGGTTAAGTCCAACTTCCGTGAGGGCCTGTCTGTATTGGAGTACTTCATCTCCGCTCGAGGCGCACGTAAGGGTCTGGCAGATACCGCACTGCGTACCGCGGACTCCGGTTACCTGACCCGTCGAATGGTAGACGTATCTCAGGATGTCATCATCCGTGAGGATGACTGCGGTGCTTCCACCGGTATCTGGGTTGAGGATATCATGGAAGGCAATTCCTGCATTGAGCCGCTGGCAGAGCGTCTGGTTGGACGTTATCCGGTGGATGACATTCTGGATCCGCAGACCGGCGAGGTGCTGCAGCATAAGGAAGATATGATGAACGAGGCGGATGCGGCACGCATTGTGGGTGCAGGCATCAAGAAGGTTCAGATTCGTACCGTACTGCAGTGCCGTGCACGCAAGGGCGTTTGTGCACACTGCTATGGCTCCAACCTGGCATTCAACGCACCGTGTGCAATGGGCGAAGCTGTCGGTATCATCGCCGCACAGTCCATCGGTGAGCCGGGTACCCAGCTGACCATGCGTACCTTCCATTCCGGCGGTATTGCAGGTTCCGATATTACCCAGGGTCTTCCGCGAGTAGAAGAACTGTTTGAGGCAAGAAAGCCGAAGAAGGTGGCAACACTGGCAGAAATCGGCGGTGTGGTCAGCATCGAGGAAAGCAGACGCACCACGGTCAAGACTGTCAATGTGATCAACCCGCAGACCGGCGAAACCAAGAGCTACCAGCTGGCTTCCTCCTCTGGCATCCGTGTCAAGGACGGCGACCAGATCGAGCAGGGCCATCAGCTCAACGAAGGTGCACTCAACCCGCATGACATCCTGCGCGTGCTGAATCCGCGTGCCGTACAGGACTACCTGATTAAGGAAGTTCAGAAGGTTTACCGTCAGCAGGGCGTAGATCTGAACGACAAGCACATTGAAGTTATTGTCCGCCAGATGATGCGCAAGATCAAGGTGGAGGACGCAGGCGATACCGATCTGCTGCCGGGTGCTATGCTCAGCATTCTGGAGCTGGAGGATGAGAACGCGAAGGTACAGGCCCGTCTGGATGCCGGCGAAACCGGTCTGGAAATGGCAACCTTCTCTCCGGTACTCATGGGTATCACCAAGGCTGCACTGGCTACCGATTCCTTCCTGTCCGCCGCATCCTTCCAGGAGACCACCCGTGTCCTGACAGATGCCGCAATCAAGGGCAAGATTGACCCGCTGACCGGTCTGAAGGAGAACGTACTGATCGGTAAGCTGATTCCGGCAGGCTCCGGCCTGAAGGATTACCGCGAAGGTCATTACGAGGAAATCCATAATCTGGACTAATGCATTTCATCATAAAACCAACAGAGGGATCATGCTCCGGCATGGTCCCTCTTTTTGCGGGCGAAAGGATGGAGGGAGCGCTCCTCCAACCTGCCGGAGTGTCCCGCAGCTCTGTGCACAGAAATATGGGTTGTCTTTTTTGCAACAGTGAAATGGGCAGGTTTTGTACATTTTTCGTACATTCTAACAAATGCAAACCCGGGGGGATTGTGGTATACTTGCAGACGTAACATATGTAATCATGAGGAAGAAAATGATGCAAAAAAACAGATATTGGAAATATGGATGCTTTGGCATCGCGGTATGCATGCTGCTGTGTGGCATACAGACCGCCCGGCAGGATATCCTGCTGCGCAAATGCTGCAAAACCGTCCTGGCGGAAGAACCGGACGGCTTTTATGGACTGTATCTGTTGATTCTGCTCATGGGGGCATTTTTCCTGTTCGCGGTGTGGCAGTGGGTCACCGGGAAGCCGTCGGTCAGACGGATTGCGGTGGTCAGCCTGGCAGCGGTAACATTATATAGTATGCTGACCATGGGATATCAGGCCTATCATGATGATGTTTATGACCGGTCACCCCATTCGGAACAGAAGAAGTATGACTGGAATGAGGAAAAAGGCCTGCTGTATGACCTGAAGGGCCTGTTCCGCTGAATCCGGTGCAGCCGAACCGGCAGGCGGAACATGGTGCCGGACAGAAAAAAACATTCCGCTTTGTGCAAATTCATGTATAAACCCCGTAAAAATGGATATCCTGTATAATGCTTTGTAAAAACAAAGAAAAAAAGATTGACAGGAGAAAATTAATCATGTAAAATAAACGGGTATGTGATAAGGAGGTATTTCTATGCTCTCAGAGCTGTCTTCGGCATTAAAAGTTATCGGTGTCAAGCAGTCAAAAAAAGTCATCCGCGACGGAAATGCAAAACTGGTATTTATCGCCGCAGACGCAGAGTGTCGGATTACCGGACCCATATATGAACTGTGCGAACAGCACAGCGTAGAGGTGAAAGAGGTTCCCAGCATGAAGGAACTGGGCAGCTCGGTCGGCATCGCCGTCGGCGCCGCTGTCGTCACCATTCTCGACTGATTTTAACGGGACAGGCTTCCCGCTGAAATAAATCTATTTAATCTTTTGAAGGAGGTGCAAGTTAAATGCCAACCTTTAACCAGCTTGTACGCAAGGGCAGAAAGGAAACCGAATACAAGTCCACTGCTCCGGCTCTGCAGGTAGGCCTGAACTCTCTGAAGAAGAAGGCAACCAGCCAGCCGTCCCCGCAGAAGAGAGGCGTCTGCACAACTGTCAAGACCATGACACCGAAGAAGCCGAACTCTGCACTGCGTAAGGTCGCTCGTGTTAAGCTGACCAATGGCATGGAAGTATCCGCTTACATTCCGGGTATCGGCCATAACCTGCAGGAACACTCTGTTGTTATGGTTCGTGGCGGCCGTGTAAAGGACCTTCCGGGCGTTCGTTACCACATCATTCGCGGTACTCTGGATACCCAGGGTGTTGCAAACCGTCATCAGGCTCGCTCCAAGTACGGCGCTAAGCGTCCGAAGCCGGGCAAGTAAACCTGATCGTTTAAACCCACATTACCCGTGCGTTTGACTTGAACACCAACTCAAGCAAAGCAGAATAGCTTTGTCCTGAGCGCGTTTGAATAGATTTATTTCAGACACCTCGGACAGGCGATGACAGAAGCCAGGGGTGGCTTTTGAAGTACCTATGAAATCATTTTTTTTGTGAAGGAGGGAAGTATCGTGCCAAGAAGAGGTTTTGTTCCCAAGAGAGAAGTTCTTGCGGATCCGCTTTATGGTTCCCAGCTCGTTACCAAGCTGATCAACTCGATCATGCTCGACGGTAAGAAGGGCGTAGCTCAGAAAGTTGTTTACGGTGCTTTTGACATCGTGAAGGAGAAGACTGGCCGCGATCCGTTAGAAGTATTTACCGAGGCTATGGATAATATCATGCCGTCTCTGGAAGTTAAGGCTCGCCGAGTAGGCGGCGCTACCTACCAGGTTCCGATGGAAGTTCGTCCGGAAAGACGTCAGACCCTGGGTCTGCGCTGGATCACCAAGTACTCCCGTGCCCGTTCTGAGAGAACCATGGCAGAGAGACTGGCTGGCGAAATCATGGACGCAGTGAACAATCTGGGCGGCGCTGTCAAGAAGCGTGAAGATACCCATAAGATGGCAGAGGCTAACAAGGCATTTGCTCATTACAGATACTAATTTCTGTGCAGGGTAGCTTGACGAAAGGAGATTCACATGCCAAGAGAGTTTACACTGGAAAAAACAAGAAATATTGGTATTATGGCCCACATCGACGCCGGCAAGACGACCACCACAGAGCGTATCCTGTATTACACCGGACGTACGCACAAGATCGGTGAGACGCATGAAGGCGCGTCCGTCATGGACTGGATGGCACAGGAGAAGGAGCGCGGTATCACCATTACCTCCGCTGCTACCACCTGCCACTGGAAGGGCAACCGTATCAATATCATCGACACCCCGGGCCACGTTGACTTTACCGTAGAAGTACAGCGTTCCCTGCGTGTCCTCGACGGCTCTGTTTGCGTATTCTGCGCAAAGGGCGGCGTTGAACCGCAGTCTGAGACCGTATGGCACCAGGCAAACGATTATATGGTTCCGCGTATGGCATTCGTCAACAAGATGGATATCATGGGCGCAAACTTCTATAACGTAGTCCAGATGATGAAGGACCGCCTGAAGTGTGTACCGGTTCCGGTTCAGCTGCCGATCGGCGCTGAAAGCGAGTTCGTTGGCATCATCGACCTGATGACCATGCGTGCCGAGGTTTACTATGATGACCTGGGCAAGGATGTCCGTGATGAGGATATCCCGGCAGATATGCTGGAAAAGGCACAGCAGTACCATGACGAAATGGTAGAGCTGATCTGCGACACCGACGAAGAGCTGATGATGATGTACCTGGAAGGCGAGGAGATCCCGGTTGAGGATCTGAAGCGCGCACTTCGCCAGGCTACCATCGACAACAAGCTGGTTCCGGTACTGTGTGGTACCGCTTACCGCAATAAGGGCGTTCAGATGCTGCTGGATGCTATTATTGATTACATGCCGGCTCCGACTGATATCCCGCCGATCAAGGGTATCAACCCGGATACCGACGAAGAGGACGAGCGTCCGTCTGACGACAACGCACCGTTCTCCGCTCTGGCATTTAAGATTGCCACCGACCCGTATGTAGGACGTCTGTCCTTCTTCCGCGTATACTCCGGTACCCTGGATGCTGGTACTTCCGTACTCAATGCAACCAAGGGCAAGCGCGAGAGAATGGGTCGTATCCTGCTGATGCACGCAAACCATCGTGAGGATATCACCAAGGTATACTCCGGCGATATCGCTGCTGCAGTAGGCTTTAAGAACACCACCACCGGTGATACACTGTGCGACGAAAAGTACCCGATCATCCTGGAGTCCATGAACTTCCCGGAGCCGGTTATCCGCGTTGCAATTGAGCCGAAGACCAAGGCAGGTCAGGAAAAGATGGGTATCGCGCTGGCAAAGCTGGCAGAAGAAGACCCGACCTTCAAGACCTACACCGATGAGGAAACCGGCCAGACCATTATCGCTGGTATGGGTGAGCTGCATCTGGAAATCATCGTTGACCGTCTGCTGCGTGAATTCAAGGTAGAGGCTAACGTTGGTAAGCCGCAGGTAGCTTATAAGGAAACCATCCGCCGCAAGGCTGATGTGGAGACCAAGTACGCTCGTCAGTCCGGTGGTAAGGGCCAGTATGGTCATGTTAAGATCATCCTGGAGCCGAACGAGCCGGGCAAGGGTTACGAGTTTGTCAACGCTGTTGTCGGCGGTGCGATTCCGAAGGAATACATCGAGCCGGTTAACCAGGGTATTCAGGGCGCAATGCAGAACGGTGTTCTGGCTGGCTACCCGGTAGTTGACTGCAAGGTTACTCTGTATGATGGATCCTATCATGAAGTCGACTCCTCTGAAATGGCATTTAAGATTGCCGGTTCCATGGCATTCAAGGAAGCTATGAAGAAGGCTGATCCGGTTCTGACCGAGCCGATCATGCAGGTTGACGTTCTGGTACCGGAAGATTACATGGGCGACGTTATCGGCGACCTGAACTCCCGTCGTGGCCAGATCCAGGGCATGGAGCCGCGTGGTGCCGTACAGGCAATTTCCGCTGCTGTTCCGCTGTCCGAAATGTTCGGTTACGCTACCGACCTGCGTTCCCGTTCCCAGGGCCGTGGCCAGTACGTTATGCAGCCGAGCCACTACGCTGAAATCCCGAAGAGCATCTCTGATAAGATCATTGCAAACCGCAATAAGGGCTAATCTCCCCGCGGGATACGGATTTCACCTTAATTAACCTTCAAGGCTCCCTCTCAACAGGGAGGGAGCCTTCTCTTTTTTAGGAATTCTGCTGATTTTTCGGGGGAATTCCACAGGTAATGCTTGCAATTTTTCTTGCAGTATTATAAAATATAGTCTGTAAATGACTACGTCGTTATTATATGAAGGAGGATACCAACAATGGCAAAGGAAAAGTACGTAAGAGACCTGCCTCATGTTAACATTGGTACTATCGGCCACGTTGACCACGGCAAGACCACCCTTACCGCTGCAATCACCAAGGTACTGGCTATGCAGGGCCAGGCTGAGGTTCAGAAGTATGATGAAATCGACAAGGCTCCGGAAGAGAAGGAGCGCGGCATCACCATCAACACCGCACACGTAGAGTACAAGACCTCTAAGCGTCACTACGCACACGTAGACTGCCCGGGCCATGCTGACTATGTAAAGAACATGATCACCGGCGCTGCTCAGATGGACGGCGCAATCCTGGTAGTATCTTCTGCAGACGGCCCGATGCCGCAGACCCGTGAGCACATCCTGCTGGCTCGTCAGGTAGGCGTACCGTACATCGTTGTTTTCATGAACAAGGTTGACCAGGTAGACGACGAGGAACTGCTGGATCTGGTAGAAATGGAAATCCGTGAGCTGCTGTCTGACTACGAGTTCCCGGGCGATGACATTCCGATCATCCGTGGTACCGCTCTGGGCGTTCTGGAGAGCACCTCTGAGGATCCGAATGCTCCGGAATACGCTTGCATCCGTGAGCTGATGGACGCTGTTGACGAATACATTCCGACTCCGGAGCGTAAGGCTGACCAGCCGTTCCTGATGCCGGTCGAGGACGTATTCTCCATCACCGGTCGTGGTACCGTAGCTACCGGCCGTGTAGAGCGTGGCCAGGTTAAGATGGGCGAGGAAGTTGAAATCGTTGGTCTGATGGACGCTCCGCGCAAGACCGTTGTAACCGGTATCGAAATGTTCCGTAAGCTGCTGGACTACGCTGAAGCTGGCGACAACATCGGTACTCTGCTGCGTGGTATTCAGAAGACTGAGATCGAGCGCGGCCAGGTTATCGCTAAGCCGGGTTCCATCCATCCGCATACCAAGTTCAAGGGCCAGGTATACGTTCTGAAGAAGGAAGAAGGCGGCCGTCATACTCCGTTCTTCAACAACTACCGTCCGCAGTTCTACTTCCGTACCACTGACGTTACTGGCGTTATCTCCCTGCCGGAAGGCACTGAGATGTGCATGCCGGGCGACAACGTTGATATGGACGTAGCTCTGATCACCCCGATCGCTATCGAGAAGGGCCTGCGTTTCGCTATCCGTGAGGGTGGCCGTACCGTTGGTTCTGGCGTTGTTACCGAGATCTACGAATAATTTCGTAATCGAGACACATTGATATTGTGCATTTGGTCCCGTCCGGTATTCCGGACGGGACTTTTTGCGTTACTTCGCCACTTGTGTTATAATGAACACGCAACCTATTGCATGGAGGAACAGGACATGGAACATGAACTGCTGAGCATCGGCGGCACAGTCGATGCGGTTATTTATCAAAATGAGGATAACGGCTATGCGGTCATCCGCCTGATTGCGGAGGATGGTGAGGATGTGACAGCAGTCGGCACACTGCCGCAGGTCTGCCTTGGGGAAGAGCTGATGCTCACCGGCCATTGGGTCACGCATGCTTCCTATGGCGAGCAGTTCCAGACAGAATATTTTGAACGTCGGATGCCTGCCACCGTCAAAGGCATTGCGGACTACCTGTCCTCCGGCATCATCAAGGGCATTGGGCCAAAGCTGGCCCGTAAGATAGCAGAACGGTTCCGGGAGGAAACCTTTGCTGTCATGGCAAATGAACCGGAACGGCTGAGCAGCATTGCCGGCATCACGGCGCGCAAGGCGGAGGCAATCGGGGAGCAGTTCCGACATCAGACCTCCATGCGCCGGCTGATGGAATTTTTGATGGAAAATCACCTGCCGCCCCAGCTGGCAGGCCGGTTGTATAAGCGGTATAAGGAATCCGCCATTGACCATGTACTGGAAAACCCGTACCTGCTGTGCGGGGAGGAATTTGAGGTTCCCTTTGACCGGGCAGATACGCTGGCACTGTCGCAGGGCATGCCATGGGACAGCCCGGAACGCATTGAGGCAGGTATTTTGTATACCCTGCAGTTTAATCTGACCAATGGACATACCTTTATCCCGAAAAATAAGCTGCTTGCCACTGCCAGCAGGCTGCTGCAGGATGAGGATGGCTTTGAGCCGGAGGCCGAGCTGCTGGAAACCTATTTTACCGAACTGCAGGACAATGGCAGGCTGGTGTGTGAGCACATCTGCCGCCGGGATGCGGTGTATCTGAATCCCATGCATGAGGCGGAGGTCTATGTGGCGGATTATCTGGCGGATCTGTCGGACACGGAATACACATATGATTTTGATGTGGATGCGCTGCTGGAAACGCTGGAGCAGAACAGTGCCATTACCTATGCGCCCCGGCAGCGGCAGGCGATTGCCTGGGCGGCAAAATATGGCCTTGTCATCCTGACCGGCGGCCCGGGCACCGGTAAGACCACCACGGTACGTGGCATGCTGGAATTTTATGATGCGGTGGGGCTGGATGTGGTACTGGCGGCGCCCACAGGGCGGGCTGCCAAGCGGCTGAGTGAATTGTGCGGCAGGGAGGCCAAAACCATCCACCGGCTGCTGGAAGCAGGCTATCGGGGGGCGGAAACCCGCGCCGTCTTCGCACGAAACCGGGAAAATCCACTGGAATGCGATGTAGTGATTCTGGATGAGGTTTCCATGATTGATATTGTCCTGATGCAGGCGCTGCTGGATGCCTTGCAGCCGGAAACCCGCCTGATTCTTGTGGGGGATGCGGACCAGCTTCCGCCGGTAGGACCGGGCAATTTCCTGCGGGACTGTATCGGCTCCAATCGCATCCATACCGTTGAACTGGATGAAATTTTCCGTCAGGCACAGCAAAGTGCCATTGTCCGCAATGCCCATGCCATCAACCATGGGGAAATGCCGGTGGGCGGCGGACGGGATGGAGATTTCTTTATCATGAAGCAGCGCACGCCGGATGATGTGATACAGACGGTGGTAGAGCTGTGCCGCAAGCGTCTGCCGGATTATTACGGCTTTACGCCGGATCAGATTCAGGTGCTCACACCCTCCAGACGGCAGGCAGCCGGTACCCAGCAGTTAAACCGCATGCTGCAGGAGGCATTGAACCCGCCGGACGGTTCCAAGCCGGAAAAACGTTATGGCGATACCATCTTCCGCCTGGGGGACCGGGTCATGCAGGTACGCAACAATTATGATATCCTGTGGGAAAAGACCGATGATCCCGAGGAGGAAGGCTCCGGCATGTTTAACGGCGATGTGGGACAGATTGTGGACATTTCCCTGCAGGACGAAACCATGCGTATTCTGTTTGATGACAAGCTGGCACAGTATACCTTTGATATGCTGAATGAGCTGGAGCTGGCCTATGCCATGACGGTACATAAATCCCAGGGCAGTGAATTTGAAGCGGTGATTGTCGCCCTGCCCAATGGCATTGCCAAACGTCTGCTGACCCGGAATATCCTGTATACTGCCATTACCCGTGCGAAAAAGCTGCTGGTGCTGGTAGGAGACCCGCAGGTGACAGAGACCATGGTGCAGACCAACACCCGCAACCGGCGATACAGCGCCCTGCGGGCACGGCTCATTCGCAGTCTGCCGGAACCGGAGCAGATAGGGATGGAGGAACCGTAAATGTTGCTGTATCCGTCTCGCTGTGTGTACTGTGGGGAATGGATTGACGTGAAGCAGCATGGCCTGTGTGATGCATGCAGGAAACAGGCAGAGCAGGTGATGGGGCAGGTATACTGTCCCGCACCGGAGCATGTGGAACAGGTCATCTGTGCCGGACGGTATCAGGGCGAGCTGAAGGGAGCTATTCTCCGGATGAAATTCGGTTCCCATGGACAGGCAAATCTGCTGCCGCTGGCCGGACTCATGGAACAGGCATGGAAGCTGCATGGGATGCCCAGACCGGATGTCATCACCTGTGTTCCCATCAGCCCGTTGCGGCTGCGTAACCGGGGATATGACCAGAGCGCAGAAATGGCAAAGTATCTGGCAAAGCAGTGGAAGGTTCCGTTTGTACCGGCATTGCAGCGGCGGATGCT
Organism: Clostridiales bacterium; assembly: GCA_004555915.1. Lineage (GTDB taxonomy): Bacteria > Bacillota > Clostridia > Oscillospirales > Butyricicoccaceae > Butyricicoccus_A. The sequence continues at coordinate 40,441 of SFJM01000013.1, read as the reverse complement.
GTCGCGCATGCAGTCCAGGCTGATGGCGGACAAACGCTGGGATAATGCGCGAAAATCCTTTTATCTGCGCCGGAATACCCGGTTGGATGAAAAGCATGTCCTGCTGGTGGATGACATTGTCACAACCGGCGCGTCCATCAGCTGCTGTGCTGCCCTGCTGCGGAAGGCAGGAGCGGAAACCGTCTGGGTGCTGGCTGCGGCGAAGGCCGGGAATGCTTAGGAATGCAAACAATTCATCGAAAAAAATCGAACAAAATATGGGACATCCTGTGTATCATCGCGGTTCTGACTGGCATATACTTGTGATAGGACAGAAGGAACATAAGGGACATGCGCCGGTCAGGCCGGTGCGTGCCGGGAAAGCGAGGAAACACAGGATGTATGAATTTGCAATGGATTTAGGTACATCGTCGGTACTGGTATACCGGCAGGGAAAAGGCATCATGCTGCGGGAGCCATCGGTGGTAGCCATCCGCAGGCAGAGCGGACAGGTTGTCAGCGTGGGACAGAAGGCACGGGATATGCTGGGACGGACACCGGAAACCCTGCTGGCAGTTCGCCCGGTGCGGGGCGGTGTCATCACAGACTGTGAAATCACCAGCATAATGGCACGGGCCTTTCTCAAACGGGCAGGGGCAGGCGGCATGCTGCGCCCCAATCTGCTCATCTGTGTCCCGCCGCTGGTTTCCGAACTGGAGGAACGTGCCGTGGTGGATGCCGGCTTGCAGGCGGGCGCATCAAAGGTTTATCTGATGGAGCAGCCTATTGCGGCAGCTGCCGGTGCAGGCATTGACCCAAACAGTCCAAAGGGAACTCTTGTGGTGGATATCGGCGGCGGAACCACGGATATTGCCGTGATTTCCATGGGAGCTGTGGTGCGGGCGGTATCCATCCGCATAGCCGGGGACAGCTGTGACGACGCCATCCAAGGCTATCTGAAGCAGGAAAGGGATTTGCTGGTGGGGCTGTCCACTGCGGAGCAGATCAAATGTGCCATCGGCGGCGTACTGCCCCGGGAAGAAAACCTGTCCATGATGGTACGGGGCAGACGGGTTTCCAGCGGGCTGCCTGCCTGTGAAACCATTACCTCGGAGGAGCTGGTTCCGCTTCTGCGGGAACAGGCGGAGCAGATTCTGGCCGCCATCTGCGGATTAATGGAAATCACGCCGCCGGAGCTGGTGGGGGACCTGACGGAAACCGGCATTGTGCTGGCAGGCGGAGGCTCCAGACTGTACGGTATAGATGCATATTTATCCAATGAGCTGGGACTGGAAGCCCATGGGTCGGAGGATCCGGAAACCTGTGTCATCATGGGGACAAGCCGCATCCTGGGCAACCTGAAACGCATGCAGGATGGGCCGATCAATCTTGCCAGACGCAGACGGGGGCTGGCATAACAAAAAGCCGCTCCTTGAGCGGCTTTTTAAATATCAAAACGTATTTTATGATGATTATGATTCCCCTACGCAGATTGCCGGACCGATGGTGTTCACATTGCCGGCTCCCATGGTGATAATCAGATCACCCGGCTGCGCGATTTCCAGCAGGCGGGCTTCAATTTTCTCAAAGGAATCGTAATATTCGCCGCCATCCAGCGCATCCGCAATATCCTTCGAGCTGATGCCGTAGGTATTCTGCTCACGGGCTGCATAGATATCCGCCAGAATGGCCTTGTCACACAGCCTGAGGGCTTCAATAAACTCCGGCAGCAGTGCCTTGGTACGGGAATAGGTATGGGGCTGGAACACGCAGATAATGCGGTCATAATCCATCTCACGGGCGGTTTTCAGGGTTGCAGTCATTTCTGTCGGATGATGGGCGTAGTCGTCAATGACCATGGTACCGGCAGCGGTACGTCCGGTGAGCTGGAACCGGCGGGAAGAGCCGGTAAACTGCTTCAGGCCTTCGGCAGATGCGGCAGCATCCAGACCCAGGAACAGACAGACTGCACAGGAAGCCAGGGCATTGAGCATGTTGTGGTAGCCCGGCACGGACAGATCCACATGGGTAAACAGCTTGCCCTGATGCATGACATCGAAGCTGTAATAACCATGGCGGTCGGTGACATTTTCCGGATACACATCTGCCTCCGGTGTGGAGCCGAAGGTAATACAGGTACGGTCAATGCCTTCCACTGCCTTTAATGCATTGGCAGAATCATGGTTGACCACAATCGCACCATTTTCCGGTACCAGCTCGCAGAAGCGATGGAAGGAATGGATGATATCATCAATATCCTTAAAGAAGTCCAGATGGTCTGCGTCTACATTCAGGATGACGGCAACCGTCGGATGGAAACTCAGGAAGGAGTTGGTGTACTCACAGGATTCCGCAATAAAGCAGTCATGTGCACCGATGCGCAGGGTACCGCCGATCGCCGGCAGGTTGCTGCCTACCATAACAGTGGGATCCACGCCGCACTGCATACCGATCAGGGTCAGCATGGACGTGGTTGTGGTCTTGCCATGGGTACCGGCGACACAGACCGCATTGCGATAGGCAACCATGATGGAGCCCCAGGCCTGGGCACGTTCCAGTACCGGAATCCCCAGCTCCCGTGCACGGGCAATTTCCGGGTTATCATCATGTACGGCAGCGGTGCGGATGACCAGATCCGCACCCTCTACATTTTCGGGAAGATGTGCATATGTAATTTTTGCGCCGAGAGAAATCAGCTTGTCCGTTACATCAGACTGGGCACGGTCAGAGCCGGTCACCTTTGCACCCAGGTGCAGCAGCAGCTCTGCCAGCGCGGACATCGAAACACCACCGATGCCAACAAGATGAATGGATTTGTGATCTGTTACATAAGACTGTAAAGAAAAGTCAGACATGAATCAAATGCCTCCAAATGAAATTGAGAAATGATGCGGTGTCAGCCGCAGAATATTCGTGGAATGCCTGAAAGGTATCAGAACGATACCTTTCAGCGGTGAAGCAACCTTCACTGGGTATATTATAAGACAATTTGGAAAGAATATAAATAGATTCCGTCAAGAAAAATGGTTACAATATGGTAAAAGTGGTAAAAGGAGTACTACCCAATGGAAATTACTGACATTCAATTCCGGCAGCTTTATCCAACCGGCCGGCTGCGTGCACTGGTATCTGTTACCTTTGACCATACCTTTGCCGTGCATGATATTAAAATTATTGATGGGCCGGATCGGCTGTTTCTTGCCATGCCGTCACGAAGGATGCCGGACGGACGGTATCGGGATATTGTGCATCCGGTAGGCCCGGCGATGCGGCAGGAACTGGAACAGAGAATTTTAGGAGAATACCAGCAGGAAATGTCCGGATATATGCAAAACCGGGCGTGACAGCGGTATGGAAAGATTGCCATTGCACTTCATATCCGAATAAGGTAAAATAGGAAGATGAGGAGTGTGACAAATGAAGATACTGCTACTGACAGTCACTGCCGGATATGGCCATCATGCCACGGCAAAAGCAGTGGCTGATTTATTCGAGAAAAAGGGTGCAGAAACAAAGATTGTCGATGTATATGAATATATCAGTAAAATGATACAGAAGGCGCTGGCAAAGGGATACCTGCTGTCCTCCAAATACACGCCGGAGCTGTACAGATTGTTTTATGATAAAACATCAAAAAACAGGGAAAAGCTCGATAAGATGAATATGGTCAAGTTGGTCAATACCCTTGGTGCATTCAAATTCGAGCATTTTGTGGATAATTTTGAACCGGATGCCATTGTATGTACCCATGTGCTGGCAGCGCATCTGGTCAGCCAGATGAAGCAGCGGGATATGGTGACAGCGCCCAGTATCGGCATTGCCACCGATTACTGCATTCATCCGTATTGGGAGGATGTCCTGCATATGGACGGGCTGGTTATTGCCAGCGAGCTGATTACCCGCACTGCCGTCAAACGCGGCATACCGGAGGAACGGCTTCTGCCGTTTGGCATTCCGATCCATCCCAAGTTCAATGTGGAAATTTCACGGGAAGAAGCCTGCAAACAGCTGAACCTGTCACCGGATCGCCCGACCCTTCTGGTCATGAGCGGCAGCATGGGCTATGGCAACAGCACGGAAACCGTACGGCAGATTACCGAGCTGGGAATGGATTTTCAGATTCTGGCAGTCTGCGGCAACAACAAACGTACATACCATAAGCTGTGTGATTTTAAGGCGGAATATACCGGAAGCTGCCGTATTGATGTGATGGGCTTTGTGGACAATGTAGAGGTGCTGATGAGCGCTTCTGATTGTATCATTACCAAGCCGGGAGGACTGACGGTATCCGAAGCCATTGCAAAGGGATTGCCCATGATTCTGGTGCATCCGATTCCGGGTCAGGAGGAACGGAATGTGGAATTCCTGCTGAACAATGGCATGGCCCTGCGGGTGACCAAGACCTTCCCGCTGGATGAAGCGCTGTACCATCTGTTCCACAGCCCGGTACGCATGCGCACGGTACGGGAAACCATCCGTGCCATCGGACATCCGGACGCGGCGGAACGGCTGGTGGATTATGTCACCGAGCTGGTACACGCGCGGCAGGAGACACTGCCGGAGGACGCGGAGCAGCCCTGGCCGGCAGAAGCATAAAAGCAAGATAAAAGAAAAAACCACGATTTATCGAAACAGTTCGGTAAGACGTGGTTTTTTTGTGTGATACAATCTGTGTGGGGAAAAACAGGATGGTTGGCATGTCAGCCGGCAGGAACACCTTCCATCCGGGCGTCAAGGAGGGACTCTTCTGGCGAGTCCCTCCTTAACAATCCTCCCAGCCCATTGTCTGGTGTATGGCATCCAAAACGGAAAGACACCAAACGTTTTGGACGCCATAGTTGCCTTTCTGCATAGAGATTTTTATGTGTGGTGCTATGCTTGGGGGTGCAACTGGCAATATTTTTTGAAAGCGGGAGAAACACGTTATGTATGTTCTTTCTTCCACTGCTTGATCTGCTGCAGACGGGCTTTGTATTTGGCCTCCACGCCCTGTTCCGTGGGACAGTAATATTCCCGCCCCAGCAGGGAATCCGGCAGGCACTGCATGTTGGTCAGTTTTTCAGCGCTATCGTGGGCATACTGATAGCCCTTTCCGTATTCCAGCTCCTTCATCAGGCGGGTGGGCGCATTGCGGATGACCAGCGGAACCGGTTCCGCCAGCTGGGACAGGGCATCCTTTTTGGCGGTTTCATAGGCAACATACAGCGCATTGGATTTGGGTGCCATGGACAGATAGACAACTGCCTGGGTCAGATGTACGGAGCATTCCGGCATGCCGATGAAATGACAGGCCTGATAGGCGGCAACCGCGATTTCCAGTGCCCGGGGATCGGCAAGCCCCACATCCTCACTGGCAAACCGAGTGACACGCCGGGCAATATATAACGGGTCCTCACCGGCTTCCAGCATACGGGCAAGCCAATATACCGCGGCATCCGGGTCGGAATTACGCATGGATTTATGCAGTGCGGAAATCAGGTTATAATGTTCTTCTCCGGTTTTGTCATATAGCAGGGATTTTTTGGAAATGCACTGCTCCAGCGTTTCCGGAGTGACGGTGATCCCGTTCTCATCGGTATCGCCATTGAGTACTACCATTTCCAGTGTGGTCAGGGCGGAACGAGCATCGCCATTGGCGAAATTCGCAATCAGCTCCAGCATATCCGGCGCAATGTGGACAGTCTGGTTACCAAAACCCCGTGGGTCGCGCAGGGCACGGGAGAGAAGGGCTGTCAGCTCCTCGGTTTTCAGGGCCTGCAGGACAAACACCTTACAGCGGGACAGCAATGCGCCATTGACCTCAAAGGATGGGTTTTCGGTTGTGGCGCCGATTAAAATGATGCTGCCCTTTTCCACAAAGGGCAGAAAGGCATCCTGCTGTGCCTTGTTGAACCGGTGAATCTCGTCCACAAACACAATGGTTTTGTCGCCAAACCGGCGGTTGTCCTCCGCACGCTGCATGACAGTGCGAATTTCCTTGATCCCACTGGTGACAGCGGAAAAGTCAATGAATGACGCACGGGTTTGATTGGCAATAATACGTGCCAGCGTGGTTTTTCCCACACCCGGCGGTCCCCAGAAAATCATGGAGGAAATCCGGTCGGCTTCAATCAGACGGCGCAGGATTTTTCCGGGGCCTAACAGATGGGTCTGTCCGGCAAATTCCTCCAGAGAACGGGGCCGGAGCCGTGCTGCCAGTGGCTGGGTATCTGTGCCGCGGAAAAGGGTCTGCTGTTCCATGAGATCATCCCTCCTGCAATACGATGAATGATACCATTATACCGCCGGAGCCGTCCCGGCGCAACTGCATGACCGGCAGGTGCGGCAAATCATCGGGAAGTATTTGACTTTTGGTTACAGGTATGTTACTTTTATAAGTAAAAGAGTTGCACTTTAAATGAGAAAAGAACCTGACACAGGGTGATTGAAATAGAGGAAGGGTTGAGAGTATATCATGCCTATTACAGATTTATTGGAAAAAAACAGCAAGCTGTACGGTGATGACGTTGCACTGGTGGAGCTGAATCCGGAAATTCAGGAAATTCGCCGCGTAACATGGAAGGAATATGACCTGATGGAGCCAACACCGGCAACCAGCTATCGCCGTGAAATCACATGGCGTGTCTTTGACGAAAAAGCAAACCGGTTTGCCAACCTGCTGCTCAGCCGCGGCATTAAGAAGGGGGACAAGGTTGCGATTTTGCTGATGAACTGCCTGGAATGGCTGCCGATTTATTTCGGTGTCCTCAAAACCGGCGCACTGGCAGTACCGTTCAATTTCCGGTATGATACCGATGAAATCAAGTACTGTGCAGATCTGGCTGAGGTGGATGTCATTGTCTTTGGCAGCAACTTCATCGGCCGTCTGGAGCCGATTGCGGATGAACTGAGCCGCAAGCGCCTGATGTTCTATTTTGGTGAAGGCGGCTGTCCGAGCTGGGCAGAGGATTACAGCTCTCTGGCAGCAAACTGTTCCAGCCAGGCACCGCTGATTGATATCCGTGATGAGGATAACGCAGCGATTTATTTCTCCTCCGGTACCACCGGTTTCCCCAAGGCGATTTTACATAACCATGAGAGCCTGATGCATTCCGCACGTGTGGAGCAGGCACATCATGGGCAGACCAAGGAGGATGTATTCCTGTGTATCCCGCCGCTGTATCATACCGGCGCAAAAATGCACTGGTTTGGCAGCTTGATTTCCGGCGGCAAGGCTGTCCTGCTCAAGGGCACCAAGCCGAAGTATGTGCTGGAAGCGGTGTCTCAGGAAAAATGTTCGATTGTGTGGCTGCTGGTTCCATGGGCGCAGGATATTCTGGATGCACTGGACCGTGGCGATTTCAAGCTGGAGGATTATGAGCTGGATCAGTGGAGACTGATGCATATCGGTGCACAGCCGGTACCGCCGTCCCTGATTCGCCGCTGGAAGGCATATTTCCCGAACCATCAGTATGATACCAACTATGGCCTGAGTGAATCCATTGGACCGGGCTGTGTACATCTGGGCGTGGAAAATATCCATAAGGTCGGCGCGATTGGTGTGCCGGGCTTTGGCTGGACGGCTAAGATTGTGGATGAAAACGGTGAGCCTGTCAAGAAGGGCGATGTAGGTGAACTGTGTGTCAAGGGCCCGGGTGTCATGACCTGCTACTACCGTGACGAGAAGGCCACCGCGGAAACACTGCGGGATGGATGGCTGTTCACTGGCGACATGGCCATGCAGGATGAGGATGGCTTCTATTTCCTGGTTGACCGCAAGAAGGATGTCATCATCAGCGGCGGTGAGAACATTTACCCGGTACAGATTGAAGATTTCCTGCGGGCGTATCCGTCCATCAAGGATGTTGCAGTCATTGGCATGCCGGATCAGCGTCTGGGAGAAATTACCGCAGCGATTATTGAAATCAAGGAAGGCTTTACCTGCACGGAGGAGGAAATCCGTGAATTCTGCATGAAGCTGCCCCGTTATAAGCGTCCGGTGAAGATTATCTTTGCCGACATTCCGCGCAATCCTACGGGCAAGATTGAAAAGCCCAAGCTGCGCCAGATGTACCGAGTAGAGAATCTGGTTGCAAAGGAAAATCAGGGCTAATATTGGGAATTTCAGGCAGCAGATGGAAGGGCTTGTATCAAAGGCTCCCTCAGAGGAAGGAGCTTCTGAGAATTCCCGCTGTGCATTCAATCGTTGATAACGGCTTCCGCCATGTCCGGCGGGAGCTGTTTTTTCTGTTTTACACGGAAAAAACGCTTGTTTTTGGTGAAAATCACAAAAAAGTGGTTTACTGTCCTGCTTTCATGTGTTAAACTTAATTTTGAAAGCGTCATAAATCATGCTGTCATTATTTCCGGCAGCAGCAGGAGGGAAATGCCGTATGGCAAAATTGGATCACAAAGAGCCAAGCATGGCTTTATATGAGAATATCCTGAAGCTGAAAACCGTTGATGAGTGCAGGAAGTTTTTTGAAGACTTGTGCACGGTATCAGAGGCAAGGGCGATGGAGCAGCGCTTTGACGTGGCTGTTTTGCTCACACAGGGCAAAATTTACAATGATATCCTCGGCAAAACCGGCGCCAGCAGCGCCACCATCAGCCGTGTCAGCCGGATGCTGTCCTCCGGTACCGGTGTGCTGCGGGGCATGACAGAGCAGATTGCTGAGGAAGAAAAGGAATAACCGATGCAGTGCCGTATGACTGAAACAACGGCAGGAGCATCGTATAGTAAGGAAGGGATTGTACTTATGAAACAGCTGATGCTGGGCAACCAGGCAGTTGCCCGCGGCTTATATGAAGCCGGATGCAGCGTGGTTTCCAGTTATCCGGGCACCCCGAGCACCGAGGTAACAGAGGAAGCCGCAAAATATGATGAAATGTACTGTGAGTGGGCGCCGAATGAAAAGGTAGCCATGGAAGTGGCCTTTGGTGCGTCGCTGGCAGGCAAGCGCAGCTTCTGCGGCATGAAGCATGTAGGACTCAATGTGGCAGCGGACCCGCTGTTTACCGTTTCCTATACCGGTGTCAATGCAGGCATGGTCATCGTGGTAGCGGATGACGCCGGCATGCATTCCTCTCAGAATGAGCAGGATTCCCGGCATCATGCCATTGCATCCAAGATTCCGATGCTGGAGCCGTCGGATTCCGCCGAAGCACGGGAATTTACCATGCGTGCCTTTGAGCTGTCGGAACAGTTTGATACGCCGGTTATCCTGAAAATGTGCACCCGTGTGGCACATTCCCAGAGCATTGTGGAAACCGGTGAACGCATCACCCCGCCGGTGAAGCCCTATGAAAAGAACATTGGCAAGTATGTTATGATGCCGGGCAACGCAAAGCGCCGCCATCCGCTGGTGGAGCAGCGTACCCGTGACCTGATTGCCTATGCGGAGACCTGTGACCTGAACCGTGTGGAGATGGCAGATACCTCCATCGGTGTCATCACCTCCAGCACCTGCTATCAGTATGCAAAGGAAGTATTCGGCGATAAGGCATCTGTACTCAAGCTGGGCATGATTAACCCGCTGCCGGAAAAGCTGATTCTGGACTTTGCCGCAAAGGTTGACAAGCTGGTTGTCATTGAAGAACTGGACCCGATTATTGAAAACCACTGCAAGCAGCTGGGCCTCACCGTCACCGGCAAGGATGTCCTGCCGATGGAGGATGAATTCTCCCAGAACCTGATTGCAGAAAAGCTGGGTCTTCCGGTACCGGCAGGCAAAAAGCTGGAGGAAACCATGCCGCCGCGTCCGCCGGTCATGTGCGCAGGATGTCCCCATCGTGGCCTGTTCTATACCCTGTCCAAAAACAAGTGTACGGTACTGGGTGACATTGGCTGCTATACCCTGGGCGCTGTGGCGCCGCTGAATTCCATTGAAATGACCCTGTGCATGGGCGCGTCCATTTCCTCTATCCATGGCTTTAACAAGGCTCTGGGCAAGGAAGCCGAGGGCAAGACGGTTGCTGTCATCGGTGACTCCACCTTCATGCATTCCGGCATGACCGGACTGGCAAACATTGCGTATAACCAGAGCAATTCCACCGTCATCATTCTGGACAACTCGATTACCGGCATGACCGGTCATCAGCAGAACCCCACCACCGGTTACAACATCAAGGGTGACCCGGCAGGCAAGATTGATCTGGAATCCCTGTGCCGTGCCATGGGCTTTGAGCACATCCGTGTGGTTGACCCGTATGACCTGAAGCAGTGTGATACGGTTCTGAAGGAAGAACTGGCAATTGACGCTCCGTCGGTGATTATCAGCCGCCGTCCGTGTGCGCTGCTGAAATATGTCAAGCATAACCCACCGCTGAAGGTGGATACCGATGCATGCCGCGGCTGCCGCAGCTGTATGAAGCTGGGATGTCCGGCAATCAGCATCAAGGACAAAAAGGCAGTCATTGACAATACCCTGTGTGTGGGCTGCGGTGTATGCCAGCAACTGTGCGCATTTGATGCGCTGAAGGCCTGAGGAGGTGGCTGAAATGACAACGAATGTAATGATCGTAGGTGTCGGCGGCCAGGGCTCTCTGCTGGCAAGTAAGCTGCTGGGTCGTCTGCTGCTGGACCAGGGCTATGATGTAAAGGTTTCGGAGGTACATGGCATGAGCCAGCGCGGTGGCAGCGTTGTCACCTATGTACGCTTTGGCGAGCATGTATATTCCCCGATTATTGATAAGGGCGAAGCGGATTTTATCGTTTCGTTTGAAAAGCTGGAAGCAGCCCGCTGGATGGAATATCTCAAGCCGGGCGGCCGTGTGATTGTCAACACCCAGGAAATTGATCCGATGCCGGTTATCACCGGTGCGGCACAATATCCCACCGATCTGGTTGCCAAAATGGAAGCGCTGGGCGCAAAGGTGGATGCCATGGATGCACTTGCTATCGCAACCGAGGCAGGCTCTGCCAAGGCAGTCAATATTGCGCTGATGGGTCGTCTGTCCCGTTATTTTGACCAGATTACCGAAGAAGCATGGCTGGAAGCACTGGCTGCCAGTGTACCGGCCAAGTTCCTGGAACTCAACCGCAAGGCATTTTCTCTGGGACGAGCTGAGTAAGGAAAGCTTTTACCATATTCCAGATATGGAAGTATGGTTTTCAGGAGATCATCCCTCTCAGGATAGCGGGTCACGAGGAATGGCCCGGCGAGAGTCGTGTGTTCGCCCCGGAATCAGGACGAAGTCGCCGTCTGGTTTGCCTTTTGGGAAGGTAAACGGGCGGGGAGGCATCTGATTTCATGTATGAGAAAAACAGAAGGAGTTTCTAAGGAAATTATGAAGCATTATTATCAGCCGGAAATTGAGACCATGCCGGTAGAACAGCTGAAGGCACTGCAGAGCGAGCGCCTGGTCAAGCAGGTACAGTATGTATATGACAACGTGGAATTTTACCGCAATAAGATGGATGCAGCAGGTATAAAGCCGGAGGATATCCATGGTGTGGAGGACCTGCACAAGCTGCCGTTCATCACCAAGGATGACCTGAAGGATCAGTATCCCTATGGACTGCTGGCAAAGCCGCTGTCTGACTGTGTACGCATCCAGTCCACCAGCGGCACCACCGGTCGTCGAGTGGTTGCATTCTACACCCAGCATGACCTTGACCTGTGGGAGGATTGCTGTGCACGTGCCATCGTGGCTGCAGGCGGCTCCAAGGACGATGTCTGCCATGTCAGCTATGGCTATGGCCTGTTTACCGGTGGCCCGGGCCTGAATGGCGGTTCCCATAAGGTAGGCTGCCTGACCCTGCCCATGTCCTCCGGTAATACGGACCGTCAGCTGCAGTTTATGACCGATCTGGGTTCTACCATTCTGTGCTGTACCCCGTCCTATGCGGCATATCTGGCAGAGAGCATCAATGAACGGGGAATCCGTGACCAGATCAAGCTGAAGGCAGGTATTTTCGGTGCAGAGGCATGGACCGAGGAAATGCGCCATGATATCGAGCAGAATCTGGGCATCAAGGCATATGATATCTATGGCCTGACCGAGATTTCCGGCCCGGGCGTGTCCTTTGAATGTGAGGAGCAGAAGGGCATGCATATCAATGAGGACCACTTTATTGCAGAGGTCATTGACCCGCAGACCGGTGAGGTTCTGCCGGAGGGTGAACGCGGTGAGCTGGTATTCACCTGCCTGACCAAGGAAGCATTCCCGCTGATGCGTTACCGTACCCGTGATATCTGCATCCTGTCCCGCAAGCCCTGCTCCTGTGGCCGTACCCATATCCGTATGACCAAGCCGCTGGGCCGCAGTGATGACATGATGGTTGTCAAGGGTGTCAATGTATTCCCGTCTCAGATTGAGACCGTACTGATGAGCGAAGGCTATCCGGCAAACTATGAACTGATTGTTGACCGTGTGGGCAACAGCGATACCATTGAGGTCAAGGTGGAAATGTCCCAGGAAATGTTCAACGATTTCACCGTTTCGGATGCAGAGCGTGAAAAGGTACTGGTGGCAAAGCTGAAGGCAATGCTGGGCATCCGTGTAGATGTCAAGCTGGTTGCACCAAAGACCATTGCCCGCAGTGAAGGCAAAGCTGTGCGTGTCATTGACAAGCGAAACCTGTACAAGAACTAAAACATACGTGTGTGTATAAAAAGAGCGTCCCGCCGGACTTGTCCGGTGGGACGCTTGACATTTGTCTGGAAAATTGCTAATCTGAAACCAGCGAGAGATATATCATCTACAGGCGGAGCCGTTTCCCTCATTTGTATTACGGGGAGGACGGTGTAAAAGATTCCTTTTTGTCCCTCCCCATAAGATGGGAGGGGAAACTATGTATATTACATATGCAGAATTATTTCAGCTGTTATCCGCGTTGACGGATTTCGGATTACTGATTGTTGCCATAGTTGCTCTGTTTTATCAGAACAAAAAGAAATAACCGCCCGGACTGCCATCTGAGAGCGGTTATTCTTTAACCTAACTGAGGGGGACGTAACGTTGATGATACGTCTCTCGTTTTCTATTCACATGTTAGCATGAATCCCGATGATTGTCAAGCGGCATCAGATTCCCAGCAGCTTCTGCGCGTTATTGCCCAGAATATCCTCCAGCTCCTGCTGGGAGAAATCGCAGTCGCGTATAAATTTCAGGGATTCCGTCTGGTCACTCCAGGGGCAGTCAGTGGCGAACAGGATACGGTCAGTACCCAGCTTTCGCACCAGACGGGTGAACTGCTCCCGGTTCATGTTGTGGGACTCCTCCGGGGTACGGGTAGTGCCCGGTGCCGGGACAATATCACCGGTGGAGAAGGAAGCGTCAAAGTACAGCGGCAGCCCGGCCAGCTCTTCGCCGACGGCCTTCCAGTCCTGCCAGCCGCCCATGTGAGCAAGCACCAGCTTATCCGGCCCGACTTCCCGCATAACGTGCTGTACATGCCGTGTATCGCAGTAATTGTGCTCCGGGATACCAATATCCCATCCCGCATGGGTCAGCACGATGAGGCCCAGCTCAGAGGCCTTGTCGATGATGCGCAGGTAACGGATGTCGTCAAAATCCGCACCCTGATAAGCCGGATGCAGCTTGATGCCCGGCAGCCCCATGTCTGCCACCTGCCGGAGGGCGGACTTGTAATCCTCTGTATCCGGATGCATGCCGCCAAAGGACAACAGACCGGTTTCCTTCCAGTGCTCATTGGTGCGGGCAGCCAGCTCATTCAGCTTGTGTACCTGACCCTCATTGGTCATGACGGGAAGCAGGATGGATAGGTCAATGCCTGCCTGCTCCATGGAACGTCTTAAACCATCATTGGTGGCATCGGTAAAGGGGCGGGAGCGGGACAGCTGCTGCAGCTTGCCAATGACCGAACCGGCGATTTTATCCGGAAAGGTATGGGTATGGAAATCAATAATCATAGGGAAGCCTCCTGTTTCCGGGCGGAGCCGGTAAGTATGGATTCAAGAGGGCGGCGCAGCCGGGGAGTAAAGAACTTGATGACAAAGCCGGTGAACAGCGCGGCAATGACGGTGCCTTCCCGTGTGCCCTGAATGGTGAAATCAAAGAAAACCAGTGAGAGCACAATGGCAATCACAACGCAGCTCACATCAAAGCAGATTTTCAGTGTGCCGAAATCTTTGTGCATGGTGTCGGAAATCGCTTTGACGAATGCTTCACCGGAATTGAGGATAGCATTTGCAATCACACACAGAGAAATACCAAAGCCCAGTAAAACTGTACCGGCAGCAATATTTACCAGACGCAGCGGATACAAGTCAGAGGAAGTCCATGCAAACAGCCACATGCCGAAGTCGGTAAAATAACCGAACAGAAAGGAAAGCGGAATCTGCAGCAACTGAATCCACTGGAATTTCCGGCGGAGGATGACAATCTGGCCGAGGATCAGCACACAGTTCCAGATAATCAGCCAGTTGCCCAGAGTCAGTACCGGAAATTGCAGGCTCATGACATTGGCAACCGAGGAAATCGGGGATACGCCCAGCTCACCACGTTTGGTTACAGCAACACCCAGGGCGGAGAAAAACAGACCGATAATGCACAGAATATATCGTTTGGCAAGTTCAGATTTATTTTTTTTCTGTTCCATGGTCAAAAACCTCCTTAGAAAATACAAATTGACCCGTATACACGAGCGTTTTCAAGAAAAAAGGCGGTATACCGGACATATTCCAGTATACCACCAATTTTGCGGTTTAAAAAGCGGAAAAATAACGAAATCCTTTACTTGCCCAGAGCGGTTTTCTGTGCAACCACGGTTTCCTTATTGTAGCAGGCGAAGGCATCCTCTACCAGCTCGCTGTTCGGAGCCGGCGTGAACAGGCTGACAATCGGGACGATAATCAGGCCGGCAATCATAGCCAGTGCGCCGCTGTTGATCGGAGACTGGAGCAGAACCGGGAAACTGGAGCGGAACAGCATGTTCGCAATCATCAGGCCGCAGCCGAAGATAAAGCTTACCCAGCAAGCAGCCTTGGAGGTGCGCTTCCAGTACAGGCCATACAGGAACGGAGCCAGGAATGCACCTGCCAGAGCGCCCCAGGAAATACCCATCAGCTGTGCGATAAAGGTGACATTGCTCTTATACTGGACAATGGCAATGATCGCGGAGATAGCAATAAAGATAAAGATGAAAATACGAATGGAAATCAGCTGCTGCTTCTGGTTCATTTTCTTCATGAAGGTACCCTTCAGGAAGTCGATGGTCAGCGTGGAGCTGGATGCGATAACCAGCGAGGACAGCGTGGACATGGAAGCAGACAGTACCAGGATGACCACCAGTGCAATCAGAATCGGGGTCAGATTGGACAGCATGGTAGGAATGACAGAATCAAAGCCATTTGCTTCAATGTCAATCTGATCGGAAAACAGTCTGCCGAAGCCGCCCAGAAAATAGCAGCCGCCGGAAACCACCAGTGCGAACAGGGTGGAGATCATGGTGCCCTTCTGGATTGCGGATTCATCCTTGATGGCATAGAATTTCTGTACCATCTGCGGCAGGCCCCAGGTGCCAAGGCTGGTCAGGATAACAACGCCCAGCAGGTTCAGCGGGTCCGGTCCAAAGAAGGAAGCGAATGCGCCGGGCTGTGTGGAGGTTGCCGGGTCGGATACATTTGCCAGACCGTTGACTGCCTCCATGAAGCCGCCTTTGCTCATAAGTACGGCAGCGATGATAATCACAATACCGAACAGCATAATTAAGCCCTGAATAAAGTCGTTGATTGCGGTTGCCATGTAGCCACCGGCGATGACGTAAATACCGGTCAGGATTGCCATGAGGATGATACAGATGGTGTAATCAATGTTGAATGCCATGGCAAACAGACGGGATAAGCCGTTGTACAGCGAAGCGGTGTACGGAATCAGGAAAATAAAGATGATGATGGATGCACCGATTTTCAGCGCATTGCTGTCAAATCGGGTACCAAAGAAAGCCGGCATGGTAGCGGAATCCAGGTGCTGGGTCATGATACGAGTGCGGCGGCCCAGGATTACCCATGCAAGCAGGGAACCGATGAGCGCGTTGCCGATACCGATCCAGGTGGATGCCAGACCATATTTCCAGCCGAACTGTCCGGCATAGCCGACAAAGATAACGGCGGAAAAATAAGAAGTGCCATAGGCGAATGCAGTCAGCCACGGACCGACAGAGCGTCCACCCAGGACAAAGCCATTGACATCAGTGGCATGGCGTCTGCAATACAGACCGATACCCACCAGAATGGCAAAGTACAGAATCAAGACGAGTAATTTCACAATATCCCTTCCTTTGCAAAACAATGTTCTCACTGCTTTATTGGTTAAAAGTGTTAAAGAAAGCAGCAACTATACTTTACCACATAAAAGTAATACAGTCAAGAAAAACGGACTGTTTTTCCTACATTTGTGCGGGCACATGGATGTATTACAGGGAATGGAACATCTGACGGAATTTTGCGGGGGTCAGGCCATTGATACGCCGGAAGGTGCGGATGAAATTGGAGGAGGAACAGAAGGCGCAGGCAGCAGCAATCTGTTCTACGCTGTCGGAGGTTTCCAGCAGGAGCTGTTTGGCGCGTGACAGGCGAACCTCTGTGAGATAGGAATGGGGAGAGGTGCCTATCTCCATACGGAAAAGTCTTGAAAAATGATAGCGGCTGAGGGCTGCCTGGGCTGCCATATCCCCAACGGAGATGTTTTCCTGATAATGGGCAAAAATATAATTTTTCGCCTGCATGACCGGAGGCGACAGACTGTGTCCTGGATCTGCATTCAGCAGGGCCAGCAGACGGTGGATGCAGACGGAGCTGCTGTCATCCTTTCCTGCCTGGGTACGCAGCAGCTGCTGCATACGGGAAATATGCTGCATGGCTTCCGGATGGTTGGGGAAATGTGCACCGGTGCGTTCCCATAGCCGGTCACAGTAGGCTTGGGAAGCGGCGCCGCGAAAATGGAACCAGAAAAAGGTGACGGGTTCCCTGGCATGGTATTCGTGGGCATGCTTGCAGTCCAGCAGGACAATGTCATTGGCACCCGCAGCAAACGATTGACCGCGGTAAGTAAAGTACAGTTCCCCTTCCGTGATATAAAACAGCAGGAAGGCGTCAAACGTGCGGTGGGATACGAGATAGGGGGACGCACAGCGGTATTTCGCGCCCCACATGGGATAGAACAGGTTTTCACGGGCAAAATCCGATGGAGAATAGAAGAAAATACCTTCCTTTTCCAGGATGCCGGACTCGGACAGAATCACACCCTCTGGTACAGAATGCATAAGCACCTCCAACAGCACAAAAAGCACAGAATTGAGCACAGCCAGCCAGTGACCGGCTGTTTTGTTTATGATATCATAGGTGCAACAAAAAGACAAGCACACGGAGAAAATCATAAAGGAGTGGTTTCAGATGAAGGAAATTCGTATTGGACTGATTGGTGCGGGCTGGATGGGCAAGGCTCATACCACCGCATTTCACAATGCAAAAATGATTTTTGGCGACGATATGCCGGTTTTTGAGCTGGTATCCGATGTCAGTCAGCAGCAGGTGTCCGCCTTTGCAAAGCAGATGGGCTACAATCGCTATACCACCAACTGGATGGATGTTGTCACCGATCCGGCGGTTGATTTAGTCGATGTTGCCACACCGAACTGCATGCACTTTGAAATGGCAAAGGCAGCACTGGAGCACGGAAAGCATGTTTTCTGTGAAAAGCCCCTGAGCCTGAGTGCGGAGCAGTCCCGTATTCTGGCAGACCTTGCAAAGGAGAAGGGTGTGGTCAATTACTGCGGCTTCTCGAATATCATGAATCCGGCAAACCAGTATGTGGCGGAGCTGGTACGCTCGGGCAAGCTGGGCAAAATCATGCGGGTGCATGCTACCTACGATCAGGACATGCTGCTGGACCCGTCTATTCCGCTGGCATGGCGCCATATCAATAAGCTGGCAGGCTCCGGTGCGCTGGGAGACCTGTGCAGCCATCTGCTGTCCGTATCCCAGATGATTTTGGGAGATATGGAAGCGGTTTCCGCCGTGCAGTCCATTGTCATTCCGGAGCGTCCGCTGAAGGCAGGATCCACCGAGATGGGCAAAGTGGAAAACGATGATGTGGTGACCTTCCTTGTCAAATATAAAAATGGCGCAATCGGTGACTTCTCATCCTCCCGTGTTGCCACCGGACGCAAGAACTATTTCTATTATGAGATTCAGGGTACCGAGGGAACGGTGGTCTACAATCTGGAGCGTATGTGTGAGGTACAGGTATATTTCAAGTCGGATGCCGACAGGGACAATGGACGTGACTGCGGCTTCCGTACCGTACTGCTCAACCCGCAGCATGAGGGCTTCCGGTGGTTCCAGCCGGCAGGCGGCATTGCCATTGCGTTTGACGATATGAAGACCCTGCAGGCACATGCACTGATGCAGGCCATGCATGGCGGTGACTATATTTGTGATTTTGAGATGGGTGCAAAGGTTGACGGTGTGATCGGTGCAGTTCTGAAATCCATTCAGAGCGGCCAGTGGGAAAGCTGCTGAGGAGGAAGAAAACATGTTTAACAATGTAAAGCTCGGCATTGCGCCGATTGGCTGGACGAATGATGACATGCCCCAGCTGGGCGGTGAATTGACCTTTGAGCAGATGGTTTCCGAGGCGGCTCTGGCTGGCTTTCAGGGTACAGAGGTGGGCGGCAAGTTCCCCACTGATCCGGTGGTGCTGAACAAAGCGCTGGATCTGCGGGGGATCAAAATTGCATCGCAATGGTTTTCCAGCTTCCTGTGCTCCACACCCTATGAGGAAAATGAAACAGCCTTTGTCAGACAGCTGGATTTTCTGGAGCAGATGGGTGCAAGCCGTATCAACGTGTGTGAGCTGACCCGCTGTCTGTTTGCAGAGGAATGCTCCATGTTCGGTGATAACAAGCCGGTTGCAACGGAGGAAGAGTGGGCACGCCTGTGCGATGGCCTCAATAAACTGGGCAAAATTGCGTTTGACCGCGGCTTCAAGCTGTGCTTCCATCATCATATGGCAACGGTTGTGCAGACCCTTGAAGAAACCAGACGCCTGATGGAACATACCGATCCGCGCTATGTTTACCTGTGCTTTGATACAGGACACTTTACCTTTGCCGGAGAGGACGCAGTTGAAGCAGCAAAGGAATTTGGTCCGCGCATCGGCCATGTACATCTGAAGGACATCCGTCCGGACAAAATGAAGCAGGCATATGCCGAGGGCTTCAAGTTCCGCCGCGCCGTGCTGGAGGGCTGCTTTACCATTCCGGGAGATGGCTGTGTGGATTATCCGGGCGTGTTTGCAGCACTGCATGACGCACACTATGAGGGCTGGTTTATAGTAGAAGCGGAGCAGGACCCGGCAAAGGCAAATCCGCTGGAATATGCGCTGATGGCTCGGGATTACATCCGCAAAACGGCAGGCATCTGACGCTGCAAAAGACAGCAGTTTTTTGGGATGATTCATCTGTCCAAGGGTGTTTCCCTTGTCAACGGTGATGCTATGTGTGCAAGGAACTGGCAGACATTGCATCAGGCATATTTGGACGGAAAGAAGTAATATACCGGTACATTGCCGCAGTCTGGAACCAGGCTGCGGCTTCTTTCTGTATAACAGGAAAATTTTGTGGTATACTAACCATAAGAACATTGTATCGGAGGGAAGTATATTGAAACGGCTGTTGATTGTCAATGCGTGTGTACGGCGGGATACATCCCGTACCAACCGCCTGTGCCGTGTCTGGCTGGACCGGTTATGCCGGGACGAGCCATATGAGGTGCAGGAGGTGATTCTGGAAGAGGAGAACCTGCATGGGCTGGACACAGGCTCACTGGGACATCGGGACCGGCTGCTCAGTGAGGGACATCTGGAGCATGAAATGTTCCGCCTGGCACGGGATTTCCGTAAGGCTGATGAAATTGTCATCGCCGCGCCGTACTGGGATATGAGCTTTCCGGCAGCGTTAAAATGCTATCTGGAGGCAGTCAGCGTCGTCGGGCTGACCTTCCGTTACCGGATGGATGGCACACCGGAGGGATTGTGCCGTGCGAAACGCCTGACCTACATCACCACGGCGGGCGGCTTGATCGGGGAGAACAATTTCGGCTATACGTATGTGAAAGCCCTTGCCGATCTGTTTGGCATTGCAGAAACACAGGAGTTCCGTGCGGAGGGGCTGGACATCGTGGGCAACGATGTGGAGGAAATCCTGCGCAAAGCAGAGGACAAAATCAGAGCATGAGAAAATCCCGCCGGAAGGCGGGATTTTTGCGTTTATGTGATTGTTTTCTTTTTCTTCCGTGTGGCGAAATCCTTCCATACCGTCGGGTGCAGCAGGATGAGCAGCGGGAAAAATTCCAGTCTGCCGGCCAGCATGTCGAACATCAGCACATATTTGGAAAAATGGCTGAAGAAATTGAAGTTGGCTGCCGGGCCTACCTGGGAAAGGCCGGGACCGATGTTGTTGATGGTAGCCGCAACCGCGGTAAAGTTGGTAATCTGGTCATGGCCTTCCAGTGAAACGGCAAATACAGAGATGGCAAAGATCAGCAGGAAGGTGACGAAATACACGTTGGTCGCACGGACAACCTCCCGGTCAATCGGCTTTTTGTCCATCTTCACCGTGGTAATTGCCTTCGGATGAATGTAGGAATGGAGCTCACACAGTACCGACTGAATGGAAATGAGGAAACGGGAAACCTTGATGCCGCCGCCGGTACTGCCCGCACAGGCGCCCACAAACATCAGCATGACCAGAATGGTTTTACTTGCCTCCGGCCATTGGTTGAAGTCCGTGGTGGCAAAGCCGGTGGTAGTGATAATCGAAGCTACCTGAAAAGCCGCCTGCGTCAGTGCATGGAACAGGTCGCCGGCAATGTGGCGGATATTGACTGTGATAAAGGTCACGGAAGCCAGAATAATCAGCAGATAGGCACGTACCTCCTGCATGCCAAGCGCCTTGCGGAACTGGCGGAACAGCAGGAAATAATAGAAATTGAAATTGATGCCGAACAGGATCATAAAGACCGTGACAATCCACTGTAACGTATCGGAATAACCGGCAATGCTGTCCCCACGGATACCAAAGCCACCGGTACCTGCGGTGCCGATACTGGTTGTCACCGCGTCAAACAGTGGCATGCCATTGACATACAACAGAAGCAGCTGCAACAGGGTAAGGCCGAAATAAATGCCATACAGGATGCGGGCGGTGACACCGATTTTGGGCACCAGCTTGCCCACAGAAGGGCCGGGGCTTTCCGCACGCATCAGGTTGATGTTGGAGCCGCCGCTCATGGGGATAATTGCCAGAAGGAATACCAGCACGCCCATACCGCCAATCCAGTGGGTAAAGCTGCGCCAGAACAGCGCACAATGGGACAGGGCTTCCACATCCTCCAAAATGCTGGCACCGGTGGTGGTGAAGCCGGAAATGGTCTCAAACAGCGCATTGGTAAAGGACGGGATTTCCCCACTGATACAGAAGGGCAGGCAGCCGAATACGCTGAGGAAAATCCAGCTCATCGCCGTGGCAATACAGCCTTCCTTGAGATAGAAGATACTGCTTTTGGGTTTTTTCCAGGCCATCAGCATGCCAAGGACAAGGCACAATGCTGCTGTGAGCAAATAATACCAGCCCTGTGATTCACGGAAATATACCGCAATCATGCAGGGGAGCAGCAGAAGCAGCGCCTCAATCCGCAGGACATGGCCCAGAATGTAACGGATAATCGAAGTATTCATGTTGCACTTACCTTAAAATATTGCGGATATCCACAAGGCCTTCATGGGTGGTGACGATCATAACGGTATCACCGGGTTTGATACAGTCATTACCACCCGGAATGATGATTTTGCCGTTGCGGTTGATAAAGGAAACCAGCAGACTATCCTTTGTGGGCAGATCCTTCAGCGGAATATTTGTTACAGCAGATTCCCGTTCAATACGGAATTCAATGGCTTCCACACGGGAATCAAACAGATGATACAGGGTTTCAATGTTGCTGTTGGTGGAGTTGGTCTTGGCACGGACATAGGCAATGATGGCCTCCGAGGTAAAGAACCGCGGATAAATGACACTGCCCAGATCCAGCTGGCTGATCACATCCTTGAAGGAAAGCCGGTTGATTTTGGTAATCACCTTGGCATCGGAGACATGGCGTGCATGCAGGGTCAGCAGCACATTCTCCTCATCAATACCTGTCAGCGCAACGACAGATTCCGCACGTTCAATGCCTTCCTCCTTCAGAAGCTCTTCATCCGTGCCATCCCCATTGATGACAATGGCCTTTGGCAGCAGGATACTCAGCTCTTCACAGCGGGCACGGTTGATTTCAATGATTTTTACCGAAATTCCCATGTCGCACAGCTGTTTTGCCAGATAATAGGCACTCTTGCCGCCGCCGATAATCATGGTATCGTTGACACGGTGGGTTTTGAGGGCAATGGTTTCCAGGAAGGAACGGGTCAGGTTGCGCTGGCACACAAAGGAAATGATATCTCCCTTGGCGAGCTGGAACGTACCGGAAGGGATGTGTACATTTCCCCTGCGCTCCACCACGCAGATCAGGACGGCATTGGTAATATGCTGTCCGAAATTGGAAATGGTCATGCCATCAAGAATATTGCCCTCCGGGATTTTGAATTTAATCATTTCCACCTGACCATGGGCAAAGGGATTGACCTCCAGTGCGGTTGGCAGGCACAGGATACGTGCCGCCTCACGTGCCGCCTCCAGCTCCGGATTGATAATCATTGCCAGGCCAAGCCGGTCACGCAGGTAATTGACCTCACGGCTGTAATCCGGATTGCGCACACGGGCAATGGCAGCGCAGTCACCCACCCGCTTTGCGATGGTACAGCACAGCAGGTTCAGCTCGTCCGATGCCGTCACGGCAATCAGCAGGTCGGTATCCGGGATACCCGCCTCCATCTGGACGCTGTAGCTTGCGCCATTGCCGATGATACCCATGATATCATACAGATTGGTCAGCTCCTGGATGGTTGCCGGATTTTTATCAATAATGGTAATGGTATGTCCTTCTTTTATCAGCTGCTGAATCAGGGTTGCGCCAACCTTACCGCCGCCGACAATAATAATTTTGAGTCCCTTTTCCACAGGGGCTTTTTTTCTGAACATAAACAGGCTCCTCTTTCTGTGAATATATCCCCATTTATACTATACCATGCGACAGAAAAAATTCCAGAGGAAAACAGCACAAAGAATAGAAAAAAGCAACAAAAATACCGGTAAATTAACGGATATATAGGGGAGATTGCACAAATACGCCAGGGAATGGCAACCGGGGGGACAGATGGACATGGAATCGAATGCATGGGATGGTACTGCGGCAGGATAACCGGAACAGGAAAACGGGAGAAAATCCCGAAAAATTCGCATGAATCACCGCCATGCGGCATAGACATGAAGCACAAAGCTATGTCAGGAGGGGAATTATGTGAAGGGACAGCCGGAGGAACGGGCAATACAGCTGGCACAGTATATGATAGAGAACGGCGCGACGGTTCGACAGACCGCGGCAAAATTCGGTGTCAGCAAATCCACCGTGCACAAGGATATTACAGAGCGGTTATACCATCTGAATTTACCGTTATATACCCAGGCCCATGCGGTACTGATGAAAAATAAAGGGGAACGCCATATCCGCGGCGGCATGGCCACGCGCAGGAAATACCGCGGGGAAGAGTAACGCATAAAAAAATACGGGAACTGGTTTTACAGTTCCCGTACCATACGCAAGGCAAATGTGTGCCTGGATTCACTTGGTTTCCGCCAGCTCGTTCATGCAGCTGCGGCAGATCATTTTGCCCTTGAAATTTACGACATCCTTTGCATTGCCGCAAAAAACACAGGCGGGTTCATATTTCTTCAGGATAATCTGAGGACCGTCAACATAGATTTCTAAAGAATCCTTCACATCGATGTTCAACGTTCTGCGGAGTTCAATGGGGAGAACGATACGACCAAGTTCGTCTACCTTCCGCACAATTCCTGTTGATTTCATAAGTAGTCACTTCCTCCAAAAATAAATGGTGATTCGGTTATCAGTTAATCGTAACGAGTCATTCTGAATTTGCTGGCCGCCGGCAGACGGCAGCAGGAAAGGCTGGGTGAAACAAGTATGATGAATTACCTGTGGGTGGGCATGGTGCTGATGGCCTGTGTTACGGCATGCCTGACAGGACGCACTGCGGAGCTGGCAGCTGCTGTGACCGATGGGGCCGGACAGGCTGTCACACTGTGTATTTCCCTTGCCGGTATTATGGGACTCTGGTCAGGCATTCTGGAGCTCATGCAGCAATCCGGCTTATGCAAGCGGATTACCGCGGTGCTCTGCCCGGTGCTCAGGCTGCTGTTCCGGCGGGCTGCCGGGGACGACAGGACGATGGAACGCATTGCGGCGAATGTCACGGCCAACCTGCTGGGACTCAGCAATGCGGCAACCCCCATTGGCCTGCAGGCGGCAGACCGGCTGTACCAGCTGTACGACCGGAAAGGAACACCGGACGAGGTATTGCAGTTCATCATACTGAATACAACCTCCATACAGCTGATTCCCACGACAGTCGCCGCAGTCCGGGCGTCCCTGGGAGCGGCACAGCCCTTTGACATCATGCCTGCGGTATGGGGGGCATCCATTTTTTCCGTCATAACCGGCATGGCGGCGGCAAAGCTGTTTGCCTGTTTCGGGCCAAAGGAACAGCCATGACAGAACTGGTCATTCCGCTCATCCTGGCCGCTGCAGGGCTGCATGCGCTGCTGCACCAGACCGATGTGATGCCGGCGCTGCTGCGAGGCGTGCAGACAGGATTACAGACCGCCATACACATTCTCCCAACCATGATTGTCCTGCTTGCAGCTGTCCGTATGCTGCGCGCATCGGGCTGGATTGATCTGGCAGGACAGGCGCTGGAGCCGCTGCTGCAGAAAACCGGCATTCCTGCGGAATGCAGTGCGCTGGTACTGCTCAAACCGCTCAGCGGAAGCGGCGGGCTGGCACTGGGGCAGGAAATCATGCGGGACTGCGGCGTGGACAGCTATGCGGGACGGGTTGCTGCCGTCATGCTGGGCGCTTCTGAAACCAGCCTGTACACAATTGGCATTTATTGCGGTCATTTGGAATTGAAAAAGACAAGATATGCAATTCCTGCGGCAGTTTTAGCAGATTTTGCCGCGTTCATTTCCGCCGCCATGTGGGTCAGATGGCTGGGTTAACAAAAGGGGGATAGACAAAAGTCCCTATTTTTTAATTATATTATGCCGTAAATTTGGTGATTTTTCAATATAAAAATGTATGATCCTGCTCTCAAACGTAAATTTTTTGCGTTCGCACAAGAAAAGAATTTGTTTTGGTGAAATTAATGTGAAAATTATACAATTTTTTTGTAAAAACAAGGAAAAAACGCAAAATAATGTAATTTTGCTGGAAAAAAGTTCCGGAAAGATTTGGGAAAACCGGCTGGAAATGATGAAATTATTGCAAAATAAGTATGATAAATGTCTCGAATGAAACAGTTCCGTATAAATTTTTCTAAAACCCCAGAGGAAAAGATACAAATTCTGCCATTTTTATGCGGCAGGAAATGGCAGGAAAAATGCGCAAAAAAATCCCCTGCAGCCATGCTGCAGGGGAAAGAAACAATGGAATTGTTTTTACTTGATCTTCAGCTCGCCGCCGGGAACCTCCGGGCCAAAGGGATACTTATAGGTAAAGAATCCTCTGCCGGTCTTCTGACCGAGCAGGCCGGCACGAACCATCTTGCGGAGCAGCGGATGCGGATGATATTTCGGGTCACCGGTTTCCTCATACATGTTGGACAGGTCAGCAAGGATATCATCCAGGCCAACCAGGTCAGCTGTATGCAGCGGGCCGATCTTCATGCCGGCACCGAGCTGCATGGCGCGGTCGATGTCAGAGGGGCTTGCAATGTTGTCTGCATAGATGCCGACAGCCTCGTTGATTTCCGGAATCAGAATACGGTTGACAACAAAGCCTGCGCCTTCGTTTACAACGATCGGGCACTTGTCACTCTCGGTAATGATGTCATGAACGGCATCAATGACTGCATCGTCTGTGCTGATGGTACGGGTGACTTCAACCAGCTGCATGATGTGCGCCGGGTTGAAGAAATGTACGCCGAGAATGCGGGAAGCACGCTTCGGGACAGCACGGGCAATTTCAGAGATCGGCAGGGCAGAGGTGTTGGTGCCGATGATGCAGTTTTCATCCAGAATGGCATCCAGCTGCTTCATCAGGTCGGTCTTTGCCTCCAGCTTTTCGTAGATGCACTCCAGAACGAAGTCGGAGCCTGCGGCATCCGTGATCATGTTGGACATGGTCAGCCTGTTCAGCGCAGCATCCTTAGCTTCAGAGGTCAGCTTGCCCTTTTCAATACCGATGGAAAGATCGGCAATGATACGGTTCAAAGCGTTGTCGCAGTGATCACGGTTGATGTCAATCAGGGTGACATCAAAACCGGCCTTTAAGAAAACTTCGGTAACGCGGGCGCCCATTACGCCTGCGCCAATGACGCTAATCTTCATAGGTAGAATCGCCTCTTCCAGTCGTAATTACTTGATGGTCAGGTCGCCGCCAGGAATTTCCTTGCCGAACGGTCCATCATAGGTAAAGAAGCCCTTGCCGGTCTTCTGGCCCAGCAGGCCTGCACGTACCATCTTCTTCAGCAGCGGATGCGGACGATACTTAGCGTCACCGGATTCACGATACAGGGTATCCATGATAGCCAGGTTAACGTCATGGCCAACCAGGTCACCGGTGTGCAGCGGGCCGGACTTCAGACCAGCGCCCAGCTGCATTGCCAGGTCGATGTCGGACGGGGAAGCGATGCCGTCAGCGTAGATGCCGATTGCTTCGTTGATCATCGGGATCAGAATACGGTTAACAACGAAGCCTGCGCCCTCGTTGACAGCAACCGGCGTCTTGCCCAGATCCTTCATCAGGTTGAAGGCAAATTCGAAGGTCTCGTCATCGGTCAGCATGGAACGGGTAACTTCTACCAGCTTCATGATATGTGCCGGGTTGAAGAAGTGAACGCCGATTACCTTGGCTGCACGGCTCGGAACCGCACTTGCGATTTCCGTGATGGACAGCGCGGAGGTGTTGGTACCAATGATGCAGTCCTTGTCCAGAATGCCATCCAGATCCTTCAGCAGGTCTTCCTTCAGGTCCATTCTTTCCAGAATAACTTCCATGACGAACTGGGAACCGGCAGCATCCTGACGGTTAACAGACAGGGTCAGGTTTGCCATTGCGGCATCCATTTCCTCCTGGGTCATCTTGCCGCGCTTCACGGCGCCAGCCAGGTCGCCTTCAATACGCTTCTTACCGCCTTCACAGAACTGTTCCTTGATATCAATCATGGTAACAGCATGGCCAGCCTTCAGAAATACTTCTGCAATACGGGCACCCATGTTACCTGCGCCAAATACAGTAACCTTCATATTTCTCAATCTCCTATTTTAAACTTCACGTGACGAATGGAATTACTTGTTCTGGAATACCTTCGGCTCACGGCTCTTGCTTACGAAGTGAGCCATAGCATACTTCTGATCCTCGGTAGCGAAGCATTCACCGAAGCAGTTGCCCTCGAACTTCAGAGCGGAGTTCAGGTCGGTCTGCATACCAACATTGACAGCTTCCTTCACCAGAGCAACAGCGATCGGAGCCTGAGCAGCGATTTCCTGCGCCAGAGCCAGAGCAGCTTCCTGCAGCTCTTCTACGGTCTCGTATACGTCGTTAACCAGGCCCATGTCCTTTGCGTCCTGTGCGGAGTAGTTGCCGCGTGCAGTGTACAGCATTTCCTTTGCCTTGCCCAGGCCTACCAGGCGAGCCAGTCTCTGGGTGCCGCCGCAGCCCGGAGTGATGCCCAGACCAACCTCAGGCTGGCCGAAGGTTGCGTTTGCGGAAGCCAGACGGATGTCACAGGACATAGCCAGCTCGCAGCCGCCGCCCAGGCAGAAGCCGTTGATTGCAGCGATAACCGGGCGCTTGAAGTTCTCGATCTTCCAGCATACACGGTTGGAATCGTTGCCGAATGCCTTGCCTTCCGCCACGGTCATGGTGGACATCTGGGAGATGTCAGCGCCTGCTACGAAGGACTGAACGGTCTTGCCCTTCTTGTTGACACGGGAGGAACCGGTCAGAACAACAGCATAAACGTCGTCCATCGCTGCTACGGAGTCAAATGCCTCCTCCAGCTGAGCGTACATATCGGTGCTCAGTGCGTTCATTGCCTGCATATGCTCGATGGTAACAACTGCTACGTTACCCTTTTTCTCTACCTTTACGTCAGTCATTGATAAAAATCTCCTTTTATGTCTGTGTCACGGGAGGAGGGAAAGGCAGCCTGCCTTTCCACTCTCGAGAATAGCGTTGAACTGTATGGAATTACTTGCAGAGCTCGTCGCGCTCCAGGATGATTGCTTCACCCATGCCGCCGCCGATGCACATGGTAGCCAGGCCGATGGTAGCATCGCGCTTGATCATTTCGTACAGCAGGGTGGTGGAGATACGGCAGCCAGCTGCGCCGATCGGATGGCCCAGAGCGATAGCGCCGCCGTTGACATTTACCTTGTCCATATCGAAGCCAAGGGTGTTGTTAACAGCGCAAGCCTGTGCTGCGAATGCCTCGTTGGACTCGATCAGGTCGAGATCAGCAACGGTAAGGCCAGCGCGAGCCAGTGCCTGACGGGTGGACTCGATCGGGCCGATACCCATGATAGACGGATCGCAGCCAACAGAACCGTAGGAACGGATCTTAGCCATCGGCTTCAGACCATGTGCCTTTACAAAGTCCTCAGAAGCGAGAATCATGCAAGCGCCTGCATCGTTGATGCCGGAAGCATTGCCTGCGGTTACAGAGCCGTCCTTCTTGAATGCCGGGCGCAGGCCTGCCAGGGTCTCCAGAGTTGTACCCTCACGCGGATGCTCGTCGGTGTCAAACAGGAAGGTCTTTTTCTTCTGCTTTACTTCTACCGGAACGATCTCGTCCTTGAACTTGCCAGCCTTGATTGCTGCAACAGCCTTAGCCTGGGAAGCGCAAGCCAGCTCGTCCTGCATTTCACGGGTGATGCCGTACTGCTCTGCAACGTTTTCAGCGGTAATACCCATGTGGTAGCCATTGAAAATGTCCCAAACACCGTCATGTACCATCAGGTCAACCATCTGGATGTCGTTCATACGAGCGCCCCAGCGAACCTTGTTTGCATAGTACGGTGCATTGGACATGGACTCAGCGCCGCCAGCCATGATGCACTGGTCATCGCCAGACTTGATGATCTGAGCTGCCAGGCTCATAGCACGCATGGAGGATGCGCAAACCTTGTTGATGGTCATTGCCGGTGTGGTGATCGGCAGACCTGCGCCGACCATAATCTGACGACCGATGTTCTGGCCCAGACCGCCCTGCAGCACGCAGCC
This sequence comes from Clostridiales bacterium, assembly GCA_004555915.1. Classification (GTDB taxonomy): domain Bacteria; phylum Bacillota; class Clostridia; order Oscillospirales; family Butyricicoccaceae; genus Butyricicoccus_A. Next base: position 11,060 of record SFJM01000013.1, on the reverse strand, counting down.
GGTGATGGTTTCGTCGATTGCAGCAACGTCAATGCCAGCCTGCTCAATCGCAGCCTTGGCAGCGGTAACACCCAGCGTAACTGCCGGAACATCCTTCAGGCTCTTGCCGTAGGAACCGATCGGGGTTCTCTTTGCAGAACAAATATAAACATTCATTTGCCCAATTCTCCTTTTTCTCAATCAAAAATGAATAATAAAACGACAGCGGGGAGACGGATCGGTAAACATCCGCCTCCTGCTGTTATTGTACATAATACTACAGCCTTTCACAACTGGAAATTTGCAAAAATGGAATGATTCCAGAGGAAAAAGTCTATGCAATATATCTTGCTGCGGGATTCAGCAAAAACTTAGTCGTTTGCCAGGCCCATCAGCTCATCGCGGAAGATGCGCTCGTCCATCAGCTTGATGGTGCCGTCTTCCTGATATGCGATCTGCGGAACGAATTCCATCTGATCCAGAATCTGGGTCTGCAGATCAATGCCCGGTGCAATTTCGATCAGGGTAACGCCTTCCGGACGCAGCTCGAATACCGCACGCTCGGTAATGTACAGAACCGGCTGATGTACCTTGTTTGCGTAAATACCGGAGAAGGTGATGTGCTCAACTTCCTTTACGAACTTCTTCTTAGCGCCTTCCTGCAGGATCTTGATCTTGCCGTCAGCAACCTCGACCTTCAGGCCCTTGGCAGTGAAGGTACCGCAGTAGCAAACCTTCTTTGCGTTCTGGGTGATGTCGATGAAGCCGCCGCAGCCAGCCAGACGGGTACCGAACTTGGATACGTTCAGGTCACCGTTCGGAGCAGTCTCAGCCAGACCCAGGAATGCGATATCCAGACCGCCGCCCTGATAGAAGTCGAACTGTACATTGTGCTCCAGAATTGCCTCAGCGTTTGCGGAAGCGCCGAACTGCGGGCCTGCAAGCGGGATACCGCCGATCGGGCCTGCCTCTACGGTCAGGGTCATCTTATCCGCAATGCCTTCCTCGGCAGCAACGCTTGCTACCTGCTCCGGCATACCGGTACCCAGGTTAACGATTGCATCGTCCGGCAGCTCCATTGCAGCACGGCGTGCAACGACCTTGCGCTGGTTCAGCGGGATTGCCGGGATAGCGTCCAGCGGAATGGTGTACTCGCCTGCAGCAGAGCCGTCATACGGAACACCGATGCACTGCATGTTGTCCTCTTCGGTACCAACAACAACAGCGTCAACGTAGATGCCCGGGATCTTGACCAGCTTCGGGTCCAGAGCGCCGGCAGCTACGATCTTCTCTACCTGAACGATAACCTTACCGCCGGAGTTCTTGCAGGCCTGTGCCATTGCAGTGGAGTCCAGCGGGCCTACTTCTCTATGTACGGTGCAGTTGCCGCGCTCATCGCAGTAGGATGCACGCAGGAATACAACGTCAATCGGGAAAGCCTTGTACAGCAGACGCTCCTGGCCTTCGATCTCAATCAGCTTAACCAGGTCTTCCTTGGTTGTGTCGTTCAGCTTGCCGCCGCCGTTGCGCGGGTCAGCGAAGGTGTACAGACCAACATGGGTGATGGTACCAACGTTATGTGCAGCGATATCGCGGTACATATGGGTGATAACGCCCTGCGGCAGGTTGTATGCCTCAATCTTATTCTCCAGAGCCAGCTTGCCCAGTCCGGGAGCACGGTCCCAGTGGCCGCCGACAACGCGCTTTACCATGCCTTCATGAGCAAAGTGGTCACCGCCGGAACCCGGGGTACCACGGTAGCCCTGACCTGCTGCATAGAACAGGGTCATATTGTTCGGGTGGCCGGTCTCCAGGAAGCGCTTCTCAACTGCCTTGGAAAGGGTTTCCGGGCAGGCACAGCTTACGAAACCGCCGGTAGCGATAGTCGCACCGTCCGGGATCATAGCAACAGCTTCCTCAGGAGTCAGAACCTTAACTTTCTTCATTGGGTATCAATCCTTTCTCTCAGATGTCTATATATGTGAATGTAGAATGATACGGGGAAAATCCATTAGGCAAGCGCTGCGATGCGTGCCGCTGCGCCGTCCGCTTCAGCCTGGCTGGCACATACGATGCGGTGGGCAGCCGAAATATCCTCATACAGGTAAGGACAGCCGGTACAGCCCCGCAGAATCAGCAGAACATCATACTGCTGACCCTCTTCCGGATAGGAGAATTCGGCCACACCCGCAAGGTCGCCGGCAATGCTGCGGTAGGCCTTTCCGCGATCGTACATCGGATTGCAACCGCCGCAGAATTTTACAGTACAGTGAAGCATAGGATACCTCTTACATTTTGTAGAATATGGTTCAAACGGACAGACAGGCACCCACAGAGAGGGCTCTATGAGTGCCTGTTGCCACAATTATTACCAGAAATTCAGCACCGTTTGTCGGGGATGAATCAGTCGATGCGAGCAATAGCCTTAGCCAGCGCCTTCTTCTGCTCCATGTTTGCCTGGCGGGCAATCATGATACGCTGAGCCTGCGGGGAACCTGCACCGTGCATGGACTCCGGCAGATAACCAACAGCTGCGGTACCCATGGTGATGTTCTCGATCAGACGCAGAACGCGCATGCGGTCGATGGTCGGAACAGATGCAACACCCTTCAGGTACTTCTCGATGTAGTCGTGGGTTACCGGGTTCATGTAGTCAGCCTCAGACGGCTGGGTTACCATCAGGCCGCCTGCCAGATCCTGTGCCAGACGAGCGATGTCATACGGGAAGCGGGTTACGTTCTGCTTGCAGACGTTCGCCAGCAGCAGGTTAATCAGGTAGTTGCCAGCCTTGGTCGGAGCGCCCTGGGAGGAACATGCGATGCCGCATGCATACAGGGTCTCGTTCAGGTGGATCATCTCGATGATCTTGTCCTTGACATGGGAAGCCTTTGCGCAGCCTGCCATCTCAACTGCCAGCTGGGTAGCGCCGATCAGAACGTCGCCTACACCAACCTTGCAGCCGCCGTAGGACTGGCGATGATAGCCAGCGAAACGCTCTACGATCATGCCTGCAAACTTGACTTCGCCGTTGAGGAAGATACGGTCGTTCGGAACGAATACATGGTCAAAAATAACCAGAACTTCGTGGCCGCCGTAAATCTTGTTGCCTACGTCGATGTCATTGTATTCTTCCAGCTTACGGGTGTCACAGGACTGACGGCCGTAAATCAGGGTGATACCTTCGGAATCGGTCGGTACAGCGAAGGAAATTGCGTAATCTTCGTCGCCCTCACGCATGGAGATGGTCGGCATAACCAGTACTTCATGGGAGTTTACGAAACCGGTCTGATGTGCCTTTGCGCCGGTGACATAAACGCCGTCAGCGGTACGCTCAACAACATGCAGGAACAGGTCCGGGTCAGCCTGCTTGGACGGAGCCAGGCCGCGGTCGCCCTTTACGTCGGTCATAGCGCCGTCAACTGCCAGGTCCTCATCCTGTACGCGGGTCAGGAACTTGACAAAGTTTTCATGGTACTTGGTGCCGCATGCCTCGTCGATTTCATAGGTGGAGGAGTATACAGCATTCATTGCGTCCATACCTACACAGCGCTGGAAGCATGCTGCGGTCTTCTGACCCAGCATACGCTGCATCTTAACCTTCTTGATCAGGTCGTCGGTGGACTGATGCATATGGGTAAAACGGTTGATCTTCTTGCCGGTCAGGTGGGAAGTTGCAACCATCAGATCCTCATTTTCCGGATCTTCTGCAGCTTCATAGGTAGCGGCAAAGGAGTTCAGGGACGGACGGATAATCGGGTCGTCTACCGGGTTATCAATCTTCTTACCGAACATCCACAGGTTGAGATTCAGCTTGCGCAGGGACTCAATGTACTGTTCTTTCGTCATCATAATGAATCGAAATCCTTTCTTCAGTCGTCTCTCTCTTGGGGTGAGTTTGTTTCTTGTAGCAAAAGCGCAGCGAGTACCGCGGACGATACCCGCTGCGTTGACAAGCTAACGGTAATTGTGTTTTATTCAGAATTCAGAGAATCAGAAGCACTCTCTGTAAACACGCTCAGACAGCTCCTTGGTCCACGGCTGGATGTAGGAGTTGGTGATCAGACGCTGCTGGTTAGCTTCAACAGACTCTGCAAATGCCTTGATGTCCTCTTCCTTGAAGCCATACTCACGCAGCGGCTTCAGGTGCAGAACCTTCTCCAGCAGCTCGTTCAGATACGGGATAGCGTTCTCAACTTCGCAGCCGGTGATGCGAGCGATCATTTCCTTAAACTTCATGATTTCGCCGGTCGGGTTCATTTCATCATAGATTTCCAGAATCTTGCCGAACAGAGCATAGTTGGACTCGCCGTGCGGTACATGGTAGGTGCCGCCGAGCGGGAAGGACATGCCATGAACGGTAGCGCAGCCAGCCTTCAGGAATGCGATGCCAGCGTAAGTAGAAGCGGTGGAGAACTCGTCCAGGTAGGTCAGACGGGCATCCGGGCCGTCTTCGCCGATGCGGCGGAAGCCTTCCAGAATCATTTCCATAGCCTTTACGGAGAACAGCTCGGAAGTGATGGTCTTACGGGACGGGGACAGGAAGGACTCGGTTGCGTGAATCAGAGCGTCGATTGCAGAAGAAGCAAACGGCTTGTACGGCAGGGTCTTCAGCATATCCGGAATCAGGCAAACCTTGTTCGGGATCATGTCGTCAGATACCAGGCCCAGCTTGGTCTCGCCGCCGGTCAGCACGCCGTCCTTTTCGTCCTTAACGATAGCAACAGAAATGTTGGTAACTTCAGAACCGGTGCCGCAGGTGGTCGGGATTGCGATAACTTCCTTCTCGTGGATGAACGGCTCGCGCTTGAAGTACATCTCATGAACGGACTTCGGGCGCTTGCAGCCCAGCAGCTTACACAGGTCCATGATTGCGCCGCCGCCGATAGCGATAACGCGGTCATAGGAATCGTACGGAATGGTCTCGTACATGATTTCGATCATCTTTTCAGACGGTTCGCCTGCGCCAACGAACTTCTCCTGGAATACGAAGTTGCACGGCAGGTTGTACTGCTCCATGAACGGCTTGTAGATGAATTCGTTGGTCAGAACGCAGTCGCGCTCGTTCAGCTTGAATTCCTCAGCGAACATGCCGAAATCAGCACACTTGTAAATGGTAGGCGCGATAATGATTTCTCTCTTATCAGCCTGCAGAGCCTTGCTAAAAGCATCCATATTTAACATCTCCTATAAAAAAATTTCTTGCATAAAAAGCCATTTCAGGCTTGTTATCCAAACTTGGGTGAATTGCTTTCATTCCCTTGCTTTTAATTGTACCAAAAGTTGAGCGAAACTTCAATAAAAAGTACCAAAGTTACAAGAAAAATCTCTCATCTTTTTTTCGCACAAAACAGGGAGGGGGACACACTGACTCATTCAACTCCATTTTATACTAATGTTACAAGTTTGTAAATCATTTTTTTGAATTTCTTTGTGGAAAATGTGGATAGGTTTTACTCCAAAATTAGAAATATGGTTCTGTTGTGGTTGTTTCTGCTATAAAATGCGGGCATGTGTCGGAAGAACCTGTCTTACTCCACACCGGTGTCGCCGTCAACCGAAACATCGGTATTTTCCTGGGAGCCGACCTCCTTGGAGCGGACGCCGCTGCCTTCGTCATACTGGGAGCCGACCTCCTTGGAACGGACACCGCTGCCCTCGTCCGGATCTGTCGTGGCAGACTTGGTGGATGCACAGCCGGTCAGCAGCATGGACAGCAGTGCGATAGACAGGATTGCAATACGGAATCGTTTCATCATCATCACCTTGTTCCTTCAAAAATTTGTTATAAAATTGAACGGGGTTTCTAGTATGGATTATACCATATTACAGGCGGAAAACAAACAGAAATATCCAAAATAAGAAAAACAAAAGTGTCGCAGCCAGACGGTTGTCATACGCAAATAATATGATATAATAAAGGATATAATGTCCGAACCTATATATCATGTTAACAGGGAGACGAAAATGAAATTCTTGAATGCACAGGGACATTTTGGCGTTCTGGATGGCCGGAAGCTCCGGTTTGAGGACGGCCTGAATGTGCTTTATCTGCCCAATGAGGGCGGTAAAACAACGTTGTGTCATTTCCTGCGTGTCATGCTGTACGGATTGAATACCACCAGAAGGGACAGCCGGAAGCAGTTGTCTGATAAAACCCGGTTCCGTCCTGCCGACGGCAATCCCATGAGCGGCCTGCTGGAGCTGGAATGGAAGGGCAGGAGAATTGTTATCAGCCGCCAGACTGGCAAGGGAACCGCACCAATGCAGGAATTTTCCGCGTATTATGCCGATACCGGTGAACCGTGTACGGAACTGACCGCAAAGGACTGCGGCAGAGTGCTGACCGGTGTCAGTGAGGAGGGATACCAGTCCTCCGCCCTGCTGGACGGCCAGGATCAGGCCCTTTCCGCCGGCGAGCTGGGGGACCGGATGCTGGCGCTTTCCACCACCGGAGACAGTGCCATGATGTATTCCGGCGCGGTGGCACAGCTGGACCGCTGGAAAAATGCCTTGCGCGGTACCGGCAATCGCGGACGGTATGCACAGGTGGAGGAAGACATAGAACAACTGAACCGGTCCGTAGCAAGGCTGGATGACCTCGCCGGACAGATTGCCGGCTATGAGGCGCAGATCCCGGAAGCGAAGCAGCGCATTGCGGAAGCGGAAAACCGGCAGCAGCAGGCAACGGAGGAGTTTACCTTATTGTTTGTTGCCAAGCGGGAAGCTGCGGAGCGGGAAGAACGAAAGGCACGGGAAAACCTTGCGCGGCTGCGGGAAGCGCTTCCGCCGCTGGATGTGCTCACCGATGCGGAACGGGCAACCGGCGCTTATCTTGATGCGAAGCAGGCACGGGCTGATGCCCAGGCCGAGCTGGCCGATGTCACTGCCAATTACCAGAAATGGAAGGATGACATTGACCATACCGAGGATGATTACAGCAACAGCTCCAGCAGTACGACGGATATCCATATTCGCGGCTGGTCCATGGCACTGGCAGTATTGTCTGGTGTTCTGGCGGTCATCAGTCTGCTGGGGGTCATTCCCTTTGGCCCATTGACACCGTACATGCCGTATCTGTTTTCTGTTTTTGCGATTATCGCACTGGTTGTCACCTTTGTGGGCAGTACCCGGTCACTGGATACCCCGCCGATGGATTTTGATGAAGAACGTGTAAAGCTGGAACGGCGGAAACAGTCAGCCATTGCACGTGACGCGCAGACAGAGGAGCAGCTGGAGCGTGTCCGGGAAAAATTCCGGGAACAGATGCAGCGCATTGCACCGGAGATTCCGGCAGAGGAGGAAGAACGGGCGCTGCAGTTTATGCAGGAGGTAAAGGAACGCAAGAAGGTGTACTTAGACCGCAAGCGGGAGCATGACGGACTGGCAGAGCAGTACCTGAATATTCTGGATACCACCGGCCCTCAGGGTGAAGCCCGCATGCGGATGAATGAAGCGAAGGATACCGTGGAGCAGGCCAGACAGGCATGCAATGCTCTGCATGAATCCATCGCAATATGCCGTGGCAAGTGTGAGGAAATCGGTGTCCGTGAGAAGCTGTGCGCAAAGCGGGAACGGCTGGAGGAAGAAAAGGAAAGCATTCTGTGGCAGCTGGATGCCATCCGTCTGGCGAAGGAATCGCTGGTACAGGCAAATGCCGAGCTGACCGGACGTGTCTCCCCTCAGATCAACCAGCTGGCGGAGGAATACCTGCGGATTCTGACAGCGGATCGCTATACGGCGATGCAGCTGTATACGGATTTTGAAGCGACCTGCCGGCGGGACAACAGTGCAGTGGAAATGGATCGGCTGCGGCTGTCTACCGGTACCCGTGACCAGCTGTATCTGGCGCTTCGCCTTGCGGTCTGCAAGGTGCTGCTGGATCAGGGTGATGAAACCGTACCGATTGTACTGGATGACCCGTTTGTCAATTATGATGACCGGCGTGCCGCCTGCGGCATGAAGCTGCTGCGTGAAATCGCACGGGAACGGCAGGTGATCCTGCTGACCTGCCGCAGACCTTGACTTTTCTTTGGGAAAAGAAAAGTCAGCAAAAGAAACCCTTCTTTTCTTTGCAGAAAGAAAAGAAGCAAAAGAAATGTGCGGTGCGCTCCCACGCACCGCAGGCATGCCGGACGGAAGGTCCGTCAGCCTGCCTACAGGACGCAGGATTGCAGGAACATACAACATAGCAACATACATATAATATAAAGCCCTAATATAAAGTCCCGCACACGGTAAAAACCATGTGCGGGATTTTTCGATACAATAAAAGAACCCGGCCATCCGGCCGGGTTCCTGTTTGTGTAGATACATAGAATATCGTTTATTTTGCGTATTCGACAGCACGGGTTTCGCGGATCATATTGATCTTGATCTGACCCGGATACTCCAGCTCGTTCTCGATCTTCTTGGCGATCTCGCGGGAGAGCAGAAGCATCTTGGAATCGGAAACCTGATCCGGATTGACGATGATGCGGATCTCGCGGCCGGCCTGAATGGCATAGGAACTGGAAACACCAGGCGTGGTATTTGCGATCTCTTCCAGCTTTTCCAGACGCTTGATGTACGCTTCCAGATTTTCACGGCGTGCACCCGGACGTGCTGCGGAAATGGCATCCGCTGCCTGAACCAGGCATGCAACCAGGGTCTTGGCTTCAATGTCACCGTGATGGGCCTGAACCGCATGGACAATATCTGCATGCTCATGATACCGCTTGCACAGGTCAACGCCGATATCCACATGGGAGCCTTCCATCTCGCGGTCAATTGCCTTGCCGATGTCATGCAGCAGACCGGCACGCTTTGCCTGTGTTGCATTGATGCCCAGTTCTCCGGCAAGAATACCGGCGATATGGGAAACCTCAATGGAATGCTGCAGGACATTCTGTCCATAACTGGTGCGGTAACGCATGCGGCCCAGCAGCTTAATCAGCTCCGGATGCAGGCCATGGACGCCGGTCTCCAGAACGGCACGTTCACCTTCCTGCTTGATGACCTGTTCCACCTCGCGGCGGCTCTTTTCGACCATTTCTTCGATGCGGGCCGGATGAATCCGTCCGTCAATAATCAGCTTTTCCAGTGTCAGGCGTGCAATTTCACGGCGAACCGGATCAAAGCAGGACAGCGTGATTGCCTCCGGCGTATCATCAATAATCAGATCAACACCGGTCAGGGTTTCCAGTGTGCGGATATTGCGGCCTTCACGGCCAATGATACGGCCCTTCATCTCATCATTCGGCAGCGGGACAACAGAAACGGTTGCTTCCGCCACATGATCTGCGGCACAGCGCTGGATTGCGGAGGAAATGACCTCGCGGGCATATTTTTCCGCTTCATCCTTGGTCTGCTGCTGGATTTCACGCAGCTTGATGGCGGCATCATGCTGTGCTTCCTGCTCAATGGAATTGACCAGAAATTCCTTTGCTTCGTCACGGGTCAGTCCGGAAATGCTTTCCAGACGTTCCAGCTGCTGCTGCTTGTACGCTTCAGCTTCCTCCCGGCTCTTCTGGACATTGGCCAGCTTACGGTTCAGCTCTTCGCTTTTCTTTTCCGCTGCATCCGTTTTGCGGTCCAGCGTTTCTTCCTTCTGTGTCAGACGACGTTCGGTTTTCTGCATTTCACTCCGGCGGTCCTTGATCTCACGTTCAAGGTCAGCACGGTTCTTGTGGATTTCTTCCTTAGCTTCCAGCAGGGCTTCACGCTTCTTGCTTTCCGCGGTTTTAATGGAATCGTTGATAATGCGCTTGGCTTCTTCCTCAGCACTTCCGATTTTCCGTTCGGATACGTTTTTACGGTACATAATGCCGATGACAGTGCCAGCTATTACACCGATAATAATACCGATTATAATACCAGTAACCATTCTTCTGAGACACACCTCCTGTTTTTTGTGATTTTTTCTGAAAAATAAATTCATTTTATGGTAATACCTGTGCGGTTAAACGATAGATCGCATTCGTTTGTAAACAAAGGCATTATTACTTATTGTAATCGCAAATCAAATGATTGTCAACAGGCAGGAATGGGCAAAGTGTGCCATGTTTAACAGTTTTGCTCGTTTTCAGGGTAATTTGTGAAAAATAGTGTCACTCTTTTGGTCATATCCGGTCAGAATATTTCCTCTATATTTTTTTTGCAATCCATAGTATAATAAGGGCAGTATTTGCTGCAGGGAGGACATAAAATGCATCAAATGATACATGAACGTAAAAAAGATGACCTGATTTATTATACCTGTGATGCTGTGACGACGCCACATATGTTCACAACCAAATTCGGTGGTGTGAGTACCGGACATCTTGCATCTTTGAATCTGGGCTTTAACCGGGGAGACCAGCGGGAAAATGTATGGAAAAATTATCAGATTCTTGCGGATCACTTCGGTGTGCCGCGGGAACGCATGACCATGACGAAACAGATTCACAGTGATATTGTACGCGTGGTGGATGAAACCACCATGGGCATGGGGCTGGGACAGCCCATGAGCTGGAAAGCAGATGCGATTGTCACCAATCTGACCAATGTACCGCTGTGCGGCTATTATGCGGACTGTGTTGTGACCCTGCTGCATGACCCGGTCAGCCGCAGTATAGGCGTGTGCCATTCCGGCTGGCGCGGTACGGCAAACGGAATCCTGGCCAAAACCGTACAGGCCATGCAGGACAATTACGGCGCGGAGCCGGAGCATATCCAGGCCGTCATCGGGCCGTCCATCCGGCAGTGCTGCTTTGAAACCGATGGGGATGTACCGCAGGCCATGCGGGAAACCATGGGGGACATGGTGGAGCCGTTTATCACCTGGCGGGAACCGAAATATTATATTGACCTGCAGGGCATCAACCGGCTCCGTCTGGAGCAGGCCGGCGTACGCACCATTGTTGACAGTGAAATCTGTACCAAATGTAACCATGAGATATTCTGGTCCCATCGGGAAACCCATGGTGAACGGGGGGTACAGGCAGGCATTATCATGCTGGAGGAGAAAAAAGGTTGAAACATCGTGATTTGAGTACCATTCCGAAAAAGAGCGCACAAAACCAAGCCCCCTGAAAGCGGGCAAAAATCGAAGTTATGCTTAATGT